>NZ_AP022612.1:4570655-5223606 GCF_010729895.1 Mycolicibacterium confluentis
GTCGAGCGCGTTGGACGCCGCTGGCCGATCAAGGGTGACGGTGGCCACGCCCGCGTGCAGGGTGTGGCCGACCGTGGCTGCGCCGGTCCGGTTCATGGTTTCTCCTCGGGGGACGTTGGGACAGTTGGCCAGCGGTGGAAACCGCGCCCGGTCTTTCGGCCGAGGTCGCCGGCGGCGACCTTGTCGCGCAGCAGCTGCGGGGGCTCGAAGCGCGGCCCCAGAGTTGCGTGCAGATGCTCGGCGATGGCCAATCGCACGTCGAGCCCGACGAGATCCGTGGAACGCAGCGGCCCCATCGGGTGGCGATAGCCCAGCTCCATCGCGCGATCGATGGATTCGGCGTCGGCGACGCCGTCCTCCAGCATGCGAACAGCCTCCAACCCCAGGGTCACCCCGAGTCGGCTGGTCGCGAATCCGGGCGAATCTCGAACCACCACATGGGATTTCCCCAGTGCGCCGACCCAACCCAGCGCGGCGTGCACTACCTCCTCGGCCGTCTCCGGCGCGCGGACGAGTTCGACCAGATCGGACACCGGCACCGGATTGAAGAAGTGCATCCCGATAAACCGCGCGGGATGCTGCAGGGCCGCGGCGAGTTCGGTGATGGGCAGCGAACTGGTGTTGGAGGCCAGCACTGCGGTGGGTGCGACCACCCGCTCTGCGGCCGTCAGCACATCGAGCTTGGCACTGATGAACTCGGGCACCGCCTCGACCACGAGTCCGGAATCAGCGGCCAACTCGGCGATCGCGCAGACCGTGCTCACCCGCGACAGCACCCGATCGGCCGATTCGCCCAGCGTGTCCCTTTCGGCGGCGCGGCGCAGGCCGGCGCCCACCCGCCGCAGGGCGGCCTCGGCGGCCACCGGATCGGTCTCGACGATGGTCACGCCCGCGCCCGCGGCCGCGAAGACCTGCGCGATGCCGGCGCCCATCCGGCCGCCGCCGACCACCGAAACCGTGGCGGGAACTGGACCGGGCACGGCGTTCACTTCCTGCTCCGGTCAAGGAATCGCGTCATCCGCTCGGCCTTGTCGGAGCTTTCGAACAGCACCGCTTGGGCGATGTCGTCGAGCAGCGGGTGGGGCACGTCGGCATCGAGGACAGCCTTGGACAGGCGCAGCGCCAGCGGGGACTGTCCGGCGATGCGGTCGGCGAGGGCGCACGCCGCGGTCAGCGCGGCGCCATCGGCCACCACCTCGGCGACCAGCCCACAGCTGAGGGCGGCGGCGGAGTCCAGCACGCGGCCACCGAGTATCACCTGCTTGGTGATCGACGTGCCGACCAGCGCGGGCAGCCGGTAGCTGGCACCGGCCGCGGCCAGGATGCCCAGTCCGGGTTCGGGATTGCCGAACCGGGCGCTGACTCCGGCGACCCGAAGGTCGCAGGCGTAGGCCAGTTCGGCTCCGCCACCGAGTGCGTTTCCCTCCACTGCGGCGATGGTCGGCAGCGGCAGCGCGGCGATCCGATCGAACACCGTCCGGTTGATTCCCGCGAGGGCGTCATCGCGCCCACGCTCCCGCAGTTCGGCGATGTCGGCACCCGCTGCGAAGTCCGGACCGACCCCGGTCACGATGAGGATCCGCGGTTGGGCCTCGATGCGGGCACAGACCGCGTGCAGCTCGGCCACCATCGCGGCATTGATCGCATTGCGCTGCGCGGGGCGAGCCAGTTCGACCAGCACCCGGTCGGCGTCGGCCCTCATCCGCAGCGTCTCGAACTCGTCGTCGCTCACAGCACCCGTTCCACGGCAGTACCTGCTTTCGTCGGCTCCATTAATAACCGATCGTTCGGTCGGTTGTCTAGGGCTGCCCGTGCCGCGCCGATGAATCTCCGTCGCAGCGTGGGCAATGCGATGATGATCGGCATGGCTCCGCCGCGCACCAGGTCCACCGGTCAGGTGGGCCGACCTGGCTACGACCTGGACTCCCTGCTGGCCGTCGCCGTGGGTGTGTTCAACCAGCGCGGCTACGACGGCACGTCGATGGAACACCTCTCCGCCCGACTGGGGATCAGCAAGTCGTCGATCTACCACCACGTCAGCGGCAAGGAGGAACTCCTCCGCCTGGCCGTCGACCGCGCCCTCGACGCACTCTTCGCCGCGACGGAGGCGCCCGACACCACCACCGGACCGGCCATCGACCGGCTGGAGAGCCTGGTCAAGCGGAGTGTTCAGGTGCTGGTGGAGGAATTGCCGTACGTCACGTTGCTGCTCCGGATCCGGGGGAACACCGCCGTGGAGCGGCGCGCACTGGCCCGCCGCCGAGAGTTCGACCAGATTGTCGGCAACCTGGTTCAGGAAGCCTGCGACGAGGGCAGCATCCGCCCGGATGTCGATCCGGGACTGACCAGCCGACTGATCTTCGGCACCGTGAACTCACTCATCGAGTGGTACCGGCCCAGCCGCACCCTGTCCGGCGAGGCGGTCGCCGAGGCCGTCGCCACGATGATGTTCGACGGGCTGCGCACCCGCACCCCTTCGCACTGAACACCTTGACGTTTCAGGGCGGCCACTGCCAGAGTGATTACCGAACGAATGGACGGTAGGTAAGGAGACTCGACAGTGACGGCTGTGCTGCAAAGCTATGTGACCGGCAGGTGGATCACCCCCGACGGGGAGGCCGATCCGCTCATCAACGCGGTCACCGGCGACGAGGTCGCCCGATACCCCTCGGGCGGCATGGACGTGTCCGGAGCCATCCGCTATGCCCGGCAGGTCGGCGGTCCAGCGCTTCGCGCGCTGACGTTCCCCCAGCGCGCCGCGGCGTTGAAGGCGCTGGCCAAGCATCTGACGGCGGCCAAGGACCAGTTCTACCCACTGTCCACCGCGACGGGGGCCACCACCCGCGACTCGGCAATCGACATCGACGGCGGGTTCGGCACTCTGTTCAGCTATGCGAGCAAGGGCACCCGAGAGCTGCCCAACGACACCATCGTCATCGACGGGCCACCCGAATCCCTCGGCCGCGCAGGAACATTCGTCGGACAGCACATCTACGCCTCCAGGCCCGGCGTCGCGGTCCAGATCAACGCCTTCAACTTTCCGGTCTGGGGGATGCTGGAGAAGCTCGCTCCGGCATTCCTTGCCGGCGTGCCGTCCATCGTGAAACCGGCCCACCAGACCGCCTACCTGACCGAGCTCGTCTTCCGCGCCATCGTCGACTCCGGCACCCTGCCCGAGGGCTCGGTGCAGCTCGTGTGCGCTCGACCGCAGGCGCTGCTCGAGCACCTCGACAGCCAGGACACCGTCCTGTTCACCGGTTCCGCGGCGACGGCGGCCAAGCTGCGCGGCCATCCCAACGTGGTGGCCGGTGGGGTGCGGTTCAACGCCGAGGCCGATTCGCTGAACTGCTCGATCCTGGGTCCTGACGCCACGCCGGACACACCCGAGTTCGAGCTCTACGTCAAGCAGCTCGTCGCCGAGATGACGACAAAGGCCGGCCAGAAGTGCACCGCGATCCGGCGCGCGCTGGTGCCCGCCGCGCTGCAGGACGCGGTGGTCGAGGCCACCGCCGCACGCCTGTCGGCGATCGTCGTCGGCAACCCCGAACTCGACAACGTGCGCATGGGCGCGTTGGCCAGCATCGAACAGCGCGACGAGGTGCTGCGGGCACTGAAAGCGCTGCGTGATTCGGCCACACTCGTTTTCGGCGACCCGGAGTCCTTCCACGTCGAAGGCGCCGACGCCGAGCGGGGCGCATTCCTGCCACCCCTGCTGCTCCGCGCCGACGATCCCACCGCCGCGGCCGTGCACGAGGTGGAGGCCTTCGGCCCGGTGAGCACAGTGATCGGCTACCGCGACCTCGACGACGCCATCACACTCGCCGCTCGGGGTCAGGGCAGTCTGGTCGGGTCACTGGTCACCCACGATGCCGACGTGGCGCGCAGGGTCGTCACAGCCATCGCGCCGTTCCACGGCCGCATCCTCGTCCTCGACCGTGACGACGCCAAGGAGTCCACCGGCCACGGCTCACCACTGCCCACCCTGGTGCACGGCGGTCCCGGTCGCGCCGGCGGCGGCGAGGAGCTGGGCGGCATTCGGGGCGTTCTGCATTTCATGCAGCGCACTGCGGTTCAGGCCAGCCCCGACATGCTCACGGCCATCACCGGACGCTGGACGACCGGCGCGGCGCGCACCATCACCGAGGTCCATCCGTTCCGCAGCCATCTCGAAGACCTGCGGATCGGTGACACCATCGTCGGCGGTCCCCGCGTCGTCACCCTGGCCGACATCGGCCACTTCGCCGAGTTCACCGGGGACACCTTCTACGCGCACACCGATCCCCTTGCCGCGGCGCAGAACCCGCTGTTCGGCGGGATCGTCGCGCACGGCTACCTGGTGGTGTCGCTGGCCGCGGGCCTGTTCGTCGAGCCGAATCCGGGTCCGGTGCTGGCGAACTTCGGCGTCGACGGCCTGCGGTTCCTGACCCCGGTCAAGGCCGGTGACGCGCTCACCGTCACGCTGACCGCCAAGGAGATGACGCCACGACTGTCCGCCGACTACGGCGAAGTGCGCTGGGACGCTGTGGTGAGCAATCAGAACGACGAACCGGTGGCCACCTACGACGTCTTGACCCTGGTCGCCAAGAGGGGATCGGGAGCCGCCCGTGCCTGAGGAGGAGAACATGTTCCGCATCTCGGTCTGCTACGGCCATCCCGTCGATCCGGCGGCGTTCGACGCCCACTACACGCAGACCCACATCCCGCTGACGCTGCAGATCCCCGGCCTGGCCGGGTTCACCACTGGCAGGCCGCGCTCACTGGTGCCGAACCAGGACGCGCCGTACCACCTGGTCGCCAGCCTGAGCTTCAGTTCCGCCCACGAGTTGAAGGCCGCACTGAAGTCGCCTGAAATGGCCGCCGCCAGTGCCGATGTCGCGAACTTCGCCACCGGCGGCGTCACCCTCTTCAGCACCGACGAGACCGACCACCGACGGCCCGGCTGACGTCGGTCACTGTGGACGCCGGGTGCGGCGCCAGTCCGTTCGAGGGGCCGCGCCGATGTTGGCGTGTGCGCAGTTCAGGGCTTCCCAGCACCACCCGAACGACTATGTTGACATGATGTCACACCTGTCGTTACGTTCACCGTGAGAGTGGAGGAGACGCGATGAGTAGGGCACCCCACGTCGGCCAGAGTCCGCCGGGACAGAAGTTGCGGCGACTGGCCGCCGGCGGCGGCAGCTACCTCGCCGACGAGCAGGCCGCCGGTGAACTGCATCTGGTGGTCGTGCGCTCCCGCGAGGCGCACGCGCGCATCTCGGTCGACACCGAACGAGCCCGCACCGCCCCCGGGGTGCACGCGGTGCTCGTCGGTGCCGACGTCCGCCCGCACACCGACCCGATGGGTCTGATGTGGACGGCACAGATTCAGGCCGACGCGCCGACGTGGTGTCTGGCCGGAGACCGGGTCCGCTACGTCGGAGAGCCGATCGCCGCGGTGATCGCCGACGACGCCTACCTGGCCGAAGACGCCGCCGAACTCGTCGACGTCACCTACGAGCGGTTGCCGGCCGTAGTCGAACCCAGCGCCGACAGCCGACCACTGCTCTATGCCGACTGGACCGATAATGTCTTCGGCCGCAACCGCTTCGAGGCGGGCGACCCGGTCGCCGCGCTGGCCGAGTCGGCGCTGGTCGTCTCGGGACGCTACACCAGCAGCCGAGTGGCCGGACTCCCGTTGGAGACCCGCGGCGTGCGTGCGATGTGGGACATCACCGGTGAGTCCCTGACGATGTGGACCTCGACGCAGGCGTTGCATCAAGTCCGCGCCTCGTTGAGCGACTCCCTGCGGGTGCCCGAGTCCCGGATTCGGGTGTGCTGCCCCGACGTCGGCGGCGCGTTCGGCAACAAGGTGTGTGCCTACGTCGAAGAGACGCTGGTCGCCTTCGCCGCACGCGTCGTCCGCCGCCCCGTCCGGTGGATCGAGAGCCGACCGGAGTCCTTCGTCGCCACCGTCCACGGACGCGGGACGACGGTCGATCTCGAGTTGGGATTCAACGCCGACGGCACCATCACGGGCCTGCGGGCCACCGTGCTGCTCGACTGCGGGGCCACCCCCTACATGGCCGGTGCGGGGTCGGGCGTGGTCACGTCGGCCATGCTGACCGGACCGTATCGGGTCAGTGATGCACTCGCCGAACTGGTCGCTGTGGTCACCAACAAAACCCCCATCGGGGCCTACCGGGGCTTCGGGATGCCCGAGGCCACCTTCGCGATCGAACGTGCGCTCGACGAGGGCGCTCGTCGCCTGGAGATCGATCCGATGGAGATCCGCCAGCGTAATCTGTTGCGCCCGGACGAACTTCCGTATTGGACGCCGGCCATGATGTGCCTGGACAGCGGCCGCTACGGCGAGCTGCTCGGCTTGGTCGCCGACCGGTTCGACTGGGACCGCGCCCGGCGCGAGGCGGCGGATGCCCGCGCCGCGGGGCGACTGGTCGGTGTCGGCACCGCCTGCTACCTGGAGGCCTCGAACTTCGGCCCGTCGACGTCCGCGGCCATGATGGGCATCAACAACCCCGGCCACGACCGCGCGGTGGTGCGGATGGACGCCTCCGGGCTGGTGACCGTGCTGACCGGGCAGACCCCGATGGGTCAGGGCGTCGAGACGGTGCTGGCCCAGGTCGCCGCCGACGAGGTTGGTGTGGCGCTTGCCGACGTTTCGGTGGTCTGTGGTGACACGCAGGCCTGTCCATACACCGGCTACGCCAGTGGTGGCAGCCGCGGCGCCGGGGTCGCCGGATCTGCGGTCATGATGGCTGCTCGGGGACTGCGCGCCCAGATGCGTGCTATCGCCGCGCACCTGTTGGAGGTCGATCCGTCGGCTGTCCTCGACACCGAGTTCGGCTTCGCCACCGTGGCCGGGAAACAGGTCAATGTCGCCCAGGTTGCCCAAGCTGCCTGGCGCGCAACGGATCTGCCTCCGGAGGCCCAACCCGGACTCGAAGCGGGATTCACCTACGATCCACAGAACTTCGCGTTCACCTTCGGCGCGGTGGCCGCCGCGGTGGAGATCGACCCCGACACCGGAACCGTGACGGTGCAACGGCTGGTCTACGGGCACGACTGCGGCGTACAACTCAACCCCGCGCTGGTCGAAGGGCAGATCCACGGCAGCACCGCACAGGGTATCGGTGCGGCGCTGTACGAGGAGCTGCCCTACACCGCCGACGGGCAACCCGTCGTGCAGTCCCTGTGGGACTACGCACCACCGCTGCCGGGCAATATGCCGCCGATCGAGTCGGTCCACCTCGAGACGCCGTCGCCCTTCTCCCTCAACGGGGCCAAGGGGGCCGGAGAGAGTGGCGCCATCCCGCTACCCGCGGTCGTGGCCAACGCCATCCGGGACGCCCTCGGCGCCGACCACGGCCACGTCGTCGACACCGTTCCGATCACCGCCGAGCGACTGCTCGCCGCACTGTCCCCGATGGCCGCACACCCCATGGGCCCGCTGGAGCCGGCCGCGCCGGCCCGCAGCAGCGCGTTCTGACAGCTGCGGCGGACCTAACCGCGGTCGAGAACCTCGTCGCCCGTGAGGATCCCGGCCTCGGTGAGCCGACTGAAGAAGGTCGGCAATCGAGGATTACCGCGCGCGGCGCTGTCCAGCAGCCGCCTGGCCTCCGTCGGGTTTCCCCACCGCGACTGCAGTACGGCACGCCAGAAGGTGGCCTCGGGGTTGTCGCCCAGCACCGCGGAGGCCTCGGCCAGCGCGGTGTCGGCGGCGCGGTAGACGCTGTCGGGCTGCGACGGCCCCAGAATGGGACCATCCGGGTCGAAGACCACCGCCGACATCGCGTCGAAGGCATCGTTGAGGTCCAACAGCCGGCTCAGCTCCCCGAGCGGGTCGTGATGGTCATCGACCCGCAACTCCCGCACGACGCCGTCCCACGGTGCATCGGTCTTCACACCGTCGACGACGAGCACGGCACCGGACTGGCGGCCGCGGATGTCACCGCCGGCCTCGTCACCCGCGCGCAGCCCGGCCAGCAGTCGACGAGCCAGATCGCCGGTGGCCTCCTCGAATCCGCGAACCACGGCCCGCGGCACGTCCTCGTTGTCGAGCATGTTGCCCAGGCCGACCACATGCGGGCCCCTGGCGACGCCGGCCGCTCCGACGCACCGGCCGCCACTGTGGATGCCGAATCCTCCGGCGGCGTCGAGGAAGGCCACCTGCCTGACCTCGGGTGCCGAGTCGGTCGCCAGCAGCTGCTCCAGCGCCTGCGGGGCGCCAGCACCGGCTCGCATCGCGGCCAGGCCGCGCGGGCCATATCCCTTGACCGCGAACGCCTGGGTGGCGACCACACCGACGCCGGCCTCGGCCCACGTCACCACCGACCCCACGCCCATGTAGTGCGAGTGCGACGCGACCCCGAGATGACCGGTGACCGGATCGCGCGCCACCAGTGAGAAGGTCATGAGAAGTCGGTCTCTGCGCACAACTGGGTGATGTGCCGTTTGTATTCGGCGGTCTGGGTCAACGGCATGAGCTTGCCGAGTTTGGCCACATCGCCGCTCAACTTGATGCGGCCCTCCATGAACGCCGCCGTGGGGGCAAGCTCGCCGCGCAGGATCGCGATCGAATCGTCGAACGAGGACGTCATGGTGCCGTCGGCGGCGGGGTCGTCGCCCAGCAACTGCTCGACGATCCTGCCGTCGCGGACGTCGGCGTAGTACCGGATGTCCTCTCCGCCGGGGGCGTTGGTGAGGCGATACTGCACGCGTGCCGTGGCTCCTGGACGCGTCTGGAACGCCTGCTGCAGCTCACCCTGCCGGGTCAACCATTCCTGCGACACATATTTCAGTTGATTCACTGGTTCTCCTCCAAACGGGTGGTCGGGGTGGGGGCCTGGGCCGCGGCGGTGCGCTGGGCGACCAGCTCCTCGGCCGCGGCCAAGATCGGGGTGTATCCGGTGCACCGGCACAACGACGAACTCAGATGCCGCCGGATGTCGTCCCGCGACGGGCACTCCCCCGCGTCCACGGCTGCCAGCAGCTCCTCGATCAGCACGACGAAACCCGGTGTGCAGAAGCCACACTGCAGCGCGTGGTGGCGCACCAGGCACTCCTGCACCTCCGAGAGCCCGTCGATCGGGGTGAGGCCTTCGACGGTGACGATCTCGGTGCCGTCGGCCTGGGCGGCCAACATCAGACAGGAACGGGCCGAACAGGCGTCGACGAGCACATTGCAGGATCCGCACAGGCCCTCACCGCAGCCGAGGTGGGTGCCGGTGAGGCCGAGCCGGTCCCGGAGAAAGTCGACCAGGGTCATGCGGGCCGGCACGGTGCTCTGCCAGAGCCGGCCGTTGACCCGCACCGCGATGGCGGGTTGGTCCGCAGCAGTCATTGCAGATCCTCTCGTAGCCGACGCAACTGGCGGGCGACCACATTGACCGCCAGCAGTCGGCGGTGCTGCGCGCCGGCGCGCGAGTCGCTGGCGAATTCAAGTCCTGAGACCCAGGATTGGACCACTTCGTCGATGGTCCGATCGTCGGGTGATCCGGCCAGCGCGGTGGTGACCTCGTGGGGTGCCAGCGTCGGCGGCTGTCCCTCGCCGCCGAGTCCGACCCGCAGATCAGCGTCATCGTCGGTACGCGCGCTGACGGCAACGCTGAGCAGTGGGGTGTCCCCGGCACCGCGGATGGTGACCTCCTCGAAACGGCCTACGGTGCCGACCGCCGGTCGATCGAAGCGCACGCTGTGCAGCAACTCGTCGTCGGCGAGGGCGGTGCGGCCCGGCGGCCCGAAGAAGTCCGCGGCGGCAATGCGCCTCTCTCCGCGCGCCGACACCGCCGTGATCTCGCCCCCGAGAACCACCAGACACACCCCCAGCTCCGCGGCCGGATTGGCATTGGCCAAGCTGCCGCACACCGTGCCGCGATTGCGTGTCGTCACCTTGCCGACCCACGGAAGCGCCTGCGCCAAGACGCCGAACGATGTTGTTGCGGCGTGCTTCTCGGCGGTGCGCTGCGTCACGGCCGCTCCGATACGCAGAGCTTCTGCGGTGGCGTCGAACTCGTGCAGCTCCTGCACTCGGGTGATGTCGATGAGCCGTCGCGGACGCTCCTGACGCCGGACCAGCCGCGGCATCAGGCTCTGCCCACCCGCCAGGATCCGGGTTCCGGCGGGGTCCTCGGCCAGTTCGGCGCACACCTGCGCGACGGTGGTCGCGGCGACGTAGCCGAACGGCGCCGGACGCATCAGGAACCCTCCGACGTCCCACTCGGACCGCGCACCTCGACGCGGTCGAGGTGCGCGGCGACCAGGGCGGCAACCTGGCGCGGAGCTTCGATGTGCGCGAGGTGTCCGAGCCCGGCGAGCACCCTGCATTCAGTGCCCAGTGCAGCGGCGAGTACCGAACCGACTGCGGGAGAGCAGGTCTGGTCGTACTCGCCGGTCAGCACCAGAGCGGGGGCCCGCACGCGGGCCGCCTCCGCGGTCACATCGGAGGTCAGCGCCGCGCGCAGCACCCGCTCCACCACGGCCTCATCGCGGCCAGCGGCCGACCGCACCAACTCCTGCACCATCTCGGCCGTGGCGTCCGGGCCGAAGCTCGCCGGGGCCAACTGCGCCAGAAACGTCTCCGTACCCAGCCGGCGCAGTTCGGCCGCTGCGGCCTCGACGTCGACACCGCCCGCGATGCTCAGCGCCCCGCCGATCAGGGTCAGCGATGCGATCCGGTCGGGATTGGCAGCCGCCAGGGCCAGGCACACGGCGCCGCCGAACGAGGAGCCGACCAGGTGCGCACTGGTGAGGTCCAGGGCCGACATCGCCGCGCTGACGTCGGCGGCATAGTCGGCCGCGCCGTACTCGGGGCCCGGTTCCGACTCGCCGTGACCGCGCAGATCCACCGCCACGACGTTGCGGTCAGCGAAACAGCCCGCCACCGAGGACCATTCGGCGGCAGCCCCGTTGATGCCGTGCACGAACACCAACGCGGTGCGGGCCGAACCAGGCTCACCGCGAAGGCAGCTGATGCGCCCGTGGGGGCCCTCTACGTTGATCCGCCGCATGGGTCAGCTCCGCTCACACGCCAGCGGCACCGTCACATGCCGTTCATCTGGTCAGGCACGTGCACCGAGAAATGGGTGTGCACCAGTTCCCAGTCCCCGTCGCGGCGGCGCCAGATCTCGGTGCTGCGCATGCCGCCGTCGAAGGTGCCCAATTCGCCGAAGTCGCCCTGGTAATGGCTGAGGTAGGTCACCCATGCGACATCGCCGTCGACCTCGACACGCTCGTCGCGCAGTTCGGTGCTGACCGCCGGTGAATTCATGTTGGCCGACAACGTGTCCCATAACCCGGCGATGTGATCCTGCCCGATGTAGGCCGAACCGTTGAGGTTGTACCAGACCAGTTCGTTGGGTGTGGGGGTGACCCGGCGCCGCAGGTAGCTCGAGTCGAGCGGACCGTTGGCATCGACGAATTCGCGGTGCAGCCGCATGATCTCGGCCACGTCGGCTTCGACCGAAGATGTGCTGGTGGTCATGTTTGTTCTCCCGGTGTTGAGGTGAATGTGTTCTTTCAGGCCATGGCGGCCGGTGCCGGCCGGTTCGCGGCCAGCAGCTTGACCAGATCTGGCACCTGGTCGGGGGGCATGAGGGGGGCGATCGCGATCTCGTCGACGCCGGTCCCGGCGTAGGCGGCCAGCGCTTCGCCGACACCCTCGGGCAGACACACCAGTGCCATGGCGTCGACCACCTCGCCGGTGAGCACCTGTGCGACCTCGGCCGGTCGGCCGGAGGCCAGCGCCGTCACCAGTGCATTGGGCGCAATCGCACCCGCGGACAGGTATTCCAGCGTCGGTGCGTCGAAGGTCGACAGCACCGACGCGACCTGCGCCCGAGCCTGCGCAAGATCCTCGCTGACGACCGCTGGCACGACCACCGAGATCCGAAAGTCCGCGCGCGGCCGGCCGTATTCAGCCAGCAAGCGCTCGACCTGCGCGACGGTGTCGGCCAGATAAGTCCGCGATGCCCCGGCACTGAGGCACACGCCGTCGGCGTATCGCACCGCGGTCTGCACCATCCGGGGTCGCACCGCCATGATGTCCAGTGCCGGTGCCGCCGCCGGTGGGTTCAGCTGGTAGTGCGCGAAGCTGAAACCCGGGTATTCCTCGGTGATCTCGGTGCCGGCCAGCGCCGCCTTGAGCGCCTGATGCAACGCGACGGTGGCGGCGATCGGCTTGTCGACCGAGCGACCGAGCTTGGCCACCATGTCGGGCACGCCGGTGCCGATCGCGGCCCGCACCCGGCCCGGGGCGATCTCGGCCAACGACGCCAGTTCCATCGCCGCGGCGCCCGGATGCCGACTGGCCGGGTTGATGCCCATCAGTGCCAGCTCGAGGCGCTGCGTCTCACGAAGGTAGACCGTCGCGGGCACCACCGCATCATGGGCGCAGATGTGTTCGGCGTACCACAGGCCGTCGAACCCGCACTCCTCGGCGGCGTGCACCGCCGGCAGGTCGGCGAGGATCGGACCGAACCCGGTGAAAGACAAACTCAGTCGCACAAGCGTCACACCCTTCCGAAGCAGATTGGTGCTAGCGAACTACAAGTGCGACACCGTGTCAACGTTTACGTCTAACTGCCTGTGCGGAGTGTGCGAGACTGGACCACATGACCGCCCGCCAGTCAGATCTGCAGGCGCGCCGACGAGAGCACCGCCGCAATGCCCGCCGCCGACTCCTCGACGCCGCCCACAGCCTGCTCGAGCAGAAGTCCTGGACCGAGATCTCGCTCGACGACATCACCTCCGCCGCGGAGGTGGCGCGCACCGCGTTCTATCGTCACTTCGACGATCGGCAACACCTGCTGATGACGATGCTCAGCGACGTCGGACTGGAGTTGGACCACGTCGCCGACAACTGGCTGGCCGAGTCCGACGATCCGGTGGCCGAGTTGCGGCGCAGCCTGGAGGCTCTCACGGCGCTCTGGGGTGAGCACGGGAGGTTGATCGAAGCGATCTCCGACACCGCACGCCACGATCCCGAGATCGGCGCTCTGTACCGCGAACTCGCCGACCGCTTGGCCGAGCGGACGGCGCGCCGCATCGAGGCGGATGTCGCCGCGGGGCGCAGCCACATCACCGATCCACACGAGGTCGCGCGCGCGCTCACGTGGATGAACGAGCGGTACCTGATCGCGGCGCTCGGCCAGCAGTCCAGCACTGACCCGGCCACCGCGGCCGCGGCATTGACCACCATCTGGATCAACACGCTGTACGCGCCCGTCGAGCGCGACCCCGAATGACCAATCGGCTGGTGGTCCGCGGCGGCCACGTCTTCGACCCCGTCGGCGGCACTGCCGCACCGGCGGACGTCCTGATCGAAGGCGACCGAATCATCGACGTCGGCATCGACCTGGATGCCGACACCGCGGTCGACGCCACTGACCACCTGGTCGTGCCGGGCTTCATCGACACTCACGTGCACGTCATGCTCGACGACGTCGACACCATGCGGCTTATCCAGACTCCGTTCTCCCTGAGGTTCTTTCAGGCGGCCCGCAACCTGCAGCTGACGCTGCGCGCCGGCATCACCACCGTCCGCGACGCCGCGGGTGCCGACCTCGGTGTCAAGCAGGCCGTCACCACCGGCCTCGTCGACGGACCTGATATGCAGATCGCCATCGGCATGCTGAGCCAAACCGGCGGACACGCCGACGAATGGCTGCCCTCGGGCGAATGCGTGCACGCGTTGTGGCCCCCGCATCCAGGCCGGCCCCCGACCGTGGTCGACGGCGTCGACGAGATGCGCAGGGCGGTACGTGAACTCGTGCGGGCCGGAGCCGACGTGCTGAAGGTCGCGACCACCGGGGGCGTGATCAGTCCGCGCAGTGACCCACGGCGCGCACAGCTGTGCGACGAGGAACTCGCGGTGCTGATGTCCGAAGCGCGGGCCGCCCACGTCCACGTCATGGCCCATGCCCAGGGCGCCCAGGGCGTCAAGAACGCGATCCGCGCGGGGGTGCGCTCGATTGAGCACGGCGTGTACCTCGACGATGAGGCCGTGGACATGATGGTGCAGAACCGGACGTGGCTGGTGCCGACGCTGTCCGCACCGCACGCCATCCTGCGCCAGTCTGAGACCTCCGGCGGAATTCCAGAGAACATGCGGCAGAAGGCGATCGCCGCGATCGAGGCCCATGAGGCATCCGTGCGACTGGCTCACTCAGCCGGAGTGCCCATCGCCATGGGCACCGACGCGGGCATCTCCCGCCACGGCGAGAACCTGCGCGAACTGGAGTTGATGCATCGGCTGGGGATCTCGGCGGTCGATACGCTGCGCGCCGCGATGACCTCGGCCGCCGACCTGCTCGACATCGCCTCCGACGTCGGCGAGCTGGCACCGGGCAAGCTGGCGAACATGGTGCTGCTGGCGGGTTCGGAGGTCTCGGTGGAAGGGCTGCCCGAACGGGTTCGCACGGTCATCCGGCGCGGTGTGAAGGTCCGGTAGCCCCAGGGCAGAGTGTTCACCGCCGGCGGCCGGATGCCTCCGGTGTGGACAGACATCTGCCGCAACCGCCTCAACCGAGCATTCTGTCCGACATATCGGCGGCCCGCTGTCCACCGGGCCGTCTGCTCCCTACCGTCGTCACCTGATCGCTGAAATGAGAGGTGCGACAATGGATACCGCTGACGGCCTGCGCTGGGCTGGGGAACTCACGCTGACCCGCCACGACCCGGACACCGGCGCGACCTTCATCATTCGAGTCGACTCGGTCCGGCACGGACGGTCCGCGGGCGGCACCCGGGCCGCCCGATACGACTCGCTCACCGACGCTCTGCGGGATGCGGCCCGGCTGGCCGAGGCGATGTCGTTGAAGATGGCCGTCAGCAACCTGCCGATGGGCGGCGGGAAATCTGTCATCGCGCTCCCGGCCCCCCGCCGGGATCTCGACGAATCCACCTGGCGGCACATCCTGCGCCTGCACGCCGAGAACATCGACAGGCTCAACGGCACGTACTGGACCGGGCCCGACGTCAACACGAACTCGTCCGACATGGACACCCTCAGCGAAACAACGAAGTTCGTCTTCGGCAGGTCCCCCGGCAGGGGTGGCGCGGGCTCCAGCGCACACAACACCGCAGTCGGCGTCTTCGAAGCGATGAAGGCCACCGCGCGCTTCGCCGGACTCGGCGAGCTCGACGGGCTGACCGTGCTGATCCAGGGCCTCGGTGCGGTGGGCGGTCGCCTCGCGATGCTGGCGGCCGACGCCGGCGCGCACCTGCTGGTGGCCGACGTCAACGCCGACCGCCTGCGGTGGGCGCAGGAGTTCGGCTGCCGCCCTGTCGATCCCGACGCGGTCACCAGTGCACCGTGCGACATCCTGGCACCCTGCGCGCTGGGCGGTCTGATCGACGACGCCGTGGCACAGCGACTGCCGGCGGCTGCGGTGGTGGGGGCGGCCAACAACATCCTCGCCGGGGAACACGCGGGAGAGATCCTGCACGAGCGCGGAGTTCTCTACGCCCCCGACTTCGTCAGCAACGCCGGCGGGGCGTACCACCTCGTCGGCCACGAGGTGCTCGGCTGGGACGCCGACACGGTGGCCGACCACACCGCCGATATCGGTCAGACGTTGACCGAGGTCTACGAGATCAGCTCCGCCGGGGCGGTTCCCACCGACGCGGCGGCTCGCGATCTGGCCCGGCGCCGCGCCGAGGCGCAGCCCTGACTGGCCCTCACAACCATTCGCAGCGCTGGTCGTTCCACTCCTCGAACACCAACCACGTGCGGCTGGAACGGATGCCCGGCAGGCCGTGGATCTGTTCGAGCACCACGTCCCGCAGCGTCTTGTTGTCGGGAGCCCGCACCACCACCAGGACGTCGAAGTCGCCCCCCACCAGGGTGAACCGCTCGACATGACGCAACGTCTTCAACTGCTCGGACAGGCCGCGCCACGAGTCCTGCAGGATGGTCAGCGCGATCAGGGCCGAGGTGGCGAATCCGGCCTTCTCCATGTTGATCCGGGCGGTGAATCCCTCGATCACACCGGCCTTCTCCAGGCGCTCGATACGCGCGTAGACATGCGTCCGCGAGACGTGCGCGCGCTGTGCCAGCGCCAGCATCGACTGTCGGCCGTCCCGGACGAGTTCACGGATCAGCCTGCGGTCGACGTCGTCGAGTTTGACGTGGGTCTCATCCATCTGTTCACCGGCCACTTTCAATCGCCGTCATTCCGGGACATTATGCCGCTGAGAATCACTGATCTGGGCAATCCGTCCGCAGAAATCCCATCTGCGTTGTCATCCAACCACCGAATGCCGACGATCGTAGGACATCTAGGAATCCTGGAGGAAGCCGTGACTGTCGCCGAACCGGCCGACGTAACGCTGTATCAGACTTTTCTTCCCGCCGACTCAGCCGTGCAGTACCTCGACCCCGAGGGTCAGCCCGTGGTCAGCGGTGCCCGCTATCGGCGGCCCGACGGCCGGCGACTGCTGGCCATGTATCGCAACATGGTGCTCGGACGTCGGTTCGACGAGCAGGCGTCGGCCTTGACCAAACAGGGCAGGCTTGCGGTGTATCCGTCGTCGCGCGGCCAGGAGGCCTGCCAGATCGCCGCAGCGATGTGCCTTCGCGACGAGGACTGGCTGTTTCCCACCTACCGCGACTCCATGGCCCTGGCGGCCCGCGGCATCGACCCGGTTGACGTCCTGAGATCGCTTGCCGGCGACTGGCATTGCTGCTTCGATCCGGTCCGGAATCACACCGCGCCACAGGCCACGCCGTTGGCGACCCAACTGTTGCACGCCACGGGCCTGGCCCACGCCCTGGATCGCAGATCCGCCGGGGCGGCGGTGCTGGCGCTGTGCGGTGACGGCGCCACCAGCGAAGGCGACTTCCATGAAGCGCTCAACTTTGCCGCGGTGTTTCACGCGCCGGTGATCTTCCTGGTCCAGAACAACGGCTTCGCCATCAGCGTGCCCCTGTCGCGTCAGTCCGTCGCCCCGTCGTTGGCGCACAAAGGTGTCGGCTACGGCGTCGGCAGCGAGCAGGTCGACGGCAACGATCCGGTCGCCATGCTCGCGGTCCTCGACGCCGCCCGAGAGCACGTGCTGGCC
Organism: Mycolicibacterium confluentis; assembly: GCF_010729895.1. Taxonomy (NCBI): domain Bacteria; kingdom Bacillati; phylum Actinomycetota; class Actinomycetes; order Mycobacteriales; family Mycobacteriaceae; genus Mycobacterium; species Mycolicibacterium confluentis. The sequence goes on from NZ_AP022612.1 coordinate 4,587,714, forward strand.
GGCAACGGTCCAGTCATCATCGAGGCGCACACCTATCGAGTGTCGGGCCACACCAATGCCGACGACCCGCGGCGCTACCGCACCGACGAGGAGGTGACCGAGTGGATCGCGCGAGATCCGCTGCGCCGACTAGAGATCCACCTGCGCACCGAAGGCCTGCTGGACGATGCCTACGCCGCCGCGGTGACAACCGAGGCCGAGGAGCTCGCCACTGCGATCCGCGACGGGATGAACCGGGATCGCCCCGTCGACGTCGACGACCTGTTCCGACATGTCTACGCCCAGCCCACCAGCCAGCTTCTCGAGCAGCGGGAGCAGGCCCGCGCCGACTCGCATCTCGACCACTCGGAGGATCACCGATGACCCTGACCACCATGGCGGAGGCACTCAACGCCGCACTGCGCGACGCGCTGACCGACGACGATTCGGTGGTGGTGTTCGGCGAAGACGTCGGTAGGCTCGGCGGAGTCTTCCGGGTCACCGACGGACTCGCCGAGACATTCGGTGCGAATCGATGTTTCGACACTCCGCTCGCCGAATCCGGAATCATCGGATTTGCGGTGGGAATGGCGATGGGCGGCTACCGCCCGGTCGTCGAGATGCAGTTCGACGCCTTCGCCTACCCGGCGTTCGAGCAGATTGCGTCCCACGTGGCCAAGATGCGCAATCGCACCCGCGGTGTGTTGTCGGCGCCGCTGGTGATCCGGGTGCCCTACGCGGGCGGCATCGGCGGGGTGGAGCATCACTGCGACTCCAGTGAGGCCTACTACGCCCACACCCCGGGCCTGAAGGTCGTCACCCCAGCCACCGTCGCGGACGCCTACGGCCTGCTGCGCGCGGCGATCGAAGACCCCGATCCCGTCGTCTTCCTCGAACCCAAGCGGCTGTACTTCTCGCGGGCCGACGTCGAGCTGCACCGCGGCCCGCGAATCGGTCGGGCTCAGGTGCTGCGGTCCGGCGCGGACGTGACCGTGGTGGCCTACGGCCCGACGGTGGAACCGGCGTTGCAGGCCGCCGCCGCGGCGGCCGAGGACGGCCGCGACATCGAGGTGATCGACCTGAGATCGATCGTGCCCTTCGACGACGAGACCGTCACCGCGTCGGTCCGCAGGACCGGCCGCTGCGTGATCGTCCAGGAGGCACAGGGTTTCGCGGGGGTCGGCGCCGAGATCGCCGCCAGAGTGCAGGAGCGGTGCTTTCACCACCTGGCCGCTCCCGTCCTCCGAGTGACCGGGTACGACATCCCCTTTCCGCCACCACGGCTCGAGCGATGGCACCTGCCCACCAGCGACCGAATCCTCGACGCGGTCGACCGTCTGCAGTGGGATGACCAGCCTGACGACCGCTGGGTGGTCGGCGCATGAGCGATCAGACATTCGTGCTGCCAGACCTCGGCGAGGGGCTGACCGACGCGGTGATCGCCGACTGGCTGGTCGCCGTCGGCGACACGGTCACGATCGACCAACCGGTGGTGGAGGTCGAAACCGCCAAGGCCTCGGTTGAGGTGCCGGTCCCTTTCTCCGGCACTGTCGTCGAACTCCACGGAGATCCCGGCGCCACGCTGGCCGTCGGTGCGCCGCTGATCAGCGTGCGCCCCGATGAGTTCGCCCAACACCGCAACGAAGAGCGGGCCGGATCGGGCAACGTGCTGATCGGCTACGGGACCAGCGTCGAGGACCAGCCCCGTCGCCGGCGGCGCCGCGCACCGGCACCGGGCAGCGGCACAGCCGCCAAGGTCATCTCACCGATCGTGCGCGGGCTGGCACTGCGCAACGGCGTGGACCTGACGACGCTATCCCCGAGCGGCACTGGGGGGACCATCACCCGCGCCGACGTCGAGCGGGCGATCGCGACTCCGGCACCGGCTCCCGCGCACGAGCACCGCATCCCGGTCACCGGAATCCGCAAGGCCATCGCCGACAAGCTTGGCACCAGTCGCCGCGAGATCCCCGACGCCACCACCTGGGTCGACGCGGATGCAACCGGGCTGCTCGAGGCCAGGCGGCAGCTCGGCGGAAGGCAATCGGTCAGCCTGTTGGCGCTGCTGGCCCGGCTGAGCATCGCGGCACTGCGGCAGTTCCCCGAACTGAACGCATCCTTCGATGCCGACCGGCAGGAGATCTTGCGGCACAGCCACATCCACCTCGGTGTGGCGGTTCAGTCGCCGCGCGGGCTGGTGGTCCCGGTGCTGCGGCACGCCGACGCACTCGACACCGTGACGCTCTCGGAGAAGCTGGCCGAGGCCACCACCTCAGCACGCGAGGGCAGGCTCACCCCGGCCCAGATGTCCGGCGGCACTGTGACGTTGAACAACTACGGCGTGTTCGGTGTCGATGGATCTGCGGCGATCATCAACCACCCGGAGGCGGCCATCCTGGGTGTCGGCCGCATCATCGACCGGCCCTGGGTCGTGGACGGCGAAGTCGTCGTGCGCAAGCTCACCCAGTTGTCGCTGAGCTTCGACCACCGCGTCTGTGACGGCGGATCGGCTGGCGGGTTCCTGCGCCTGTTCGCCGACTATGTGGAGAACCCCGTGGCGGCGTTGGGCCGGCTGTGACGACGCAGAAGAACAGCGATGTGCTGATCCTCGGCGGCGGGCCGGCCGGGTACTCGTGCGCACTGCGGGCCAGTCAACTCGGCCTGTCCGTGACACTCATCGAAGCCGACCGACTCGGTGGGACCTGCCTGCATCGCGGCTGCATCCCGACGAAAGCACTGCTGCACACCGCGGAGGTCGCCGACACCACCCGCGCCGCAGTCGACGTCGGTGTCCGGGCCCGCTTCGACGGCGTCGACATGGCCGCTGCGCAGGCCTACAAGAACGCAGTGGTCACCCGACTGCACCGCGGGCTGGAAGGCCTGGTGACCAGCCGGAAGGTCACTGTGGTGACCGGCACCGGGCGCTATCTCGGCGGTCGCCGTGTGGAGGTGGACGGCGCCGTCCTCTCCGGCGACGCCGTGGTGCTGGCGACCGGTTCCACACCGCGCCAGGTGCCGGAGCTCGCGTTCGGTGGCCGGATCCTTCGCAGCGACGAGGCGCTGGAGCTGACCGATGTGCCCCGCACTGCCCTGGTGGTGGGTGGTGGAGTCATCGGCGTCGAGTTCGCCAGCCTGTGGACATCGCTGGGTTCATCGGTGACCGTCGTCGAATCCCTGCCACGGCTGCTGGCCGGGGAGGACGCCTGGGCATCCGACATCCTGCAGCGAACGCTGCGTGGTCGCGGAGTGACCGTCAGGACCGGCATCACCATCACCGGTGCGACCCAGACCGAGGACGGCGTGACGGTGGGCACCGAGGACGGCGACACGATGACGGCGGAGGTGGTGTTGGTCGCCGCCGGCCGGGAGCCGAGGTCACAGGCGCTCGCGGAGGCGGGCATCGCAGTACATCGGGGGTTCGTCCGCGTCGACGCCAGGCTTGAGAGCAACCACCCGGGGGTCTACGCCATCGGAGATCTGGTGGCGGGCCACCAGCTCGCGCACCGCGGCTTCGCGCACGGCATCTTCGTTGCGGAAGTGATCGCCGGACGCGACCCCGTGCCGGTGACCGAACATCTCATCCCCCGGATCACCTACTCGCATCCCGAGGTGGCCTCCGTCGGGCTGACCGAAACCGCGGCCCGCGCCGAGTACGGCGAAGTCACCACGACCGTGTACGGCCTCAGCGGCAACGGTCGCAGCCAGATCCTGCGAACCTCCGGCGGCATCAAGGTCATTCGACGCGGGCCCGCGGACGCGGATGGTCCCGTGGTGGGAATCCACTGCGTCGGCGACCGGGTCGGCGAACTCATCGGCGAAGCCCAGCTGATCGTCGGCTGGGAGGCGACTCCGGCGGACGTGCGTCCGCACCTGCACGCCCATCCCACTCAGAACGAGGCGCTCGGCGAAGCCCTGCTGGCGATGTCGGGTGCACCCTTGCACACACACTCCTGACCGGCTGCCTATCGTGAGGTGGTGAACAGCGAGGACGCGGACGCCTTCTTCACCGTCGACGGTGAGTCGCTGGTCCCGGCGCCGATGGCGCAGGGGCCGTGGGGAAACACGGTCAGCGGGCACATTCTGGGCGGTCTCGCCGGGTGGGCCGTGGAGCAGGCCTGCCCAGATCCCGGCCTGCAGCCGGCCCGGCTGACAGTCGACATGCTGCGCCCGACGCTCATGCAACCGCTGCGCGTGCGCACCGAGGTCCGCCGTGAGGGCCGGCGCATCAAGGTCGTCGACACCGACATCACCCAGAACGATCAGATCGTCTGCCGCGCGACCTCGGTGTTCCTGCGCCGCGGTGAGCATCCCGAGGACCAGATCTGGTCACCTGCGGCGGCTGTTCCACCGGTCCCCACTGAGCCGCCGACGATTCCCCAGCACATGCCGTTCGAGCTGTGGGCTTACGGGATCGACACCCTGCACGGCTCGCTGGGCGGTACGCGCCAGGAGTGGCAGCAGGCACACAGTCGCAAGTACGCCTGGGTGCGGGAAGTGCGGCCGCTCATCGCGGGCCATCCGCTGACGCCATTCACCCGCGTCGCTCTGGCCGCCGATGTCACCAGCGCGTTGACGCACTGGAGCACCGGCGGTCTGCGCTACATCAACGCCGACTTCACGCTGTCGCTGAGCCGCCTGCCCGACGGGGATTTCGTCGGCCTGGCATCGGATGGGCACAACGGTGCCGAGGGCGTGGCATCCGGATCGGCGACGCTGTTCGACCAGCGCGGTCCGATCGGCCACTGCATCGCGATCGCCCTGGCCCAACCCGCCGACGCGTTCCGGCCGCCGAACCACATCGGGCTGAGCTGACCTAAGGCCTGCCGGTGCGTTCCCGGTGCGCACAGCCGGGCCAGCAGCAGGGCCGCCGCTTCCCCTCCTCCAACTCCTCCTGAGTCCGGCGGATGCGGCGCTCGCGTGTGGTCGGCTGCTTGGCATCCTCGACCCAGCAGATGAACTCGTTCCGGGCCAGCGGCGTGATGTCGTTCCAGGCCGCGAGCGCGGTCGCGTTCGCGGCCAAGGCCGCCCGGAGGTCCTTGGGCAGGTCGTGCACCACTCCGCCCGAGACGCGTTGAGGGCTCATGACTCCACTCTGACATGCAGCACCGCAGCCCCGCATCGGCTCAGGTGAATCTGACTGGGAGCCTTGCCCATCCACGGACACTCGACGTGTGCGCCATGGCGACGTTGTCGTAGTCGACCTCCCAGTCGGTCCAGCGCTTGACCACCTCTTCGAACGCGATCCGCGCCTCCAGGCGAGCAAGGGCCGAGCCCAGACAGAAGTGCAGGCCCTGTCCGAAGCTCAGATGTCCGCCCCTGCGATGGATGTCGAAGCGGTCGGGGTCGACGAAATGCGCCTCGTCGCGGTTCGCCGAGCCATTGAGCAACAACATGTATGAGCCCTCCGTCACGGTCTGCCCGTACAGTTCGACGTCCTGTGCGACATAGCGGGCCTTCACGGGGGACGGCGCCTGGTAACGCAGCGTCTCCTCGACCGCCCCGGGAATCAGCGCGGGATCGACGACGATCTCGCGTCTCTGATCGGGATTCTCGGCGAGGAGTTGGCCCATGAACCCGATCAACCGAGCCGTGGTCTCGTTGCCCGCCCCGGCGATCATCGCGGTGTAGGCGAGGACCTCGGTGCGCTCCAGGGGACGCACTGAGCCGTCCGGTTCCTCGACACGGGCATTGAGGAGATCGGTCATCAGGTCGTCGGAGGGATGCGTCGCGCGCCATTCGATGTACTCGGCGAACATCGCGATCGAGTCCTGGAAGATCGTCGGACTGATGTCCTTCGGTGTGCCGTCGGACGCACCGACCGTGATGTTCTGGTCCGTGCGGTCGCGGATCTGTTTCTGCCCCTCCTCCGGAATGCCCAGCAGGTAGCCGATGGTCCGCATCGGCATGAACGCCCCGAGGTCCGCGACGAAGTCGAACCCGTCGGAGTCCCGTAGGGGATCCAATGCGCCGGAACAGAAGTCGCGCACCATGTCCTCGACGGCCAGCATCCGGCGGGGCGTGAACACCTTGGACAGCAGGCGACGATGCAGGTCGTGCAGCGGCGGATCCTCGAATAGGAGAATGCCCGGCGGCACCTCGATCCCGGCGAACAGGATGTCGGCGGTGGTGCCCCGGCCGGACCGATAGGTCTGCCAGTCCGGCAGCGCCCGTGCGACGTCGTCGTACCTGCTCAGCGCATAGAAGCCGTACTTGTCGTTGAAATACAGCGGGGACTCGGTGCGCAGGCGCTGCCACACCGGGTACGGGTCGTCGTCGATGTCGAAGTCGAACGGGTCGTAGTACACCCCGGTGGTGGGTTCAGTGGTCACGAATCCGCCTTTAGATAGTGCTTACTACCTAAAACTGTAGAACACCGCCCGCTATCTTGAAAGCACAGAATCTCCGAGTTCGGAATCGAGGAGTGGCGCACCGTGCCCCAGCGATCACCGGCCGTGCGTCGGCCCCGTGGCGAGCCACGCAGGCTGCTGCTCGACGCCGCCCGCACCCTGTTCGCGCGGCAGGACTACCGAAGCACCACCACGCGTGAGATCGCCGAGGCCGCGGGTGTCACCGAGCACCTGTTGTTCCGCCATTTCGGTTCCAAGGCCGGCCTGTTCCGGGAAGCGCTGGTCCTGCCCTTCACCGAATTCGTCGACGAGTTCGGCCGGACCTGGCAGTCGGTGGTTCCCGAAGAGACGGCCGAAGAGGATCTCGCGGGTCAGTTCGTCGGCAGGCTCTACGACATCCTCGTCGAGCACCGTGGTCTCCTGGTGACGCTCGTCGCCGCCGACGCACTCAGCGCCGAGGAGACCGCCGACGCAGGCATCGCCGAAATCGCCCGGGCCCTGACCACACTCGGCGAGATCAGCGCTCAGGGCATGCGCCTGCGCGGGATTCCGGCGGAGTCACCCGATCTGCCCGCACACTCGACGGTGGCGATGATCGTCGGCATGGCCGCGCTGCAGTCGACCTTCTTCGGGCCGGAGCCGCCGCCGCGGGACGCCATCGTCGACGAACTCGTCCAGGCCTCGCTGCACGGTTTCCTGCACCGCAACGAGTAACCCCCTCCCCCGCGAGCGCCCGTGTCGGTACGCCGACACCCCGCGATCGGCGTGCCAACGCGGCCGCTCACAGTCACCCGCAGTCTTGAATTGACCCTCAGGCCCGTGTTTTGACCCAGGCTGACCGGGGCAGTCTGCATAACAGAATGGACCAGTCGAAGGCGCCGTTTCTCGACGCGGTCGCGGCCTATCTACGAGGCATCCGCCGACCTGGATCGACTGCAGGTGCTGCTGGACGTCGCCGGCACCGGGACGTCGGGTTTTCAGGCCGCCGACTGGTTGCGGGAACAGTGCGGAATCGACATGGGCATGAGTGACCACCGACGGACCCTGGCGACACTGTCGTTCGCCGACGACGAGCGCAGCATCCGACGACTGGTCGACGCCATGACGCGGTGGCGCGATGCCGCCTGCTCCTTCGACCCAGCCCCGAGGAACTGCAGTTGGCGACCGTGACCCTGCCCCGGACGCGTTCTTCGGCGCCACCGAGATGGTGCCGGTGTCGCAGGCGGGACGTGTTGCGGCGGAACAGATCACGCCGTACCCGCCGGGCATCCCGGCAGTGGTGCCGGGCGAGCTGATCAACGACGCCGTTCTCGAGTACCTGGGCGACGGACTCGCGGCCGGAATGGCACTGCCGGATCCCGCGGACTCGAAGCTGGAGCACGATCGCGTCGTCGCGTGACTCAGTCGGGCCGGCTGCCCACCTCCAATGCGGCGAGATCGGTTGTGCCGTCGAAGATCACGCGCCCCCACTCCCGGACTCTGCAGCGCAGGGTGCCGGCCAGGTACTCGTAATCGCTGTCGATGTTCCGGCGTTCGGCGGGAAGCGGCACGGGCAGCACATGGGGCCCCTCGGCGGTTCCCTGCCCGTCAAGCTCGACGCTGTAGCGCAGCGTGCGCGCACGGATCCGCCATCGGTCCTCGCCGCCGCTGTAGGACACCCACGCCGGCGGCGTGATCCGCAGCAGTCGGTCCGGCAATCGCACCACCACACCCGTGACGTGCCCGCGCAGCGGTCCGAACTCCAGCAGGCCGCCGGAGAAGGCCACGCAGACGTCGGCGTCGCCGAAGTCGTGGGCCTGGCCCCACCACCATCGACGAGGGAACCCCGCTCCCCAGTTGCGTTCGCCGTACAGCGTGGCGTCGGTGAACGTCCACTGCTGATCGCCGCACCGCACCGTCCCCGACGCATGCCCGCCCAATCGGTATGGATGCCAGTACTGGTTCAGGAACGGCACGGCGGAGACGAATCCGCTTCCCCCGAACGCGCCCGACCACTCGTGCCGGTCCTCGAAGGTCAGGTCAAGGGAGCAGTCACCGATGGACATCACGAGCGCCTCGCGCGAGGCGTCGACGAAGTCACCGCCCGACCGTGCCTGCACCCGGAACTCATTCTGGTCCGCCCGAACAGAGTCGATGGCGCTCGATCGCACGACACCACCGGGATGCAGGGCGATGGCCGCCGTCGACCAGTCGCCGCACGCATGCCGGTTGGCGCTGCAGAGGGCGATGACGACGCGTCCGGTGGCCGGGTCGGAGAGGCGCCAGAACCAGCCCTCCATCTCGGTGCCGTGCGACGGCAGCGGATCTCCGAACGGAACGTCAGCGCCGGTGCGGCGGTACACCGACACCGCTGAACGGCCGGCCCGCTCGAGGGTGCCCACGATGTCCATGGGTATCCAGGTACCCGCGGCGTCGCGCGATCAATCGGGACGGCCTTCGGTGAAACCGCCGCCGAGCAGCACCTCCTTCGCCCTCATTCGCCCCCTCGCCGTTGGCCGCACCGCCGGTGTCGCCACGTCGACGAACACGGCGACCACCCTCGGACCGGCCTCCTGGGGGCTCGCACACGCGAGGATGTGACCGATTCCACAAGCACCGCGCCAGTGCGTTTGCGGGAGCGCCTCGCCGCGTTGACGCGTGCGTAATAAAACCGCAGGACAACGCGGCGGCTAACTCTATGGCAGACGATATATGCTTATTTCCCAGGAAGGACCGCGGATGGGTGCGTTTTTGGCAACACGACTATTGATCTTGTTCGCCCCGTGGCGCAGCATTGGAACGTCCGATAACTTAGCGGCCACGGGGAGATCGTCGCCCACTCACTCATTTCCGAGAGGTGGCTTACATGTCAGTGCTGCATCCTGCGGAACCCATTCGCATCGGACGCGAAACCGACGACGATCCCCACCTCTTCGTCCCGGCCACGGACACCAGACCGAACGGGTTCTCGCTGCGAGATCTGCGGGTCGCAGCGGCCAACCAGCTCGAACTCTGGGCATCCGGCCAGGAGTGCGACGACTTCCGCCGGGACTACCTCAACGACCTTGTCGCCGACCTGCGCGCGAGCGCCCTCGACGTCGAGGCGAATCAGCTTGATCTGTGGAGTGCCGGCAAGGTGTGCGACGAGCAGCGGCGCAGCCACGTCCTGGGACTGGTCGCTGAACTCCGCGCGCTGACCTGACGCGTCACCCCCTCGGGGTCACCGCCACCCGTAGAAGGCAGTGGCCACCGACCTGCTGTCGATGAACCGACGGCCCAGCCACTCCGCGATGCGCGGGCCCTCCTCGGCTGTCGCGTTCTCACAGGGGTGATCCACCGACACCAGCGTCGTGAACGCCGCGGCCGGTGTATCACCGCCTGCGAGGGACGCCAGCATCAGCACCGTCTGGGGTGCAGTCGCGACCGTCCCCACGACCAGGTCGGCTGCCACCGGAACAACGTGCCCGGGCCTCCGAAACGTATCGGGCGTGCTGCTCGGGTCGCTGAGCATGTTGATGGTCGTGGTGCGATCGACAGCTGAGATGCCGGTGGTGATTCCAGCCGAAACATCCACGGCGACATAGCTGTTCGAGCATCGTGAGTCGAGCTCGGCCGGCATGGCCGGAATGCGCAGCGCACGAAGCCGTCGACTCTGCATCGCGACGAAGAGGAGGCCCGACCCGTGCCGGACCAACTCCGCCGTCGTATGGGGCGTCGCCGCCGCCGCCGACAGTGCCATGACACATTCACCGTCGTAGCCGATGATGACGGGATCGCCCTGCGCAAAGTCGGCCACAGCAGCCGCGAATCCGCGTGACCGATGCGCGACGCGTGCTGGGGCGAACCCGTCGACACTGTGTGACGTCGTTGTCATCGAATGCCTTCCTTTAGTCGGTGCGGGCAGATGCCCGAGCGGCCTCGACCCGAGTGGTGAGGGTTTCTTGGCGCCATCGCCAGATCCCTCGGCTCAAGATCGGTTGGCCGTCCACTCCGAGTGGGTCCACCGGCGGAGAATCGACAGGAGCGCTGTAGGGCGAATCTTCGGCGAGTGTCGACAACCAGCGCTCCACCCGGACGATGAGTTCTCGCTGCTCAGCCTTCATTCGGTCGGGGTGCTGGTGCGCATAGACGATGATCTCGTCGAGGCGCTCACGCAGGCGAGTGCACGTCATCCCGAATCTGGGCAGCACCTCTTCGGGTTCTGGACCCCCGTATCGGGCCCACTGCACCACGAAAGTCACGAGATCCCAGTCGAATTCCGCGATGGAGTCGATGTGATCGTGCACCGCAGTCATGACTGCACCCTCCTCCGAACACCCAACACAGCCGTTCGCCCTTGCGTTGGAATGGGTTTGAACGTAGCGACACATGAAATCCGATTGCGGTGACAGCTCTGCGCATGTCGAGATCTGTTCCTGCTGAACGTCCCAACGCCGATGCCACGCGGCGAATGGCCTTTCCCCACTGGTACCCTGAGCTCTGAAAACGCGGTATAGACACGGTGTGGAGAGGCAGAGCTCAGGTGTCCCGAGACAATGCTCGGTCCGAGCCGACCCGCGCCGCGTTGCGACAGGCCGCCCTCGACGTGGCCTGCGAATACGGTGTCAAGGGGGTCACCCACCGACGTGTCGCCGCCGCCGCGTCCCTTGCGCTCGGTTCCGCCAGCTACCACTACGAGAACATCGATGAGTTGATGTTCGAGGCGTTCGCCGCCTGGGTGCAGAGGCAGACCGAGCGCTTTCTGCCCCCGTTCCGCGCCGCCGTCGACGAGGACACGCTGGTCGCCGCCGTGCTCAACCTGCTCTCGGTGATGTACGGGGACGAGAAGGACCGAATCCTGCTCTTCGAGATCTACGCGCACTCGGTGCGTGACGTCGCCTACCACAAGCTCGTCGAGAACTGGTCGGCGTCCACTCGCGCCGAACTGACGCGCCTCTACAGCAGTGAAGTGGCCCAGCGTCTGGAAGCGACCTGGGAGGGCATCGGCGTCCAGCTGGTCATGGGCGGATCGGTGGCGTCGGAGAAGGACGCCGAACCGCTGCTTCGACTGGTGTTGAGCCAGGAGAAGCCGAAGACCGGCAGGCGCCGGAGCACTTCCGCGAAGGGCGCCAAGGCCGGCTGACCCAACCTGGCGCTCAGGCCTCGGGCGAAAGTCCCCAGTCGGATGCCCGAGACACCGCGACTCCGCAGCCGCACTCTCCCGAGGGTCCTGGGTGGCCGTCATCTCGATGCGTTCTCTCCGAGGCGTGTTCTGTGCTTGAGTTTGAACATAAGTTCAACTACCAGCAAATATAGATATCGGTGTGATCCACGTCAATGCTTTCTGGGTCATCTGTCCAAGTCTCTTTCGCCAGACGTGCAAACGCCCCGAAAGGTCTCCCACCTACGCGGGAGCCTCTCGGGGCGAGAGCCAGTTCCGTCAGTGGCCGCTGCTGATTGGCCACTTCCTCCTCACCGCTCGTACCTGGCAGTCGGGCCACCTCCTCCGCCCCGCTCGTTCCTCGCGGCGCTGCGTCGGTGCCCGGCTGGCGCATCGTCAGTGGCCGCGAGCGACCCACTCGTCGTAGTTGACCAGTTCCCCACCGATCGTGGTGGTGTCACCGTGCCCGGTGTAGACGACGGTCTCCTCGGGAAGAAGGCCGAGCCTGCTCTTGATCGAGTCGAGGATGGTCGGGAAATCCGAGTAGGACCGTCCGGTGGCGCCGGGTCCGCCCTGGAACAGGGTGTCACCGGAGATCACCGCGTTCAGGCCGGGAGCCGACCAGCACACCGACCCGGGCGAGTGACCCGGCGTGTGCAACGCGTGCAGTTCGATCCCGCCAGCGGTGAGCACGAGACCGTCCTCGACGCTGCGGAACTCCTTGTCCTGGTGGACCTCTCGCCACAACATCTCATCGGCCGGATGCAGGAACACCGGGGCATCGAGTGTCACACCGAGTTCGGGGGCGACGGTGATGTGGTCGTTGTGGCCGTGGGTGCAGATGACGGCGACGACGTTGCGGCCGGCGACGGCCTCGATGATGGGGTCGGCGGTGTGGGCGGCGTCGAAGACGATGACGTCGTTGTCGTCACCGACGATCCAGATGTTGTTGTCGACGTCCCAGGTGCCGCCGTCGAGGCTGAAGGTGCCGCTGGTGACCACGCGGGTGATGCTCATTTGAGCACCACCACCGAGCGCAGCACCTCACCGGCGTGCATCTTGTGGAACGCGTCCTCGATGGCGTCCAGGCCAATGCGTTCGGAGACGAACTTCTCCAACGGAAGCCGGCCCTGCAGGTAGAGCGAGATCAGGGTGGGGAAGTCGCGTTCGGGCAGGCAGTCGCCGTACCAGGAGGACTTCAGCGAGCCACCGCGGGAGAAGAAGTCCACCAGCGGCATCTCGAGCGTCATATCGGGGGTCGGCACGCCGACGAGCACCACGGTGCCGGCCAGGTCGCGCGCGTAGAAGGCCTGCTTCCAGGTCTCCGGTCGGCCGACGGCGTCGATGACCACGTCAGCACCGAACCCGTCGGTCAGATCCTGGATCGACGCCACCACGTCAGCGTCCGCGGCGTTCACCGTGTCAGTCGCACCGAATTCCTTCGCCTGCGCCAACTTTCGATCGTCGAGGTCGACGGCGATGATCTTCTTGGCGCCGACCAGGGCGGCGCCGGCGATCGCGGCATCACCCACACCGCCGCAGCCGATCACGGCCACCGTGTCATCGCGGGTCACCGCGCCGGTGTTGATCGCCGCGCCGATGCCGGCCATCACACCGCAGCCCAGCAGGCCCGCGACCGCCGGATCGGCGTCGGAATCGACCTTGGTGCACTGTCCTTCATGCACCAGGGTCTTGTCGGCGAACGCCCCGATCCCCAACGCAGGGGTCAGCTCGGTGCCGTCGGTCAGCGTCATCTTCTGGGTGGCGTTGAACGTGTCGAAGCACAGGTGCGGGCGGCCACGCTTACAGGCCCGGCACTGCCCACACACCGCACGCCAGTTCAAGATCACGAAGTCGCCCGGCTCGACGTTGGTCACGCCCTCACCGACCGACTCCACCGTGCCCGCGGCCTCATGACCAAGAAGGAACGGGTACTCGTCGTTGATCCCACCCTCGCGGTAGGTCAGATCGGTATGACACACCCCGCACGCGAGAATGTCGACGACCACCTCACCGGGACCCGGATCCGGGATCACGATGTCGACCAACTCCACGGGCTGCTTCTTGGACCGGGAAATCACACCGCGCACGGTCTGACTCATTCTTGGCTCTCCTGTCTGATGCACCCGCGGGTGCTGTCGAACTGCAGAATCACTCGAGGCCACGCCCCCACACGTGCGGGCGTGACCTCGAGTGAGGACTTCTGACTCAGCGAATAGGGTCGTGGTTGTAACCGGTCAGCAGCATGTGGCCGGCGTCCACCAGTGACATCGTGCCCGTCACCTTCGCGGCCAGATCCGAGTGCAGGTACACCGCGGTGTTCGCGATCTCCATCGGGTCCAGCAGGGCCGTGCCCTTCAAGACGTTGAAGCGATGGCCGCCCTCGACCAGGTCGTCCCGCGTACCACCGGGATGGCCCGAGATCAGGTCGTATCCGGGCTGGTTGTCGAGCATCGGGGTGTCCACCGCACCCGGGCTCACCGAGTTGCAGCGCGCACCGTGGGGGGCCAGCTCAAGCGCGACGGCCTTCGCCAGCCCGATGACACCGTGCTTGGCCGCGGTGTAATGGGCGTAAATGCCACCCGGCTCCAGTCCGTCGACCGACGCCGTCATGACGATCGAACCGGACTGACGCTCGATGAAGTGCGGCGTCACGGCTTTCGCCGATCGCCACACGCCGCTGAGGTTGATGCCGATCATGTCCGACCAGGTCTCTTCGGACAATTCCCAGAACGCCCCGGTGGACCAGATGCCCGCGTTGGCGTTCAGCGCATCGATCTTCCCGAACTCGGCAATGGTGGCCGCAACCGCTCCGTCGAGATCCTCCTGCGACCGGACGTCGCCGGTGAAGGTCAACGCACGCTTGCCGAGTCCCTCGACCAGCGATGCGGTCTCCTTGAGGTCATCGGGGGTGCCCAGCGGATAGCCGACCGAGTCGAGGTCCTGCGTGCGGTCGAAAAGCGCCACGTCGGCGCCTTCACGCGCCGAGGCGATGGCGTGCGCGCGGCCCTGGCCGCGGGCTCCACCGGTGATGAAGACGACCTTTCCGTCCAGCAAACCCATTGTCAGAACTCCTTAGTGTCGAGTGGATGTCGGAGCGGACTGCCGATCAGCCCGCGGTGGAGCCACCATCGATCGGATAGACCGAACCGGTGCAGTAACGGGTGCGGTCCGAGGCCAGGAACAGAACCAGTTCGCTGATCTCCTCCGGCTGGGCGATCTTGGCGATGGGCTGCGTGTTGACCCATTCGTCGAAGTCCCAGTAGGGGTTCGAGGCCATGATGACCTTCTCCTCGTCCAGCATGGGCGTGTCGACACAGCCGGGAGCGATCGCGTTCACCCGGATGTTGTCACCGGCGTAGGTCAGAGCGGCCGACTTGGTCAGACCGACCACGGCGAACTTGCTCGACACATAGGCCGCGTAACCCCAGGAGCCGACGATTCCCATCATCGAAGCGGTGTTCACGATCGCGCCGCCACCGGCGCGCTTGAGCGCGGGGACTGCCGCACGGATGCCCTTGAAAACGCCCGCCGCGTTGGTGTCGATGACGTTGCCCCACATGTCATCGGAGCAGACGTCGGCCGCGTCGCAGCTGACGATGCCGGCGTTGTTGATCAGGATGTTGAGGTTTCCGAACTCCTTCTCGGCGCGGGCGACGGCAGCGTCCCAGTCCTCGGTCAGGCGGACGTCCAGGTGCTGGTAGACGGCTTCGCCGCCGTTCTGCCGGATCTCCTCGGCGACGGCCTCGCCGAGTTCGTCGCGGATGTCGGAGACGACGACCTTGGCGCCCTGCTCAGCGAAACGCTTCGCGTGCGAGGCCCCTTGACCGCGGGCGCTCCCCGAAATCAGTACCGTCTTGCCGGCGAACTCAAGCGTCACGTTCGAATCTCCATATCTGTGAATCGTTACCCACGCCTTTGGGGCGCATCCGCCTGACGCGACATTGCGGCAGACGGACGACGGGAACACTTTGAACTTTTGTTCAAGCTAGGTTGGGAACTATGATCACCCGCCACCTATGGGCTGTCAACCCGAAACCGCAGGTTGGTGAACTCGAATTCTTCGAACCCTGATCTCTGCGCCGTACCGGTTGACGACCCGTGTGCCTGCAGGTACTTTCATCGCAATATTGAACAAATGTTCATACTTTCTCGAGTCCCGTAACACCTGCCCGTCGCGCCCCCGCGACCAGCGGGCCGCAGCACCCCTGGCTTTTCATCGGTTCGGCCTTCCCTGGCCGAACTCCTGTCGTCACATCTGAAAGGAAACTGGTGCAATGAAATTCGGCGTATTCAACATTCCCTACGCCCTGGGATACTCCTCGGGCAAGCGGACCGCCCGCCAGGTCATCGACTGGGACCTGCAGATCACCAAGTGGGCCGACGAGTACGGACTCGACGAGGCGTTCTACGCCGAGCACTACACGCTCGGTGACGAGCCGTCCCCCGCGCCCGACCAGATGATCGCCGCGGCTTCGCAGCTCACCTCGAACATCACCCTCGGCGCCGCCGCCCACCTGCTGCCGTACCACAATCCGGTCAGCCTGGCGCATCGGATGATGTGGCTCGACCACATGACCGGCGGTCGCTACATCGCCGGCGTCGCCCCGGGCGCCTACCCCAGCGACGCTCAGCTGTTCGGCACCGGTATGAACAACCCGAAGATGCTCGTCGAGGCGCTCGACATCATCGAGGCGATCTGGACCCGCACGGGCCCATTCAAGATCGAGGGCGAGTTCTTCTCCGTCGATATGCCCGCCTTCGACCCGAACATCGCCGGACCGCACCTCAAACCTCTTCAGCAGCCGGGCATTCCGCTGATGATCACCGGCATGCAGCCGACCTCACCGTCACTGACCGAGGCTGGCCGCCGCGGTGCGATCCCGATGAGCCAGCAGGTGCACGAGTCGGTGCTCGTGCAGCACTGGGACGCCTACTCCAAGGCTGCCGCCGAGGCTGGCCGCACGCCTTCGCGTGGCGACTGGCGCATCTGCCGGGACTACTTCGTCGCCGAGACCGACGAAGAGGCCCGCGACCGCGTGTTCAACGGCGCGCTCGGCAAGCTGTGGGGCGAGTACAACATCCCGACCTTCGTGCACAAGCTGGGCATCGGCGACCTCATCGCCGGCGGGACGATCCCGGCCGAGGAGCTGTCGATCGAGTGGATGGTCGACAACTTCCTCATCGTCGGCTCGCCTGACACCGTGATCGGCAGGATCGAAGAGCTCTACAAGAAGGTCGGCGGCTTCGGCAGCATGGTCACCTTCTGCCACGAGTACTACGACGAGCCCGAGGTGTACCGCCGCAGCTTCGAGCTGATGGGCACCAAGGTTCGCCCCGCGCTCGCCCATCTCACCGGCGAATAGTCGCCACCCCCCAATAGGAAAGAAGGATATGTCCACCATCCGTAAGTTCGACCCCAAGACCGTCGAGGTGACCCCCGCCCCTCGTGAAGACAGCAACGCCGCCGTCTACTCGAACCGGCTCTACGCCAATGACGCCGAGACCCAGTTCCATGGCATCTGGAAGGCCGAGCCCGGCGTGCACGCCAACCTGCCCGGCCAGGAGACTGTGGTCGTCCTCGAAGGCAAGGCCACAGTGACCGGTCAGAACGGCGACAGTATCGACGTCGCCGCGGGTGACCTCGTGTTCGTCGACGCGGGCGAAGTCGCCACCTGGACGGTGCACGAGACGCTGCGCAAGGTCTTCGTCATCAACAAGTAGTCACCCGGTGTGGGGCGTCCGAAAGGGCGCCCCACATCACTCTTCGGGCAGTGTCTGCAGCGCGATCCAGGCGTTGACCCGAAGCTGCGGATCCTCCAGCGATCCGCGCAGTTTCGCCTCGATCGTCGCCACTCTGTTCCGCACCGTATTGCGGTGTATCCCCAGCGCTTCACTCACCTTCAGGTGCGACCCGTGATGGGTCAGGAAGCAGCGCAACGTCACCAACTGCTCCTCGGTCATCTCACCGAGAAGCGCTGTCGCGAACTGGGCCGCGTCCGCCGGATCGATGAGTCCCAGCGGTCCCCGATGCACCATTTCGTCCCAGCCGACGACCGGAGTCGCAGAACTCGCCTGGGTCAGAGCGATTCCCGCCGTGCGGTGGCTCTCCGGCGCATCCACCGGCCCGCCCCGGCTGCCCATTCCCACCGTCATCCCGATGCCTGCCAGCCTGCCGGCCAGCACGGCGGCGCCGGAGTCCGCGATCGCAACCCACAGTTGGCCATCCCGCACTGTGCCGATGCCCGAATGACTTTCGACGATGTCGAGCGCGTCAGACAGCGCATCCGCTGGACCTGCCGCGTGCACGATGCGCATCGCCGCGGGAATGTCCGGCGCATTCGGATCGATGCCCAGGACGACATCCGCAGTGCCCCGGTCACCAGCCACCAGGAGTTCCACGGCCCGACCGGATACGACGCGTCGGGTCTGTTGTGCCTGATGCTCCTGCTCCGCGATGAGTCCCAGGAGCGCCACCGACGTCGTCACCGCGCTGCGCTGGCTCAGTGACAGCCGCGGCGGTCCGAGCGCGGCGAGCATCGGGGAACGGCGGTTGGCTGTGCCCACCGGTTGTACGACGGTGGTGCCGGTCGGGTCGGCCAGCACGGCCGATGATCGGTTCTTCTGACTGCGCAGCACGAGGATCTCGTCGGCGACGCGATCGAGGTCGAGCTCGCTGCGGCGCGCGCCAACCGGACCCATCAGCACGTCCCCGTCGACCGAGAGCAGTGCCGCGGCACCCTGCAGGGCATGTGCGAGCACCGGAAGCACCGCGCGAGCACCGGTCGGCTTAGCGGCGGCGGCCGTGAGCCTGCGTTGGAACTCCAGAGCCTCGCCCGCCGAGGCCTGCTCCTCCTGCATGAGAAGACGGGAGACACGATGGCTGATCGCCACGAACGGCGTGGGACGAGGAACTTCGAAGAGGTTCAACCCTGCACTGCGACAGGCTGAGACGAGCCTCCGCGGCACCTGCGCATAGTTGATGCCGATCGCGAATCCCACGCCGACGGTGCCGGAACGAACCAGCGCCTCGACGTACGTTCGCCATTCAGCGTTCCATGTCGCGGTCTGCAGTCCGGTGGTGAGCAGAAGCTCGCCACCCTGGAAGAACGGCGTGGGGTCTGGCAGTTCGCTGGATGCCACCCAGCGGATCTCCTGGTCCGGCTGCGCGAGCACGAGGGACCGCAGCGCCAACTCGGAATCCTCGAGCAGTGCCGCGACCTCCACCATAGGGACATAGTTGCACAACTCATGTCTTGCTCACTGTGCACCCTGACCCTCGCGCGCATAACAGCGCTTGCCTACCGTTTCTGCATCGGGTCGACCAGCGACAGGAGACACAGTGACCACCATCGAGACCACCGCATCCGACCTCGCCCAGCGGCGGCATCTTGCCACCGCCATCCCGGGTCCGAAGTCGGTGGCGCTGCAGGCCGAGAAGCAGGCCGCGGTCGCTGCCGGGGTCGGCACCACGCTGCCGGTATACGTGGTCGCGGCCGGCGGTGGCGTCGTCGTCGATGTCGACGGGAACTCGCTGATCGACTTCGGTTCGGGTATCGCGGTGACCACCGTCGGCAACAGCGCTCCGGCGGTCGTGGACGCGGTCACGGAACAGGTCCGGGCCTTCACCCACACCTGCTTCATGGTGACTCCCTACGAGAGCTATGTGCGCGTGGCCGCGGCGCTGAACCGCATCACCCCCGGTGATCACGACAAGCGCAGCGCGCTGTTCAACTCGGGCGCCGAGGCCGTCGAGAACGCTGTCAAGATCGCCCGTGCCTACACCGGCCGCCAGGCCGTGGTGGCCTTCGACCACGCGTACCACGGCCGCACCAACCTCACGATGGCCCTGACCGCGAAGTCGAAGCCGTACAAGTCCGGCTTCGGCCCGTTCGCCTCCGAGGTCTACCGGGCGCCGATGTCGTATCCGTACCGCGACGGGGGCCTCGACGGCGCGGCCGCCGCCAAGGACGCCATCACCGTCATCGAGAAGCAGATCGGCGCCGACAACCTCGCCGCCGTGGTGATCGAGCCGATCCAGGGCGAGGGCGGCTTCATCGTCCCCGCTCCGGGCTTCCTGCCGGCCCTGGCCGCGTGGTGCCGCCGCAACGACGTCGTGTTCATCGCCGACGAGATCCAGTCCGGCTTCGCCCGCACGGGCCAGATGTTCGCCTGCGAGGACGAGAACGTCGTGCCTGACCTGATCCTCACGGCCAAGGGCATCGCGGGCGGCCTGCCGCTGTCCGCCGTCACGGGACGGGCCGAGATCATGGACGCTGCCCCTGCCGGGGGTCTGGGCGGCACCTACGGCGGCAATCCCCTGGCATGCGCCGCCGCGCTCGCTGTCATCGACACCATCGACTCGGAGAACCTTCTCGACCGGGCCCGCCAGATCGGCGACACCATGCTGGATCGGCTCCGCACCCTCGCGGCATCCGACGCTCGGATCGGTGACGTCCGTGGCCGCGGCGCGATGATCGCCGTCGAACTGGTTGAGGAGGGCACCAAGACGCCCGACGCCGCGCTGACAGCGCGCATCGCGGCGTACGCCCACGCGCAGGGTCTGATCGTGCTCACATGCGGCACCTACGGGAACGTGCTGCGGTTCCTGCCCCCACTGTCCATGCCGGATCACCTGCTGGCCGAAGGCATGGACATCCTCGAGCAGGCCTTCCGCGAGAACTGACGCCCTTCCCCACCCTTAGGAGACAACCATGTCCATCACCGACATCATCACGGGCCTGCGCCCCGCAGAGGGCCTCATCATCGGGGGCGAATCCAAGGCTGCCGCTTCGACGTTCACCGTCGAGGATCCCGCGACCGCCCAAACGCTGACCGAGGTCGCCGACGGTGACGCCGCTGACGCCACCGCCGCGGTCGACGCCGCTGCCGCGGCGTTCCCCGCGTGGGCCGCGGCCACACCACGGTTCCGCGCCGACATCCTGCGCCGCGCCTACGAACTGATGGTCGCCGACGTCGACCGCCTCACCGCGCTGATCTGCGCCGAGAACGGCAAGAGCCAGGCCGACGCGCGCGGCGAGGTGATCTACGCGGCCGAGTTCTTCCGCTGGTTCGGCGAGGAGGCCGTGCGCACCGACGGCGGCTACGGTCTCAGCCCGTCCGGACTGGCCCGCACCATCGTCACGCACCGACCGGTCGGTGTCGCCGCATTGATCACGCCGTGGAACTTCCCGGCCGCCATGGCCACCCGCAAGATCGCACCGGCACTCGCCGCCGGGTGCACCGTGGTGCTCAAGCCCGCGGCGCTGACGCCGTTGACCGCGATCGCCATTGTGCAGATCCTCGAACAGGCCGGCGTGCCCGCCGGTGTGGTCAACCTGGTCAACAGCGCCAAGTCGGCTGAGATCGCCTCCACCTGGCTGGCCGACGACCGCGTCAAGAAGGTGTCCTTCACCGGTTCCACGGGCGTCGGCCGAATTCTGCTGGAGCAGGCGTCGGCCCGGATCGTCAACGCCAGCATGGAACTCGGCGGCAACGCACCCTTCGTGGTCACCGCCGACGCGGATGTCGACGCCGCGGTCGAGGGGGCCATGGTGGCCAAGTTCCGCAACAGCGGACAGGCGTGCACGGCGGCCAACCGGTTCTACGTCCACGCCGACATCGCCGACGAGTTCGTCGCCCGATTCGGCGAAGCCATCTCCGCACTGCGCGTCGGACCGGCCGCCGATGAGGCGTCGCAGATCGGCCCGATGATCAGCGCGGGTGCGGCGAAGACGATCCGGGAACTCATTGCGACGACCGTCGATGCCGGCGCGTCGGTGGCCGCGACGGCTTCAGCGCCCTCGACGGGCCACTTCGTGGCGCCGGCGCTGCTGACGGGCGTGCCTGCCGATGCGGAGATCCTGCAGACTGAGATCTTCGGTCCTGTCGCGCCCGTCGTGGTGTGGGACGACGAGGATCAACTGGTCGAATGGGTCAACGGCACCGAATACGGTTTGGCGGCTTACGTTTACGCCGGACGACTGCAGGACGCGCTGCGGATTGCCGAGCGCACCGACGCCGGGATGGTCGGCATCAACCGAGGGATCGTCTCGGATCCGTCCGCGCCGTTCGGCGGCACCAAGCAGAGCGGTCTCGGCCGTGAAGGTGCCCGCATCGGCCTGCACGAGTTCCAGGAGACGCAGTACTTCAGCGTCGGCGACTGACGCGTGGGAGGCCGGGTGCGCAGCGCTGCGCACCCGGCCCAGGCCTCTCCGCCGCGGTCAGGACCCTCGGCTAGTCGCGGGCCTCGGACTTCACGTACGTCGACATGAGCCGGCTGAAACCGCGGACCTGCGCCTCAGCCTTGGCGGCCTGCTCGGGCCCCATGGCGATGAACTGGAAGATGATCCCGTCACCGACCGCCTGGATCAGTTGGGTGAGTTCTTCATCCTCTCCAAGACCCATCGTGGCCAACGAAGCCGCCGTGTAGTGGTGATAGATCCGGTAGATGTGCTTGACGTAGGCAGCCAGACGCGGCCGATGCCTCGCCTCCAGAATCATCTCCATCTGAAATGCCTGGACGTCAGGCTTCTCTCGCATTACGTCCACCAGATGCCCGTAGAAGTCATTGCCGTCCTCGACCTCCGTGATGGTCGGGAGTGTCACCTCAAGGGCGTAGTTCAGCGCCTCCTCGAGAACCTCGTCGAGCGAGTTGAAATGATGCTGGATGGTCCCGTGCGTCACGTTGGCCTCTTTGGCCAACGAACGGTAGGTCAGCTTCGTCAGGCCTTCTCGCGCCACGAGGCTCACGGCGGCGACGATCAGGGCCTGACGCCCTTCCCCGTACGCGACTTGACCTTTGGGTGGCGATCCCAACGACAGCTCCCTAATGCTCGGCGAGACAGGCGCGCCAGGCGTGAGTCCGTTGACCTGCTGGCGGCCACACTGTGAACTCGTTCCTGACGGTAACGCAACGCTCCGGAGTTCGCTGCGCGTGCGGGCGAGTCTGCTTGCACCCCCGCGTCACTCCGACGACTGTGCAAGCCAACCCTGATCGGCGACGCGCTCAGTCGCGGGACTGGGCGGGATCGTCGTCGTCCAGCGCGGGGGCATGACCGGCCGGAACACGTGTCCGCAGTTCCTCGGCGAGATCGGCCACGAGGAGCCGACGGCGCTCTTCGAACTCCTCGTCCTCCCCCCACAGGCTCAACTGGTTAGCAAGTGCATCGCTGGCCTCAGCACGCAGTTCCGACACCAACTCGACGAGGTACTCCCGACGGAAGTCGTCACATGCCTGGCCAGTGGCCCACAGTTCGAGTTGATTCGCCGCGGCGATCATCAGCTCCCGCAGCGCCTGCCGTTCGTCCAAAGACCGCCCGTCAGCATCCAGATCCGAGGGCGCGGACGCACACGGACCGATCTCGGCCGGATCACTGACAACCTTGGCCGACCGGCGTCTGGCTGTGATCGGATTGTGTTCGGCAAAACGCGACAACGATCCACCCCTCCCCCTGCGCACCGATCACCCCCGCGGTACGGCGCTGAGGAAAGTGTGCCACAAGCACACACACCCGCTGACTGGGGTGCGCCGTAACGGTCCTGATCTGCCGATTCGGGCGCTCGTAGGCGGCGGCCCGGGACCGGCCGTGTTTAGCCGTGCCGACTGGCGTCGTCCGCCGGGGGCTCACTCGCGCCGAGTCGCGCGCCGTCGACCGCGCCCGCTCCGCATGCGCAGATCAGCGCTGCGACCGGCACCACGATCAGGGCTTGGTTCAGCGAGACGAATTCAGCAAGCCACCCAATGACCGCCGGACCGGACAGCGTCGCGACGTAGCCGAGTCCCACGACGTAGGACAGCTCCTTGCCCGACCCGCCCGAGACCGCGCCGGCGGCCGTGAACACCTGCGGTATTCCGCCACAGATGCCCAGGCCGAAGATCGCCCACCCCAAGAGGGTGAGGATCAACGAGTCCGTGTACACGACGAGCACCGCTCCGACCGTGGCCACGGCCGAACCCCACCGCAGCACCCGAACCGCGCCGACCCGATCCGCGATGCGATCGATCGTGAACCGTCCGATCGTCATCGCGACCACAAAGGCCGTGAAGGCCATGGTCCCAGTGGTCGGTGAAGCCCCTCGGTGCTCCTGCGCATGCAGGCTGCTCCAGTCCATGGCCGACCCCTCGGCCAGGAACAGCAGGAAGGAGAGAACTCCCAGGACCGCCAGTCTGCGCCACCGTGCCGACTTGTCGACCGGTTCGGAGGACTCTTCGAGCGGCGCCTCGACCTGGACCGGCCCGGATCCCATCCATCGGCGCCACAGCGCAGGCTTGACGGCGATCACGGCCCCCGCGCTCACCAGGCCGATGATCAGCGTCACCACAGGGGCCTTGGCGTGGACCGCGAAACCCACTGCGCTGCCCAGTGACCCGAGCGCGGTGCCGACAGAGAAGAACCCGTGAAACAGCCCCATGATGGGCCGTTCGTAGTCACGCTCCACCTCGACCGCAGCGACATTCATCGCCACGTCCCCGGTGCCGACGCAGATCCCGAAGACGACGGCCGCCACCATGGCCTGCGCCATGGAGGCCGCACACATCGGAACCACGACGGCCAGGGCCATCGCTGTCACGCTGATCAGCGAGACCGGCCCACTTCCGAAGCGGTCGGACAGCCTTCCGCCCACCTGCATGCCCACGACTGCGCCGACGCCCACCGCCAGCAGCACCGTGCCCAGCTGCCCCGCGGTGAGACCGACGGACTCCTTGAGTTCCGGCAGGTGCACGGCCCAGGTGCCGATGGTGACGCCGAAGGCGGCGAACAGCACCAGAACCGCTACGCGAGCGCGCGGTCCGGCACGGTCGAGTTGGTCTGCGGCGAAAGCGGACAGCTTCGTCGCTCCTTCCTGGACGAGCGGGACGTTCGGTCCGCTCTCGCGCACGACCGACTGAGGCGGCCAACCCGACACTTTGAACATATGTAGAAAATTGGCTGTGCCTAAATTAACCGTCGCCAATTGTGCCGTCAACAGGAGCGGGCAGCCCATCTTCGCGTTGAGACGGCACCCGGGGTGGCGCGCACTCGCACTCCACCACCCTCGGTGCGATCTCACCGCGCATTAGGATCTCTAATGCACATCAAAAATCATTAGCTGTACTCAGATCGCCCCGCGCCCTAGCGTGGCAGTCATGCCCACCCCCCTGGTCTTCGCGACCGGCTTCCTGACCAGCATCACGCTGATCGCCGCGATCGGTGCGCAGAACGCCTTCGTGCTGCGCCAGGGCATCCGCCGCGAGCACGTGGGTGCCGTGGTGACGTTGTGCGCGGTCTCGGATCTGGCGCTCATCGCGATCGGCATCGCAGGCTTCGGCGCCGTCATCGCCGCGCATCCCGATGTCGTCACCGTCGCCAAGTTCGGCGGCGCGGCGTTTCTCGTGGGCTATGGCCTGCTGGCGGCCAAGCGCGCCCTCACACCGGGAACGCTGACCCCGTCCGACGTCTCACCGGCGCGACTGGGCGCGGTGTTGGCGACGTGCCTGGCCCTGACGTTCCTCAATCCGCACGTCTACCTCGACACCGTCGTACTGATAGGGGCGCTGGCCAACGAGCACCGTGATGCACGGTGGCTGTTCGGGATCGGGGCGGCCGCCGCGAGTGCGGTCTGGTTCACGACGCTGGGTTACGGGGCAACGCGACTGTCCGCGTTGTTCGGCAGGCCCGCGACGTGGCGAGTTCTCGACGGTGCCGTTGCGGTCACGATGATCTCTTTGGGCGTGTACCTCGCGGCGTCATGAGATGTTCTGCAACAATCGTAGGAATGGACGCCCGCGAACCACTCGGTCTCCGGGAACGCAAGAAAATCCGCACCCGAGACGCGATCCGGCGTGAAGCCTTCCGACTCTTCGAGCGGAACGGCTACCCCAACACGACCGTCGAGCAGATCGCTGAGGCCGCCGACATCTCGTCGCGCACCTTCTTCCGGTACTTCCCCGCCAAGGAACACGTCCTCATCGACGACGACCTGATCCCGCCGATCATCGAGGCGTTCATCGCGGCCCCTCCCGAGTTGCCTCCGCTCGAGGCCTACAAGCAGGCCGTCCAGACCTCATTCGCGAAGTTGACCCCGGAACAGCGGGACAACGCCATCCGCGGGCAGCGACTGATGTACTCCGTGCCCGAGGCGCGTGCCATCCTCTACTCGGACTACGTCCGACTGATCGGCCTGATCGCCGACGCCCTCATGATTCGCCTGGCCGAACCCGTCTCCGACTTCGAGCGCCGTATCCTCGCTGGTTCGATCGTCGGCGTGCTGATCGCGTGCTCCGACGGCACCCCGATGCCGGGCAGCCCGATTTCGGACGGTCTCGACATCCTGAGCCGAAGGCTCACCCTGGACAGCCCCGGGCACGACACAATGGGCTGATGGCCCACAACAAAACCGTGTTCATCACGGGCGCAGCAGCAGGAATCGGGCGCGCCACCGCATTGACCTTCGCCCGCAGGGGCTACACGGTCGGCGCCTACGACATCGACGAAGCCGGGCTTGCGACGCTGTCCGCCGAGATCGCCGCACTGGGCGCCGCGGTGCGCACCGGCCACCTCGATGTCACCGACTTCGACGAAATGTCTGCTCGGACAGCCGAATTCGTTGCCGCGTCCGGAGGCAGGCTGGACGTGATGATCAACAACGCTGGGATCCTGGTCGCGGGAAGGTTCGCCGACATCGCGGTGCCCGCCCAGCGCAGGATGATCGACGTCAACTGCGTCGGGGTTCTCAACGGCGCACACGCCGCCCACGCCCACCTGCGCGCCACCCCGGGGTCGGTGCTGGTCAACCTCGCCTCGGCGTCAGCGATCTACGGCCAGGCCGAGCTCGCGGTGTACAGCGCCACCAAGTTCTTCGTCCGCGCCATGACCGAGGCGCTGGACCTCGAATGGGGCGCCGACGGCATCCGGGTCATCGACATGTGGCCCCTGTTCGTCCAGACCGCGATGACCGACGACATCCACACGGGCAGCACGTCGTCGCTGGGCATCAACCTCACGCCCGACGACGTCGCCGACGCGATCGCCGCTGCCGTCCACCCGTCCTGGCTCCGACGCCGCATCCACCAGGTGCACTTCCCCGTCGGGACCCAGACCAAGGTGTTCGCCCTGGGGTCTCGGTTCAGTCCGGCGTGGCTGACCCGGTTGTTGAACAAGAGGGTGTCGCAGTCCTGACGTTCTGATCTTGCTGCGCACAACCCTGTCTGGGCCTCACCACGGTCATTAGGGTCGGCCCGCATGAACGAAGACTGGCTCGCCGTCATCGTCGGCCTGGCCCTGCTCACCCTCGTCCTCGTCGGTGCGATTCCGGGCAGCGTGATCCCGTGACCGAACAGAACACCGAGACCACTCCCGTCCCCGACGACAGCACCCCACCGCGGACGTCGATCGGCACCATCGCTGCCGGAGTACTGGTGGTGATCGCCCTTGGCGCGGCCACCCGATACCTGGAGACGAATGTCCCGAAGTGGGCGTCGGGCACGTCGTTCGCCGGGGTGGCCAAGTCCATCGAGTTCCCGGTCTATGCGATCGCCATCGGCCTGCTCGGCAACGTCCTGCTGACCAAACTTGCTGTGCGCGATGCGCTTTCAGCGGGGTTCCGCACCGAATTCTTCATCAAGACCGGCCTGGTGCTGCTGGGCGCCTCGATCAACCTGAAGCTGCTGGTGACGGCGGCGGGACCGGCGATCCTGCAGGCACTGCTGCTGATCTCCATCGTCTTCGGGTTCACGTGGTGGCTCGGCGGGCGGCTGGGACTCGACGACAAGCTACGGGCACTGCTGGCCTCGGCCGTCTCGATCTGCGGTGTGAGCGCGGCGATCGCGGCCGCCGGTGCGGTGCAGGCCAAACGCGAACAGTTGGCCTATGCCGCGTCGCTGGTGATCGTGTTCGCGCTGCCGTCGATCTTCCTGCTGCCCTGGTTGGCCAGGCTGCTCGGACTTCCCGACGCAGTGGCCGGCGCGTGGATCGGCGGCAACATCGACACCACGGCCGCGGTCGCGGCCGCAGGCGCGATCGCCGGTGAGGACGCCCTGCAGATCGCGACCATCGTCAAGACCACTCAGAACGCCCTGATCGGCATCGTGGCCATCGCGCTGACGGCGTACTTCGCGTTGAAGATCGAACGTCGCACCGATGCGGCCGCGCGCCCATCGCTGCGGCAGTTCTGGGACCGCTTCCCGAAGTTCGTCCTCGGATTCATCGCGGCGTCGATCATCGGCACGCTGTACCTGCAATACGCGGGATCCGACGGCAAGGCCACCATCTCCAGTGTCAACGATCTGCGAACCTGGTTCCTGATCTTCGCGTTCGTGGCGATCGGCCTGGAGTTCTCGTTGAAGGGCCTGCGCGAGGCCGGATGGCGTCCGATCGCGGTATTCGCCTCGGCGACCGTGGTGAACATCGTCGTCGCCCTCGGTCTGGCCGTGCTGCTGTTCAGCAATTTCTCCACGGGAGGCTGACGGCCGGGCATAGCCTCAGCCGATGACGCCATGGACCAGGCGTGAGTTCCTCACGGCCACGGGCGTGGCCGGTTTGGCGCTGACGGCCTGCTCGTCGGAGTCCTCGTCCGGCGCCAATCCCGACAGCGGCGCCGTCACCCTCAAGCACGCATTCGGGGAGACCACGATCCCGTCGCCGCCGAAGAGAGTGGTCAGCGCCGGGTTCACCGAACAGGACGACCTGCTCGCGGTCGGCACCGTCCCGATCGCGACCACAGAATGGTTCGGCGCAGAACCGTTCGCGGTATGGCCGTGGGCGCAGTCCGCGCTTCGGGGGGCACAACCGACCGTGCTGCACATCGATGACGGCATCCAGGTCGAGCAGATCGCGGCCCTGAAGCCCGATCTGATCGTCGCGATCAACGCGGGATGTGATGAGGCGACCTATGAGAAGCTGTCGGCGATCGCCCCGACCCTCCCGCAGTCCGGGCGGTCGCCCTTCTTCGAGTCGTGGAGAGACCAGGCCACCGCCATCGGCCGGGCGACCTTCTCGGGCGATCGAATGACCGCACTGATCAAGGGTGTCGAGGACCGGTTCACGGCCGCAGGCACGGCCAACCCGCAGTTCAAGGACAAGTCGGTGCTTCTTCTGCAGGGGAGCACCGAGTGGGAGAACAGCGTCATCGCCAGTACGCCGGGGTGGCGCACTGGCTTCCTGACCCAGATGGGTCTCGTCATCCCCGACAGCATCACCGAATTCACCGACGACGGTCACGACCGCGCCGTCATCCCATTGGACAAGGTGGGACCCGCGCTCGACGCCGCCGACGTGCTGATCTGGGCATGCGAGAGCGAGGAGCAGCGTGCGGCGCTGCTGGCCGACCCCCGCATCGCGGAACTGCGGGCCAGCAGGGAGAACCGCAACGTCTTCACCACGCGGGAACAGGCGGGCGCGATCGCGTTCGCGTCGGTGCTGTCCTATCCCCTCGTCGCCGATCAGCTGCCGCCCCTGCTCGCGCAGGCCCTCGCCTGAGCGTCCCCATGTTCGTCCGCGAGCGGCCTCGTTCGCACGACTGAGCGCGGTGTGTCCGGTACCAACGCGGGCGCTCGCAGGGAAGGGGGCGGGTGGGGTCTGCTTGGATAGCTCAAGTGAACGACACCGAACACGCATCAGGCTTCGCGCGGGTCGGGTCCGCGTACTACCCGGTCCTGGTCTCGGTGTTCACGGCGCTGGTGATCATCTCGAACGTCACGGCCACCAAGGGCGTGGCCTTCGGCCCGATCATCACCGACGGCGGATTCATCGTGTTCCCGCTGACCTACATCATCGGCGACGTGCTCTCGGAGGTGTACGGCTTCAAGGCCGCGCGCCGCGCGATCATCCTCGGCTTCGCGATGAACGCCCTGGCCGCGTTCGCGTTCTGGTTGACGATCTACCTGCCCGCGGCGGACTTCTACGAGAACCAGGCGCACTTCGAGAACGTGGTGCACTCCTACACGCAGTTGATCGTCGCCGGCCTGGCTGGATTCCTCGTCGGGCAAACCATCAACGCCTGGGCGGTGGTGGCGATCAAGGCGCGGACCAAGGAGAAACACCTGTGGGCCCGCCTGATCGGATCGACGTTCCTGGGCCAACTCGGCGACTCGCTGGTGTTCTGCGCGATCGCCGCCAATGCCATCGGCATCAGCACATTTCGCGATTTCGCGGTCTACACGGCACTGGGTTGGTTCTACAAGACGGCGGTCGAAGTCGTGCTGCTGCCGGTCACGTACCGGGTGATCGCGTTCATCAAGAGGCGTGAGCCCAGTTATGAACCGATGGTCTGAAAAATCGCCATCTCTGAAATGTTGATAAGGCCCCTCTGGCGACCCAGTAAAGTCACGAGCTTCCTAAGCTACTCGGCGGTAACGTCGTGTCATGAGCCTCACGGTGGACTTGTTAACCTCTGGCAGGGCGCAACGCGTGGTGCGTGATTACGGCGACTGTGCCCTGCTTCTTGAATGCGAAGATTCGGCCGAGGTGCTGGCCTGGACGGCCACTCTGAGGCACGCGGAACTGCCGGGAGTCCTCGACATCGTCCCGGCCGCACGAACTGTGCTGGTGAAACTGGACGGGCCGCGATACCAGGCTCCGACCCGGCAGCGACTGGCCAAACTTCCCCTCACCGAGCCGGTGGTCGACGCCCCCGCGAGCGGTCAGCCCGACGTGGTGATCGACGTCGTCTACGACGGCGAAGACCTCGTCGAGGTGGGTCGTCTCACCGGGTTGGACCCGGTCGGAGTGATCGCCGCGCACATCGGCACGCTGTGGCGGGTCGGGTTCGGCGGCTTCGCACCCGGCTTCGCCTATCTGATCGGAGGCGACCCCAGACTGAATGTCCCGCGCCGAAGCGACCCCCGAACCAGGGTGCCCGCGGGAGCGATCGGCCTCGCGGGCGAGTTCAGCGGTGTCTACCCCCGGGAGTCCCCCGGCGGATGGCAGCTGATCGGCCGCACCGACGCCGTGCTGTGGGACATCGAACGCGAGAATCCGGCGCTGC
This sequence comes from Mycolicibacterium confluentis, assembly GCF_010729895.1. Classification (NCBI taxonomy): domain Bacteria; kingdom Bacillati; phylum Actinomycetota; class Actinomycetes; order Mycobacteriales; family Mycobacteriaceae; genus Mycobacterium; species Mycolicibacterium confluentis. The sequence goes on from NZ_AP022612.1 coordinate 4,618,125, forward strand.
TCACGCCGGGCATGTGGGTGCAGTTCAGGGCCGCGTGAAGGGAACCGTCATGACAACGCTGGAGATCATGCACACCGGACCGCTGGCCCTCGTCGAGGACCTCGGCCGCCCCGGCAAGGCGCATCTGGGCGTCACCCGGTCCGGCGCGGCCGACCGGCGCTCGCACACGCTCGCCAACCGCCTGGTGGCCAACCCCGACGACCGGGCCACGGTCGAGGTCACGATGGGTGGGCTCGTCGCGCGGGTGCAGGGCGGCGACGCCGACATCGCCGTGACCGGAGCCGACACCGATCCCATGGTGAACGGAAAGCTGTTCGGCACCAACAGCATCTGCCATGTCCGGGACGGCGATGTGATCACCCTGGGGTCGCCCTACACCGGCATACGGAGCTACCTCGCGGTGCGCGGTGGCATCGACGTTCAACCGGTGTTGGGATCGCGCAGCTATGACGTGATGTCGGCGATCGGGCCCGTGCCGCTTCAGCGTGGCGATGTCCTGCGCATCGGCACCCACAACGGGGAGTACCCCGAGGTCGACCAGGCGCCAGTGGCGGGGATCGAGAGCCAGCTCGTCGACCTGCGGGTCATCGCCGGCCCCCGCGACGACTGGTTCGTCGCCCCCGATGCGCTGGTGCACACCGTCTGGATCGCCTCCGAGCGCAGCGACCGCGTGGGCATGCGCCTCAGCGGAACCCCCATGCAGTACCGCTGGCCGGATCGGCAGCTGCCGTCGGAGGGCGCCACCCGCGGCGCCATCCAGGTGCCGCCCAATGGCCAACCGGTGATCCTGGGCCCCGATCACCCCGTGACCGGCGGCTATCCCGTCGCGGGTGTGATCGTTGATGCCGACATCGACAAGGTCGCCCAGATCCGACCCGGACAGCCCGTTCGGCTGCATTGGGCCCGCCCCCGCGGCTAGCGCTTCCACCACCGAGCGACCATCCTGGTACAGGACACGCCGTCCACGGCGTACCTGGATGGTCGGTCGCGGCGAGGAGGGACTCAAGCGTGCACCCGGAGGTCCACACCGCACGCCTGCTGCACACCTCGGATCTCGACGACGAGACCCGCGAGGACGCCCGCCACATGCTCGACGCCGCGTTCGACGGTGACTTCTCCGATGACGACTGGGAGCACGCGCTGGGCGGTATGCACGCCCTGGTCACCCACCACGGCGCCGTGGTCGCCCACGCATCAGTGGTGCAGCGCCGACTGATCCACGACAGTGCGGCCCTGCGCTGCGGGTACGTCGAAGCCGTTGCCGTGCACCCGGACTGGCGCGGACAGGGGCTCGGTGCGGCCGTCATGGCCGCGGCCGAACAGGTGATCCGCGGGGCGTATGTGCTCGGTGCCCTGGGCGCTGCCGAGAATTCACACGGCTTCTATGCGGGCCGCGGCTGGCGGCGGTGGGAGGGGCCGACCTCGGTGCTGGCCCCCGGCGGCCCGACGCGGACCCCGGACGACGACCACAACGTCTTCGTACTGCCGGTCGACGTCGAGGTGGACATCAGCGCGGAACTGATGTGCGACTGGCGGGCCGGCGACGTCTGGTGACTTCGAGCGTAGTTTGGATAGCGTGACGGAGCAGTCTACGGATGAATTCCGCCCCACACTGGAATCCTTCGACCACCTCTATCGCGGTGAGCCGGTCGTCGAAGGCGGCCCCCCTCCCAGCGGTGTCCCGTGGGACATCGGCCGGGCGCAGCCTCGACTGGCAGAACTCGAAGCCCTCGGAGCCATCAAAGGCGAGGTCCTCGACATCGGCTGCGGCCTCGGCGACAACGCCATCTACCTCGCCTCACGCGGTCACTCCGTCACCGCCCTCGACGGGTCGGAGGCCGCGATCGAGCAGGCCCGGCAGCGTGCCGCCGACGTCGGCGCCGTCGTCACGTTCGGCGTCGCCGACGCCACCGCGTTGACGGGATACGACGACCGGTTCGACACCGTCGTCGACAGCGCGCTGATGCACTGCCTCGACGACGCAGGCCGACACGCGTACGCCGCGGGCCTGCACCGCGCCACCCGACCCGGAGCGCGCTGGTTCATCTACTGTTTCGCCGACGCGAACGTCAACGGCGTGGTCACGCCCATGCACGGAGTGCCCGAGGCGACCCTGCGCGACGTCCTCACCCGCAACGGATGGCGGGTGGACTTCCTGGGACCGACCACCTACCTGGGCAATACGGCCGGGTTCACCGCCCCGCCGGGACCACCGCCCGAAAACATGCCCGCCGCACAAAGTGCGGAGATGAAGAAGATGGCCGAGCGGATGGCGGCGATCCTGCCCTTGATCGATGATGGCCTGGTGCACCTGCCGTTCACCGTGGTGCACGCCACCCGCGTCGGCTGATCCTCACAGACCGGGTTCGCACGGGGTGAGCGCATGTTCACCCCGGGGTCACCGCCTGGCGAGTTCGGGAAACAAACCGTTCCTAGCGTGGATCACATGATCACACGCGGCCGGGGTGAGACATCGCCGCAATCGTTGGGTAACGCAGGCGAAACACCGCCTCTCTACACAGGAGCCATGCCCGAGAACGACTGGGCACCGCTGACCGGATATCGCGTGGCGGTGACCGCCGCGCGACGCTCCGAGGAACTGTGCACGCTGCTGCGCCGCCGAGGAGCCACAGTGTGCGCCGCAGCCGCCATCGCGATGGTGCCGCTGCCCGACGATGACGAACTGCACCGCAACACCGAGGCCCTGATCGCCGCCCCACCCGACATCGTGGTCGCCACGACCGGAATCGGGTTCCGCGGCTGGATGGCCGCCGCCGACGGGTGGGGGCTGGCCGCCGAACTGACCGGGGCGCTGGGTCGGGCCCGCGTCGTATCGAGGGGTCCGAAGGCCACCGGCGCCCTGCGGGCCGCTGACCTGCCCGAGGAGTGGTCCCCGGAGTCGGAGTCGTCCCGCGAGGTGCTGCAGTACCTGCGTGAAGCCGGGATCGCCGGCCAGCGCATCGCAGTGCAGTTGCACGGTGCGACTGACGAGTGGGACCCGTTTCCGGAGTTCCTGGATGAACTGCGGGCCGCCGGCGCCGACGTCGTGCCGATCCGCGTCTACCGCTGGCGTCCGGCGCCGCGTGGAGGCGCCTTCGACACACTCGTGTACGGAATTGCCGACCAGCAGTACGACGCCGTGAGCTTCACGTCGGCGCCCGCGGTCGCGGCGACGCTGCTGCGGGCCGCCGACCTCGGGGTCGAGGCCGAAGTGCTGACCGCGTTGCGCGGACCCGTCCACGCCATGTGCGTCGGCCCCGTGACGGCCCGCCCGCTGGTGCGCCTCGGGGTGCCGACGTCGTCACCCGAGCGGATGCGGTTGGGCGCGTTGGCGCGTCACATCACCGACGAACTTCCGCTGCTGCGCTCCCGCACGGTGCTGGCCGCGGGCCACAACGTGGAGATCCGCGGGACGTGCGTCATAGTCGACGGTTCGGTGAAGTCCCTGTCCCCCGCGGCGATGGCCACCATGCGCGCGCTCGCAGACCGACCGGGGACGGTGGTGTCCCGTCGCGACCTGCTCGCCGCGCTGCCGGGCGCGGGAACCGACACCCACGCTGTTGAGACCGCGGTGCTGCGGCTGCGAACGGCCCTGGGGGACAAGAACATCGTGGCCACCGTGGTCAAACGCGGATATCGGCTGGCAGTGGACGAGCACCCGGCGGGTGCGGCATGAGGGAACTGGTGCTGGTTGCCCACGGGACACGCAAACCCGGCGGCGTGGAGATGATCGGTCACCTGGCCGACCGGGTCAGCACGAGCCTGGGCCAGCGGGTGCGCGTGGCCTTCGTCGATGTGCTTGGCCCGACCCCCGCCGAGGTGCTGGCCTCGCTGCACCGCCAGCGCGCGGTCCTGGTGCCGGCATTCCTCTCCAGCGGATACCACGTCCGCAACGACATCCCCGAGCATGTCGAGGCCAGCGGCCATCCCGATGTGACGGTGACGCCCGCGTTGGGCCCGTGCCCGCAGATGGTGCGCGTCGTGACCGAGCGTCTCATCGAATCCGGTTGGCAGCCAGACGATTCAGTGGTTCTGGCCGCCGCAGGCACGTCTGATCTCAACGCTCAGCGCGACCTTCGGGTGACCGCGACGCTGCTGTCGGCCGCGCTGGGCAACCGTGTGGAACTGGCCTATGCGGCGACGGGTGAACCCCGGGTCGCCGACGCCGTAGCACGGTTGCGGGAACGCGGGGCCGGGCGCGTGGTGGTGGCGTCATATCTGTTGGCGGACGGTCTTTTTCAGGATCGCCTGCGCACCTCCGGCGCTGACGTCGTCACCGAACCGCTGGGCCTGCACCCCGGCACGGTGCGACTGATCGCGTCACGGTTCCGGCGGGCGGCGGTGCCGTCGCTGATGAGCGCCTGACCCTGCTTTCTTGCTCCTGCCTCGTGCTCCCGGGCTCTGTGGGCGCTACGGCTCTGGGCGCTGCGTCACTGGGCGCCGCGACACTGGGCGCCGCGTCACTGGGCGCCCCGGCGCCCCACTCCCCCACGACACTTAAACCCTCGCGACGACACGCCGAGCAACGTCGCAGAGGTTTAAGTCTCGGCGCGGGACCGGGTGCAATGTGGGTCTACAGGCGCGCCGGCGGGGCCAACCAGCCAGCGTGCGGCGGCGCGGGACCGGGTGCCGTCACGACCCGGCTAGGTGCACCCGCTCACGCTGATCCGTCTGCCCACGTTGGCGCACACCGAGACGTTGGGCGGTGGTGGCGGAGGGGGCGCGGCGTCAAAGTCCTCGGGCAGCGGCGCGTACGCCGATGGCGGCGGAGCCCACGGCGCGATCGCATCGGCGACGTTGCCGCACCCACTCACCGAAACATGTCGGCCGCCGACGCTTCCGCACACGTCGGCCAGGCTGGTCGCGGGCGCGGCAACTGCTCCGATCGCCTCGATTCCAGCGGCCATCGCCACCGCGGAGATGCCGACCATCCCGGCTCTGGTCCATCGATTCATGGTGGCCTCCTTGATCGTGGATCAAGTGAAGCACAACGGGATCGGCTGGCGGGCCTCAGCGGCCGACTTCGACGATTCCGTTCTCGCCGGCGCGGACGGCGTAGATAGGAACGCTGACCGAGGGATCGTCCAGGCACGTCCCATCCTCCAACGAGAAGGCCTGCTTCTTGATCGGTGACTGCACCGTCGGCCGTCCCGCCCGGTCACCGACGATGCCCCGCGACAGCACCGCCGCACCCGAGAACGGGTCGACGTTGCCCACCGCCTGCAGGCGGCCGTCGGGAAGCCGGAACAGGGCGGCCTGTGACCCGTCGTCCAGCAGCACCGCGACACCGCGGCCTGGGAGGAGACGGTCGTAGTGGCACGCCGCGGTCCAGACCGCGACGTCGTTCAACAGCGTCATGGCTGATCCTCTCGGGGTGCGAAGGCGGGCATACCGATCGGCACCTTGCGGCCCGACCTCTCGGTGAACTGCACTGTGGGATCTGCGGTTTCCGGTGCGTTGACGAAGGACACGAACCGCGAGAGCTTGCTGGGATCCTCGAGCACGCCCTTCCATTCGCACGCGTATCCGTCGACATGGCGGGCCATGGCGGCCTCGAACTCCTCGGCCAGGCCGAGCGAGTCCTGGCACACGACGTCACGCAGGTGGTCCATCCCGCCGTCGAGGCTCTCCACCCACGGCGCGGTGCGCTGCAGGCGGTCGGCCGTGCGGATGTAGAACATCAGGAAGCGGTCGATGTAGCGGATCAGCGTCTCGGTGTCGAGATCGCCGGCCAACAACTGCGCATGCCGTGGCGTCATCCCGCCGTTGCCGCCGACGTACAGGTTCCATCCCGTCTCGGTCGCGATCACCCCGACGTCCTTGCCGCGCGCTTCGGCACATTCCCGAGCGCATCCGGACACGCCCATCTTGATCTTGTGCGGCGCCCGAAGCCCGCGGTAGCGCAGTTCCAAGTCGATGGCCAACTGCACCGAGTCCTGCTGCCCGTAGCGGCACCAGTCGCTGCCCACACAGCTCTTGACCGTGCGCAGCGACTTGCCGTAGGCGTGCCCGGACTCCATGCCGCCGTCGATCAGGCGCCTCCAGATGAGCGGCAACTGCTCGACGCGTGCGCCGAACAGGTCGATGCGCTGCCCGCCGGTGATCTTGGTGTAGAGCCCGAACTCCTTGGCGACCTCACCGATCAGGATCAGCTGGTCGGCCGTGATGTCGCCGCCGGGAACCCGGGGCACCACCGAGTAGCTGCCGTTGCGTTGGATGTTGGCCAGGAAGTGGTCGTTGGAGTCCTGCAGCGAGGCCTGCTCGCCGTCGAGGATGTGGTCCGAACTGGTCGACGCCAGGATCGACGCGACGACCGGCTTGCAGATGTCGCAGCCGGACCCCGTGCCGAACCTCCCGATCAGGCCGCTGAACGTGCGGGTCCCGGTGGCCGTGATGACCTCGAAGAGTTCGGCCCGGGACTGGCTGAAGTGTTCGCACAGGGCCTTGGACTGCTCGACCCCCTGCGCCTCGAGAAGCTGCTTGAGCAGCGGCACGCAGGACCCGCACGACGTGCCCGCGTTTGTGCACGCCCTGAGTCCGGGCACGTCGGCGCACCCGCCGCAGATGGCATCCTTGAGCTGGCCCTTGGTGACGTTGTTGCACGAGCAGATCTGGGCTTCGTCGGGCAGCGCGCCGACCCCGAGAGCGGCTGCGCCCGAACCGGCGTCGGCCGGCGTGATCAGCGCGAGCGGATCGCCTGGGAGCTGCCCGCCGACCATGGGCCGCAGCACGCCGTACGACGACGCATCGCCCACGAGTACGCCGCCGAGCAGCGTCTTGGCGTCATTGGAGAGGACGAGCTTGGCGTAGGTCTGGTTGACCGGGTCGTTGACGACCACTTCGAGGCAGTCGGGCGTGACGCTCATGGCGTCACCGAAGCTCGCGACGTCGACGCCCAGCAGCTTGAGCTTGGTGGACATGTCGGCGCCGGGGAACTCGGCACCGCCGCCCACGAGACGGTCGGCAACCACCTCGGCCGTCGTGTATCCGGGTGCCACCAACCCGTAGCAGCGGCCCTCGATCGCTGCGACCTCACCGACGGCGTAGATGTGCGGATCCTCGGTGGCACAGGACAAGTCGGTGAGCACGCCACCGCGCTCGGCGACCTCGAGGCCCGCGAACCTGGCGAGCTCGTCACGGGGACGCACGCCGGCCGCGAACACCACAACCCCGGCGTCGATGACGGTGCCGTCCGACAGGTTGACGGCCATACCGCCGTGTGCGGTCTGCTCAATGGACTGCGTGCCGACCGCGAGGTGCACGTCGATGCCCAGCTTCGAGATCATGGTGCCCAGCAGCGCGCCGCCGGCCTCGTCGAGCTGCTGGGCCATCAGCCGTGGCGCCATCTCCACGATGTGGGCATGCAGACCGAAGCCCCGCAGGGCGTTTGCGGCCTCGAGTCCCAGGAGTCCGCCGCCGATGACCACGGCGCGGTCGGTGTGCCCGGCGGCCGAGGCCGCCCGGGCCGCATGGCGGATCGCGTCGAGGTCGTCGAGCGTGCGATACACGTGGCACCCCGGCAAGTCATGGCCGGGCACGGGCGGGACGAAGGCGTAGGAACCCGTCGCGAGCACCAGCACGTCGTAGCCGTACCGCTCACCCGTTTCGGTGGTCACGACCTGCCGATCACGGTCAAGCTCCGTGACGCACGCACCGAGTTCGAGGCGCACGCGCGGGTCCTCGGCGTAGGTGTTACCGCTCAGCGCCATCCGCGTGCGATCCCAGTGCTCGGTGTAGGAGGTCAGCCCCACCCTGTCGTAGGCGGGGTCGGCCTCCTCACCGAGAACCGTGATGTGCCAGTCGCCGTCGGTGTCCCGGGCACGCAACGCCTCGACGAAGCGGTGCGCGACCATCCCGTGGCCCACCACGACACATGTGTGTGACTGCATACGCCAGACGCTAAGCAGCCGTTATTGCCGCGATGTCGTCTCAGTGTGAACCGATCATCACATCGTGCTCACACACCGGATCCGGGTCTGTGAGGCCGCTGATTTCTCGCCGAGACTGCGGCGGTTGCGATCTCCCGACGGGAATCTCGTCCTCCCGACAGTCTCGGCGTTTTCCAGTTCAGCCCCAGCGGGCCAGGATCTCCTTGGTCCGCGCCGACAGCGCGGCCTGCAGGAACGGGCCGAAGCTGATGCGGCCGACGCCCAACGGGCCGAACGACGCGGGATCGTCCTGATCGGGCAGGGCGATCGCATTGACCGGCAGCGGAAGCTCGGAAGTCAGGCGGCGCAACGTGTCTGGGTCGTGCCGGCCGACCGGGTACAGCGAGTCCGCGCCGGCCTCCGCGGCCTCCTTCATGCGGGCGATCGCGCGGTCCACGCGGTCACCCTCGTCGCCGTCCTGACGCAGGAACAGGTCGGTGCGGGCGTTGACCACCACGTGCACGCCCGCGGCGTCGGCGGCCTGGCGCAGCGTCGCGACCAGGGCCGCGTGCTCACTCGAGGACCGCAACCGCTTGCCCTCGCTGTGCACGGTGTCCTCGATGTTCAGGCCCACCGCCCCCACCCGCAGAAGTCCGGCGACCAGCTCCCCTCCGGGCAGTCCGTAGCCCGACTCGATGTCCACCGAGATCGGTACGTCGACCTTCGCGGTGATCTGAGCGACGCGGGTCAGCAGATCATCGAAGGACATGCCCTCGTTGTCGGGTTTGCCGACCGAATCGGCCACCGGATGGCTGCCGACGGTCAGGGCCGTGAACCCCGCGTCCACGGCGAGGGCGGCCGACCAGGCGTCCCACACCGTGGGCAGCACCACCGGGTTCCCCGGCACGTGCAGCGCCAGCAGCGCGTCAGCCTTCTGCGCCAGATCGGTTTCACTCATCGCTTCTCCTTCATCGGGTACTCGAATCGGTTGCTCGTCGGTCTTCATAGCCAATCCCAGGCACTCCCGCGACATTCCAGACGTGACGTGAGTCACGTTCTGATCGTGATGTGACTAGCATCGGTTGTCGTAATGTGATCCCTGACACCCTTCAGCCCAAGGAGGTCGCGTGTCCAGCACCACTGAACTCGCCGAACTGCACGATCTCGTCTCCAACCTGCGCCGCTGCGTCACCTCGCTGCGGTCCCGGTACGGCGAAAGCCCGGCCATGAGGCGGATCGCGCTCGACGCCGACCGCATCCTCAACGATGTCGAGCTGCTCGACACCGATGCGAACGACCTCGATCTGTCGCGGTGCGCCGAACGGCACACCGGCGAGAAGATCCCGGTTCCGGACACGCAGTACGACCAGGACTTCTGGCGTGACGTCGACGACGAAGGCGTCGGCGGTCACAACCCGCGCCGATGACCTGATCGCTGCACACGTCCCCGCTTAACCCTCCCCTCCCCAGCCGCTGACGCATGCCGCCACAGAAGGAACTTGAGTGATATGAGCGCGCCCACAGCCGACCGCTCGAAGACCGGCGTCTTCTCCGCCACCCGCGCAAAAATCCCCCAGAAGACGCTGCGCACGGACAGTTGGCTGAAGTCGCCCATCCTCACCAACCTCGGATTCGCGGCCTTCCTCATCTATGCGACGGCACGGGCGTTCATGCAGGACCACTTCTATGTGGAGCAGTACAACTACCTCACGCCGTTCTATTCACCCTGCGTGGTGAACTACGACCCGGCGACCGGTTCGGGATGCCCGGAAGGTGCCGCGCACTTCGGCACCTTCCTCCCCGACCTGTGGTTCCTGCCGTACGCAGCGTTGTCGTTGCCGTTCCTGCTGCTGTTCCGGCTCACCTGCTACTACTACCGCGGCGCCTACTACCGCTCTGTGTGGCAGTCACCGACTGCGTGCGCGGTGGCCGAGCCGCACGCGAAGTACACCGGCGAGACGCGCCTGCCCCTGATCATCCAGAACACCCACCGCTACTTCTTCTACATCGCGGGCATCATCTCGATCATCAACACGTACGACGCGGTGACGGCCATGTGGAACAACGACGGCTTCCGCTTCGGCGTGGGCAACCTGATCCTGTGGGTCAACGTGATTCTGCTGTGGACCTACACGCTGTCGTGCCACTCCTGCCGGCACGTAGCCGGCGGGCGGCTCAAGCACTTCTCGAAACACCCTGTGCGGTACTGGCTGTGGACGCAGATCAGCAGGCTCAACACCCGACACAAGCTGTTCGCGTGGATCACTCTGGGCACCCTGATGCTGACCGACTTCTACATCATGTCCGTGTCATTGGGTCTTCCCGACCTTCCGATCATCCCCTGACACAGCCCCCGAAAATCGAAGTGAGAGTAGATGACTGACCTAGAACGGCACCAGTACGACGTCGTCGTCATCGGTGCCGGCGGCGCCGGACTACGCGCGGTGATCGAGGCTCGCGAGCGCGGCCTGCGTGTCGCGGTGGTGACCAAGTCGCTGTTCGGCAAGGCACACACCGTGATGGCCGAGGGTGGTTGCGCGGCGGCCATGCGCAACGTCAACACCAAGGACTCGTGGCAGGTGCACTTCGGTGACACCATGCGCGGTGGGAAGTTCCTGAACAACTGGCGGATGGCCGAACTTCACGCCCAGGAGGCCCCCGACCGGGTCTGGGAACTGGAGACCTATGGTGCGCTGTTCGACCGCACCAAGGACGGCAAGATCAGCCAGCGAAACTTCGGCGGACACACCTACCCGCGTCTCGCGCACGTCGGCGACCGGACCGGCCTGGAGATCATCCGCACTCTGCAGCAGAAGATCGTCTCCCTGCAGCAGGAGGACAAGCGCGAGCTCGGTGACTACGAGGCGCGGATCAGGGTCTTCCACGAAACCAGCATCACCGACCTGATCAAGGACGGGGACGCGATCGCGGGGGCCTTCGGTTACTACCGCGAGACCGGAAACTTCGTGCTGTTCGAGGCGCCCGCGGTGGTGCTCGCGACCGGCGGCATCGGCAAGTCCTTCAAGGTGTCGTCCAACTCGTGGGAGTACACCGGCGACGGCCACGCCCTGGCTCTGCGCGCCGGATCGGGCCTGATCAACATGGAGTTCATCCAGTTCCACCCGACGGGCATGGTCTGGCCGCTGTCGGTCAAGGGCATCCTGGTCACCGAGGGTGTCCGCGGCGATGGCGGGGTGCTGAAGAACTCCGAGGGCAAGCGCTTCATGTTCGACTACATCCCCTCGGTGTTCAAGGGTCAGTACGCCGAATCCGAGGAGGAGGCCGACCAGTGGCTCAAGGACAACGATTCGGCTCGCCGCACCCCTGACCTGCTCCCCCGCGATGAGGTGGCCCGCGCCATCAACAGCGAGGTGAAGGCCGGTCGCGGCTCACCTCACGGCGGCGTCTACCTCGACATCGCCTCGCGCATGCCTGCCGAGGAGATCAAGCGCCGACTGCCGTCGATGTATCACCAGTTCATCGAACTGGCCGAGGTGGACATCACCAAGGACGAGATGGAGGTCGGACCGACCTGCCACTACGTGATGGGTGGTATCGAGGTCGATCCCGACACCGGCGGCGCCGACACCCCGGGTCTGTTCGCCGCCGGTGAGTGCTCCGGTGGTATGCACGGGTCCAATCGGCTTGGCGGCAACTCACTTTCGGATCTGTTGGTGTTCGGCCGGCGTGCCGGTTTGGGCGCCGCCGACTATGTGCGTGGGCTGGCGAGTCGTCCCGCGGTGTCCGACGCCGCACTGGAGGAGGCCACGAACCTCGCGCTCTCGCCGTTCGAACCCAAGCCCAATCCCGAGAACCCCTACACGCTGCACTCCGAACTGCAGGAGTCGATGAACGACCTGGCAGGCATCATCCGCAAGCAGGGGGAACTCGAAGAGGTCCTGGTCAAGATCGACGAACTGAAGAGGCGCTACCAGAACGTCACCGTCGAGGGCGGCCGTGTGTTCAACCCGGGCTGGCACCTCGCGATCGACATGCGCAACATGCTGCTGGTCAGCGAGTGCGTGGCCAAGGCCGCGCTGCAGCGGACGGAGAGCCGCGGCGGCCACACCCGCGACGACTATCCGGAGATGGACGCGAACTGGCGCAACACGCTGCTGGTGTGCCGGACTGAAGGCGGCGACGACGTGGTCCCGGGCGTCAGAGTGACACCCGAGCAGCAGGATCCGATGCGACCCGACCTGCTCGCGGTCTTCGAACTCAATGAGCTCGAGAAGTACTACACCGACGCGGAATTGGCCGAACACCCCGAACGGAAGGGCTGACATGGGCACCTACAACGCCAGCATGCGTGTGTGGCGGGGCGACCAGAGCGGCGGCGGCCTGGAGGACTTCACGGTCGAGGTCAACGACGGCGAGGTGGTGCTCGACATCATCCACCGACTGCAGGCCACCCAGACCCCGGACCTCGCGGTGCGCTGGAACTGCAAGGCGGGCAAGTGCGGATCCTGCTCGGCCGAGATCAACGGCAGGCCCAGGTTGATGTGCATGACACGGATGTCGACGTTCGACGAGAGCGAGACCGTGACCGTCACCCCGCTGCGGACCTTCCCGGTGATGCGTGACCTGGTCACCGACGTGTCGTTCAACTACGAGAAGGCACGCCAGATCCCGTCGTTCACGCCGCCGAAGGATCTGCAGCCCGGCGATTACCGGATGCAGCAGGAGGATGTGAACCGGAGCCAGGAGTTCCGCAAGTGCATCGAGTGCTTCCTGTGCCAGAACGTGTGCCATGTGGTTCGTGATCACGAAGAGAACAAAGAGGCTTTCGCGGGTCCGCGGTTCCATATGCGCATCGCCGAACTCGATATGCACCCACTGGATACCGTGGACCGTAAGGACATGGCCCAGGAGGACTTCAGCCTGGGGCTGTGCAACATCACCAAATGCTGCACCGAGGTGTGCCCCGAGCACATCAAGATCACGGACAACGCACTGATCCCGATGAAGGAACGCGTCGCCGACCGTAAGTACGACCCGATCGTCTGGCTGGGGAACAAGCTGTTCAGGCGTTAGAGCCGCAGCGAAGCAGGGCGAAGGAGGGCGTTCGCCTGATTTCGCCGAGGCTGTCGTTACCGCGGCCCCTTCTCGCACTTCCGCTCGGTAACTACAGCCTCGCTGAGGGGCGGGCTTGCGCATAGGAGCTTGCGGGTCAGCCGCGGCCGGAACGAACCCAGCCGCGCGGGTCTACCGGGCTGGAACGCCCGAGGCTGTAGTTTTCGAGGCCCCTTCTCGCACTTTTGCGCGATAACCACAGCCTCGCTGAGGGACGGGCTTGCGGGCGAGCCTCCGGGAGTGACCTCGGGAGGGTGAGCTTGCGGGCGAGCCTCCGGGGGTGGGCCGGCGGACAGAGAGAACGGCGCGGACACGTCAGCCGGGTCGGAGGGAACCGCGCGGGCACCTCGGCCTGGTCATCGAGCCACTGGCGTTTCCAGGTATCGCGCGTACAGTCGGGATCAGCAGCGAGTAACCGGCGAAAGGCACGTCATGCCACACCGAGGGACTGTCAGCGTCAATGACATTCGCACCGCGATCCGCGAACTCACAGCCCGGGCCAATCTTGCCCGCAAGGAGGGCAGACCGGAGGACGCGGCCGAGATCGAACAGCGGATTGACAGCTACCGCGAGCGGCTTGCCGAGCGCCCCTGAAGCTCGCTGAGGTCAGACGCCCAGCTTGCGGAACGTGCTGCGGTGGAAGACGATCGGCGCCACATCGGGATTGACCGTGATGTCGCTGACCCGCAGCACCACGATGGTGTGATCCCCGGCCGGCACCAACTGCTCGATGGTGCTCTCGAGCCACACACTCGTTCCGTGAATGAACACCGCACCCGATTCGCGTGACTCGGTCTCGAGTCCGGCGAACCGGTCACCGGTCTTGGCCGCCAGAGTGCGGGCCGCAGCGTCGTGGGCCTCGCCCAGCACACTGATTCCCAGCGACGGCAGGTCCTGGAGCTTGGGCCACGTGGTCGAGGAGTTCTGCACACAGAACGACACCAGCGGCGGGTCCAGCGACACCGGCACAAATGTGCTGGCTGCCAGGCCGACGAGGGTGCCCTCGACCTCTGCGGCGATGGCGATGACTCCGGACGGAAAATGGCCGAACGCTTCACGCAGCGATGTCGGGCTCAGTTCTGGTGCGCTCATAACTCCCCTATCGTCACACATGACCCTGTGTGGCGGCCACGTCTGGGTGAGCCCCGGGACGGGCTTGTGCCGGTAGTGTGACGCGCATCATGTGGATTCCGCTCCTGATGATGGCCGTCGCGGTCAGCCTGGAGCCGTTCCGGATCGGCATGACGGTCCTGATGATCAACCGACCGCAGCCGGCCCTGCAGCTGCTGACGTTCCTCGTCGGCGGTTTCCTGATGGGAACCGCCGTAGGCGTGGTCGTGCTCTTCGCGTTGCGGCCCGCCCTCGGATCGGCGCATTTCACGTTGCCGAGGGTCCAGATCGTGGTCGGCGCGATCATTCTGCTCAACGCGGTCTTGGTGGCCGCGGGCGTCCTCGGAGGCGGACGAGCCGACGGGCGGCAGGACCGGCTGATCCGCAGGCTGGAACCGGTGACGAATCGCGCGCGGCGACTGCTGACCGGCAGCTCGCTGTGGACGGCCGGAATCGCCGGTCTGGGGATCGCCCTGCCGTCCGTCGACTACCTCGCCGCGCTCGCGCTCATCGTCGCCTCCGGGGCCGCGGCGACGACGCAACTGAGCGCCTTAGTGGTGTTCAACGTGGTGGCCTTCGCACTCATCGAGATTCCGCTGCTGTGCTACCTGGTCGCACCCGACCGCACCCGCACCGCTCTGTCGGCGTTCTACGACTGGCTGCGGTCGCAGGGTCGCCGGGGCGTGTTCGTCCTGCTGACCACGGTCGGCTGCGTGTTGGTCGGGGTCGGGGTTGCCGGCCTGCAGCGATGATCAGGGCCGAGGCGGGTTGTTCAGCACGTACTGAACGCCCGCCAGCAACTGCGAGACCGGGTCCGAGCCGCCACCGAACGCGGCCTGGGTGGCCGGCGCGGTGACCGCTGCGGGGTCATAGCCGTTCACCGGATCCACCGTGACGGGCGCGGTCAGCGGATCGTCGTTGCGGGAGTAGCCCGCGTCGACGTATGGCATGAGCACCGCGTCGAGCTTGATCAGCGTGTCCTTGGGCAACCCGAGGTACTTGAACGGCATCACCAGCGGGAGATGCTCCTCGGGGATCATGAACGTCGTGGTCTTCGCTCCCCGGGAGTTGACCGTGGTCCGGATGTTCTGCGGTGGCACCATGCTCGGGTTGGTGAAGGCCACGGCGGTGTGACCCGTCGCCAGGCCGACGATCGCGTTGCCCACGGAGATCCAGTTGTCGGATCGGTCCGGCCAGTCGGCGATGCTGTCGTAGGCCGAGACGAATTGGTAAGTGTCGTACTGGCTTTCCACCGGCGGCGGGATGCGGTAGTCCAGCGAAGGGACGACACTGCCGACAGGGAACATCTGGGTCAGGAAACTCTCACCGAAGGCGTGCCGGGCCACCGGATCGCCGTACATCGCGAAACTCAACTGGTCCGGCGGTGGGGCCGCCGGATCGTATGCCAGCTTGGCCTGCACGTCGTTGAGCACCATCGCGCCCTCGGACAGTCCGATCGCGGTGCCCTTGCCGCCAGCGCGGACCGCGTTGAGGACGTTCGGGGTCCCCTCGTCGACCGACTCGCCGACACTGGGGCCGTCGATGCCGATGCCGGGGAAGAACCGTTCGAGTTCGCCGATGCCCGGGAACAGACGTTCCAGCGTGTGCCCCTGCACCTGCCCGGCGGGATAGTCGACGATCTGACGGTCCAGTCCGGGGAACCAGTCCGCACCCGTGCGCATGATGTATTCGTCGTACGGGATGCCGAGCACATGAGCGCCGCCCAACGCGTAGGCCCGGCCGGGGGTGCCCAGCGGCGGCGGACCCTCGGCGGGAGCGGGAGTCGGCGGCACGACCGGCCTCTGGTCGTCGGCTGCCGCGGGCCCGAGCGCCAGGCAGCCGACGACGACGACGGTGGTCAGTGTCGTGCCGAATGCGAGTAGTCGTCTCACGGTCTACGCATCCTCCCCGCCCTGCTCGGCTGCATTGAGAACCCTACTCCGGCTCACGCGTCCAACCGGACGAACTGTTCCTGCTGATATTGCACAGTGCATGCGGCGCGGCGGATCTTTCCGCTGGTCGTCGTAGGAATCGACCCGAAGGGCACCAGGACCAGGTCCGCGACGCTCAAACCGTGCGCGTTGGCGATCGCGGCGGTGACATCGCTCCTGACGGCACTGAGCCGACGGATCGCCTCATCGTCGAGGTCGGTCGATCCCTTGACCTCGACCACGGTCACCAATTCTTCCGTGCTGCGCACGGGAACCGAGATGGCCGCGACCCGTCCGCGGGTGATCTCCTGCACGGTCGCCTCGATGTCTTCGGGGTAGTGATTGCGTCCCCGGATGATCAACAGATCCTTGATGCGGCCGACGACGAACAGTTCGCCGCCGTGGATGAAGCCGAGGTCACCGGTGCGCAGCCACGGTCCAGCCTCGGTTCCGGGCGACGGATCGACCAGTGTTGCGCCGAATGTGCTGTGGTCCGTCGAAGGCTTACGCCAATAGCCCTCGGAGATGTTCTCGCCGTGCACCCAGATCTCGCCGATCAGGCCCAGCGGGCGTTCGCGGCGGGTCTCGCTGTCGACGATCCGCACCGAAGGTGACTGAGGCACTCGGTATTTCACCAATGCCGTGCCCTTGCCGGGTGGGCAGGGCCGAACACGTCCCGCGCCCAGTTCCTCGGTGTCGAAGTGACCGGCCGGCGACGCCTCGTTCCACGTGCCCGCCGCCACGAAGACGGTGGCCTCGGCCAGACCGTAGGCCGGACGCATCATGTGGTCGGCGAAGTTGAAGTGCGCGAAGCGATCGACGAAGCGGTGCAGCGTCGCCGGTTCCACGCGCTCGGCGCCGCTGATGATGCCCACCACCCCGCCGAGGTCCAGGCCCGCCAGATCGTCGTCGCGGGTTTTGCGGGCGGCCAAGTCGAACGCGAAATTGGGCGCCGATGACCACGCGTGCGGGTTCTGGGCAAGCGCGCGCACCCACCGGGATGGCCTCTCCAGGAACGCAACTGGGCTCGTCAGCTCGGCGCGACGCCCACACAGGATCGGTGCGCAGACTCCGAGCACCAGACCCATGTCGTGATAGAACGGCAGCCACGACACGAGCGTGGCGTCCGACGGCAACGGGGAGTCGGCGAAGAAACTCCGCATCAACTGATCGAAGTTCGTCGTGAGGTTGCGGTGCGACACCATGACACCCGTCGGCAGCCGGGTGGACCCGGAGCTGTACTGCAGGTAGGCGATGCTCGGCAGGTCGGTCTGCGCCCGGCTCAACCAGTCCTCGGCGTCGAGGTGCAGCGAGTCGATTTCGACGATCTTCGGCGCGGTGTCCAGACGGACCGACGCGACGACGTCCCCCACGTCGGCAGCGACGGCGGATGTCGTGAGGACGACCGCGGGCTCAGTGTCGGCGAGGACCGCATCGACGCGGTCGTGATTCGAGCCCCGGTGCGGCAGCGGGAGTGGGACTGCGATGCGCCCAGCCTGCATGGCGCCCAGGAACGCCAGGATGTAATCGAGGCCCTGCGGCGCCAGGATCAGCGCCCGGTCGCCGACAGACCCGTGCAACGCGATCTCACGCGCGACGTTTGAGGTCTGGCGCGCCAGCTGGGACCACGTGAGGCTCTCGGCCACGCCCTCCGAGTTGAGGTCGTAGTCGGTGTAGGTGAAGGCGACGTCGTCGGGTCGGAGGCTCGCGCGACCGTGAAGCATCGAGAGAATCGATGCGGACGACGTCGACGCAACCTGATTCAGCGTGACCTCCGGAGTCCCGAGAGCGACCGCCCCGCGAAGGGCTGCACCATCTGCATTCCTCACCACTTCGCTCCGTTTCGTAGTTTCACACACATCGCCGGTGGGCGCTGGCCGGCGGCTACCCGCTCACTTCGGCGGGCTCCCTCGACTTCGGCCGCTGCGGCCCGAATCGCGACGGCCACCAGTTCGCACGCCCGACCAGCGTCGCGATCGCGGGCACCGTGATGGTGCGGACGACGAAGGTGTCCAACAGAATTCCCACACCGATCACGAATCCGCCCTGGACCACGATTCCGATACTGGAGAACAGCAGACCCGCCATCGAGGCCGCGAAGATCAGGCCCGCCGCGGTGATCACGCCGCCTGTCGAACTCAACGTGCGGATGACCCCGAAACGCACACTGTGCGGGGATTCGTCGCGCAACCGGGACACGAACAGCATGTTGTAGTCGGCGCCCACCGCGACCAACACCACGAACGCCAAAGGCGGGACGCTCCAATGCAACTGCTGACCGAGCAGGACTTGGAAGGTCAGCACGCCGATGCCGATGGCGGCGAAGTACGACACCACCACCGATCCGACCAGATACAGCGGTGCGATCACGGTGCGCAGCAGCACCATCAGGGTCAGCAGGACGACGATCAGGGTTGCGGCGATGATGAATCGGATGTCGCGCTGGTAGTAGTCGCGGGTGTCGCGCAGGGCGACGGGGAAACCACCCATCGAGATCGTCGCGTCCGACAGCGCCGTGTTCGGCTGGGCGCCACGGGCGACGTCGCCGATCTGGTTGACCTGATCCATCGCCTCGGCGCTGAACGGGTTGAGCTTCGTCTGCACCAGGTATCGGACCGAGTGACCGTCCGGCGAGACATAGGCCGCAGCCGCCTTCTTGAAGTCCGGGAAGTTCAGCACTTCGGCCGGGATGTTGAACCCCGCCTGCGCGGGGTTCGCAGCGTCGGTCCGCATGGTCAACAGGAACGTCGACGCCTCGTTGAGCCCCGCGGCGATCACCTTGACCTGCTTGACGAGTTCCTCCACGCCGCCGGCCACCTCCCGGCTGCCGCCCGCCAGGCGGTTGGCACCCTGCTGCAGTTCAGCCAGCCCCGCCTGCGGCCCGCCGGGACGGTCCAGCCCCATGGCCTTCGCGGCCCTGGCGACGCTGGCCATGGCGGCGTTGAGCCGGTTCACGGCGGTGTTGAGGGTCTGGCGGTCTTCGACGCCCTGGAGCTGCTGGGCGAGAGTGTTGATGTCGTCGAGCTGTCCGTCATTGCGTGCATCGACGAGCTTCTGGAACTGAATGCGGGTGTCGGCGCACGAGGGGTTGGCGTCGCAGACCTGGTTGCCCTGCAGTGCTGCCAGCACCGGGCCGATCCAGGCGAACATGTCCTTGACGGCTCTGAAATTGACTCCCATCGCGTTGCCGAGCGCGTTGATGCTTGCGACCAGCTTGGCCGCGGTCTCGACGTCCCGGACCAGCTTGTCGCCCCCGTACTCGGTGCGCACCGAGGAGAACGTATCGACCACACTCTGGATGCTGGGCACGATCTGGTTCACCTGCCTGCGCACGTCAGCGAGGCTGTCGGCAAGCGTGGCGGCACCGTTCGACAGGCGGTTGAGGTCACCCGCGCGCTGACCGATCTGGGCCGAGCCGTCCGCCAACCGGTCACCGACCAGGCCTGCCTGGTACGTGGCCCGGAACTCCGGCGGCACCTCCCCCAGCGGCCGGGTCACGCCGCTGACCAGACCGACATCGGGCAACTGCGCGACGCGCGAGGCCAGCTGTTCCAGGTCGGCGAGGGCTCGGGGTGAGCGCAGGTCGTGCGGCGACTGGATCAGGATGTATTCGGGGATGGACTGCGCGATCGGGAAATGCTGTTCCACCGCCGCGTATCCGATCGAACTCGACGCCGTGGCGGGGACGACCTTGCGGTCGTCGTAGTTGTAGTTCGCGAACGTCGCGAGACTGGCCAGCAGGGCCAACACGAGCAGGCTCCCGACGAGGTGCGCCACAGGTCGGCGGACGATCCGGATGCCGGAGCGCCGCCAGAACCGGGCGGTCAATTCGCGCCTCGGTTTGACCCAGCCACGTGGCCCGGCGAGCACCAGAATCGCCGGCAGCAGGGTCACCCCGGCCAGGAATGCGACGCCGATCCCGATCGCCGCCGTCGCCCCGACCGTCCGGAACACGCCCATCTTCGCGAAGCTCAGCAGAAGAAACGTCAGCCCGACCGTGGTCGCGGACGCGGCGATCACCTTGCCGATCGAGATCATCGCGGCCTTGACCGCCTCGTCGTAGCCGCGGCCCAACCGCAGGTAATCGTGATAGCGGCTGATCAGGAAGACCGCGTAGTCGGTTCCGGCGCCGGCCATGATCGCGCTCAAGAACACGATGGACTGATTGGAGACTCCCGCGCCGGTCAACTGCGAGAAACCTGCGGCCACGGCCTGCGCGATCACCAGCGACGATCCGATCGTCACCAACGGCAGCAGCATCGTGACGGCGCTGCGGTACACCAGTAGGAGCACGCCGAGGACCAGGACCGCGATCGCGATCTCGATGGGCAGCCGATCCTTTTCACCGGCGACGGTGAGGTCGGCGACCGTGGCGGCAGGCCCGGTGATGTACACCGTCAGCGGCCCCTGGGGCGAGTTCCGTTCAATCAGGTCAGAGACGCGGTTGAAGGACTCGAAGGCCCGCGGTGTGCCCAGCTCCCCCTCCAGACTGACCGGCAACACCCACGTCGTCTTGTCCTCGCTCGTCAGAAAAGGCCGCAGTTGCGGCGTGCTGACGAAATCCTGGACTGACACCACGTTGCTGACGTCGTCACGAAGGACTGACACGAGTTTGCGGTAGACGGTCTCGTCGTCGGGTCCGAGGCCGTGCTCGTTGATCAGCGCGACCAACAGAAGGTCATCGTTGCCTGATTCCTGGAAGGCCTCGGCCATCTTCACGGCGGCGACGTTCGAAGGCGCACTGCTGGGCAAAATCTGCAGCGGGTGTTTCTGGGCCATCTCGCCGAGCGATGGGAATGTCAGCGGAAGGGCCGCGGCCAGAGCGAGCCAGATCCCGATGACCACCAGGGGCCATCGCACCACCATCTCGGCCAGCCGTCGCATATCGCCCTCACGCCCACATCGCGCTACGCGACGCGGCCCCAGTTCCCGCTGTCTGCGACCTGAACAGACACTGCCTTCATCGCCGCCATATAGCGGGCCGCCGATTTTCGGGCGACTTCATTGTCGGGGTGCATGATCGCCATCGTTGTCCCCTCGCCGTATCGGAATATGTAAATGGTGAGCTGGCAGGAGAACCGACCGTCCGGATAGATGCCGATGTTGTCGGCAAGCCCCATCTCGGCCGCGGCCAGAACGGCATTCAAGGGTGCCGCGCCACCGTGGAAGAAGTTCGACACCGGGAAGTTCGGCTGTGGCCAGTTCAACCACGGCGCGAGTTCCAGCGCCCGGTAGTACGGCACCTTGGCCATGTTCAGGCTCGAGTCGAACGATGTCTGCGCCGACCACGCGGCCTCCCCGAACGACGCTGCGCCGATGGGAATGGTGATCGGAATCAGGCCCGTGAACCAGCCCTGCGTCATGAAATTGTCCGTGGCGTTGCGCGAGTCCCTCGGCGTCAAACCGTAATAGGTGAGTGCCCCGGTCAGCTCGTGCTCCACCTGGGCGAGGCAGGCGAACAGGCCGCCGACGAAGCGCGCGCCCGCGCCGGTGCAGGCCTGTTCGAACCGTTCAGTCTGCGCGGGCTCCATCAGGACTTCGGTGGTCATATCGCTGCTGGTCGACTTCGCGGGGTTGCCGAGCGGGAGCGGAAACTCCGGAAAACCGCCATTGTTGTTCTCGGCGAACTCGATCCATGTGCGCACCTCGGGTGAATCGAGGGTCAGCTCGGCCGTGCGCTCGCGTTCGCGGACACAGAAGTCGTCGAAGCTGCCGGCCTCGGGAAGCTGAAGCGTGAGCCCGCTGCCGCTCAGCGCCGAGTACATCCCGTTGGCCTCCATCATGGTGGTGCCGATCAACGTCGCATCTCCGTGAACGTGATCCATGGCCGCGAAGAACGTGAAGTTGTCCTCGTTCTGGATCACGCCGAAGGTGAAGCAGCCCCACTCCAGCGGACTCGGTATGTCGACGACGTGAGCGAGGATCTCGTCGATGGTCATGCTGCCGTGGTCGACCGGGCAGAACTCGATATCGGCAGGATCCTCGAGGGCGCGCCTGGCAAACTTTCCGTCGTCCATGCGCTCAAACCAACTGCGGAACGTGTCGTGGCGACGAAGGTAGGTGTTCACGGCGTCGTCCATGGCTCCGATGTCACACTGGCCACGTACTTCACAGCTCGCGATGATCTGGCGGGAGAAGTTCAGACCCACACCTGTTCGCTCGGAATAGTTGCGAAGATGTTGATTCTGCATGTAGCTGACGGGTATCAGACTGACTGGTGCCCGGCGGGCTTTCTCCGCCGACTCGGCCGTAGGGTGCCATGAAGTCACCGAACCAGGTTTCAGAGCCCATTCACCAAGTGGGCCAACCGTTATCCTGCCGATCCGCAAAGCCTTGGCCCTCCCAAAATCTCCCACTCGGCCCGCTCTGAACCCAGCGGCGGCCGTCCCCGAACGAACATAACCCGGATTGACCGTGTTCGCCCAGCGCCATCTGATTCCCGCAGAGCAGAACCGCGCATTCAGCTGCAGACAATGCCATAGTGGGCGACGGAGAAGTTGGCTTTGGGGGACGTCAACTGATTCGCAGGACTCTGTTCCAACCGCCGACTGCAAGGGAGGGCACCGGCATGGAATCCACGTCAAGCCCGATCCAGCAAGCACCTCGTTTCGCGATCATCGGTTACGCGGCGCGACTTCCAGGGGCACAGGACGCGGAGGCGTTCTGGGAACTGCTGCGCGAGGGCCGCGATGGGATATCGGAGGTGCCCGCCGACCGCTGGAATGTCGATGAGTTCTTCGACCCGGAGCCAGGTACACCCGGCAAGGTGGTGACCCGTCGCGCGGGTTTCGTCGACGATCCGACAGGATTCGACGCGCCGTTCTTCGGGATGTCGACCCGCGAGGTCAGGCTGCTGGACCCGCAGCACCGCCTTCTGCTGGAGACCTCGTGGCGCGCCGTGGAGCACTCGGGGACCGCGCCCACGGCGCTGGCAGGCACCAACACGGGTGTGTTCGTGGGCCTGGCCACCCACGACTACCTCGGAATGGCCTCCGATGAGCTGACGTATCCCGAGATCGAGGCCTACATGGCCATCGGCACGTCGAATGCCGCCGCAGCAGGCCGGATCAGCCACCGCCTGGGACTCCAGGGCCCCGCCGTTGCCGTCGACACGGCCTGCAGTTCGTCGCTGGTCGCAATCCACCAGGCGTGCCAGGCACTGCTGCTGGGCGAATGCGATCTGGCCTTGGCCGGCGGCGCCAACGTCCTGCTCACCCCGGCCACGATGATCACGTTCTCCAGCGCGCACATGCTCGCACCGGACGGCAGGTGCAAGACCTTCGACGCGGCCGCGGACGGCTACGTGCGCGGCGAGGGCTGCGGCGTCGTCGTCATCAAGCGTCTCGAGGACGCGATCTCCGACGGTGACCAGATCCGGGCCGTAATCCGAGGCAGCGCGGTCAACCAGGACGGCGCCTCGGGCGGGCTGACAGTGCCCAACGGAGGCGCCCAGCAGCGGGTGATCGCCGACGCGCTCAAACGCGCCCACCTCGAGCCCAGCGACGTCGACTACCTCGAAGCTCACGGCACCGGCACCTCGCTGGGTGACCCGATCGAAGCCCAGGCGGCCGGTGCCGTGCTCGGCGCCGGACGAGCACCCGGCGAGCCGCTCCTGATCGGTTCGGCGAAGACCAACATCGGCCACCTCGAGGCCGCCGCCGGGATCGCGGGCGTCCTCAAGGTCGTCCTGTCGCTCGAGCACGAGACGCTGCCCAAGCACCTCAACTTCGAACGGCCCTCACCGCACATTCCCTGGGACCGGCTGGCGGTCGAGATCGTCACGGAGACCCGGCCCTGGCAGCGCAATGACCGGCCGCGCATCGCCGGCGTCAGCTCGTTCGGGTTCGCCGGGACCAACGCGCACGTCATCCTCGAAGAGGCCCCCGAGCCGGCAGGAGCACGGGTTCCCGACGGGGAGGCGCCGGACAACCGGTTCAGCATTCTGCCGTTGTCGGCGCACACACCCACGGCCCTGGCCGAGGTGGCCGACCGCTACCGCGGCTGGTTGAGTGCCCATCCGGAGGCCACCCTGGCCGACGTGTGTTTCACCGCGGGCACCGCACGGGCGCACCTTGAGCACCGAGCCGCGCTGGTGGTCAACTCGAGGGACGCGGCCGTCGAACTGCTGGGCGCGGTCGCCGACGACCGACCCGCACCGGGCCTGGTTCGCGGGCAGTCCCATGAGCCACCGAAGACCGCGTGGCTGTTCACGGGTCAGGGCAGCCAGTATCCCGGCATGGCGCGCGAGTTGTTCGACACCGAACCGGTTTTCGCCGAGACACTGACCAGTTGCGCCGCCGCGGTTGCCGATGTTCTCGACAGGCCACTGCTTGACGTGATCTTCGATGTCGACAGTCCCGACGAGAAACTGCGGCAGACCTCCTACGCCCAGCCCGCGCTGTTCGCGGTGGAGATGGGTCTGGCACGACTGTGGCAGCACTGGGGATTCGAACCCGATGTGGTGCTGGGCCACAGCGTCGGCCAGTACGCGGCGGCCTGCGTCTCGGGCATGATCAGCCTGACCGACGGCGCACTTCTGATGGCCGAACGCGGGCGCCTGTTCGGCAGCCTGCCCGCCGGAGGCCGCATGGTCGCGGCGTTCACCACCGCCGATCGCGCGGAGAGTGTGACCGACGAGTTCCCGAGCCTGTCGGTGGCCGCGTACAACGGTGCCAATACCGTATTGTCAGGCCCCGCAGCGGATCTGGAGCGGGCGGTGACGACACTGGCGGCCGACGGCGTGCGGTGCGACTGGCTCGAGACCAGTCACGCATTCCACTCGGCCCTGCTGGACCCGATCCTCGACGAGTTTGAGGCCTACGCGCAACGATTCACCTTCGCTGCGCCACAACGCATCCTGATCGACAACCGCACCGGCGCCGCGCTCGGCAGGAGTGTGAAGCTCGACGGCACCTACTGGCGCAGGCACGCGCGCCAACCGGTGGAGTTCGCCAAGAGTGTGCGCACCCTCTCCGATCTGAACTGCCGCCTGCTGGTGGAGATCGGCCCACGGCCGGTGCTGACCGCCGCGGCGCTCGGGGCGTGGCCCGACCCAGCCACCGCCCCGCGGGTCATCGCGTCGCTGCGTCCCAACACC
This sequence comes from Mycolicibacterium confluentis, assembly GCF_010729895.1. Lineage (NCBI taxonomy): Bacteria > Bacillati > Actinomycetota > Actinomycetes > Mycobacteriales > Mycobacteriaceae > Mycobacterium > Mycolicibacterium confluentis. The sequence continues at coordinate 4,643,204 of NZ_AP022612.1, forward strand.
GCCGACCACCGGCAGATCACCGAAGCCGTCGCCGACGCCTATGTGCTGGGCCACCTTCCCGACTTCGGCGCTCTTCGCCGGCACCATGCCCACAAGCTCGACCTGCCCACCTACCCCTTCGAACACCGCCAGTACTGGTATCGGGACAATCGCGAAGAGCCCAACCAACTGCAGAACGTCGCCGCTCCCCGGACCCAGACCGTCGGCCTCCTCGAAGACGGTCGCATCGAGGAACTCGCGGCCCTGCTGGGCGACTCGCGCGATGATCCGCACACCCTCGAGGTGCTCAGCAGACTCGCCACCCAGCACAACCAGCAGCGGGGCACACAGTCCATCGCCAACGATCGATACGAGATCAACTGGCAGACAATCAAATCCCCACCGACCGACGCCACCGAGGCTGCCAGCCTGCTGGTTGTCGGCGACGGCACCGGCGCCGTCCAGCCCCTGGTCGATCTGTTGATGGAACGCGGAGTTCGGCACCGGATCGTCGGGTTGCCGGTGTCCGATGACGACGAGACGCGACTCAGCGACGAGTTACGCGCGTTCGCAGTCGACGGATCGACGCTGCACATTCTGAACGTGGCGGCCGTCGACTCCGATCCGGACACCGACGGCGCCGCGTCGATGCACTCGCTGCTGCGGATGCAGCACCGAGTCCTGAGCGGCACCCGACGACTCTTCCGCGCCGCGGCCGCGGCCGACCTGCGGGCGCCCATCTGGTTGGTGACCCGTGGTGCGCAACGCGTCACCGACACGGACGCCGTGGCCCCGGATCAGAGTTGCCTGTGGGGATTCGGCCGCGCTGCCGCCCTTGAGCTTCCACACCTGTGGGGCGGCCTGGCCGACCTGTCGGTCGCCGGTCAGGCCACCGAGTGGTCCGCACTGCTGGAACTGGTGACGGCAGCGCGCGGCACCGACACGAGGGAGGACCAGATCGCACTGCGCGGTCAGACGGTCTTCGCACCCCGGCTGGTCCGGCGGACCGATCCGCCCAGCGGCCGACCCCTGGAACTACGCGCAGACGCGACCTACCTCGTGACCGGCGGACTCGGCTCCCTCGGACTGGAGATCGCGGGACACCTGGCGGCCCACGGCGCCGGGCACCTGGTTCTGACCAGTCGGCGCGGACCCGGCGACGCGGCACGCGCGCGCATCAAGACACTGTGTGATCAGCACGGCTGCGACATCAGAGTCGTCACCGCCGACGTCGCCGACGTGCACGACGTCACGCGCCTGATGACCACCGAAATGGCCAGCCTTCCCCCGCTGGCCGGGATCGTCCACGCCGCGGGGGAACTCGGAGCCACACCACTGACCGACCCCGACACCACCGAGCTTGATCGCGTGTTCGCCGGGAAGGTCTGGGGGGCTTGGTATCTGAGTGAGGCCACGGCAGATCTGCCGCTCGACTTCTTCATCAGCACGTCCTCGATCGCCTCGGTGTGGGGAAGCTTCGGCCAGACCTCCTACGCCGCCGCGAACGCATTCCTCGACGGGCTGGCCTGGCGACTGCGGGAGCGGGGAGGCGTCAGCGTCAACTTCGGCCCCTGGTCAGCGGGCATGGCCGATGCGGAGTCCCGAGCCCGATTGGGCCAGCGCGGCGTCCAAACGCTCTCCCCAGCCGACGCCCTGGCGGGTCTGGCCGATGTCGTGACGGCCTCGGGGACACAGGGAGTCGTGGCCCGGATCGACTGGGCCCGATTCCTCCCGCTCTATCAGCAGGCGGGCCGACGGGCGCTGCTGTCCGAACTCGAACGTGAACTGCCCGCCGACCTGACTACAGCGGCGTCGCCCGGCACCGCGTCCGGCAGGACGCCCCTGGTCGAGAAGCTCACCACCGCACCCGTCCAGCAGCGCAGCCGAATCCTGACCGATCACCTGCGCGGTGCGGTGGCCGACGTGACGCGCCTCGACCTCGCCGAAATCCGCGAAGACGCCGGCTTCTTCGACCTCGGCATGGATTCCCTGATGGCCGTTGAGCTCCGACGCCGCATCGAACAGGGCCTCGGCCACGAGATACCCATCACCCTGGTGATGGATCACCCCCGCCTGTGCGACGCGGTTGACTACCTGCTCGGCGAGGTGCTCGAACTCAGCGAACCGACCGCCGATGCGGGGTCCAGGCAGGCCGCGGCAGCGACGACGCGCACGGACGAACCGATCGCCATCGTCGCAGTGTCGTGCCGATTCCCCGGCGCGCCGAATCCCGAGGCGTTCTGGGATGTGCTGTCCGGCGGCGTCGATGCGATCCGGGAAGTCCCCGAGGATCGGTTCGACATCGACGAGTTCTACGACCCCGATCCCGAGGTGCCGGGCAAGACATACACGCGTTTCGGCGGGTTCCTCGAGGGGATCGACGGATTCGATCCCGAGTTCTTCGGCATCTCGCCGCGCGAGGCGGTCTGGATCGAGCCGCAGCAGCGTCTCATGCTCGAAACCGTCTGGGAGGGAATCGAACGCGCCGGGTACGCGCCGTCGGCACTGCGGGGCAGCCGAACTGGAGTCTTCACCGGCGTGGCTGCCAACGAGTACGCGCATCTGCTGTCGTCGGAGTCGATCGACAAGATCGAGCCCCACTTCATCACCGGCAACGCGCTCAACGCCATCTCGGGTCGGGTCGCCTTCGCACTCGGACTCGAAGGACCGGCCGTGGCGGTTGACACCGCATGCAGTTCGGCGTTGGTGGCAGTTCACCAGGCCTGCCAGGCACTGCATTCCGGGGACTGCGATCTCGCGGTCGCAGGCGGTGTGAACGTCCTGCTGAGCCCCGTGACGATGGTCGCGGCCTCGCGCGCCAGAATGCTGTCCCCGGTCGGTCGGTGCAAGACCTTCGACGCCTCGGCCGACGGCTATGTCCGCAGTGAGGGTTGCGGCGTCCTGGTGCTCAAGAGACTCAGCGACGCACAGCGCGACGGCGACCGGGTCTGCGCGGTGATCCCCAGCAGCGCGGTGAACCAGGACGGCGCGTCCAGCGGGCTGACGGTGCCCAACGGCGGTGCGCAGCAACGCCTCATCGAGACCGTACTGTCCCGCGCCGGCCTTTCGGGCGGCGATGTGGACTACCTCGAGGCGCACGGCACAGGCACGCCCCTGGGTGACCCCATCGAAGTCCAGGCCGCCGCGGCCGCCTACGGCACGTCACGAGACGCGGACCGCCCCCTCCTGATGGGATCGGTGAAGACCAACATCGGGCACCTCGAATCGGCCTCCGGGGCAGCGGGGTTGATCAAGGTCGTGCTGTCGTTGCAGCACGGACTGCTGCCGCAGAGCCTGCACTTCGAGACGCCGTCACCACACATCCCGTGGGATTCGCTCTCCGTGCGCGTGGTGGCCGAGGCCACCCCGTGGGAAGCCAACGGCAGGCCCCGGCGCGCGGGGGTGAGCTCGTTCGGATTCACCGGCACCAATGCCCATGTACTGGTCGAGGAACCCCCGGTACCGGAGAGCGTCCCCGACGAGGAACCGACCGGTGTGGACCGACCCGTCGATGTGCTTGCGCTGTCGGCGCGTTCGCCCGAGGCGCTCGTGGCGTTGGCGCAGCGCTACGACGCCTGGCTGCGCGCCCACCCGGACGCCGACATCGCGGAGGTCTGCCTGACCGCCGGGGCAGGCCGATCGCATTTCGAGCACCGCGGCGCGCTGGTCGTGGATTCGGTCGAGTCGGCGCGGACGGGCCTGGCCGACCTGGCCGAAGGCCGCACCCGCCCCGGCGTGCTGCGCGGCGAGCAGGTGCACCGCCCGACGACCGCGTGGCTGTTCACCGGGCAGGGCAGCCAGTATCCCGGGATGGCGCGCGAACTGTTCGCCACCGAACCGGTATTCGCCGACACGGTGACGCAGTGCGCCGACGCGGTGGCGGACATCGTGGCCCGTCCCCTGCTGGAGGTGCTGTTCAGCGACGACCGCGAAGTCGGGGAGATGTTGCGTCACACATCGTTTGCGCAGCCCGCGCTCTTCGCCGTGGAGATGGGCTTGGCGCGACTGTGGCAATCCTGGGGCATCGAACCCGACGTGGTGCTGGGGCACAGCGTGGGCCAGTACGCCGCCGCATGCGTGGCCGGAGTCTTCAGCCTTGAAGACGGTGCCCGCCTGATGGCCGAACGCGGCAGGATGTTCGGCAGCCTGCCCGACGGTGGCCGGATGATGGCTGTGTTCGCCGACGCCAAACACGTCGAGCAGGTCGCCGGCGGGTTCCCGCGGGTGTCGGTCGCCGCCTACAACGGCCCCAACACCGTGCTGTCGGGCCCCGGTGACGACCTGGAGCAGATTTTCGAATGCTTCGGAGAACAGGCGGTCCGCTGCACCTGGCTCGAAACCAGCCATGCCTTCCATTCCGCACTGCTGGACCCCGTGCTCGACGAATTCGAGTCACGTGCAGCGCAGTTGGAGTACGCGGCGCCGACCCTGCCACTGGTCTGCAACCGCACCGGTGCCGTACTCACGGCCCAGACCCCGCTGGACGCGAACTATTGGCGGCGGCATTCCCGTCAGCCCGTACAGTTCGCGGAAAGCGTGCGCACCGCAGCAGCGCTGGGGTGCTCGATCCTGATGGAGATCGGCCCGCAACCGGTTCTGACCGGAGCCGCGGTGCAGGTGTGGCCGGAACACCTCGCGCCGCCGCGGGCCGTGGTGTCACTGCGCAAGGGGGTCGGCGACCGCCGCCAGATTGCCGACGCGATCGCGGCGGCCTACGTCGGTGGCCATCGACCCGACTTCACCGCTCTGCATCGTCAGTCGCGGCGCACCCTGGAACTGCCCACCTATCCGTTCCAGCGGCGCAGTTTCTGGCCCAAGACCTCCGGGTTCACCGCCAGTGGGGCGGGTGGGGTGACATCTGGAATCCTCGGCAGCGCCATGGAACTCGCGTCGGGTGACACCGTCTACTCCAGCCGGTTGTCCGTCAAGTCGCAGCCCTGGCTCTGTGACCACGTCATCTACGGCACCGTCGTCGTGCCCGGGGCGACGTATGCGGCGATGGCGCTGGCCGCCGTCGGGACCCCGGCCCGGGTCAGGGATGTCTTCTTCTACGAGCCGATCATTCTGCCCGAGAAGGCGTCTCGTGAAGTCCAGCTGACGCTGCATCCGCAGCAGACCGAGGGCGAGCTGAGTTTCCAGGTGCACAGCCGCCCGTACGGAGAGCGTGGTGCTGACTGGTCACTGAACGCCGAGGGCACGGTGCTCACCGGCGCCGACGACGAACCGGTGTCCGAGCAGGACGATCCCGTGGACGAGGCGATCGAACGCCTTGAGCGCATGCGCCCGCAGGACCTTTTCGAGACGTTCGCCGACCTCGAATTGGCGTGGGGGCCGACGTGGTCCGGATCACTGAAATCGCTGTGGCTTGGCGACGGCGAGGCGATCGGCGACATCCTGGTCGGCGCCGAGCTTGCCGAACAACTGGGCACCGAACCCATGCACCCGGTCCTCATGGACCTGTGCACCGGAGTCGCCTTTCCCGCGTTCCCGGCGGTTCTGGCCGCCGAGCAGGGCGTCAACGATCTGTTCCTTCCGCTGCGCTACGGGCAGGTCACGCTGCGGGAGAAGATGCCGCGGAGGTTCTACTGCCACGCGCGGTGGCACAGCAGCGCCCTCGACAGCGAGACGCAGGTCTTCGACCTCGACTTCCTGGATCGGAGTGGTCGCCCGCTGGGCGGTATCCGCGAGTTCACCGTCAAGCGCGCCCCCCGCGAGGCACTGCTGCGGGGTCTCGGTGGTGACGCGACCCGACTGCTCTACACCCTCGGCTGGCATGAGGTTCCGCCGCCGACACCCGACGACGAGACCGCACCGGTCAGCGGCACCTGGCTGATCTCCGGGTTCGGCGCACTCGCGGCCGAGGTCCCGGGTTGCATCCCGTTCGACCGCGCGGGTGATCCAGAACCTCTGGGACAGTTGCTGAGCCAGGCTCACGAACGCGGGATGCCGTTCTCCGGCGTCGTCTGGCGCGCGACCCCGCCCCGCGACGGCGAGTCGGGCACCGACATCGTGGCGCGGATCGAGTCCGAGATCGCCGATCTGCTCAGCGCAGTGCACACCGCGCAGCGCGGCGAGGTGAAACTGCCCGGCGGACTGTGGATCGTCACCGAGCACGCGGTGGCCTGCGAGTCCGGTGAGCCTGTGGACCCCGTGCAGGCCGCGCTGTGGGGCCTTGGCCGCACCGCGATCAACGAAGAACCGGCGCTGCGCTGCAGGCTCGTCGACTCGGACGGATCACCCGAGGCGGTGCAGACCCTGGCCGCACTGCTGACGAACCCCGGTCCGTCCCTGGAAGAGCCCGAACTCGCGGTGCGACAGGGGAAACTGCTGGCATCCCGGCTGTTGCCGTGGGCACGCAGCGGACACCTCTCGGTGCCGCGCGGGGGCGATTACGCGCTGGCACCCACCGAACGCGGCGCGATCGACAACCTGCGGCTCACCGAGACCGAGGTGCCGCCACCCGGCGACGGCTATGTGCAGGTCCGTGTGGAGGCCGCCGGACTGAACTTCCGTGACGTGCTCAACGTCCTCGGCCTCTATCCCGGCGACCCGGGGCCGATCGGCGGCGACTTCGCAGGCGTCGTCACGCAGTTGGGCGACGGTGCCACCGGACTTGAGGTGGGGCAACGCGTCTACGGCTTCATGCAGGGCGCATTCGCCAGCCGGTTCAACGTGCCGGCCCAGCTTCTGGCGCCCATCCCGGACGGGGTCAGCGCGGTCGAGGCCGCGACGATTCCAGCCGCGGCGCTGACCGTCCGACTCGCCTTCGACTGGGCTGCGGTGCGGCCCGGCGACCGGGTCCTGATCCACGCCGCCAGTGGCGGGGTCGGTCTGGCGGCGATCCAGATGGCGCAGCGCTGCGGTGCCACGGTGTTCGCGACGGCCAGCACCTTCAAGCGTGCGACGCTGCGCAGCATGGGCGTCGAGCACGTGTACGACTCGCGCACCACGGATTTCGCCGATCAGATCCTCGCTGACACCGACGGTGCGGGTGTGGACGTGGTCCTCAACAGCCTGACCAACGAGGGCTTCCTCGACGCGACCGTGCGGGCCACCGCGAAGAACGGCCGCTTCGCCGAGATCGCCAAACGCGACATCTGGACGCCCGAACAGATGGCCGAAGTCCGTCCCGACATCAGCTACGAGATCGTCGCGCTGGACACGGTGACCATCACCGAACCCGAACGGATCCGCGCGCTGTTGACCGAGGTGTCGCGAGGGTTGGCCGCGGGCGACTGGATCCCGCTGCCTGCCGAGATCTACCCGCTGACCGAGGCGCGGGCCGCGTTCCGGCGCATGCAGCAGGCTCGACACATCGGCAAGATCGTGCTGCAGATCCCAGAGCCTTTGCAGCCCAAGCCTGATCGCAGCTATCTGATCACGGGTGGGCTCGGGGCGATCGGCCTGCACACCGCGTCACACCTGGCCCAACTCGGGGCGGGCGACATCGTGTTGACCAGCCGTCGCGTGCCCGATGCGGAGGCACAACAAGTGATCGACGAGATCGCCGAACGGTGCCGGTGCCGTATTCACGTCTGGTCGGCCGATGTCGGTGACGAGGGCGAGGTGGGTGCGCTGCTGAACCGGATCCGCGCGGAGTTGCCGCCGTTGGCCGGTGTGGTGCACCTCGCCGGCGTGCTCGACGACGCGCTGCTGTCCCAGCAGGATCTCGACCGGTTCCGAACAACACTGGCGCCAAAGGCATTCGGCGCGGTTCACCTGGACCGGTTGACCAGGGATGACGATCTCGACTTCTTCATCGTGTCGTCCTCGGTGTCGAGCCTGTTCGGGTCGCCCGGTCAGGCCAACTACGCCACCGCCAATGCCCTGTTGGACGGGTTGGTGGCGCAGCGACGAGCGCACGGACTGCCCGCCACGGGTATCAACTTCGGCCCCTGGGCCCAGGGCGGCATGGCGTCATCGGAGGCCGCGACCGCCAATATCAGTGCGCAGGGCCTGATTCCGCTGGATCCGTCGGCGGCGCTCAGCGCACTCGCCGAGGTCGTCGCCAACGGAACCGGCCAGGCGACCGTCATCAAGGCGAACTGGCAGCGCGCGGCGAAAGTGCTGGGCAGTTCGCGGCCACCGATTCTGGATCTCGTGTTGCCGCGTGCCGAAGGTGAGGTCACCGGAGACAGCGAGCTGCTCAAACAGCTCATGGAGGTCCCTGTGCCGCAGCGGGCCGGGTTCGTCACCGAATTCCTGCAGCGCGAGGTGCAGAACTTCCTGCGACTGGCGCAACCGCCCGCCGCGACCAGTCGCTTCCTGGACCTGGGCACCGATTCGCTGATGGCGATCGAGCTCCGCAACCGTCTGCACAGTCAGTTCGGCGGCAAGTTCACGATCAACGCGACCGCGGTGTTCGACTACCCGACCATCGGGGGCCTGGCCGAGTATCTCGTGGCCCAACTCCCTGACGCGGAGTCGGAGGCCCGGGGCGAGACGAAGGAAACTGAAGTCACTGCTGCAGAGGAGGATTCATTGCAGCTCGATCCCGTCGAGGGATGACTTGGGTACGCCCCGCCCGAGAAGAGAACGCGTCACGAAGGGAACTTTCGATGACCAGGAGGCGGCGGGGTGCACGTGTATGACGCGGCGGGTGCGACGGAGAGACGGCGGGTGAGACCCAGTCACTGCACCCAGCGCGTCGCCTCGACCTCCGGCGGCAGCGGCGGGTGCAGCGGCACGTCGAGCCCGTCGTAGATGCCCGGCTTCTGGGTGGCCAGCCAGTCGATGGCCCCCAACAGCCGATTGGCGGCCGTGGTGTTGCCTCCGTCGGCGCGGGTGCCACCCGGCACGTCGGCGCGAACCACGATGCTCAACTGCGGGTCGCCGTCGATGACCACCCGATGGTCGCCGACGCCCTGATCCGGTTGCGGCCACTCCGGCGCGCAGGCGGGGTCGATGCGGGTGATGTGGTCGATGACCACCCGTTCGACGCCCTGGGCCCAACCGATCACCTGGACCCGAAACGCACCCTGGGTGCCCTCTTCGAAGCGCCCCAGCACGTTGTCGACGGTCCCGCCGAGCGGAAGCCGCTCGACCTTCTCGGTGATGTCGTCGATCTCCAGGCCCAGACCGCGGCCGATCATCCGAACGTTGCCGCCCCAGATCATGGTGGGGATCGACGGGAGGAGCATCATCGGCACCGGATCCTGCGGTCCCATCGGCCCCCCGAACCCACAGAGCACCCGCACAGCGTAGGGCTGGTCATAGGTGGAGTAGTCGAAGATCTCCTGACAGCGGATGGTGCGGATGCGGGTGCACAGGCCTGCCGCGGCCACAGCGAGCGCGTCGTTGGCCCATCCGGGGTCCACTCCGCTGACCAGCAGCGTGGCGTTCCCGGCGATCGCGGCGTCGGTGAGCCGCTCGACCCACTCGGCCGGCGCCGAGGCGGGGTCGTACAGCGAGTACAGCGCCGGGGTCACGACGTGTTTGCCAGCGCGCAGGCAGCGTTCGATGTCCGCGACGGCCTCCTCCGCGCGGATGTCACCGGAGGCCATGTAGGCCACGGCATCACACAACTGCAACGCATCGTCGACATCGATGGTGGCGGCCACGCCCGTGGAGGACTCGAGCCGCGTGAACGTCGCGGCGTCGCGACCGGCTTTATCCTGCGACGATGTGATCAGCGCGGCGAGTTCCAGCCCGGGGAATCCGACCACCGACCGGATTGCCGTCGACCCCATGTTGCCCGTGCCCCACACCGCGATTCGACGCATCCGCCCACCCTAGAGGCCGCCGGAGTGACGATCGTCACATTCCAGCGAAACCGCACGTCAGGTAGGCATTTTACGGGTGCGACAATGGTCGATCAACCGTTGGGTTGGGCCGCGTCGCGAAATTGCTCGACATCACGTTTGCGTTGAAGTTACCGACCGGTATAGTTGCGCACAGTTACTGGTGGGTAACTTATCCCGAGTACCCAACCCCAATGTGGCGTTCTCGACGAGGAGGAAAGATGGGCCACTACAAGTCCAACGTTCGTGACCAGGAGTTCAACCTCTTTGAGGTCCTGGGCATCGACAAGGCACTTGGCCAGGGCAAGTACAGCGACATCGACGCGGAGACCCTGCGCGAAATGCTGCACGAGCTCGCTCGCCTCGCTGAGGGGCCGATCGCCGAGTCGTTCGCCGACGCCGACCGCAATCCGCCCGTGTTTGACCCTGAGACCCACTCGGTGACGCTGCCGGAGTCGTTCAAGAAGTCGATGCGCGCGCTGTTCGAGGGCGGCTGGGAGAAGGTCGGCCTGTCCGAGGAGCTCGGCGGTGTGCCGGTTCCCCGCGCCGCGCAGTGGGCCCTGATCGAGCACATCCTGGGCGCCAACCCCGCGGCCTACATGTACGCCATGGGTGCGGGCATGTCGGAGATCTTCTACAACAACGCCACCGACGAGCAGAAGAAGTGGGCCACGCTGGCCGCCGAGCGCGGTTGGGGCGCCACCATGGTGCTGACCGAGCCCGATGCCGGCTCCGACGTCGGCGCGGGCCGCACCAAGGCCGTCCAGCAGCCCGACGGTTCGTGGCACATCGACGGTGTGAAGCGCTTCATCACGTCGGCCGACTCCGACGACCTGTTCGAGAACATCATGCACCTGGTGCTGGCCCGCCCCGAGGGCGCCGGCCCGGGCACCAAGGGTCTGTCGCTGTTCTTCGTCCCGAAGTTCCACTTCGACCCCGAGACCGGTGAACTGGGCGAGCGCAACGGCGCATTCGTCACCAACATCGAGCACAAGATGGGCCTGAAGGTCTCCACCACGTGTGAACTGACCTTCGGCCAGCACGGCGTCCCCGCCAAGGGCTGGCTCGTGGGCGAGGTGCACAACGGCATCGCTCAGATGTTCAACGTCATCGAGCAGGCTCGCATGATGGTGGGCACCAAGGCCATTGCCACGCTGTCCACCGGTTACCTCAACGCGCTGGAGTACGCCAAGGAGCGCGTGCAGGGCGCCGACATGACCCAGATGACCGACAAGACCGCGCCGCGCGTCACCATCACGCATCACCCCGACGTCCGTCGCAGCCTCATGACCCAGAAGGCCTACGCCGAGGGCATGCGCGCGCTGTACCTCTACACCGCGTCCTTCCAGGACGTCGAGGTGGCCCAGGCTGTGCACGGTATCGAAGCCGGTCTGGCGCACAAGGTCAACGACCTGCTGCTGCCCATCGTCAAGGGCTACGGCTCCGAGCAGGCCTACGCCAAGCTCACCGAGTCACTGCAGACCCTCGGCGGTTCGGGCTTCCTGCAGGACTACCCGATCGAGCAGTACATCCGCGACTCCAAGATCGACTCGCTGTACGAGGGCACCACGGCCATCCAGGCCCAGGACTTCTTCTTCCGCAAGATCGTCCGGGACCAGGGCCAGGCACTGTCCTACGTGGCCAACGAGATCAGCGAGTTCGTCAAGAACGAGTCGGGCAACGGCCGGCTGAAGACCGAGCGCGCGCTCCTGGCGACTGCCCTCGAGGACGTCCAGTCGATGACCGCGACGCTGACCGGCTACCTGATGGCCGCGCAGGAGGACTCCGCCAGCATCTACAAGGTGGGGCTGGGCTCGGTCCGCTACCTGCTGGGCGTCGGTGACCTGGTGGTCGGCTGGCTGCTGGCCCGCCACGCCGCGGTCGCCATCGCCAAGCTCGACGAGGGCGCCACCGGTGCCGAGAAGTCGTTCTACGAGGGCAAGATCGCCGCGGCGTCGTTCTTCGCCAAGAACGTCCTTCCGCAGCTCACCAGCACCCGCGGGATCATCGAGAAGATCGACAACGATCTGATGGAACTCGACGAATCCGCGTTCTGATCGGCTGACAAGAACCGGGCCCCACCGGCGGTGGGGCCCGGTTTTTCGTGCGCTGACGGCCCTCTGGGGCTGGCAGACTCGGCTGCATGGCCTCCAGCGCGCGGCGCTGCTGCTGATCCTGTCGGTGGGGCTCTTTGCGGTCGGCGTGGTCATCGGCCGTCCAGCGGTGGTACTCGTGGGATCTGGTGACGCGCCCGAGACGACGTCGTCGCCGCGACGCTCGAATGGGTGCGCTCACCATTCGCGTACGTGCAGTCCACCGCGTCGCGATCGCGGTGGCTGCCTTCTTCGGCCTGGCGTACCTGACCATCTGGGCACTCGATGGCGCCCAACGAGTTTGGGGCCGCCGCTGGAGTCCCCACGTCTCCAGCGACGGCGGCCTGTGAACCTCAACGCGGGCGTCAATACACGCCCTCAATTGAGGATGCTCCGTGTTGCCGTCGGGTCGGGGGGTCAGACGGCAACACGGAGCTATCCAGTACTTCGATTACCCCATCGGAAGCGTTACAAACCTCCGACGAGATTTTTCGCGCGCTGCGTCAGGCCTCGAGGATCGCGGTGACGCCCTGCCCGCCCGCGGCGCAGATCGAGATCAGACCCCGCACTGGCGCACCCGTCTCGGCCTTCTTCTCGGCAAGCTGTTTGGCCATCTGGGCCACGATCCTGCCGCCGGTCGCGGCGAACGGGTGGCCCGCGGCCAACGAGGAACCGTTGACGTTGAGCTTCGACCTGTCGATCGACCCGAGCGCGGCGTCGAGACCGAGGCGCTCCTTGCAGTACTCCTCGGACTCCCACGCCGCCAATGTGGCCAGTACCACCGAGGCGAATGCTTCATGGATCTCGTAGTAGTCGAAGTCCTGCAGCGTCAGACCGTTGCGGGCCAGCAGTCGGGGAACGGCGTACGTGGGGGCCATCAGCAGGCCGTCGGCGCCGCTGACGTAGTCCACCGCGGCGGTCTCGGAGTCGACGAAGTACGCCAGCACCGGCAGGTTGTGCGCCTCGGCCCAGTCCTGGCTGGCGAGCAGCGCCACCGAGGCGCCGTCGGTCAGCGGGGTGGAGTTGCCCGCGGTCATGGTCGCGTCACCGTTGCGGACGCCGAACACCGGCTTGAGCGTGGCCAACTTCTCCGGCGACGAGTTGGGTCGCAGGTTGTCGTCGCGGTAGAGGCCGAGGAACGGCGACACCAGGTCGTCGAAGAAGCCGCGGTCGTAGGCCGCGGCCATATTGCGGTGGCTCGCGGCGGCCAGAGCGTCCTGGTCGACGCGCTTGATGCTCATCTTCTTGGCGGTGACGGCCGCGTGCTCCCCCATCGAGAGTCCGGTGCGCGGTTCGCCGTTGGTGGGGATCTGCACCCCGACGGATGCGGGCAGCCTGCCGACGAGCTTGAGTCGGTCGAGGTTGGACTTGGCCCGCCGAAGACCCAACAGCGTGCGGCGCAGATCGTCACCGAAGGCGATCGGCGCGTCCGACGTGGTGTCGACGCCGCCGGCCGCGGCCACCTCATAGCGGCCCAACGCGATGCCGTCGGCCGCGGCGATCGCCGCCTGCAGTCCCGTGCCGCAGGCCTGCTGCAGGTCGAAGGCCGGCGTGTACGGCGACAACGCGCTGCCGAGCACACATTCGCGCATCAGATTGAAGTCGCGGCTGTGTTTGAGCACTGCGCCGCCGATGACCATGTCAAGGCGCTGGCCGGTGAGATTGAAGCGTTCGACGAGGCCGTCGAGGGCCGCGGTGAACATGTCCTGATTGGACGCCTCGGCGTACGCGCCGTCCGAGCGGGCGAACGGGATGCGGTTGCCGCCGAGCACCGCGACGGGGCGCCGAGCGGCCGGATTCTTGGAACCGGATTGTGCACTGGTGGCCACGGGTATCTCCGTACTGGTCGGTTTGAGGTTGTGGACCTGTTGAGGCCATACTACCCACTGTTCTTACTCTGCAGTAAGTTCGTAGCCGACAGCACATGCCTGATCGACGAGAGGTGACCTTCGTGGCCCCCAAGCTTCCGAACGACCTGTACTCCCAGGTGGTCCACTCCGCGCCGGGTTCCTTCCTGGCCAAGCAGTTGGGCATCCCGTCGCCCGAAACCCTGCGCCGGTACAAGGCAGGCGAGCCCGCACTGGCGGGGCCGCTGCTGATCGGCGGGGAGGGCCGCATCGCGGAACCGATGCGCGCCGCGCTGGCCGAGGACTACGACCTCGTCGGCGACAACCTCGGCGGCCGCTGGGCCGACCGGTTCGGGGGCCTGCTGTTCGACGCCACCGGCATCACCACACCCGCCGGCCTGAAGGCCCTGCACGACTTCTTCACTCCGCTCCTGCGCAACGTCGGCCCGTCGGGGCGGGTCGTTGTGGTGGGCACCACGCCGGAGGAGGCGGGCAGCGCCGACGAGCGGATCGCGCAGCGCGCCCTCGAAGGTTTCACGCGCTCGCTGGCCAAGGAGATGCAGCGCGGCGCGACCGTGTCACTGGTGTACCTGTCCCCGCAGGCCAAGCCCGCGGCCACGGGTCTCGAGTCGACGCTGCGTTTCCTGTTGTCGGCCAAGTCCGCCTACGTCGATGGTCAGGTGTTCCGCATCGGCCCGGCCGACGCCACCCCGCCCGCCGACTGGGATCGGCCACTGGACGGCAAGGTGGCGATCGTGACCGGCGCGGCGCGCGGCATCGGCGCCACCATCGCCGAGGTGATGGCGCGAGACGGCGCCAAGGTCGTCGCCATCGACATGCCGCCCGCCGAAGGCGCACCCGACGCCCTGACCGAGACCGCTGCGAGGGTCGGCGGCACCGCGCTGGCACTCGACGTCACTGCCGACGACGCGGTCGACCGCATCACCGCACACCTGGCCGAGCACTACTCCGACCACAACGGCGGCAAGGCCGACATCCTGGTCAACAACGCGGGCATCACGCGCGACAAGCTGCTGGCGAACATGGATGACGCTCGATGGAATGCCGTCATCGCCGTGAATCTTCTTGCGCCGCAGCGGCTCACCGAGGGACTGGTGGCCAACGGGACGATCGGCGCGGGCGGCCGGGTGGTCGGACTGTCATCGATGGCGGGCATCGCGGGCAACCGCGGCCAGACCAACTATGCGGCCACCAAGGCCGGCATGATCGGCCTGACCGAGGCACTGGCGCCGGACCTCGCCGAGAAGGACATCACCATCAACGCCGTGGCTCCGGGCTTCATCGAGACCAAGATGACCGAGGCCATCCCGTTCGCGACCCGCGAAGTGGCCCGGCGGATGAACTCGCTGTTCCAGGGCGGCCAACCCGTGGATGTTGCCGAGGCCATCGCCTACTTCGCCAGCCCCGCCAGCAACGCGGTCACCGGGAACACGATCCGGGTCTGCGGCCAAGCCATGCTGGGGGCGTGATGGCAGGCGCACAACAGCCCGGCGGGTTGACCAACATGTTGCGCGCGGCGGCGGGTGCGCTGCCGTTCATCTCCCGTGGCGACACCCTGCCCGACCGCACGCTGACGGTCTCCGAACTGCCGATCGACCGTGCCAACGTCGCGGCGTACGCGGCCGTGACGGGCCTGCGCTATGGCGACACCGTGCCGGTCACCTATCCGTTCGTGCTGGCCTTCCCGACCGTGATGGCGTTGATCACCAACTTCGATTTCCCGTTCGCCGCAATGGGTTCGGTGCACGTCGAGAACCACATCACAGCGCACAGGCCGATCGCCGTCACCGATGTGGTGTCAGTCAAGGTGCACGCGGAGAACATGCGCGAGCACCGGAAGGGTCTGCTGGTCGATGTTCTCACCGAGGTCAGCGTCGGCAACGACGTCGCGTGGGAGCAGGTGACGACCTTTCTGCACCAGCAGCGCACGAGCCTGTCCGACGAACCCAAGCCACCGCCGCAGAAACAGCCCAAACTGCCGCCGCCGGACAGCATCCTGCGGATCACGGGTGGCCAGATCCGTAAGTACGCCTCGGTGGGCGGGGACCACAACCCCATCCACACGAGTTCTGTCGGCGCCAAGCTGTTCGGATTTCCCACCGCGATCGCGCACGGAATGTTCAGCGCCGCGGCTGTTCTGGCCAACATCGAAGGCCAGTTGCCCGACGCACTGCGGTACTCGGTGAAATTCGGCAAGCCGATTCTGCTGCCGGCCAGCGCGGGGTTGTACATCGACCGGGTCGCCGACGGCTGGGACCTGTCGCTGCGCAACCTGCAGAAGGGCTACCCGCACCTGACGGGCGAGGTGCGCGCACTCTAGCGAGCGTTGAGGCCGCACTGGCGGCGGGAATTGGCGCGTTTCGCCGCCCTCAGTGCGGTGTCAGCGGGGAGAGCAGTGCGGTGTCAGCGGGGAGAGCAGTGCGGTGTCAGCGGGGAGAGCAGTGCGGGATCAGTGGGAGGCCGGTGCAGCCTCGGGTTTGCCCTTCAGGCCGCGCCAGAACAGGTTGATCAGCAGTTCGACGGCGTCGTTCACGTCGACATCGCCGGCACTGACGCGCGTCGCCACGGCCTCGCCCGCACCCACGAGCGCGATCGCCATCATGTTGAAGTCGGTGTCCGGCTCGGGGTTCCGCGTGCCGGTGCTCAGCAGTCGCGCCACCAGGTCGATGATGCGCTCGCGGCCTTCTCGCACCGTGTGCGCGAACGCCTGCGAACTGGTGGCCTGGGTGTACAGCACGATCCACGACGCCCGGTTGGCATCGATGTAGGTCAAAAACGACAGGATCGTGTTGCGGAGCATGTCGCGGGGCGGCAGCGTGAAATCCACATCCGCGCGGACGGCCTCGATGAAACGGCTCAGCTCACGGCTCAGGCAGGCGCCAAAGAGCTCCTCCTTGGACCCGTAGTACAGGTAGAGCATGGGCTTGGAGATCTCGGCCTTGGCCGCGATCGCGTCCATCGACGTCTCGTGATAGCCGTTGACCGAGAAGACCTCCACGGCCGCGTCGAGCATCTGCTGTTCGCGCACGGCACGCGGCAACCGCTTGGTACCACCCGCCATGCCGCTCACCCTTCGCTGAACAAGAAGTTTACCCAAGAGTAAGGGTGTCAGCAGGCGCGGGCGCCGCCCTTGGCTGCCGTCACGCGCTGCAGCGCGCCGTCGACCGCGGCCATCGGCAGCTCGCCCGCGGCGACCGCGGCCTCGAGCCGATCCAGCACCGCGGGCACTTCGCCCGTGCTGACCCACAACGCGACGTCGACGCCGGCCTGCAGACTGCGCAGCACGGCCTCGGCCACGCCGTACCGCTGGTTGATCGCGCCCATCGAGGACAGGTCGTCGCTGAACACGAGGCCGCCGAAGCCCGGTCCACCGTAAGCGCCGCTACGCAGCAGGCCGACCGCGGCGGGGCTCAGGCTGGCCGGGTCATTGCCGGTCAGCCCGGGCACCTGCATGTGTCCGATCATCACCGCGACGGGTCCCTGGGTGGTCAGCGTGCGGTACGGCACCAGGTCGGTGGCCTCGAGCTCCGCGAGAGGCGGCGTCACCACCCCATTGACATGCGAGTCACCCGAGGCCTGGCCGTGGCCGGGGAAGTGCTTGAGCACCGGCAGCACCCCGGCGTCGCGCAGGCCGCGGGCGTAGGCACCGGCGTACTCGGTGACCACGGCCGGGTCGGACCCGAACGAACGGTCGCCGATCACGGTGTCGTCGGCGGCCGACGTGATGTCCACGACGGGCGCGAAGTCGACGGTGATGCCCAGGCCACGCATCTTGTGGCCCCGGTCGAGCGCGATCTGGTACACCTCGTCGGGAGTCTTGGTGGCCGCGAGAACCCGCGCCGACGGTTGGCTTCCGATCAGCGACGCCAACCGCGAGACCCGGCCGCCCTCCTCGTCGACGCTGACCGCCAGCGGCAGCGGACCGGCACTGGCCGCGATACCGGCCAGTGAACCGTCGGTGAGCATGGATTTATCGGTCCAGCTGCCGATGAAGATGCCGCCCACGTGGTGATTGGCCACCACGGCGCGGGCATCGGAGGCGCCCGTCACCCCGACCATCACCAACTGAGCCAGCTTGTCCCGCGTGGACAGCGCCGCGACGTCGCCGCATCCGGCGGGTGCCAGCGGGACGGGATTGCTCAACGGCACCGAGGCCGGTGAGGACGCAGGTGCCGTCTCAGGCGCCGGTGACGGCGACGCGGACGGCGATTCGGCGGCCGGCGAGCAGGCCATCAGCAGTGCGGGCAGCGTCGCGACGGACACGACGGCTCGGGTGAACGTGATGGTGAATGCCATACCTCATGCTGTCATGCACACCACATTCAGTCAGCGTCTGGGCGCGGGCCGCGCGTCGACTACTGTGCAGAAACCGCTGGAGCGCCTTTCACGCGCTCCGGATCATTCGCGCGGGCAACGAATTTCGCGTCCTGGCGGCGCAGGCGACCCAAGATAGGGGATGATGGGGCATGTCCGTCGTGTTGATCGCCTACGACGGGACCGACAATGCGCAGCGCGCGGTCACCCACGTGGGCCAGTTTGTGTTGGCGCAGCGTGTCGTGGTGCTCACGGTGTGGACGCCGATCCGCCCGGGATCCGACCCCGTCAGCGTGGACCTCGACGGCCCACCCGATCCCCCAGACCTCGACGATCTCGATGACCTGGACATCGCCTACGCCGACGCCCAGCGCACCAACGACGAGGGCCTGCGGTTGGCCAAGTCGGCCGGACTGTCCGCCGAACCGCTGTGTGTCGCGGTCACCGGGACGGTGTGGCGAACCATCATCGAGGCCGCGGACCGCATCGAGGCCGACCTCATCGTCACTGGAACCCGAGGTACGACAGGACTGCGGTCCCTGCTGCAGTCCTCGGTCTCCGACCATGTGCTGCGACACGGCAAGCGTCCGGTGCTGATTGTGCCGCCCGGCACCTGAGAGGCCACATGCTAGGTTGGCTGGCAGCCCACCGACAGATCGACAGCGCTGAGGAGCCCCACATGACCCGGTTCGTGGTGCCAGCCGCCGCCAGCATCGTGGTCGGTCTGCTGCTCGGCGCCGCGGCTGTCTTCGGCGTCTCCCTGATGGTGCAGCAGGACACCAAGCCGCCGATCACGGCAGGCGATCCGGCGTCGTCGGTCCTGAACCGGGTCGAATACGGCGACCGCAGCTGATCTGAGCGCGCAGTCCGAAGCGACCCGTCCGGGAGGGTCGATGACCTGCCCGCAGGGGTTGTCCCGCCGATGGCTGTGGCTGGTCGGCACCCTCAGCCTGATCCTGACGTTCGCGCAGTCTCCAGGTCAGATCTCTCCCGACACCAAGCTGGACCTCACCGCCAACCCGGTGCGTTTCCTTGCGCGGGCCGCGCACCTGTGGAACAGCGAACTCCCCTTCGGCCAGACCCAGAACCAGGCGTACGGCTATCTGTTTCCCCACGGCGCCTTCTTCGTAGCCGGCGACCTGCTCGGGCTGCCGGGTTGGGTGATCCAACGCCTGTGGTGGGCCCTGCTCCTGGCCGTCGGCTTCTGGGGCCTGCTGCGGGTCGCCGAGGCGCTCGGCATCGGGACGACGCCCTCGCGCGTGATCGCGGCGCTTGCCTACGCGCTGTCGCCCCGCGTGCTCACGACGTTGGGGTCGATCTCCTCGGAGACCCTGCCGATGATGCTGGCCCCGTGGGTGCTGCTGCCGGTGATCCTCGCGATGCGGGGCGGGCACCACCAGTCGCTGCGAGTGCTTGCCGCCCGCGCGGGCGTCGCGGTGGCCCTGATGGGCGCGGTGAACGCCGTGGCCACCCTGACTGCGTGCCTGCCCGCGCTGATCTGGTGGGCATGCCACCGGCCCGACCGCCGGTGGTTGAGGTTCTCCGCGTGGTGGCTGCTGAGCACGGTGCTTGCGGTGGCCTGGTGGGTGGTCGCACTGGTGCTGCTGGGGCGCGTCAGCCCGCCGTTCCTGGACTACATCGAATCCTCCGGTGTCACCACGCGGTGGGCCTCGCTGGTCGAGGTGCTGCGCGGCACCGACAGCTGGACCCCGTTCGTGGCGCCCAACGCGACCGCGGGCAGTTCCCTGGTGACCGACCCCGTCGCGATCCTGGCGACGACGCTGGTGGCCGCGGCAGGCCTGGCCGGCCTGGCACTGCGCACCATGCCCGCGCGCGGCCGCCTGGTGCTGATGCTGCTGACGGGCGTGACGCTGCTGGCGCTGGGCTATGCGGGCGGACTGGGGTCCCCGCTGGCCCATCAGGTGCAGTTGTTCCTGGACTCCGGGGGTGCGCCGCTGCGCAACGTGCACAAGCTCGAACCCCTTGTACGCCTGCCCCTCGTGCTGGGCGTGGCCCATCTCATGAGCCGGATTCCGCTGCCGGGCAGCGCCCCGCGGGCAGTGTGGCGACGGGCGTTCGCGCATCCCGAGGAGGACAAGCGGGTCGCCGTCGGGATCGTGGTGCTGGCGGCCCTGGCCGCGAGCACGTCGCTGGCCTGGACCGGCCGGCTCACGCCCCCAGGCAGTTTTGAGGCCATCCCCGACCACTGGCATCAGGCCGCGGAATGGCTGACCCACAACAACACCGGGACGCCCGCTCCGGGCCGCGTTCTGGTGGTGCCGGGCGCGCCGTTCGCCACTCAGATCTGGGGCAACACCCGCGACGAACCGCTGCAGGTGCTCGGCGAGAGCCCGTGGGGTGTGCGTGACTCCATTCCGTTGAACCCGCCGGAGACCATCCGGGCCCTGGATTCGGTGCAGCGTCTCTTCGCGGCGGGCCGGCCGTCCGCCGGTCTCGCGGATACCCTTGCCCGCCAAGGTATCTCATATCTGGTGCTGCGGAATGACCTGGACCCGGACAACTCCCGGTCGGCGCGGCCGATCCTGGTGCACCAGTCGATCGAAGGCTCCCCCGGCCTGACGAAGGTGGCCCAGTTCGGCGACCCAGTCGGTCCGGGCACCCTCGAAGGCTTCATCACCGACAGCGGTCTGCGGCCGCTCTACCCGGCCGTGGAGATCTTCCGGGTCGACCCGGACCACACGGGTGTCACCAACCCTGGCGCGCCGTACCTCGCCGACACCGCCGCCATGGCACGCATCGACGGCGCCCCGGAAGCGCTGCTGCGCCTCGACGAACGGCGTCGTCTGCTCGGCGAATCACCGCTGGGGCCCGTGCTGTTGACGCAGGATGCCGAGGCTGCCGGCCTGCCGTCCGACGTCGTCACGATCACCGACACCCCGACGGCACGCGAGACCGACTACGGCCGCGTCGACGACCACTCGTCGGCGGTGCGCACCCCCGACGACGAGAGGCACACCCACAACCGGGTGCCCGACTACCCCGCGGCAGGCACCGACCTTGTGTACGGCGGATGGACCGGCGGACGCCTGACCGCGTCGAGTTCGGCGGCCGACGCGACGGCGCTGCCCAATGTGGCGCCCGCCGCGGCCCCCGCGTCCGCCATCGACGGGGACTCCGCGACAAGCTGGGTGTCCAACTCGCTGCAGGCCGCGGTCGGACAGTGGCTCCAGATCGACTTCGACCACCCCGTCACCAATGCGACGCTGACTCTGATACCGAGCAGGTCGACCATCGGCGCACAGATCACCCGGATGGAGATCTCGACGGCCACCGGAACCACAACCCTTCGGGTGGATCAGCCCGGAAAACCCGCCGTGGTGGCACTGCCGTACGGCGAGACGCCGTGGGTGCGGATCACGGCCGCGGCCACCGACGACGGTTCCAGCGGTGTGCAGTTCGGCGTGACCGATCTGGCCATCACGCAGTACGACGCCTCCGGATTCGCCCACCCCGTCGACATCCGGCACACCAGAAACGTGCCCGGCCCACCCGAGGGCGCGACCGTCGGAATGTGGGACCTGGGCGCCGAACTGCTGGGCCGGCCCGGGTGCGTCTCCGCCGTGGACGGCGTGCACTGCGCCTCGCCGCTCTCGCTGGCTCCCGAGGAACTGGTGAACCTCAGCCGGACCCTGACCGTGCCGCAACCCGTCTCCGTGACGCCGACGGTCTGGGTGCGGCCCCGGCAGGGACCCGGGCTGGGTGAACTGGTCCGGCAGCCGGGAACCACTCGCGCCGACGGAGACTCGGACTCGTTCGATGTTCTCGGGACGGCGTTCGCCGCCACCGACGGCGACCCGCGCACGTCGTGGACCGCGCCGCAGGGCGTCGTCCAGCACCGCACCGGGCCGACGCTGACCCTGACACTTCCCGAGGCCACCGAGGTGGCCGCGGTTCGGCTCACGCCCAGCGCCTCGGACCTGCCCACCCACCCGACCCTGGTGGCGGTCGACCTGGGCGACGGCCCCCAGGTGCGCGCGATGGAACGGATGGGGACGCAGACACTTTCCCTGCATCCACACAAGACGAAGACCATCAAGATCAGCGTGCTGGACTGGGACGACGTCATCGACCGCACCGCGCTGGGCTTCGATCAGGTCAAACCGCCCGGCCTCGCCGAGGCACAGGTGCTGCGGCCCGACGGCACGCCGATCGCACCGGCCGACGCGGCGAAGAACCGCGCCCGCAGCATCGAGATCGGCTGCGGCAAGGGCCCGGTGCTCGCGGTCGCCGGCCGGTTCATGCACACCTCGGTCAGCACCACCGTCGGCGAACTTCTCGACGGCACGCCACTGCAGGCGCACCCGTGCGAAACCGAGCCGATCGATCTGCCCAGCGGCCAACAGGAGTTCCTGGTGAGCCCCGGTTCGGCGTTCATCATCGACGGCGTGCAGTTGACCGGACCCGCGGCCAAGGAGATCCGGCCCGCGACGGCGTCCGAGGTGCCGGCCGCGCACTGGGGCCCGGACCATCGCGAGCTGACCGTGTCCGCGGCCGACACCGCCCGCGTGCTCGTGGTGCCCGAGAGCATCAATCCCGGGTGGACGGCCCGCACCTCCGACGGCGCCGTGCTGACCCCGATCAGCGTCAACGGCTGGCAGCAGGGCTGGGTGGTGCCACCCGGAACACAGGGGCCGGTGACGCTCGAGTTCGGTCTGAACTCCCTCTACCGTGCGGGACTCGTCGGCGGGCTGGCACTGCTGCCCGTCCTGGCGGCGCTGGCGCTGCTGCCCTCCCGACGTCGCGAGGACGCTGAGCCGGTCTCGGTCTGGAAACCCAAGGCGTGGTTGGCGGTCGGTGGCGCACTGCTTGCGGGCCTGCTGATCTCCGGCATCGCGGGTGCCCTGGTGGTCGGTTCCGCGGTCGCCCTGCTGCGCCTGCTCGACGGCCGAGAGCGGGCATGGAAGGTTGTGACGCTGGGCGGGGCCGCGACGGGGTTGATCCTGGCCGGAGCCGCGGTGGCGCGCCACCCGTGGCGCTCGGTCGAGGGGTACCTGGGGCATTCGCCGTGGGTGCAGTTGGCGGCCCTGATCAGTGTGGCCGTCGTGGCGGCGTCCGTGATCACCTGGCCTCGCGAGGTCGCCGAACCCGCACTGCGGGAGCCGCGATCCGCTTAGCATCACTCAAGTGACACAGGTCCACACCGTCCGCGGCCCGATCGACACCGGCGACCTCGGGGTCACCCTGATGCACGAGCACGTCTTCATCCTGTCCCCCGAGATGATGCAGAATGACCCGGCCATCTGGGGCGACGAACAGGCACGCCAGCGTGCCGCGGTCGCACGACTCAACGAACTGAAGGCGCGCGGCGTCGACACCATCGTCGACCTCACGGTGATCGGCCTGGGCCGCTATATCCCCCGCATCGCGCGCATCGCCGAGGCCACCGACATCAACATCGTCGTCGCGACCGGCGTCTACACCTACAACGACGTGCCGATGTACTTCCACTTCCAGGGACCCGGCACGGCGCTGCCCGGCCCCGACCCGATGATCGACCTGTTCATCCGCGACATCACCGAGGGCATCGCAGGCACCGGTGTCCGCGCGGCGATGCTCAAGTGCGCGACCGACGAACCGGGTGTCACGCCGGGCGTCGACCGCGTGCTGCGGGCCGTCGCGACCGCCCACCGGCAGACCGGGGTGCCCATCTCGACCCATACGCACGCCTCGACGCGGCGCGGCCTCGATCAGCAGCGCATCTTCGCCGAGGAGGGCGTCGACCTGACTCGCGTCGTGATCGGGCACTCGGGCGACTCGACCGACCTCGACTACCTCGAGGAACTCATCGCAGGAGGGTCGTATATCGGCATGGACAGGTTCGGCGCGGACGTGTACCTGCCGACTCCCGAACGGGTCGACACCGTGGCCAAGATGTGTGAGCGCGGACATGCCGAGAAGATGGTGCTCTCGCATGACGCGTCGTGCTTCATCGACTGGCTGCCCGAGGAGGCCGTGCCGGTGGTCCTGCCCAACTGGCATTACCTGCACATCCACAACGATGTGCTGCCTGCGCTTCGGCAGCGCGGCGTCACCGAGGAGCAGATCACCACGATGCTGGTGGACAACCCGAAGCGGATCTTCAGCGCGCAGGGCGCCTACTGATGACCGATCCGATCCCGACGCAGTTGACCGCGCTGGCCGCCGCCGCCCCTGATGCGCCTGCCATCACCTGCGAGGGCCGCACCGTGACGCGGGCCGAGTTGGACAGCGCGACCAATAGGCTGGCCCGAGCCTTCGCTGATCTCGGTGTCGGACAAGACGATTACGTGACGATCTCGGTGCCCAACTCGATCGAGTGGATCGAGGCGGCGATCGCGTGCTGGAAGCTGGGCGCGGTGCCCCAACCGCTGGCGCCTGCCATGCCCGACGACGAGTTGGCCGCGATCCTGGACCTGCGCGAACGTGCACTTCTCGTCGGGCGCAGCGATCCCCGCGGCCGGACCCCGCACGTCCCGCCCGCGTTCACCCCCGACCCGCGGCATTCGGATGCCGCACTGCCCGAAGCGATTTCGCCGGTCTGGAAGGCGATGGCCTCGGGCGGCAGCACCGGCAGGCCCAAGCTCATCGAGACCGGCGGAGACAGCCGCGTGTCCGCCCTGCTCGGATTCCCGCTCGGCGCGCAGGAGAACGACGTGCAGCTGATCTCGGTGCCGATGAGCCACAACACGGGGTTCACGGTGGCCGTCGCGGGCCTGCTGCTCGGGCACCACCTGATCCTGATGCCCCGGTTCGACGCGCACGAGTTCCTCCGGCTTGTGACCGAGCACCGGGTGAACTTCCTGGCGACCGTGCCGACGATCATGCAGCGACTGCTTCCGGTGTACCGCGCCGACCCGCAGGCCTACGACCTGAGCTCGATCCGCCGACTGTGGCATCTGGCCGCGCCGTGCCCGCCGGCGGTCAAGGAGGCGTGGATCGAGCTCGTCGGGCCGGAGGCGGTGTGGGAACTGTACGGCGGCACCGAACTTCAGGCGCTGACCTTCATCTCCGGGGATCAGTGGCTCGCGCACCGCGGATCGGTCGGGATCGTGGTCGCCGGGGAGATGAAAGTGCTCGACGACGACGGCCGCGAGTGCGCACCCGGCGAGGTGGGTGAGATCTACATGCGGGCCGCACCGGGAAGCCCGCCCACGTACCGCTACATCGGGGCGACGGCGAAGTCCCGGGACGGTTGGGAATCGATCGGCGACCTCGGATGGTTCGACGAGGACGGCTTCCTGTACCTGTCCGACCGCCGGGTCGACATGTTCACCGTCGGCGGCAAGAACACCTATCCGGCCGAGATCGAGAACGCCCTCAACGAGCACCCCCATGTGCTGTCGGCCCTGGTGGTCGGGATACCGCACGAGGACCTGGGCCAGGTGCCGCACGCCCTGGTGCAGCCTGCTCCGGGGTCGGGTCTGGACTCCGATGCGGTCGTGGCCCACCTGCGGCAGTGCCTGGAGGCGCACAAGGTGCCGCGCAGCGTCGAGTTCGTCGACCGACCCCTGCGTGACGATGCGGGCAAGGCCCGCCGGTCGGCCGTACGCGACCAGGTCATCGCGGCGCGCGGCCGCTGACCCTCACCGCGCGATCGCGGGCTCCGGGGTGTCGTCGGCCGAACTGTCCAGCGGTGCAACGCGATCGGCGCGGCGCCTCTCCCAGTTCCGCAGCGCCTGCCGGCACGGGTTCTCGATCAACGCGTAGCTGACGGCGGCCATCGCGAACCCGAACACCAGCGTGAGCGCGAGGATCACCGGCATGGCGCCGTTGAAGACGAACTTGCCGACCACGGGGAAGGCCATGGCCAGCGCGGCCAGATGCCACACGAACAGGCCGTAGGACCACCGACCGAGCGTGACCATGATGGGGCTGCCGAGGATGCGGTGGTCGGTGTCTGGCCGGTCGAGCACCAGCGGCGCCAAGAGTCCCCAGGCGATGATGGCGCCCATCGCGGTGCGCACGACGAACTGCCCGAGCGTGGCCGGGGTCAGCCCCTCCGGTCCGGCCAGTGGCGAGGCCGAGATGACATAGGCCACGGCGACGATCAGCGCCATCACCCAGCGTCGGCGCGCCAGTCGGTGCATCCACCCGACCGGGCTGACGGTCCACTCCGCGAGCAGCATCCCGGCGCCGAACCAGGACGCGTAGGCCGGCGGCCAGTTCAGGAAGTTGATGCCCTCGGCGGTCTCGATCGGCAGCAGACCCCACGCCAGGCTGATGACCGCGACCGCGGCGATCACCGGAATCCGGGCCCGCACGGGCAGGCGGCGGGCCAGCAGCGCCAGGAACGGGAGCACCAGATAGAAGGTCACCTCGACCGACAGGCTCCACATCTGTGTCAGGCCGGGGGTCAGGGTCAGGGGCACATAGATCTGCGTCAGCGTTAAATTCGCCAGCCACACTGTGGAATTGGCGCCCGTGGCGTCGGGAAGCAGCAGCAGGATGACGATGACCGCGACGAGGTACCCCGGCATGATGCGCACGATGCGTGAGCGCAGGTAGTGCCCGGTCGGCGGACGGCGCCGCAGACCGCGCGCCGCGGCCGCGTGCCCCCGCCACAGCAGGAATCCCGACAGCGCGAAGAACACCGCAACGGCCAGGTCGAACCGGGACAGCAGCCGGCCCGTCACGCCGCTGGACTGGGCGGTCTGGAAGGCGACGTGGGTGATCACCACGCCGATCGCCGCACACGCCCGCAGGCCCTCCACGGGCGGCAGGAAGCTGCGGGTTCCGCCCACGCCTTCGGGGACGGGCGCCACTCCGTCGACACTGCTGCTCACCGCACCCAGTGTGCCCGCACCCAGTCGATGGGCCACGAAGACCCGACGATAAGCCGGGGCCTTAGGGTCTGCTGTTAGGGTTCGAACGGGTTTGCCTCGACTGCCCGGACCGGAAGGAAGGTACGCGCGCCTTGAACCGTGCAGTGACGTTGCGTGTGGCCGCGTGCGGCCTGCTGGGGCTCGGAGCGGCCCTCCTCATCGCCGCCCTGCTGTTGTCGACCTACACGACGAGCCGAATCCAGAAGATTCCGCTCGACTTGGACGCGACGCTGGTGAGCAACGGCACCGGAAGCGCCCTGGATCCCGACTCGCTGAGCCAGCAGAACTTCGTCATCGACAAGAACGTGCCGCTGGTGTCCCAGCAGCAGATAAGCGTCGAGTCCCCGGCCAACGCCGATGTCGTGACTCTGCAGGTCGGCACGTCGGTGCGGCGCACGGACAAGCAGAAGGACAACGGCCTGCTGCTGGCCATGGTCGACACCGTGACGCTGGACCGGTCCACCGCTGAGGCCGTCTCCGACGAGACTCACCCCGGCGGTTCGGTGCAGAAGCCGCGCTCGATCGACGACGCCAAGGCCCCCACCAACATCGCACTGCCCCACGAGGGCCTGTCGTACCGCTTCCCGTTCGACACCGAGAAGAAGACCTACCCGTTCTTCGATCCGATCGCCCAGAAGGCCTTCGACGCCAACTACGAGGGTGAAGAGGACGTCAACGGGCTCACCACCTACCGGTTCACCCAGAACGTCGGCTACGACGCCGACGGCAAGCTGGTCAAGCCGATCAGGTACGCGTCGCTCTATGACGACGAGGTCGACAGCGAGGTCACCGCGATGGCCTCGCAGTGGGGTGTTCCGGGCGAACCCGAGGAGCGCATCACGATGCAGCGCTTCTACGCCGCGCAGCGCACGTTCTGGGTCGATCCTGTGTCGGGCACCATCGTCAAGGCCGAGGAGCACGCGAACCATTACTACGCGCGCGACGAACTGCGGCCCGAGGTCGCGCTGGTCGACTACAAGGTGACCTCCACCCAGGAGACCGTCGAGGACCAGGTGGCGGCCGCCCGCGACGAGCGGGACAAGATCGCACTGTGGTCGCGCATCCTGCCGATCACCTTCACCGCGGCGGGCCTCATCGCCCTGGTCGCCGGAGCACTGCTCGGCTCGTTCGGGATGCGCGCTGAGGCCGAACTGATCGATCCGGGCCTGGACCGCGATGAGGGCGGATTCTTCGGCGGCTTCGCGAGCCGACGCGGCGAGGACACCGGTCCGATGCCCGCGGCGGAGGCCGAAACCGAGAAACTCCCGGCGCAGCGGCCGGATCTGCATCGCGAGCAGGGCCCGCCCAACCAACCGTGACCCGGCGCAGCGCGGCGGTGCCCGCGTACGCGCTGGTACTCGCACTCGTCGTCACCGCCCCACTGCTGGGGCCCGGGTATCTGCTGCTGCGGGACGCGGTGTCCACACCGCGCTCGCACCTGACCGACACCGCCCTCGGCCTGTCCCAGGCCGCCCCGCGTGCACTGCCGCAGGATTTCCTGATGGCGCTGGTCTCGCAGGTCGTCGACGGCGGAATTCTGCTGAAGGCGCTGTTGATCGCGGGCCTGTGGGCGGCCGGCTGGGGTGCCGCCCGACTCGCCGACACCGTGCTGCCCGACGTGGGCCTGCCGGGCCAGTTCGTCGCGGCCACGGTGGCGATCTGGAATCCGTATGTCGCCGAACGTCTTCTGCAGGGGCACTGGAGCCTGCTGGTCGGCTACGGCTGCCTGCCGTGGGTGGCCGTCGCGATGCTGCGCCTGCGCGCAGGTCAGACCGGTTGGTCCGGACGCGCCGGGTGGGCCGCGTTGGCGTTCTGGATCGCGCTGGCCGGCCTGACCCCGACAGGCCTGCTGCTGGCCCTCGTCGTTGCGCTGGTCTGCGTCAGCGCACCGGGAACCGGTGCGAGCCGGATTCGGTGCGCGGCAGGCGCGGTGTCCCTCGCGGTGCTGTGTGCGCTGCCCTGGCTGGTTGCGGCCGCGGTCTCCGACTCACTGTCCGGGTACGACGCCTCCGGTGCGGGCACGGCCGCCTTCGCGGCCCGCGCCGAACCCGGGTTGGGCACCCTCGGCAGCCTTGCCGGGCTCGCAGGAATCTGGAACGCGCAGGCCGTGCCCGGATCCCGCACGACACTGTTCGCGCTGGCCGCGACCGCGGTGCTGGTGGTCATCGTCGCGGTCGGGGTCCCGGCCGTGCTGCGGCGACGGTCGGCCGTCGGCCTTCTGGTGCTCGCCGCGGCCGCGGTGCTGCTGCCGGCGGTGCTGGCGACCGGCGTCGGGGTGGCGGCCGTGGAGGCCGCGTCCTCGGTGCTTCCGGGTCTGGGCGTGCTGCGGGACGGGCAGAAGTGGGTGGCGCTGGCCATGCCGGGCTACGCGGTGGCCGCCGCGGGCGCGGTCGTCACGCTGTCGCGCTGGAGGATCGGCGCGCGCCAGGTGGTGACGGCCACAGCCCTGTGCGCCGCTCTGATCGCGGTGCTGCCCGATCTCGCGTGGGGCGTGTGGGGTTCGGTGCGGCCCGTGCAGTACCCGCCGGGATGGGCCGCCGTCGCCGAGAGGATCGACGCGGACCCGCACGTCGTCGCGGTGCTGCCCGCCGACGCCATGCGGCGGTTCGACTGGGCCGGACCGGCCCCCGTGCTCGATCCGCTGCCGCGGTGGCTCGACGCCGACGTGCTGGCCACCGGAGACCTGGCGATTTCGGGTCAGACGGTGCGCGGCGAAGGTGGCGACGCCCGCGCGGTGCAGGACCTGCTGCTGGCCGGCGGCGACCCCGCCCGCCTGGCGGACCTCGGCGTGGGCTGGGTGGTCGTGGAGGCCGACTCTGAGGGCGAAATGGGTTCAGCGGCAACCACTCTGGATCGGCTGCCGCTGGAGTACGCCGATGAGCACATGCGGCTGTACCGGATCGAGGGCACGCCTGCGCCCCAGACGAATCCCCGGCGCGGCCTCTTGATCGCGGCGCACGCCGTGTGGTTGGCGGTGCTGCTCGCGGGCTTTGTCGGTCAGATCTCGGTCGGTCAGACCAGGTCGGTCAGACCAGGCCGCTGACTCGACGCCCGGACTGAACGGTCTGGAGCACGTGGCCCATGGCCTGCGCGCTCTGCGGCCAGGAGAACTCGAGGCAGCGGGCCTGGGCCTTGCTGCCCAACTCGTCACGCAGCACGGGGTCGGACAGCACGTCCTCGAGTCGGTGCACCAGTTCGGACCGGTCGTCGACCAGGATTCCGGTGACACCGTCGACGATCGAATCGGTCAGGCCGCCCGAGGACCGGTAGCCGATGGTCGGCACGCCGTGCTGGGCGGCTTCGACGACGGCCAGCCCCCACCCCTCTTTTCGTGAGGGCAGCACATGCACCCACGAGCGTTGCACGACATGGTGTTTGGTCACGTCGTCGACGTGGCCGTGGAACGTGACGGCATCCGAGATACCCAGCGCCGCGGCGTGATCGACCAGGTTCTGCTGCCACCAGCCACCGCCCACGACGTCGAGGTGCAGACCCGGGATCCGCTCACGCAGCACCGCGACGGCGTCCAGGGCATCCTCGATCTGCTTGTGCGGCACCAGTCGGGACAGCACCGACACCCGGGGGGCAGCCGACCGCGGCGCGGTCAGCGTGGCCGCGGGGGCCGGGTCGAGGCCGTTGCGCACCACCGCGATGTGCCGGGGGTCGACGCCGAGTTCGGACAGATCGCGCATCGACGGCAGCGAGACCGTGACGTACTGGTTGTGCCGGTGCAGGCGGGGTGAGAGCCAGGACTCGACGAACCACCCGAACCTGCCGGTGCGCCGCCCGGCCACGGGCCACTGTTCGCGGTGGCAGTGGTGCACCAGCACCACAGCGCGACGCCCGTAGGCCAGCCGCGCCAGGAAGGGAATGCCGTTCTGGGTGTCGATCACGACGTCCGGGCGGGCATGCCGCAGCGGTCCCAGCCCGAACCGGGCCAACACCATGGCCAGGCCGGCCCAGACGTACACCGAGTAGGCTCCACCGCCTCGTGAGATCCGGACACCGTCGATGACACCGCGTCGCGGCGCCCCGGGATACCGCGCGGTGCGCAGCGTGACGCGCACTCCGGACGACGCCAGGTGCGCACCGATGCGCTGCACGTAGGCTTCGCTGCCGCCGCCCTGTGGGTGCCCGGTGTCACGCCAGCACAGCATGAGGACGGAACGTACGGGAGGGGCGGACATCGCACCCCAGAGTAGCTGGACCAGGACCCAGACCCCCAGCCGTGAGCGCTGCGTAGGGTGACCCGGTGGGCATCACCGACATCTTCTCGAGGCGCGCGACGCTGGCCAGGTCGGTGCGGCTTCTGAGCGAGTTCCGCTACGAGCAGAGCGACCCCGCCCGCTTCTACACCGCACTGGCCGAGGACACCGCGGCCATGGTCGGCGATCTGTGGGCCGGCGTTGACGGCGGTCGCGCTCCCGTGGGGCGCACGGTGCTCGACGTCGGCGGCGGCCCGGGATACTTCGCTGACGCGTTCACCGCGCGGGGTCTGCACTACATCGGCGTCGAACCCGATCCCAGCGAGATGCACGCGGCCCCAAGCCTGGACCGCAGCGCGGGCAGTTTCGTGCGCGCCTCCGGGATGGCGCTGCCGTTCGCGGATGACAGCGTCGACATCTGCCTGTCCTCCAACGTCGCCGAGCACGTGCGCGACCCGTGGCGGATGGGTGCCGAGATGCTGCGGGTGACGCGCCCCGGCGGCCTCGTGGTGCTCTCGTACACGGTCTGGCTGGGTCCGTTCGGCGGTCACGAGATGGGCCTGACGCACTACCTGGGCGGCGCGCGCGCCGCCGCACGCTACACCCGTAGACACGGCCGCCCGCCGAAGAACAACTACGGATCGTCACTGTTCGCGGTGTCGGCCGCCGACGGCCTGGAGTGGGCGGCCAGCACAGGTGCGGCCCTGGCCGCATTCCCTCGCTACCACCCGCAATGGGCCTGGTGGATGACCGAGGTGCCCGTGCTGCGGGAGTTCCTGGTGAGCAATCTGGTGCTCGTCCTTCGCGCCCCGTAGACGGTGGACTGAAACAGGTTCTCGTTTCTTGACGGGGTGGGTAATGTTTTCGCTATGACACAGACGACGTCGGCCATCAAGACCGAGTACGACAAGCTCTTCATCGGTGGGCAGTGGGTTTCGCCGAGCACCTCCGAGATCATCGAGGTCTTCTCGCCTGCCACCGGGGAGAAGGTCGGCGAGGTGCCACTGGCCGCCAAGGCCGACGTCGACGCCGCCTTCGCCGCGGCCCGCAAGGCGTTCGACGAGGGTCCGTGGCCCCGCAAGACCCCGCACGAGCGGCAGGCCGTGCTGGCCAAGGCCGTCGAACTGATCGAGGCGCGCGCCGACGAGTTCAAGGCGCTGCTCAAGCTCGAGACCGGTCAGCCACAGACCATCGTCGACATGATGCAGTACGGCGCGGCCATGTCGACCCTGCACTTCTACGCCTCGGCGGCCGACAAGTTCGCGTGGAAGGACATCCGCGACGGCGCCTACGGCCAGACCCTGGTCCTCAAGGAGCCGATCGGCGTGGTCGGCGCCGTCGTCGCCTGGAACGTCCCGTTCTTCCTGGCCGCCAACAAGCTGGGCCCGGCGCTGCTGGCCGGATGCACCATCGTGCTCAAGCCCGCGGCCGAGACCCCGCTGACCACCAACCTGATGGCCGAGGTCTTCGCCGAGGCCGGCCTGCCCGAGGGCGTGCTCTCGGTGGTGCCCGGCGGCCCCGAGACCGGACGCGCGCTCACCGACAACCCCGAGATCGACAAGTTCACCTTCACCGGGTCCAGCGCGGTCGGCAAGGAGATCGGCAAGATCGCGGCCGAGCGCCTCAAGCCGTGCACGCTGGAGCTGGGCGGCAAGTCCGCGGCCATCATCCTCGAGGACGCGGACCTGGACTCCACGCTGCCGATGCTGATCTTCTCGGGCCTGATGAACACCGGTCAGGCCTGCGTCGGGCAGACCCGCATCCTGGCACCGCGGTCGCGCTACGACGAGGTCGTCGAGAAGGTGGGCAACGCCGTCGGCGCCATGCCGGTCGGCCTGCCCGACGATCCGGCCGCCGCTGTCGGCCCGCTGATCTCGGAGAAGCAGCGTGAGCGCGTCGAGGGCTACATCAAGAAGGGTGTCGAGGAGGGCGCTCGCCTGGTCACAGGCGGCGGCCGGCCCGAGGGCCTGGACAGCGGCTGGTTCGTGCAGCCCACGGTGTTCGCCGACGTCGAGAACTCCATGACCATCGCGCAGGAGGAGATCTTCGGTCCCGTCCTCGTGGTGATCCCCTACGAGGACGAGGCCGACGCCGTGCGCATCGCCAACGACTCGGTCTACGGCCTGGCGGGTTCGGTGTACACCACCGACAACAAGAAGGCTCTCGAGATCGCGTCGCAGATCCGCACTGGCACCTACGGCGTCAACATGTACGCCTTCGATCCGGGCGCACCGTTCGGCGGGTACAAGAACTCCGGCGTCGGCCGCGAGTGCGGACCCGAGGGCATCGCGGGCTACTGCGAGTCCAAGAGCGTGCTGCTGCCGTTCGGTTACACCCCGGAGGACTGACCCCCTTTTTCACCGCGAGCAGACGCGGAATCGCACGGTTCCGGTCCGGAATGTGCGAGTCCGCGTCTGCTCGGCGTTTCACGGCACTACGCGTTACGGTAATATCGTTCTCTGTAAACTGACATGCCATTCTCAGGCCGTCGAAACTCGGAGAGCCAATGACCAGACAGAGCAAGGCCGCGATCATCGCCGCCGCCCGCAGTGCGATCGCCACGGCACGCAAGGGCACCCTCGCCAACATGCAACCCACCGAGGTGGCGAAGCCCATAGTGGCGGCTGCGGTCGAACGCTCGGGCCTCGAGGTGTCGGCCTTCGACGACCTGATCCTGGCCGAGAGCCTGCAGGGTGGCGGCGACAGCGCCCGCTACATCGCGGTCGACCTGGGTTTCGAGAACATCCCGGGTGCCGCGGTCAACCGCCAGTGCGCGTCGAGCCTGGCCGCGATCGCCTTCGGCGCTGGGCAGATCGCCTCGGGTATGAGCAACGCCATCCTGGCCGGCGGCATGGAGTCGCTGTCGAACATGCCGCAGTTCCTCAAGCGCAAGGCGTTCACGTCCGGCAAGGAGGCCGGTGACTTCGAGCGTTGGGCCCCGATGGCCAACCCGCTGAGTTCGCCGGACGCCCCGCCCTACGACATGTCGATCACGGTCGCGCACAACTGCGCCGTGGAGTACGGCATCACTCGCGAGGATCAGGACGCCTGGGCCCTGCGCAGCCATCAGCGCGCCGTCAAGGCCATCGACGCCGGTTCGTTCGTCGACGAGATCGTGCCCATCGAGGTGCCGCAGCAGGACGGTTCGACCATCACCTTCGCGCAGGACGAGCATCCCCGCCGCGATTCGTCGCTGGAGACGCTGGCCGGCCTCAAGGTGCTGCACCCCGAGATCGAGGGCTTCTCGGTGACGGCGGGCAACTCGTCGGGCACCAACGACGCCGCGGCCGTGGTGGCCCTGGCCGCCCCGACGACGCAGCAGAACGTGCTGGCCAACGTGCTGTCCTGGTCGCAGGTCGGTGTGGCACCCAAGCGCACCGGCAGCGGTCCTATCTACGCAATCCCGAAGGCGCTGGAACTCGCGGGCCTGAAGATCTCCGACGTCGCGCTGTTCGAGATCAACGAGGCCTTCGCCGCTCAGGCCGTGGCCTGCACCCGACAGCTCGGTCTCGACGAGGACCTGGTCAACGTCTACGGGTCCGGCATCAGCCTCGGCCACCCGATCGCGGCCACGGGCGCGCGCATGGTCACCTCGGCCATCCACGAACTGCGTCGCCGCGGCGGCGGCATCGGTGTGCTGTCGATGTGCGCGGGTGGCGGCATGGGCGCCGCGATGGTCATCGAGGTCGTCTAACCCCGACATCGGAAAAAACGCCGCCCCGGGTCTCCGGGGCGGCGTTTTTCCTGTATTCGGTCAGTCGCTGGCGGGCAGCGGCTTTGCCTCCTTGAGGCTCAGCGGTGTGGCGCCGACTGACAGCGTGCCCTTTCCGGCCTTGGTGACCAGCACCTCGGCGCCCGAGTCGTCGACGTAGCGCTTGCCCATCGCGGTGCCGTCGGCGAATGCGGGATCGATGTCACCGCCGGACTTCTCGGCGTCCAAGGCGACCATCGGCGAACCGCCGCAACGCAGATCGTCGAGCGCGTCGGCAGTCTTGACCACGATCACCTGCGTGTCGTCGACCTGACTCTGCAGGCGCGTGCCGTTCTTCACCATGGGGCCTCCTACTTGTCGTGTGTGTCCTGCAGGCTTGCGACGATCTCCCGCCGCAACAGCTTGCCGGTGGCATTGGTGGGCAGTTCGGTGGTGAACACCACCCGGTCCGGGGTGCGCGACCCGCGCAACTGACCGCGCACGTGCTCGCGCAGTTCCTCGGGATCGGGATCGATGCCGACGACCGGGACCACGACCGCGACGATGGCCTGACCCCACTGCGCGTCCTCGACACCGACGACCGCGACCTCGTGCACGTGCGGATGCTCGATGAGCACGTCCTCGAGTTCGGCAGGCGCGATGTTCTCCCCACCCCGGATGATGGTGTCGTCGGAGCGGCCCGTGATGAACAGGTAGCCCTCCTCGTCGAGCGCGGCGATGTCCTTGGTGGGGAACCAGCCGTTCTCGTCGAGCACCGAACCGATGCCGGTGTACTTGCCGGAGACCTGCTCACCTCGGACGAACAGTTCGCCGGGTTCGCCGGGGCCCAGCACATTGCCCGCCTCGTCGCGGATCTGCACCTCGATGCCGGGTACGGGCTGGCCCACCGATCCGAGTCTTTTCGCGATGGCCTCGTCGTCGTTGCCGTGGGCCACGCGGTGGTCGTCGGGCGTGAGCACCGCGATGGTCGAGGATGTCTCGGTCAGCCCGTAGGCGTTGACGAAACCGACGTGCGGAAGCAGTCCCAGGGCCTTGCGCACCAGCGGCAGACCGACCTTGGACCCGCCGTAGGCCAGGTTGCGCAGCGTGGGCAGGTCGTGGCCGCCGGCCTCGAGCACCGTGACGATGCGGTCCAGCATCGTCGGCACCACGGTCGCCGACGTGACGCCCTCCTGCTCCACCAGACGCACCCACTCAGCGGCGTCGAAGTTGGGCAGGTACACCATCTTTCGGCCCGCGTACAGGTTCGACAGCGCGGCCGAGACACCGGCGATGTGGTACGGCGGCACACAGATCAGCGCGGCATCTGTCGGCTCGGCCGCACCGAACTCGACCGTGCCCGTGATGTAGGACGTCAGATTGTTGTGACTCAACTCCACAGCCTTGGGCGCCGACGTGGTGCCCGAGGTGAAGAGGACGACGCCGACGTCGTCGGGATCGGCGAACTCCGCGACCGGATCGGCCGTCTTGGCCGCGGCGAGGAACTCCGAGGATTCCATGACCGCGATGCCGGCGTCGCCGACCATGTCGCGGTAGCGCTCGTCGACGACCACCAACGGCTTGGGCAACCGCTCGATCAGCGCCTGGATGCCCTCTGCCGAGAGGCGGTAGTTGATCGGGGTGAACGCCCGCGCGGCGCGCGCCGAGGAGAACAGCAGCAGCGGCAGCAGCGCGCCACCGGTCCCGACGTACACCACATGCTCGGCGCCGGCGGCCGCGATCACACCCGCACCACCGTCAGCGAGGTCGGACAGTTCCTGCGTGCTCAGGCGGGTATCGTCCGAAACGACCGCCACCCGGTCAGGGTCGCCGGACAGGGCCATCTCCAACAGCAGTGAGATGCTCATCGCCACCGCCGGGGAGTGGCGTTTTCGAATTCGAAGAACATGATTCTCCGATTAAACCACAGGGCGTCGGCCTGCCAGAAGGGTCAAAAACGGCCCCGGTGGGGCCTGCGAGATCACCGCGGGGCCGGGGTGCCGCCGAGATTGCGCTGAGGGTCGTTCGGCACCGCGACTGACAGCCCTCAGGGCAATCTCGGCGGGGCCGACAGGCTATCCCCTAGGCCTATCCCCCAGCCCCCATCCCCCAGCTCCTATCCCCCGCTCTGCGCCAGCGCGCGCAGACGAAGTCGGCGTTGACCCCCGAATCGGCCAGCACCCACTCCGACCTGGTGGGCAGCAGACGCGCGCCCGCGCCCAGCGTGCAGGGCGCATACGTCACGATCATCTCGTCGATCAGGCCGGCGCCCTGGAACTGTGCGGCCACCTCTCCCCCGCCCACGATCCACACGTCCTTGCCGCCCGCGGCCTCGACCAGACGCGGATGCAACTCTTCGGCGGGTCCGGCGAACGTCTCCACGGGATGACCGGGGGCGATGATCTCGGGGCGGTGCGTGATGACCCAGGAGGGCTGGGTGTACATCCACTCGCCGGGATGGTTGCGCAGGATCCAGTCATAGGTCTTCGACCCCATCACCAGCGCGCCGATCGTCGAGATGAAGGCCTCGTAGCCGAACGGCCCGTCGGCGTCGACGGCCCGCGACGTCAACCAATCGAGGCTGTCGTCGGTGTCGACGATGAACCCGTCCAGGCTCGAGGCGGTGAAGTACACGGTCGACATCAATGGCTCCTCATCCAGTCCAGGGGGTCGCCCATCCCGGCGGGCACGCCCAGGCGTGCCAGCATGGCCCGCGCGAGTCCGCGGCGGTGAGCGGAGTAGGTCAGCACGTGCGCGACGATGCCGAACAGCTGGAACGACTCGGGTGGATCGCACAGTGCGTCGATCACGGTGTCGGACAACCTTCCCCGCGCCGTGACGTCGGTGACCATGGCCACCCATCGACGGCTGACGTCGTCGTGGTGGGCGGCCAGGTCCTGCGGTGTCGTCGCGGGATCCGCGTGCTCCCGCGACGGCTGGTCACGGCCCTCGATGCTGGCCAGCCACACCTCCTTGGTCCACACGATCGCAGCGAGCACCGCGCCGACGCTGGGTTCGGGACCGTCCCACTCCAGCACCACCTGGCCCGGCGAAAGCTCCTGTGTCCATTGGTCTTTCGTGAGGCATTCGGCCCGCCGGATCAGGTGCGCGGTGTCGGCGATGTCATGGTCGATCATCAACCGCGACACCGCGGAGTCCTGATGGCCACCGGGTTCGGCGTCGATCCACAGCGACTGCGGCGGGTGGAAGTGCAGACCGTTGGGCGCGGGCAGCCGAAAACCGCGCCCGGACTCCGCGACCTGTGACGGCGGGACGCCGAAACTGCGCCGGAACGCTCGGGAGAACACCTCGGGCGACGACCAGCCCTCGGCCGCGGCGACCTCCGCGACGCCCTCACCGCGCCCCAGCCGCCACGCGGCCCTCTCGAGCATGATCCTGCGCCGCAGCGCCGCGGGTGGTTCTCCGGTCAGTCGCCGCACCTCGCGAGAGAAGTGGAACTCCGACGCATGGATGCGCCGCGCCATGTCCGGCACCCCGGCCGCGGACTCGTCACCGGGCACGACCGCGTCAAGCAGTTCCCGTAATCGGTCTCGTCCGGTGCCCACGAACGGTTCGGCGCTCACGTTGTCCGAGTATTCCGTGCAGGGCCCGCCGTGGACATGACGATTCCTGCTGCGCCGTGCGTGCAAGGATTGACCGCCGTGAGCAGTTTCGACGCGTTGTGCGCCGACGAACCCGAACTGGCGGCGCTGCGCGCCTCGGTCCGCGACTTCCTGACCGCCGACCGCGCCGAGTACGGCTGGGAACCCGGTGTGGACACGTGGCTGTCGGCGTGGGAGGAGGGCTTCAGTGCGCGCCTCGGTGACGCGGGATTCCTGGGCCTGACGATTCCCACCGAGTACGGCGGTCGCGGCCTGAGCCATCTTCACCGCTACGTCGTCACCGAGGAACTGCTGGTCGCCGGCGCCCCGGTGGCCGCGCACTGGATCGCCGATCGGCAGGTCGCGCCCGGTCTGCTGGCCTACGGCACCGAGGAGCAGCGGCACCGCATCCTGCCCCGCATCGCCGCGGGTCGGTTCTACTCGGCGATCGGCATGAGCGAACCCCAGTCGGGTTCCGACCTGGCCGCCGCGGCCACCCGGGCGACGCGCACCGACGGCGGGTGGGTGCTCAACGGCCGCAAGGTGTGGACCAGCGGCGCACACCTGGCCCACCAGGTGGTGGTGCTGGCCCGCACCAGCCCACCCGATCCCGACCATCGCCATGCCGGGTTCAGCCAGTTCCTGGTGCCCACCGACGCGGGCGGGGTCACGATCGACCCGATCGTGTCGATGGACGGCCAACACCACTTCAACGAGACCATCTTCGACGACGTGTTCGTCCCGGACGCCGACGTGCTCGGTGAGATCGGTGACGGCTGGCATCAGGTGACGGCCGAGCTGTCCTTCGAACGCAGCGGGCCCGAACGGGTGTTGTCCACGGTCACCGTGATTTTGGCGGCGATCCGCGCGTTGGCGCAGCAGTCGTCCGACGCCGGTGCGGCCGCGGTCGGCGATCTGGTGGCCCGCCTGGTGTCGCTGCGGCAGTTGTCGGTGTCGGTGGCCCGCGCGCTCGCGGCCGGGGAGTCCGCCGCCAACCAGGCCGCCCTCGTGAAGGATCTGGGCACGCGGTTCGAGCAGGACTCCGTCAACCTGGTCACCGACCTGCTGGACCACCTCGACGACGACTCCCCGCATCAGGACCGGTTGCGCGCGATGCTCGACATCGCGCGCGTGCACTCGCCGATGGTCACGCTGCGTGGAGGCACCAACGAAGTGCTGCGCGGTGTCGTGGCACGCGGGATGGGGTTGCGATGAGTGACGCATTGGCGGGCGGGGTCTTCGCGACTTCGGGCGGCGACGGATCCTCCGACGAGCACAGCGAGTTGCGCGCGCTCGTCGACGACATCGGCCGCCGGTCGTTCGAGGCCCGAATCGGGCAGCGAAAACTGCCCGAGGCGTTCGACTCCGAGGCCTGGTCCACTCTCGAGGACACCGGCCTGAGTCGGCTGACCACCACCGAGGATCTCGGTGCGGGCCCCACCGAGGCCGCCATCGTGCTGCGCGGCCTGGCCCGGCACGCGGTCGCCGCGCCCGTCGCCGAAACCGACCTGCTGGCCGCCTGGCTGGCGCAGACCGCGGGCGTGCCGGTGCCGGAAAGCGGACCGCTGACCCTGGCCGTCGTGGACGCCGACGGCGCCGCGCGCGGCGTGCCGTGGACACGGGCCTGCGCGGCGGTGGTGCTCGCGGCCCGCACCGACGACGGATTGCGGGTGGCGGTCGCGCGCCCCGACGAGTTGGACATCACCGACGGGCACAACCTGGCCGGCGAACCCCGCGACCTGGTGCGCGCCGCCATTCCCGCCGATGCCGTGCCGTGCGGCGCCGCCGTCGCCGACGAACTGACCCGGCGCGGGGCGTGGGCGCGTTGCGTGCAGATCATGGGTGTGCTCGACGCGGCCGCCGAGATGACCGTGGCCCACACCCGCGAGCGCGTGCAGTTCGGGCGGGCGCTGAGCCGCTTCCAAGCCGTCCAGCACTCCCTTGCCGGCATGGCCGGGGAGATCGAAAGAGCGCGTGCTGCAAGCACACTCGCGGTGACAGCCGCGGCCGACCATGGGTTCGCCAGCGCGCAGGCCGACTACGCGGTGACGCTGGCCAAGATCACCCTGGGTCGTGTGGTCCCGGCCGTCAGCACCACGGCGCACCAGTTGCACGGTGCGATCGGGGTGACGATGGAGCATCAGCTGTGGTCCGCGACCAACCGCGCACACAGTTGGATCACCGAGTTCGGGAGCACGGGTCACTACGCGCGCAGACTTGGCCGACGCGCCTTCGACGCGGCGGGTGGCTCCGACGGAACGCTGTGGGATGCGCTGACCTGGGCGCAGTGATCAGGCGTCCAGCACCTCGGTGATCCGGTCGTGCACGTCCCCGATCCCGCCCACGTCAAGGCCGAAGGTGTTCATCAGCACCTCGAGCACCTGGGAGGCGTTCGCATAGCGGACGTGCTCGGTGGGGGCGCCGACGCTGTGCACCGCGAGATTTCGGCCCCGCAGGTTCCACCGCGCTCCGTCGACGATCTTCGACGCGCTCAGGCCCACCACAAACGTCGATTCGGGATGCGTTGAGACGTACCAGCTTCCGACCTGAAGGTCGATCGGAGGACGGGGTTCGTCGGCGAAGAGGTACAACGGCCGCCAGGTGTCACCGATCAGCGTCTCGAGCACGAAGTCGCCCCCGTGGACGCCGATGCGGTACGGCTCGTTCGGAGTCTGCTGCACCAGGCCGGGCGTGAATTCGATGGGCGCCGTGAGCGTCTGCCCGCCGAAGCCGACGTCGACCAGATACCGCTGTGCCACACCCGGTATGCGCACCGCAAGGAGTTGATGCGTGAGCGGGCCCGGCGTCGCATCGACCCCGTCGGGATTCATCCACACCACGCGGGCCGTCAGGGCGTCGACGAAGAAACCCACGCTCTCAAGCACGTACCGGAACAGGCCGTTCTGCTCGAAGCAGTAACCGCCGCGACTCCGGTGCACCATCTTCGCGAAGAGCGCTTCGACGCTCAGATCACCAACCGGAATGCCCATCAGCGGGTCGAGGTTCTCGAACGCGATGTGCGTCAGGTGCGCGCTGACCAGGGCGCGCAGCACGTCCAGCGTCGGTGCGACTGGTCCGGCCCAGCCGATGCGTGCCAGGTAGTCGCCGACGTCGACTGTCGACTCAACCCGCAGTGCCTCTGCAACCATGCCGCCATGCTGCCGCCTCAACCCAGGTTGAGGTCAAGCGAGTTTTCGACACCGAACTGCGGTTGCCGAGAGCCACTCCCTCGGCAACCGGTGTCAGATCAGCTGCCGGTCCAGTTGGGGGCGCGCTTCTCGGCGAAGGCGACGGCCCCCTCCTTGGCGTCCTTGGACATGAACACCGGCGCGAGGATCTTCATCTGCTCGGTCCACTGCTCCTCTGCGCCCCAGTAGCGCGACTGCACGATGATCTTCTTGGTCGCGGCCACGGCCAGCGGACCGTTGGCGGTGATCTTCTCCGCGAGCGCGATCGCGGCGTCGAGGGCCTGACCCGGTTCGGCCAGCACGCTCACCAGACCGAGCTCATGCGCCCGCTGCGCGGACAGGTTGTCACCGGTCAGCGCGAGCTCCATCGCGATGGCGTACGGGATGCGCTGCGGCAGGCGCAGCAGGCCGCCGCCGCCTGCCACCAGCCCACGCTTGACCTCGGGGATGCCGAAGGCCGAATCGTTGGCGGCCACGATCAGGTCGGTCGACAGCGCCACCTCGGTGCCACCCGCCAGGGCGTAGCCCTCGACCGCAGCGATCAGCGGCTTGTCCGGCGGACGCTGGGTGAAGCCCAGGCCCCGTCCGTCGATGTCGCAGCGCTCGCCGCGGGCGAATGCCTTGAGGTCCATGCCGGCACAGAAGGACCCTCCGGCGCCGGTGACGATGCCGACGGACAGACCGGGGTCTGAATCGAGGCGGTCCATCGCGTCGGCGAGGCCCTGGCTGACGGCCAGATTCACGGCGTTCTTCGCCTTGGGCCTGTTGATGGTGACGATCAGGATGCGGTCGCGCTGTTCGACCAGAACTGCGGGTTCGGTGCTCTCTTCGCTCACGCCGCCATCGTAAACGGTACGGTAAGCCCATCGGGGGTTGCCCCGATCTTCGGATTGCCCACAACACCCGAGTGGTCGGTACCATCAAAACTAGAACACGTTTCAATTCGGCCCCAGGGGGACACGGTGAGCCCGAGCAACGCCAACGATGTCGACATCAGCGCCGGTGAGATCGCCAAGTGGGATCCCGGCCTGACCGAGACCGTGATGGGCCTGATCCGGCCGCTGACCAAGCTGTGGCACCGCTCGGAGGTGCGTGGACTCGAGCACTTCCCCGCCGGCGGCGCCCTGGCGGTCGGCAACCACTCGGGCGGCCTGTTCGCGATGGACGTCCCGGTGTTCGCTATCGCCTTCTACGACCACTACGGCTACGAACGTCCGGTGTACACGCTGAGCTTCGATCTGATGTTCACCGGTCCGACGGCCGACTTCTTCCGCAAGACCGGATTCATCCCCGCCAACCACAGCAACGCCGACGAGGCCTTGCGCTCGGGCGGCGTCGTCGTCGTCTTCCCGGGAGGCGACTACGACGTCTACCGCCCCACCACGGCCCGCAACAAGATCGATTTCGGCGGACGCACGGGCTACATCACGGCCGCGCTCAACGCGGGCGTGCCCATCGTGCCGGTGGTCGGCATCGGCGGCCAGGAGAGCCAGATCTACCTGTCCCGCGGCACCGAACTGGCCAAGCTGCTGCGCCTCGACAAACTGGTGCGGGCCAAGATCCTGCCGCTGTCGTTCGGCTTCCCGTTCGGTCTCTCCGCCGTGGTCCCGGTGAATCTGCCCCTGCCCACCAAGATCGTCCAGCAGGTGCTCGAACCGATCGACATCGTCGCGCAGTTCGGGGAGGACCCCGACATCGACGAGGTCGACGCCCATGTGCGCCGCGTCATGCAGCGCGCCCTGGACCAGTTGGCGCAGGAGCGCCGTTTCCCGGTGATCGGCTGACCTCAGATGCCCAACATTCCGGTTCTGGGCCAACTGGCCTCCCCGGTGCTCTCGGCTGCCGGTCTCCTCACCACGATGGCCCGCGCGGGCGTGATCGCCCCCATGCGCCCCGACAAGTACCTGCGCGTGATGGCGGCGGCGCAACGCGAAGCCCGTTCGGTGGCAAGCGGTTTCGCCATGTCGGCCCAGCGCAGTCCGGACTCCGTGGCGCTCGTCGA
This sequence comes from Mycolicibacterium confluentis, assembly GCF_010729895.1. Classification (NCBI taxonomy): domain Bacteria; kingdom Bacillati; phylum Actinomycetota; class Actinomycetes; order Mycobacteriales; family Mycobacteriaceae; genus Mycobacterium; species Mycolicibacterium confluentis. The sequence goes on from NZ_AP022612.1 coordinate 4,686,708, forward strand.
CGAGATCGGTGAGCTGACCTTCGCGCAGATCGACCGGCGGGCCGACGCGTTGGCCGTCGCACTGCAGGAGCAGGGTGCGCGCTGCGTCGGCATCATGTGCCGCAACCACCGCGGGTTCGTCGAATCCCTGATCGCGGCCACCCGGATCGGCGCCAACGTGCTGCTCCTGAACACCTCGTTCGCCGGTCCCGCCCTCGCCGAGGTGGTCAACCGGGAGAACGTCGACGTGCTCATCTACGACGACGAGTTCACCACGACCGTGGATCGCGCCCTGGCCGATCGTCCGGAGGCCACGCGCGTCGTCGCCTGGACCGACGCCCCGCAGGGCAACCAGACCGTCGAGACGCTCATCGAGTCCCACCTCGGACGCCGGCCCGCACCGCCCGAGTCCCGGGGGCGACTGATCCTGCTCACCTCGGGCACCACGGGAACGCCCAAGGGCGCCAAGCACGCCGGCGGCGGACTGGGCGAGCTCAAGGCGATCCTGGATCGGGTGCCGTGGCGCACCGACAAGACCGTCGTGGTGGTCGCCCCGATGTTCCATGCCTGGGGCTTCTCCCAACTGGTGTTCGCGGCCTCGATGTCGTGCACTGTGGTCACCCGCCGGAAATTCGACCCCGAGGCCACGCTGGAGTTGATCGACCGGCACCGCGCCTACGGCCTCTGTGTCGTGCCGGTGATGTTCGACCGGATCATGGATCTGCCCGACGACGTGCGGGCCCGCTACAGCGGACGCTCGCTGCGGTTCGCCACGGCCTCCGGATCCCGCATGCGCCCCGATGTGGTGACCAAATTCATGGATGAGTTCGGCGACGTCATCTACAACAACTACAACGCCACCGAGGCCGGCATGATCGCCACCGCCACCCCGGCTGACCTGCGGGCCGCTCCCGACACCGCGGGCCGACCCGCGGTGGGCACCGAGGTGCGCATCCTCGACGCCGAACACCGAGAGGTCCCGGTCGGTGACATCGGCCAGATCTTCGTGAGAAACGGATCACAGTTCGACGGGTACACCAACGGCGCCACCAAGAGCTTCCACGACGGCTTCATGGCCTCGGGCGATCTGGGCCGATTCGATGATGCCGGAAGGCTTTTCGTGGTCGGACGCGACGACGAGATGATCGTCTCGGGCGGCGAGAACGTCTACCCCATCGAGGTCGAGAAGACCCTGACCACGCACCCGGACGTCGCGGAGGCGAGCGTCATCGGGGTCGAAGACCAGGAGTACGGTCAGAGGTTGATGGCCTTCGTCGTCCTCACCGACGGCGCCGCAGCGTCCCCCGATGACCTCAAAGCACACGTCCGGGAGAACCTGGCCAATTACAAGGTGCCCCGAACCATCACCGTGCTGGACGAACTGCCCCGCAACAACACCGGAAAGGTGCTGCGCCGTGAACTTGAGGCTCAGGCGAAAACCGAATGACAAGTGGACGCTGGCCCGTGCCGCGCTTGAATTGGCCAACGCCGCCAACGGCGTTCGACCGCTGGCACGCAACGGGTACCTGTCCATCCCTGTCTTCGCATTCGGCTGGCCCACCACGGAACTGGCGCCGTTCTACCTGACCGCGTCCGCGGCCGACGCGCTGCGCCGCGGTATCCGCGGCGACTTCGCCAGCAGGCGTGGCCGCCTCGCGCTGCTGCTGCACGCCGTCTCGTGGGGCCTCCTCGCGCTGTTGACGCGCCGCAACGTCGCGTCCGAACCGTACTTCGACGCGGGTCTGAAGGAGGCGCTGGGCGAGAACTACCGCGAGATCGCGGCCACGTCGCAGCCGGCCCAGCAGGCCCGCAAGCACGCAGGCGTGGTCGGCACCGGCTTGTCCCGTCGTCGCTACGTCGAGAAGACCGAATCCATCTCATACGGCCCCTACGGCGGCGCCAACCTGGCCGACATCTGGCGGCGCGGCGATCTGCCCAGAGACGGTAAAGCACCCGTGCTGCTGCAGGTCCCCGGCGGCGCCTGGACCATCGGCATGCGGCGCCCACAGGCCTACCCCATGCTGAGTCATCTGGCCGAACGCGGGTGGGTGTGCGTGTCGATCGCCTACCGGGTCAGCCCGCGCAACACCTGGCCCGACCACATCGTCGACGTCAAACGCGCGCTGGCCTGGATCAAGGAGAACATCGCCGACTACGGCGGCGACCCCGACTTCGTGGCGATCACGGGCGGATCGGCCGGCGGACACCTGACCGCGCTGACCGCCCTGACCCCCAACGACCCCGACTTCCAGCCCGGGTTCGAAGACGCCGACACCTCGGTGGTGGCGGCGGTGCCGGTGTACGGCCGCTACGACTGGTTCAGCACCGAGGGTCGCGGCCGCCGCGAGTTCATGCAGCTTCTGAGCTGGGTGGTCACCAAGGTCGGGCTGACCAAGGGCCGGCAGCTGTACCTCGACGCCTCCCCGATCAAGCGCCTGCGCGCCGACGCGCCGCCGTTCTTCGTCCTGCACGGCACCGACGACTCACTGATTCCGGTGCCCGAGGCACGCGAGTTCGTCGACGCGCTGCGTGAGGTGTCGAACTCGGCCGTCGCCTACTCGGAGATCCCGCACGCCCAACACGCGTTCGACATCTTCGGCTCACCGCGTGGGCACTACACGGCCGAAGCGATCGAGCGGTTCCTGTCCTATGTGCAGGCGCGCAGGCACGTGACGGCGGAGGCTATTGCGCCATCGCCTTCTCGACAACCCTGAGTGGCTCGGAAAGCCCTGCCGCACGGCGGATCTCGATGAACTCGGCAACCATTGCGGTGGTCAGTTCGTGCGCGTCGTCGAGCGTATCGCTGTCGGCGAGCACCGAGATGTTGAGCTGGTCGACGTAGCTCCACACCGTGATGTTCAGGCCGCTGGCCGCGGTGACCGGGCCGACGCTGTAGATCTCGGTCACCAGGGCGCCGCCCACCCGCCCGTACTCACGCGGGCCGGGAACGTTGGAGATGTTGAGGTTGAACACCTTGTTGGCGACGTCCTTGCCCGACAGCCAGCGGAACAGTGCCTCCATCCCGGCCGGCGGCACGTAGTCCGACCAGCGGCTCACCAGTTCCGGGCCGATCAGGAAGTTGCTCTCCTTGGCGGTGGCCGCGGCGTCATGCGTGTGCTGGACCCGGCTCAACGGGTCATCGAGGTGCACCGGCACCGGCATCAGCACGCCGGTGAACCGGTTGCCCGAGATGCGTTCCGGGGAGAAGTCGAAGCTGACCGGTACCGAGGCCAGCAGCGGATGGTCGGCGTGACCGTCGTAGCGCAGCAGCAGTTTGCGCAGTGCACCGGCCGAGATGCTCAGCACCAGATCGTTGATGGACACGTCCAGCGCGCTCTTGGTGTCCTTGATGTCGGCCAGCGACAACGACGCGGTGGCGAATCGCCGTTCCGGGCTGATCTTGTGGTTCATGAACGTCGGGGGCGGGGTGAACGGCCGGGTCAGTTCCGGAGAGAACTTGCGGGAACTGCGGCGCACACGCTGCACACCTTGGGCGGTGTACTTCAGCGTCGAAGGCGCCTTGCCGATCTGGCGGAAGTGATCGCGGAACGCCGACCGCACGAGCTGTGACCGCGTGGGCGCTGGGTCGGGGGCGTAGGACGGCCCCGCCGCTGGGCCGGCCTGCAGGTCCATTCCCCGGGCCAGCAGGTTGGCCGAGGCCACTCCGTCGGCCAGGGCGTGGTGGATCTTGTTGACCACGGCGATCCGGCCGTCGGCCAGTCCGTCGATGTAGTACATCTCCCAGAGCGGACGACTGCGGTCCAGCTGGGTGGATCCGATCTCACCGATCGCGGCGTCGAGTTCGCGGCGGCCGCCTGGGGCGGGCAGCGTCAGCGGCCGAACGTGGTATTCGAAGTCGATGTCGCAGTTCTCCCGCCACATCGGGTGGTGGAACTTGAACGGGATGTCCACCAACTCCCAGCACAGCGGTTCCAGCAGGTGCAGCCGACTCCGGATGACATCGCGGAACTCGTTGACGCCGAACGTGCGGTCGCCCATGTCCACCATCTCGACGATCGCGATCTTGAGGGTGTGCATGTGCACGTTGGGCGCTTCGCTGTAGAGCAGGAAGGAATCCCACCCCGTGAGTCTTTTCATCGCACCCCTCCGTTTCACCCCGCCCCTGCACGGGACATTACAACGGCAGCTGGATCAGATGATCTGTTTGGCCCCGATTGTGTGACGTGTGCGATGAATCTCATTGAGGAACAATTTAATTGCCGTCGCTGCCGAACCGGTGCGCGCACCGTCGGTCATATCGAAGGCGTGTCCGGCGCCGGGCAGTTCGACGTAGCCGACCGGTGAGGTGGACACGTTCTCCAGGCGATGCACGAAGGCGCGGGCCTGCTCGACGGGGATGATGGTGTCCCCGCTGCCGTGCACCACGAAGAACGGCGGCGCGTCCCGGTGCACCCGGGCGATCGGCGAGGCATCCCGGAAGATCGCGGGGTTGGCGTCGATGCGCTGCTTGACCACGACCCGCTCGAGGAAGTCGACGAACCGCACCCTTTCGGTCGTGGATTTGTCCTGCCAGTCGTAGCGCCCGTAGATCCCGACGACCGCGTCCACTGAGGTGTCCGACCCGTCCGCCAAATGTTCTTGGTATACCGGGTCATTGGCGGTCAGGCCGGCCAGGGCCGCCAGATGCCCGCCCGCCGAACAGCCCGCGATGGTCACGAAGTTGCGGTCCCCGCCGAATCTGTCGACGTTGGCTCGCGCCCACGCGATGGCAGCCTTGACGTCGTGCAGATGCTGCGGCCAACGATGGTTGGGCGACACGCGGTAGTCGACCGAAAGACACACCCATCCGTTCTCCGCAAGGTGCGACATCAGCGCGTACCCCTGCAGGATTCGGCTTCCGTGCACCCACGCGCCGCCGGGGACGAAGAGCATCACCGGCGCGCCTGCCGGCAGATCCTTACGCCGCCAGACGTCCAGCAGTTGAGTTGGGCTGTCGCCGTAGCGCACCGATCCTCGGTGCAGGAGCCTGCGGTGTTCGAGCGCCTTGAGCACCGGCGGGGTGCGCTCGGGCGCAGGCCATTCGATCTCGAGGTCAGTCGGCGGTACCACGCCGCGCAGTGCCGCATCGGAGACCGCGTGGGTCTGATCCCGTTGGCTCCTGCGGAGTTCACCCGCGCCGGGCGCGAACCAGGACTTCGCGGACGCGGCGACGATGTCCGGGGCGTGCCGCATGCCCCAGACGCTCATCGCGGCGTACCCGCCGAGGGGTTCCAGGTGTCTGCCGATCACCGGCAACTGCGTGGAGGCCAGGCTGGCCGCGAGGAGATAGTCGGAGGGGCGTGCGCGCAGCAGCCAATTGGCGCGGGACCACAGTGTCGGACCCGGAAACCGGGTCTCGGGTCGAACCGTCATTTCGCGAGAGTACCCCCGCGCTACCCACCAGTAACGACACTTTTGGCGAAGTGTCTACCTGTTTTTGCCCGGGGCGCGTGTCGGAATGCGACACGCCGAGCTGATCTTGAAAGAGAGCACTTCAGAAGGGTCCTGCTGGGTTGACAGTAGGGTCGACGGTATGGCAGTCGAGACCTCGCGTCACAGGGTGCACCCCGATCTTCGGCAGGCGGCGCGAATCGTCCCGCGATCTCCGATCCGCGCCGCGACGCTCCCCCTGTTCCGAGTGGGCTCGCGCATGCAGAAGCGCCTGCCCGCCAAGAACCTTCTGGTGCTGACCACCAGCGACGGTGTCGAGATCCGGCTGCACCGCCCCGCGGGTCAGAGTTCACCCGGGCCCGCGATGCTGTGGTTGCACGGTGGTGGTTTTGTCATCGGCACGGCCGCCCAGGACGACCACCTCTGCCGCAGGTTCACCAAGGAGCTCGGGATCACCACCGCCTCAGTGGAATACGGACTCTCACCGGAGAACCGCCACCCCACCGCCCTGGAGCAGTGCCACTCCGCGCTGACGTGGCTGGCGCGCCTGCCGTCGGTGGATCCGGACCGGATCGTGATCGCCGGTGGCAGCGCCGGCGGGGGTCTGGCCGCGCAGTTGGCGTTCCTGGCCCGCGACCGCGGCGAGGTCACGCCCGTGGCCCAGCATCTGGTGTATCCGATGCTCGACGACCGCACCGGCAAGAACAACGAGGGTGACAATCCCGGCTTCCGACTCTGGGATGCGCGCAGCAATCAGTTCGGCTGGCAGTCCTACCTGGGCGACGCCGATCCCAACTCCGTCGTGCCCGCCCGCCGCACCGATCTGGCCGGCCTGCCGCCCGCCTGGATCGGCGTAGGAACCCTCGACCTTTTCCACGATGAGGACCTCACCTACGCCGAACGCCTGCACGAGGCGGGCGTGCCCTGCACAGTCGACGTCGTCGAGGGCGCGTTCCACGGCTTCGATCAGATCGCCCCGCAGAAGCACGTCTCCAGAAACTTCTTCCGCGCGCAGTGCGCGAGCTTGCGAGCCGTACTGGGCTGACCTGCACGGTAGCCTTCGCGGGTTAAAACTCGACACGTGTCAACCCGGCGTCGGCCCGGGTTCGGCCATCTGTGACACTGTTGGCATGAGTGTGAGTGCGACAGCCGAACAGAAGGCGCTGCGCGAAGCCGTCAGCGCCTTGATGACCAGGCATTTCACCGAGGAGCGCGTGCGGGAGCTGATGGCGACCGACACCGCCTTCGACGAGGCCGCCTGGCAGGAGCTTGCAGACATGGGTCTGCTGGGCCTGTTGATCCCCGAGGAGCAGGGTGGCGCCGGTGCGGGCTACAGCGACCTCGGCATCGTGGTCGAGGAATTGGGCAGCGCGCTGTTCTGCGGCCCGTTCCTCCCCTCGGCCGTCCTGACCCCCGCACTGCTGCTTGCCACGGCCGACGACGCCGAGCAGGGCTCCGTGCTGCCGAAGCTCGCCGCAGGCGAGTTGGTCGCGACGGTGGCGTTCGCCGAGGGCAACTCGACCGAGGTGCCGACCGAACTCGAGACCACGGCCACCGAGTCCGGCGGGCAGTGGACCCTCACCGGCGAGAAGAAGTTCGTGCTGGACGCCGGGATCGCCGGTGTCGTCTACGTCCTGGCACAGACCGACGCCGGACCATCGGTCTTCGCCGCCGAGGCGGACGCCCCGGGACTCGAGGTCACGCTGTGCAACACCGTCGACCTCACGCGCAAGCTCAGCAACGTGCGGTTCGACAACACCCCGGCACGCCTCGTGGGCCAGGCCGGCGCGGGCGCCGACGCGTTCGGTGCCGCGGTGCAGGCCGGCTCCATCGCGCTGGTCAGCGAGCAGGCGGGCGGCGCTCAGCGCGCTATGCGCCTGGCCGTGGACTATGCCAAGACCCGCTTCCAGTTCGGTCGCGCGATCGGCAGCTTCCAGGCCGTCAAGCACATGTGCACCGACATGCTGCTGGAGGCCGAGTCGTCAGTGTCGGCGGCACGGCACGTCGCGGCGGCGTTCGACGCGGGTGCCGACGGTGCGGCCGCCGATCTGGCGCTGGCGCAGGGCTACTGCTCGGACGCGTACGTGTACGTGGCGGCCACCGGCATCCAGGTGCACGGCGGCATCGGTTTCACCTGGGAACACGCTTCACACCTGTATCTGCGCCGCGCGCGCAGCGACGCTCAACTGCTCGGCACCCCGGCCTCGCACCGGGAGCGCTACCTGACCTTGAAGGGGGCCTGATGAGCACCGACATCCGCACTGAGGTCCGCGAATGGCTGGCCGCCAACTTCACGCCCGGCATGGACCGTGCCGAGTGGGCCAAGCTGGTCTTCGAGAACGGCTGGGCCGTGCCCAGCTGGGAGCCCGAGTGGTACGGCCGCGGCCTGAGCGATGCCGAATCCCGTATCGTGGCAGCCGAATTCGCTGAGGTGGGCGCCAAGGGGACCGGCCATGACCGCGCCAACCTGTTCGCCTGCACACTGCACGACCACGGCACCGAGGAGCAGAAGCGCCGCCTGCTGCCGCCGTCGCTGCGCGGTGAGACCAAGTGGTGCCTGCTCTACAGCGAGCCCGGCGCCGGATCGGACCTCGCCGGCCTGCGCACCCGCGCCGACCGCGACGGCGACAACTACGTCATCAACGGCCAGAAGGTGTGGACGTCGTTCGCGGCCACCGCCGACTACGGCCTGCTGGTGGCCCGCACCGACTGGGATGTGCCCAAGCACCGCGGGATCAGCTTCTTCATGTTCCCCATGCGCCAGGACGGCGTCGAGGTGCGCCCGATCCACCAGATCACCGGTGAGTCGGAGTTCAACGAGGTGTTCATCACCGATGCGTTGGTTCCCGCCGACAACCTGATCGGTGAGCTCAACGGTGGTTGGGGCGTGCTCCAGTCCGCGCTGGGCTACGAGCGTCGCCTGATGGGTGACCTGGCCCGCACCTCGAAGGCGTCCAGCAAGCCGCAGGTCGAGAAGACCGACGACAAGGACACCCTGATCGGTCTGGCCCGCGAGTTCGGCAAGCTGGACGACAGCCACACGCGTCAGCAGATCGCGAAGATGGACGCCCTGGCGGCGGTGAACAAGTGGAACACCGCGCGCGCCAAGGCCGCCCGCGGCATCGAAGGCGCCATCCTGCAGGCACTCGGCAAGATCGCGATGTCGCGCATCCTGCACGAGACGGCCAAGGTGCAGACCGAGATCGTGGGGCCCGAGTCGATGCTGGCGGGCCCCGAGAACCCGGTGGGCGACGGCGTCACGTTCCGCACACTCAACGCCTACTTCACCTCGATCGGCGGCGGCACCGACCAGATCCAGCGCAACATCGTCGGCGAGCGCATCCTGGGCCTGCCCAAGGAGCCGGAGCCCTACAAGGAGACCGCGTTCCGCGAACTCCCGCACTGATCACTGCGTAACAAGCTCACCGCCGATGATGGTCGCCGAGACCATCTCGGCGGTGAGTGCGTTCAGGGCCTCCTGCGGCCCGGCCGACAACATCACGAGGTCACCGGCCTCACCCACCGCCACCGCGCGGGGTCGGGCCGGGTCCGACGCGTGACCGAGGAACATGGTCAGCGCCGCGCGCGGTGAAACGCGTTCGGCCTCACCGAGAATCGCCCCCGCCGGAGTCTGACGGCGCACCGCGGCGCGCATCGCGGCCCACGGGTCGGCAGCGCCGAACGGGGTATCCGTGGACAGTGCGACCGCGACGCCGGCGTTGACCAGGGTGGCCACCCGCCACAGATCCGGAAGCTGTTCAGCGGGAACGTCGTCCAGATACTCGTCGCCGCGCTCGGCGACGAAGTTGGGCTGGGTCACGACCGTGACGCCGAGTTCGGCCAGATCGCCGAGGAGATCCGGCGGGACGACGGCGGCGTGCTCGATCCGGTCCCCTCTGCGGGTTCGGGCTGCGCGCAACGCGGCCAGCGCCACCACCAGTTGGCTGTCGGTCACGCAGTGCACCGCGACCGGACGTCCGCCGTCATGGCAGCGGCGCACCCATTCGGTCAATGCGTCCAGATCCAGCGTCGGGTCGTCCAGGATGACCTTGGTCGCGCCCAGCGTGACGCCGGGGACCTCGCCGACCTCGGGCGGTGCCATGCAGTGCAGGCGCTGCCGCAGTTGGCCTGAACGCCGTGCCGCGGCAAGCTTTTCGAGGTCGGCGCGGCTCTGACCGGGGGTGGCCTCGGTCAGGCCCGTCACACCGTACGACGTCAGCACCGCGCTCAGCGGGCCCAACGCAGGCACTCTCCGTGGCCAGGCCGCCAGCGAGTCCGTGCGGAACAGTCGGCCGTCGGTGTCTTCCCCGAGGCCCACCCGGGCCAGGGCCGCCGAGTTGAGCACCCACATCGCACCACTGCGGTGCTGCACACGCACCGGCCGGTCCGGCACCAGGGCATCCAGCACCGCGCGATCCAGTGGGCCGGCCACCGAGTCGTGATAGCCGACCGCGCGCACCCAGCCGTCGGCGTCCACCGGCGCCTGCTGCAGTGCGGCGGCGAACTCGGAGCGAGACCGCGGCGGGCCCACCCGTACGGAGTCCAGCGCGGCGGCGGTGGCCAGAAGATGCACATGGTGGTCGTGAAGGCCGGGCAGCACCAGGCCGCCCCGGGCGTCGAGCACGTCCTCTCCGCTGCGCGCAGACAGGTTCGGGCCGACAGCGGTGACCGTTTCCTCGACGCGCACGTCGACGGTTCTGCCGTCGAGCAGGGCCGCGCGCTGGATCAGCACGGCGGGCCGATCCTGCCGGCGACCAGAGCCTCGACCTCGGCCTGATGCGCCCCCAATTCGGCTGCGGAAGAATCAATTCCGACCGGGGTGGCCGGTGGTGCGTCGACGACGGCACCGGAGGGACCCGCCGCGTAGGTGGCCGCGACTGCGGACATCGCGACCTCGGCGAGCAGACCCCCTCCACGCTGCACGGCGTCGAGCACCGCGTGTGCCGCGGCGAGCCCCGTCAACGGGTCGGCGATGGCGTCACCGACGAACACCGGGCCGTCGGGGCCGCGGCCCACGAGTCCACCGGCCACCGCGGCGTCGTCCCCGAAGGCCACCCGAGCGCGGCCGTTCTCGTCCGTGCCGTGCCCGGTGATGCGCACCCAGACCCGGCCGGACAGCGGCGCAATGTCATGCGGTCCGAGGCCGCGGCGCGTCAACGCATCGGGACGCGAACCCTCCAGCACCACGTCGGCGGCCTGAAGCAGACGGGCCAGCGCGTCCCGGTCCCGGTCGAAATCTGCTGCGTAGCAGAGCTTTCCAGCATTCATCCAGTCAAAGAACCGGCGGTCACCCAGTCTGGTCCCGTCGGGCCGGCCGGGGCTCTCGACCTTGACCACGGTCGCGCCTGCACGGAACAGCAGTTGCCCACACAGGGGCCCGGCCCACATCGAGGACAGGTCGACCACCAGCAGCTCCCCCAGCGGGCGCGTCGGACCCGCAGTGCCACAGCCGATCACGCGCGGGGGTGCGCCCTCGGCCTCGCCCAGGGCGGCCACCGGCAGGCCCAGCAGCACCGCGCGCTCCACGACGTCCGCCGAGGTCCGCGCCGCGGCCCAGCATTCGATTGCCGGCCACGGATCGTCGGCGCTGTCGTCGGCCTCCAGCAGTGCGGGGACCGCGGCGAGGTCGTCGGTGCGCGACAGCGTCAACGCACTCCAGCCGTCGAGGGTGCGCAGCAGTCGGGTGGCCCCGCCTGCCGAGACTCGGCCCTGCGGCGCCAGTTCCAGCAGAGCGGCCCGGCCGGAGAGCAGTTCCCAGGCGTCGACGTGCCCGGTCAGCGCGTCGGCCTGGTCAGCCAGGACGTCTGCGACGGCCTGCGCACGCGAGAGCACGGAATCGGTGATGCCGAGTGTGCCCATGGCGAAATTGTCCCTGCCCGTCACTCGATCGCGTCGATCAGCCCCCAGGCCAGCGCGGTGTCGGCGTCGATCGTCTGACCCGACAGCACCAGGTGGGCGGTGCGCCAACGGCCGATGCGCCGCGTGATGCTCACGGTGCCACCGGCCCCCGGAATCAGGCCCAGCGACAACTCAGGGAGGCCGAACACCGTGCCCGGGGTGCACCGCACGGTGCCACAGAATGCCGCCATCTCCAGGCCGCTGCCCAGTGCGCGGCCGTGCACCTGAGCGCGGCAGGCGGGGCCGAGGCGCGCGGTGAGCGCATCGAGTGCCAGCGCGGGGCTGTACCGGGTGCGGGCCAGGTGCGCGCTGGCCGGATCGTCGAACGTGCCGAACTCCGCCAGGTCCCCGCCGCTGCAGAACGACGGGCCGGCGCCCGACAGCACCACCTCGTCGACGCCCGGGTCCAGCAGCGCCACGTCGAGCGCCTCGAGCAGCGCGGCCCGCGCATCGGTGCTGAAGGCATTGTGCCGCTGTGGCCGGTTGAAGGACACGTACAGCGTGTCGCCGTCACGATGGGCCAGGACGGGATCGGGCGTCTGCGGAACCTGCGCCGGGCCGCGCTCGGTGAGCCAGCGCGCGAACTCCGATCCCGACTGCAGCGTGGAGTACGCCAGCGATTCGGTGATCACGCCAGGTGCCGCGGGCGCGTGCACGTCCACGGCGCGCAGCACGTCGTCGCAGACCGCCGCTGCCTGCGGCCACCGCGTCACGCGGTCGGTCAGGTCTGCCAGGGCCTCGTCGACCGACGGCACGGCCACCGTGCGGCGATCATGCGCCGGCCCCTCGACGAGCGTGAATGTCGCGCGCTCCAGCCAGAACTCGGCGTGGGGATGCGCGATGTCGCCCGTCGCGATCACGACGCCTGTCGGACAGGCCCCCTCAGTCAGGGGCGCGGGGTCCGACAGGTCGACGATGATCACCGGTTCACTATGACGTGCCGCCGCCGTACCTGGCGATCAGGCTCTGCTTGTAGAGCTTGCCCGTGTCGGTGCGGGGCAGTTCAGCCTCGAACGAGATGCTGCGCGGGCACTTGTAGTGCGACAGGCGTTCCCGGAGCCAGCCGATCAGTTCGTCGGCGAACTCGTCGGTGGCGTCGGCCTGATCGACGGTCTGCACGACACCCTTGACGCTCTGGCCCATCTCGTCGTCCGGGATGCCGAACACCGCGGCGTCCATCACCTTGGGGTGCGTGACGAGCATGTTCTCGGCTTCCTGCGGGTAGATGTTCACACCGCCCGAGATGATCATGTGGTGGCGGCGGTCGGTGAGGTAGAGGTAGCCCTCCTCATCGACATATCCGATGTCGCCCACCGTCTTCCACCCGTGCGTGTTGCGCGACTTGGCGGTCTTCTCGGTGTCGTTGAGGTACTCGAAATCGTTGCCGCCCTCGAAGTACACCTCGCCGGCCTGACCGGCGGGCAGTTCGTTGCCGTCCTCATCGAGAATGTGCACCACACCGGTCATCGCCTTGCCCACCGATCCGGGGTGCGTCAGCCATTCCTCGGCGGTGATCAGCGTCGCGCCGATGGCCTCCGAGGAGGCGTAGTACTCGTCCACGATCGGACCCCACCAGTCGATCATCTGCTTCTTGACCTCGACGGGACACGGCGCGGCCGCGTGCATGACGCGTTTGAGGCTCGACACGTCGTACGAATCGCGGACGTCCTGCGGCAGTTTGAGCATGCGGGTGAACATCACCGGCACGAACTGACCGTGCGTCACCTTGTGCTTGGCGATGGCGTCGAGGCAGCCCTCGGCGTCGAACTTGTCCATCACCACGGTGGTGTGGCCTGCGGCCTGCACCTGCATCGACCACACCGAGGGCGCGGTGTGGTACAGCGGCGCGGGGCTGATGTACACCGAGTCAGGCGACATCCAGAAGCTGACCAGAAGCGCCATCATTCCCGGCACCTCGGTCGGCGGCAGATGCGACAGTTCACGCTTGATGCCCTTGGGCCGGCCCGTCGTGCCCGACGAGTACTGCAGCAGATCGCCCTCGATCTCGTCGTCGATCGGGGTGGCGGGCTGATCGGCCACCGCCTCCGGGTAGCGCGCCCACCCGTCGAGATCGTCGTCGGCGATGAGCAGCGTGGCGGGCAGGCCGCCGGGCAGTTCCGAGCCCAGGTTCTCCAGGATCTTGCGCGTGCCCGCCGAGCCCACGATGGCCGAGGCGCCGCTGTTGTCGACGATGTAGGCGGCCTCGGCGGCGGTCAGATGTGTGCTGATCGGCACGTAGTACAGGCCACTGCGGCGCGCAGCCCACATCACCGCGTGGATGTGCTGGTTGTTCTCCATGAGGATGGCCACCGCATCGCCCTCTTTGAGGCCCTGCTTGCGGAAGTAGTGGGCCAGTCGGTTGGCGCGGGCCTCGAGTTCGTCGAAGGTCACGACGGTCCCCGAGGGGTACATGATGATGGCCGGCTTGTCTGCCCCGATGTGCTCACGGATCTGCATGAAAGCACTTTACTTTGCACATGTTGACAGGTGTCAACCGGTTGGTTGGTCGGCTCGAATTCTGCCGCGCCTCAACCCCGGAAACGCCGCGAGCGCTCACCCACGGTTTCGGGTGGGAAACCGTACGTGGGTGAGCGCTCGCGGGAAAGAGTTTCTAGCCCTCGGCCAGACGCGTCTTGAGCGCGTCGAACTCGTCCTTGATGCCGGTCGGCAGTTTCTCACCGACGAACTCGAACCACTCCTCGATCAGCGGCAGTTCGGCCCGCCACTCGTCGGCGTTGACCGCCAGGGCCTCGTCGACGTCGGACGCGTCGACATCCAGACCCGACAGGTCCAGGTCGCCCGCGGTGGGCACGGTGCCAATGGCCGTGGACTGTCCGCCGGCCTTCTGCTCGATGCGCTCGATGATCCACTTCATGACACGGCTGTTCTCGCCGAATCCCGGCCACAGGAAGCGGCCGTCGTCGCCGCGGCGGAACCAGTTGACGAAGAAGATCTTCGGCAGCTGGGACTCGTCGGCGTTCTTGCCGATGTCGATCCAGTGCTGGAAGTAGTCACCGACGTTGTAGCCCAGGAACGGCAGCATCGCCATCGGGTCGCGGCGCACCGTGCCGACCTTGCCCTCGGCCGCGGCGGTCTGCTCGCTGCCCAGCGTGGCGCCGATGAAGACGCCGTGCTGCCAGTCGCGCGCCTGGGTCACCAGCGGGACCGTCGTCTTGCGGCGACCGCCGAACAGGATGGCCGAGATCGGCACGCCCTGCGGGTCATTCCACTCGGGGGCCAGCGTCGGGCACTGCGACATCGGGGTGCAGTAACGCGAGTTCGGGTGCGCGGCCTTGCCGTCCGACTCGGGCGTCCAGTCCTCGCCCTTCCAGTCGATGAGGTGCTGCGGGTCGCCCTCGAGGCCCTCCCACCAGACGTCGCCGTCGTCGGTCTTGGCGACGTTGGTGAAGACGGTGTTGCCCGCCGCGATGGTCTTCATGGCGTTCGGGTTCGACGACCAGTTGGTGCCGGGCGCGACGCCGAAGAAGCCGAACTCGGGGTTGGTGGCGTAGAGGCGGCCGTCCTTGCCGAACCGCATCCAGGCGATGTCGTCACCGACGGTCTCGGCGCGCCAGCCTTCGATGGTGGGCTGCAGCATCGCGAGGTTGGTCTTGCCGCACGCCGACGGGAAGGCCGCCGCGACGAAGTACGCCTTGTTCTCCGGCGAGATCAGCTTGAGGATCAGCATGTGCTCGGCCAGCCAGCCCTCGTCGTGGGCCATGGCCGAGGCGATGCGCAGCGAGTAGCACTTCTTGCCCAGCAGCGCGTTGCCGCCGTAACCCGAGCCGAAGCTCCAGATCTCGCGGGTCTCCGGGAAGTGGGTGATGTATTTGGTGTCGTTGCACGGCCACGGCACGTCCTTCTGGCCGGCCTCGAGCGGGGCGCCCAACGAGTGCAGTGCCTTGACGAAGAAACCGTCGGTGCCGATCTTGTCCAGCGCGGCCTGTCCCATCCGGGTCATGGTGCGCATCGAGACGACGACGTACTCCGAGTCGGTGATCTCCACGCCGAGCTTGGGGTCTTCGGCGTCCAGCGGGCCCATGCAGAACGGGACGACGTACATCGTCCGGCCGCGCATGCTGCCGCGGTACAGATCGCTCATCAACGGCCGCATCTCGGCGGGGTCCATCCAGTTGTTGGTCGGACCGGCGTCGATCTGCCGCTCGGAGCAGATGAAGGTGCGGGACTCGACGCGCGCGACGTCGGAGGGGTCGGACAGTGCGAGGTAGGAATTGGGCTGCTTGTCGTCGTTCAGGCGCTGAAACGTGCCCGCCTCGACGAGCTGATCGGCCAGCCGCGCGTACTCCTCCTCGGAGCCGTCAGCAAACACCACCCGATCGGGCTGCGTGAGTTCGGCAACTTCGGCAACCCAGGCGAGCAGTCCCTTATGCGTCGTTGGGGCCGAATCAAGGCCTGGGATGGTCGCTGAAGTCATGAAGTTCTCCTGCTCAGGTTTATTCGTGTTCCACCCTCGAGGACGCAGACCCCCGGTTTTCGGGCGGATCGCGCTCGACGGTCGTCCCTGGTTAGAGGTTAACGCGGGCGACACACGCGCGGACAATCGAGACCCTGTCCAAATACTCACAGGAACGATTCAGAAAACGTCAAGTGCGATATTCAACCGCTCTCAGCGCCCGTGGACCCACGCCCGCGCTGCCAGGATGCCGCGAAGAGATCAATTGGTCCATATTCTGGCGAGTCGACACGGCGCGCAACCCGAAGGGCGCGCCGAGCGCCGCCGCAGGGCGTTTTCGCAGAGTTCCACAACGCCGTGAAGCTGTGCGCAGACCGCGCATCGCCTGGGACGACAACCTGTTCGTCAGCGCCCCGGACCCTGCTGCGCGGCAATCACAGACACCGCGTCATTCTGCTCGCCAGCAACGCCTTCATCACTGCCTGAGGCACTCAACTCGTGGCGCACCCGGGTCAGGGCGGCGAGCACGGACGGCAACGCCGCATCACGGGCCGCGGCCGCCTGGGAGCGCGCGGCGGCGTGCTCGCGCAGTTCGACGTCGATGCGGTTGAGGTCCGCCGCCAGCCGGGCGTTGTCGACCTCGACCTGATGCGCGAGCACCGACGTCATCGCCATCTCGGTGGCCAGCACCCGGGTGGCCACCGCCTCGTCCAGCGACGACCGCAGCGCGGCGGCCCGCTCACCGATCCAGCGATCGATCACCGCGCGGTCGAGCAACAGCGCACGGGTGCCGACCATCCAGGCCGCGACGGCCACCCCGATCAGGGTGCACACCACCGCGCCCGCGACCGTCCAGCCCGGGGCCAGGTCGGCGAACAGCCGACTCAGTGACAAGGCCACGCCCAGCCCGAAACCGCCGCCCACAAGGACCATCAGTCGGGTCTCGAGGCCGCGGGACTTCAACGGCGGCCGACCCACGGCGGGCACCGACACCCGCGCGGGCGCGACCCGGTCCGGCGCCACCCCCAGTTCGACCGCGACATCCGTCAGGTGCTCGACGATCCCCGCGTCCACCTCGCCGACCACGGCCGACATGCGCTGCTCGACGTAGCCGAGGAACTGCGGCACACCCCGCCGGGTGACCTCGGCGGCGTCCTCCTGAAGTTCGGTGCGCACCGAAGCACACCGATTGCGGGCGAAATACGACAACTGCAACCGGGCCTGTTGGATCTGACTGCGAAGTGCCACTGCGCGTTCCGATTTGCCCACCCGCACGGCACGCGCGGCCTCGGTGCGCTCAGCCTGCAGAGCCGCGACCCGGGCCGCGCGGCCAGGACTCTCGACCGCCTCACGGTGTCGACGCGCGGCGTCAATGAGTCGAAATTCCCAGGCCCGCAAGCGGTTTCGCCGCTGCAGCGAGGGATCCAACAGCGCCGCATCCAACGCGGCGAGCAGGTCGTCGATCCGTGGGCTGCCCAGATCGGGCGCGGCCGCCACACCGACCCACGGCACGCCGCGGTAGCGCTCGTCGTGGGCATCGAGGATGCGCCGGTCCTCGTCGAGCACATCACGCCAGTTCGCGTGGGCGTCGATCTTGGCCACTGCCGCCACCACCACATCGGTGTGTGCCGCCGCGGCGTCGAGCACCGCGCAGTCGGAATCTGTCAGCGGGGCGACGGCCGACGCCACGAACACCACCGCGACGGGGGCCTGTCCCGGCCTCAGATCGTCGGACTCGACGAACTCGACATCCGGGCGACGCTCCCGAAGCAACGCCACCACACTGCTGGACCCGGCCAGCCAGGGCCCCGTCACGAGCACCACATCGCGCCTACGGATCGCGGGCGGTGGCACCTCGGGGGCCAGAGCACCGACGAGTTCGTCGACGGGGTCACGGGTTGCGCCGGTCATGCCCGATCACCAGATTCCAGCAGGCGCAACGAACCGCGCGCGAGGTCGAGTCCACACTGCCGATGCAGCGCAGAAACCGGGCCTGCGGCGTAGCGGCGCCATCGGATCGCCTGGGCTCGCGGCGCGCGGGACGGCGGCGTGACCGCCACTCCGGCGGCCCGCAGCACCTCGGCCGCGGCATCCATCACCGCGAGAACCGTGTCGTTCGCGTGCAGGAACTCGGCCGCGTCCGCGTCGGTCACCGCACGGGCCTCAAGAACCTGGTGTGCGGCAAGCACTCTGCGGTAGCGCGCTGGAGCACCGGCCTTCGCGAGACCGTCCAGCAGGCCGTCGAGACCACTGACTGCTCGGAACACCGCGCGAAGCCGGTCGGCACCCGCATCGGGTTCGGCGCGCACTGTCAGCACGGCGTGGGCGACGCCGAACAGACCGAGTTCGGACACCAGGCGGGCCCGGTGAGCCGCGGACACGGGGTGCGCCCCGGCGACGAAGGCGTCCGCGCTGCTCATGTCGGCCGGGTTGGCCACGAGCGTCCGCACCGCCGTCAGCACCTGTTCATCGACGACGGCCTCGTCGACTGCGGCCCGCGCCGGCAGCGCCGCGAGCGGCACGGCCACCACCCCCGTCGTCGCCGTCACCTGTTCGGCCAGACGACGCGACCGGGCCATCGGCCCGTCGCCGCCGAGGCCCGCCAGGTCGGCCTTGTTGACCACCACGAGGTCGACATCACCGCAATCGAGGACCTGGCGGTCCTCGGGTTTGCACACTTCGGCCAGGACGTGGACCCGCACATCGGGGTGCTCGCCCGCGGCCACGATCGGGTGTCCCGCCGCGGCGACGACCACCGTCACGGCGCGACTGCCGACGCCTCGGCGACCGGATATGCCGATCCGCAGGGGTGCGCGCAGCGCTTCGCCGAAGTTGCGCGTGATCGCCTCAGTCATCTCGTGCCATGGTGACACTGCCGCCCCGGAGGCGCGACCCGCTCGCCCTTTCGTTGTGGACAAGCTGCGTTATGGACAAGCGCCATCATGGACAAGTCCGCGCAGTGGCACCCGCCACCTTCGATAGGCAACTGTTGGATATCAATCTGTCCCACGATGCAGGTCCCCCGGCCGTCATGGGTAACGATGGGGGGATGCGTGCGCACTGTGGGGCCGAGTCAGCGAAACCTGTCGCTGAACCCTCCGAGCCCGCCGATCCCGACGGCTCCGCTGCCCCCGAGCACCGCCGAGTGACCAGTTTCCGGACCCGGCGCTCCACCC
This sequence comes from Mycolicibacterium confluentis, assembly GCF_010729895.1. Classification (NCBI taxonomy): domain Bacteria; kingdom Bacillati; phylum Actinomycetota; class Actinomycetes; order Mycobacteriales; family Mycobacteriaceae; genus Mycobacterium; species Mycolicibacterium confluentis. Next base: position 4,705,566 of record NZ_AP022612.1, read on the forward strand.
TGACCGAGAAACAACAGCGCACTTGGGACCGCCTCTGGCCCCAGCTGGGCACCCAGGCCCGCACCGAGGCCGGGCCCGCCGAGCGGTTGGACACGACCGCCTGGTTCGGCCGCACCGCGCCGGTGATCCTGGAGATCGGCTGCGGGACCGGAACCTCGACGTTGGCGATGGCACAGGCCGAACCCGACCTCGACGTCGTGGCCGCCGAGGTCTACAAGCGCGGGCTGGCCCAACTGCTGTGCGCGATCGACCGTGAGGGCGTCACCAACATCAGGATGGTCCGCGGCGACGGCGTCGAGGTCCTCGAGAACATGTTCGCGCCGGGATCGCTGACCGGCGTGCGGGTGTTCTTCCCGGATCCCTGGCCCAAGTCCCGCCACCACAAGCGGCGTCTGCTGCAGCCCTCGACGGTCGCGCTGATCGCCGATCGGCTCCGGCCGGGCGGTGTGCTGCACGCGGCCACCGACCACGCCGGTTACGCCGAGCAGATCGCCGAGGTCGGCGACGCCGAACCACTGCTGCGTCGGGTCCCGGTCGCCGAGCAGGCCGGCCTGCCCATCTCCGTGCAGCGTCCGACCACCAAGTACGAGTCGAAGGCGCACCACGTCGGCAGCGCGATCAGCGAGCTCGTCTGGGAGCGCCGATGACCATGGTGGATCCGGGCACCGAAACCGACGAGGGCGAATCCGAGGTCGTTCGCCGCGTACTGCTGGTCTGGGACGCACCCAACCTCGACATGGGGCTGGGCGCGATCCTCGGGGGTCGCCCCACCGCCGCGCACCGCCCGCGGTTCGACGCGCTGGGACGCTGGCTGCTGGCCAGGACCGCTGAGGTGGCCGAGGCCAGCGGCGACCCCGGTGCGGCCGTCGAACCGGAAGCGACTGTCTTCACCAACATCGCCCCAGGCAGCGCCGACAATGTGCGGCCGTGGGTCGAGGCGTTGCGTAACGTGGGTTTCGCGGTCTTCGCCAAACCGAAGATCGACGAGGACAGCGATGTCGACGCCGACATGCTCAACCACATCGCCCTGCGACGTGAGGAGGGTCTGGCCGGGCTGCTCGTGGCCTCGGCGGATGGGCAGGCGTTCCGCCATCCGCTCGAGCAGATCGCCCGCGAGGACGGCGTCCCCGTGCAGGTGCTTGGATTTCGCGAACATGCGAGTTGGGCGCTAGCGTCGGATACCTTGGAGTTCGTCGACCTGGAAGACATTCCTGGCGTTTTCCGGGAGCCGCTGCCGCGAATCGGCCTAGATTCGCTTCCAGACGAGGGGGCGTGGCTGCAGCCGTTCCGACCGCTGTCGTCGCTGCTCGCCTCCCGGGCTTGACGCGAATCGCCTGGTCAGAGACAACTACAGAACTTTGGTGTGATGACAGCGCGCACCGCGCGCTGACAAGACTTTTGAGGAGCTTACGTGTTCGCCTGGTGGGGTCGAACGGTACATAGATACCGGTTCATCGTCATCGCGGTGATGGTTGCGATGTGTCTCGGCGGTGGCATCTACGGAATGAGCCTCGGCCAGCACGTCACCCAGAGCGGCTTCTACGACGAGGGCAGCGAGTCGGTCAAGGCTTCGGTGCTGGCCGACGAGGTGTACGGACGCGACCGACTCAGCCACGTCGTCGCGATCCTGGAGGCGCCGGAGGGCAAGAAGGTCAACGACCCGGCCTGGTCCAAGAAGGTCGCCGGCGAACTGGACCAGGTCCAGAAGGACCACCCAGACCAGATCCTGCAGTGGGTCGGGTACCTGAAGGACCCGTCGGCCGACCCCACCGCGTCGGGCTTCAACACCAAAGACGGTAAGCGGACCTTCATCATCATGCCGCTCAAGGGCGACAACGACGACGAGATCCTCAACAACTACAAACTGCACGTCAAGGAAGACCTGGAGAAGGTCGACGACGGCAAGATCGAACTGGCTGGCCTGCAACCGCTGGCCAATGAGTTGACCGGAACCATCGCCGAGGACCAGTTGCGCGCCGAGGTTCTCGCGCTGCCGCTGGTCGCGGTGGTGCTGTTCTTCGTCTTCGGCGGTGTCATCGCGGCCTTCCTGCCCGCCATGGTCGGTGGTCTGGCCATCGCCGGGTCGATGGGCATCCTGATGCTCATCACGCACTTCCAGCAGGTGCACTACTTCGCCCAACCCGTCGTGACGCTGATCGGCCTGGGTATCGCGATCGACTACGGATTGTTCGTCGTGAGTCGATTCCGAGAAGAGTTGGCCGAGGGGTACGACACCGAGACGGCGGTGCGCCGCACGGTCATGACTGCCGGTCGAACGGTGGTGTTCTCGGCGGTGCTGATCGTGGCGTCGCTGGCCGGCCTGCTGCTGTTCCCGCAGGGGTTCCTGAAATCGCTGACGTATGCCGGTATGTCCTCGGTGATGCTGGCCGCGATCCTGTCGGTCACGGTGCTGCCTGCCATCCTGTCCATCCTGGGCCCGAACGTCGACGCCTTCGGGGTGCGCACCCTGCTGCGGGTGCCGTTCCTGCGCAACTGGGGCTTCTCCCGGGCCATCATCGAATGGCTCGCGGACAAGACACAGAAGACCAAGACCCGCGAAGAGGTCGAGCAGGGTTTCTGGGGCCGCCTGGCCAACCGCGTGATGAAGCGGCCCTTGGTGTTCGCCGTACCGATCATCATCCTCATGGTTCTGCTGATCGTCCCGCTCGGGAAGCTCGCGCTGGGCGGCATCAGCGAGAAGTACCTGCCGCCGGACAACTCGGTCCGGATGGCGCAGGAGGACTTCGACCGCACCTTCCCCGGCTATCGCACCGAGCAGTTGACGCTGGTCATCCAGGACGCGACGCCGGAGCAGGTCGAGCAGATCGCCACGCGAGCGTCCGGGATCCCCGGGTTCACCAACCCCGAGTGGACCGAACGCGCCGTCGCGCCGAATCCTGACGACCCGAGCGCCAAGGCCGAGAAGACCGCGGACAACGTCACGGTGATCCAGAACGGCCTCGAGGTGCGCAACGACGCCTCCAAGAAGATGGAGGAGTTGCGGGCCATCCCCATGCCCAAGGGCGTGACGATGTGGGTCGGCGGTACGCCTGCGCTTGAGCAGGACAGCATCGCGACCATGTTCCACAAGCTGCCGCTGATGGCGGTCATCCTGTTGACCACTACGACGCTGCTGATGTTCCTGGCGTTCGGTTCGGTGGTGCTGCCCATCAAGGCCGCGGTGATGAGCGTGCTGACCCTCGGTTCGACACTGGGCATCTTGACCTGGATGTTCGTCGACGGACACGGGGCGGGCATCTTGAATTACACGCCCACCCCGCTGACCGCGCCGGTGATCGGCCTGATCATCGCGGTCATCTACGGCCTGTCCACGGACTACGAGGTGTTCCTGGTGTCCCGCATGGTCGAGGCCCGCGAACGCGGCATGTCGACCACCGAGGCGATCCGGATCGGTACGGCCACCACGGGTCGACTGATCACCGCGGCCGCGCTGGTTCTCGCGGTGGTGGCCGGTGCGTTCGTGTTCTCGGACCTGGTGATGATGAAGTACCTGGCGTTCGGCCTGCTGTTCGCGCTGCTGCTCGACGCCACCGTGGTCCGGATGTTCCTGGTGCCCGCGATCATGAAGATGCTCGGCGACGACTGCTGGTGGGCACCACGCTGGATGAAGGTGTGGCAGAACAGGATTGGGCTCGGCGAGATCCACCTGCCCGACGAGCGCAAACGTCCCACAGGCGATCCCGACGAAGACGCCCTGGTCGGTGCGGGAGCAGGCGTCGCAGACCGGCGTCCGCCGCACGATCCGACTCATCCCACACCGGACCTGCCGTCGCGGGCGCGGACCGAGGCGCCGACTCGAGCCCTACCCGAGGCGCCGTCCGGAGCAGGCACCCGTCGCCTCCCCAGCCCCGAGCCGGATACCGGCGAAGGCGACGTCCCGACAACGCGTTTCAGCTCCGCCCGCAACGCCATGCGCAATGCCGTGAACAACGCGGCGCAGGCCGCGGGGTCAGTGACGCAGCGGAATCAGCCGCCGCGCCCGCCGGCGTCCGGGTCCGGAGAGCGCGAGATCGAGTCCTGGCTGGGCGAACTCCGCGGCAAGCCGGGAAGCCCGGCGCCGCAGCCTTATACGCAGACGGGGCCGTCGTCCGACCCGACCCGGTCGATGGCGCCGGGCACCGCGTCGGACGCCACCACGGCCATTCCGGCGCAGAACCCGGCTGCCGACGAGGAGCCCGCGACTCGGGCCATCCCCGTCAGCAAGCCGCGCCAGACTGACACCGACGCCGCCACCGAGAAACTCAACGCCCGTGGCGACGACGAGAAGCCGCCGCGCCGTGGCGGGGGCGTCAGCGCGCAGGATCTGCTGCGCCGCGAAGGCCGCCGGATCTAGCTGCTTCTCTTCATCGCGAGCGTGTCGGGGTCTCCCCGGCACGCTCGCGGTGTTCTGTGGCTAGGACTTCTCCGGCACCTCGTCGGCCGGGGCGTCGATCACCGGACCCCGACCCTCCTCGAGGAGCGCCTCCTGGCGCTCCTCCTCGGCCTCGGGATCCTCGGCGACCAGGACTCGCACCGCACTGTTGAGGAACGCGATGAGCGGCACCGCGAGCAGGGCACCGACGATGCCCGCCAGCACACCACCGCCTGCGATGCCCAGCACGACCGCAAGGGGATGGATCGACACCGCGCGGCCCATGACCAGCGGCTGCAGGATGTGGGCCTCCAACTGCTGCACCGCGATGATCAGGCCCAGCGTGATCAGGGCGTACAGGAAACCCTTGGCGAGCAGGGCCACCACGACGGCCAGGAACCCGGTGATCACCGCACCCACGAGGGGGATGAACGCACCGAGGAACACCAGTGACGCCAACGGCAGGGCCAGCGGAATGCCCATGATCGCCAGGCCCGTACCGATGCCGATGGCGTCGACGAGCGCCACCAGGAACGTCGCGCGGATGTAGCCGATCAGCGAGTGGAAGCCCGCGCGCCCGGCGTCACCCACCCGCTCACGGACAGTGGCCGGGAAGATCTTCTGGACGAAGGCCCAGATGTTGCGGCCGCCTTGCAGGAAGAAGATGAGCGTGAACAGCACAAGCAGTGCGCCGGTGACGATCTCGGTGAGGGTCGCGGCCGTCGAGAGCGCCCCACTGGTCAGTTGTTCCTGGTTGTTGCGGATGGCCTCGATCGCGGCGTCGCCGGCATGGTCGATCTGCTCACGGCTCAGGTTGAGCGGACCCTCGACGAGCCACGTGCGGGCCGAGTCGATGCTGCGGGTGACCTCTTCGGTCAGGCTCGGCAGGCCTTTCACGAACTGGCTGACGACAAACGTCATGATGCCGCCCAGGATCGCGAAGCCGCTGAGCAGCACCAGCGCGACGGCGCCGCCCCGCGGCGCACCACGCCGGTCCAACCAGTCCACGGCGGGCAGCAGCAGCGCGGTCAGCATCGTCGCCAGTGCCACCGGAACAACGAGTATCAGGAGATTCTTCACCACCCACAGCACCGCGATCAGCGCCGCCAACAGCACCAGTAGACGCCACGCCCAGGCGGCCATCTTGCGGACCAACGGGCTGACCGACGCATCTTCCGACAGAGGCGATGACATCTGGCCAGCGTAACCGCGGATACCGGGCGCGCCGGGCTTCCACGACGCTCGTCAGCGTCCCGCGCCGTTACCCTGAACGGCGTGTCCCATGACGCGCCGGCCAGGGACGCCACCGATGAGACGGGACCTGGCCGCAGCAGGTACTGGTGGCTGCGCTGGGTGATCCTCGGTGTCGTCGCCATCGTGCTGACCATTGAGGCCACCCTGGTCTGGGATCAACTCGCGAAGGCTTGGCGCAGCCTGCTCAGCGCCAACTGGTGGTGGGTGCTGGCCTGTCTGGCCGCGGCGATGCTCTCGATGCACAGCTTTGCGCAGATTCAACGCGAACTGCTGCGCGCCGCGGGTGTGCGGGTCCGGCAGGGGCGCTCGGAGGCGGCCTTCTACGCGGGCAACGCGCTGAGCACGACTCTGCCGGGCGGCCCCGTGCTCAGCGCGACGTTCATCTACCGGCAGCAGCGCCTGTGGGGCGCCTCGCCGGTGGTGGCGTCGTGGCAGCTGGTGATGTCCGGCGCCCTGCAGGTGGTGGGCCTGGCGCTGTTGGGCCTCGGCGGCGCATTCCTGCTGGGCGCCAAGAACAATCCGTTCTCGCTGCTGTTCACCCTCGGCGGATTCATCGTCCTGCTGCTGCTGGCGCAGGCCGTGGCGTCCCGCCCGGAACTGCTCGAGGGCATCGGGGTGCGCGTGTTGGCCTGGATCAACCAGGTCCGGGGCAAGCCCGCCGACACGTGGCTGGACAAGTGGCGCGAGATCCTGCGGCAACTCGAGTCGGTGAGTCTGACTCGCCGGCAACTCGGCACGGCCTTTGGATGGTCGTTCTTCAACTGGGTCTGCGATGTGGCATGCCTGGCTTTCGCGGCATACGCCGCCGGTGGCCATCCCTCACTGGCCGGACTGACGGTCGCCTACGCCGCGGCCCGTGCCGTCGGGTCCATCCCCCTGATGCCCGGCGGCCTGCTGGTGGTCGAGGCCGTGCTGGTGCCCGGCCTGGTGTCCAGCGGTATGACACTGCCCGCCGCGATCTCGGCCATGCTGATCTACCGACTGGTGAGCTGGATCTTCATCGCCGCGATCGGCTGGGTGGTGTTCTTCTTCATGTTCCGCACTGAGAGTCAGGTCGATCCCGACCTCTCGGCGGCGCCACCGGAGGCCGCGACCGCATCGTCTGAAGCAGCCGCATCACCCGCCGACCCCGAACCCGCCGCGGACACAGGCGACTCCGCATTGCAGGGCCCGCTGCCGCCAATGCCAGAGGGGCCCGGGCCCGAGCGGGCGCGGCGCGCCGACGAGGATTGCTGACCCGCGCCCATCAGCGCGCCGACCGTGATTTGATCTGCCCCATGACGCGTCCTCTGCCCCGCCGCCTGCTCCAGTGCGCCGCGACCCTGCTGGTCGTGACGGGCATGGCCGCATGCTCGTCGGATCCGGCCACCACCGAGACCACCGCCACGAGCACTGCCCCGCCGATGCCGACCCCGCTGATCGGCTCCGTGCTGGCGCCGCCGATCCCCGTGCCGGCCACCGACGGACGCACGCACCTGGCCTATGAGCTGGTCCTGACCAACGCCCTGCCGGGCAACGCCACACTCAACTCGCTGACCGCCAAGACCGGTGACCGCAGTCTGTTGACTCTCTCCGGCGACAACCTGAAGTACTGGACCCGGGCGTTGGGCGACACCGCGACGCCGACGACCGTCATCCCGGCCGGTGGCACCGCCATCGTGTGGCTCGATGTGGTCGTCGACAACGGGGCCGAACCGCCGTCCGACATCACCCACTCGGTCGACCTGACGGTCAGCAAGCCGATTCCGGGACTGGTGCCCGCCAAGGTGACCCAACCCGTCGCCCCGGTGACGGTCGCGACACGCAAGCCCGTGGCCATCGACCCTCCACTCGACGGCGCCAACTGGGTCGACGCCAACGGGTGCTGCGGCACCTCTTCCCACCGAATGGCGCTCAACCCGATCAACGGAGCGCTGTGGGCCGCTGAGCGGTTCGCGATCGACTACGTGCAGATGACCGACGACTTCCGGCTGTTCAGCGGCGATCCCACCAAGCTGGAGAGTTACGCGTTCTTCGCCGCGCCGATCCGTGCGGTCGGCCCGGGCAAGGTGGTGGCCGTCGTCGACAACCTGCCCGAGCAGGTGCCGTCCAAGACCCCCTCGGGTCTGCCCCTTGATCAGTACGGCGGCAACCATGTCGTGCAGGATCTCGGCGACGGCAACTACGCCTTCTACGGGCACCTCAAGCCGGGCAGTATCAGCGTCAAGGCCGGCGAGGATCTCGAGCCAGGTCAGCAGATCGCCGAGCTGGGGAACTCCGGGAACACCACTGCCCCGCACCTGCACTTCCACGTGATGGACAACCCGGACCCCTTGGCCGCCAACGGCCTCCCGTTCGTCATCAAGTCCTTCCGACTGGACGAGCGACTGGCGTCGGCCGAGAGTGTGAACAAGCTGTTCACCGGCCAGCCGGCACCGCTGCAACCCGGGTTCGCCGCACGCGACGAGGTCGAGGTGCTTCCCCTAGACCGGGACGTCATGACCTACTCTGTCGCGCAATGAATCAACGCAGGGTTCTCGTCGCGGTTCTGGCGGACGTCGTGTCCGTCGTGGTGTTCTGTGCGCTCGGACGGCGCAGCCACGCCGAAGGTCTGACGCTGGCGGGCATTGCCGAAACCGCCTGGCCGTTTCTGACCGGCGCGGGTGTCGGCTGGCTCGCATCCCGCGGGTGGCGTGCACCCACCGCGATCGCGCCGACGGGCGTGGTGGTCTGGCTGTCGACGATCATCGTCGGGATGCTGCTGCGCAAGGCCACCTCGACGGGCGTGGCCGTCTCGTTCATCATCGTCGCCTCGCTGGTGACGGCGGCCCTGCTGCTGGGCTGGCGCGGTGCGCTAGCCGTCAGCCGGCGTCGCGACGGTCAGAGTCGCGCGTAACCCGCCGAGTGGGCCGTCGGACAGTTCGATGTGCCCGCCGTGCAGCGCCGCCTGCTGGGCCACCAGTGCCAGCCCGAGCCCGGACCCGCCAGAGGCGGCCGTGCTCCCCCGGGAGAACCGTCCGAGCACGATCTCATGCTCGTCGGCCGGCAACCCGCACCCGTTGTCGTCGACGATGATCGCCATCTCGCCCGCGTCGCGGCGCGCGGTCAGCACTATGCGCGAGGCCCTGCCGTGCGTGATGGCGTTGCGGACCAGGTTGTCGACGGCCAGCCGCAGGCCGCCGGGCCAGCCGAGGATCACGCCGTCTGCCGGTTCGGCGAAGTGCGTGTCCACGACGATCTCGACGGTGCCGCCTGGACGGGTGTTCTCCCGCGCCACTCGGTCCAGCAGTTCCTCGATGTCAACCAGTTCGCGGTCCTCGGCCTGGGCGAGCTGACCCGACGCCAGTTGCCCGAGCGCCGTGATCGTCGCCTCGACGCGGCGCTGGGCCCGCGCCAGGTCGGCGACCACCTCGTCGCGCTCGTGTGGCGGGAGGTCGTGGATGCGCAGGGTGTCCAGGTCGGCCCGCATCGCGGTCAGCGGCGTGCGCAGTTCATGGGCCGCATTGGCCGCGAAATCCTGTGCGGCCTGCAGCGACTGTGTGGTCGAAGCCTGCGCGGCGGCCAACCGGAGCAGCATGCCGATCATGGCCTCCGACAGGTCCTCGGCCTCCTTGACGCCGCGCACGGGATCGATCTGGTCGACCCCGCCCTGGCCCAGCCGCTGCGTCTGTTCGGTGAGCCTGCGCAGGGGTCGTGTCGCCGCACCGCCGAGCAGCCAGCCCAGACTGCCCGCGATGAAAAGGGCCACCACCGCGATGCCGACGTAGAGCGGGATGCGGGCGCTGTTCAGCAGGATGCTGTCGGTCCGGATGCCGATCGACATGAGAATGCCCTGCCGGTCCAGCAGCACCGTGCGGACGCGGTACTCGACCCCGTTGACGGTGACGGTGTCGGTGCCCGGCGGAAGCTGCGGCAGCTGCAGTCCACGTTGGAACACCACCTCGCCCGTCGACGCCGAACGCCCCGTCGAGAACACGGCATGCGACGCGTCGTTGGCCCGGCTGCCGCCGGTGCTGGCGTCGACGATGGCGTCCAGGCGCCGGTCCAGTTGCGCCGAGTCGTTGCTGGCCAGCGCGAACGAGGTGAGCACCACGAGCGCGCCGACCACCGCGGCCGCGGCGATCGCGGCCGCGATCGCGACCCGGGTGCGCAGCGACGCACGGTAACGCAGCCAGCGCTTCGGCCGCGTCGGGTCGGTCACGGATCGGCCCGGAGCACGTATCCGATCCCGCGGACGGTGTGGATCACGCGCGGCACACCTTCGCGTTCGAGCTTGCGTCGCAGGTAGCTTACGAAGACGTCGGCCACATTGGTGTCGACGTCGAAGTCGTAACCCCACACCAACTCGAGGAGTCGCTGCCGCGACAGCACCACGCCTGCGTTCTCCACGAGCACCGCGAGCAGGTCGAACTCCCGCTTGGTGAGATCGGCTCGGTCTCCTTCGACGAACACCAGGCGCCGTGCGGTGTCGACGGTCAGAGGCCCGACGGTCATGGCGTCGGAGTGTTCCTCGGCGTGGGTCGCGCGGCGCAGCAGTGCCCGAAGACGAGCGACGAGTTCACCGAGGTCGAACGGTTTGGTCAGGTAATCGTCGGCACCGGCCTCAAGACCGGCGATGCGATCGTTGACGGTGTCCCGCGCCGACAGCACACAGATCGGGATGTCGTTGCCCAGGGCCCGCAATGCGGTCACGACCGCGACACCGTCCAGTTCGGGCATCTGCACATCGAGGACGAGCGCATCATGCGATTCGCTGGACAACAGCCGGAGGGCTTCCTTGCCGTTGGCCGCGACCCTGACGTCGAACCCCGAATGGCGCAGTCCACGCGCCACCGAGGTCCGAACGTCCGGATCGTCGTCGACCATCAAGACCGTGTGGCCCACACCGTCACGTGCGGGCTCATGGGCCACAGCGGGCACTAGTCGTCTGAGAGTGCGGGATCGCTTGCCGCCCCGCAGCGCTCCCGAATGTCGAACAGCGGCTGCCGGATGCCCGTGAGCTCGGCTTCGATCTGGGGGTTGGCGTCCAGGTATTTCCGGACCTCGGCCTTGATGGTGTCGTGGTCGGCACCCTCGAGGCTTGTGAAGAACGCGTTGACGTCAGGATGCGTGAACAGGTACGCCGAGGTGGATGCGGACACGCCCGACGCGACTCCCGCCAGGTCTGCGGCGGTGCAGTTCGGCGGCGGCGGCGGATCGGCGAGCGCGGAGGGGGCTGCAGCAAACAGCACCGCTGTGCTGAGCGCACCGGCACCCATAACGCCGATCACCGCGCGACGAGCGGAAAACCTCATGTTCGAGCTCCTTAGACGGGTGTGGAAGGCCTGGTCGAACCTGCACAGTGCAGGCGACATCGCTCATCCAAGCAGATTCGCTTGACACTTTCCTGCCTAGTCGTCAGACGATTCGGAGAAAGTCGCAGATCCGCAGGTCACCGACCCCTCGGCGGGCCCGTCAGCCGGGAGTGCTGGTGGCGCCCGTCGCGGCGGGCACCGCGACGCCGGGTCCCGGCGCGGGGCCCGTGCCGGTCACTGGCGAAGCGTCGGGCAGTCCGCCCTGCTGCGTGGTCTGCATGATGCTCAGCACCTGGGGCAGCGAGATCGGCAGCTTGCACTTCGTCGACAACGCGGTCAGCGGCTTCTGGATGGTCTGCAGGTCCTTGGCCGCGGCGGGGTTGGCGTCGAAGTAGGTCTTGAGGGCCACGAGCGACTGCGGGCCCGCAGCCTGCTGCGAGATCCTCGTCAGCGCCTGGTTCGTTTCGGGGTGCGAGTCGAGATACAGGCCGGTGTTGTTCGCGACCGTGCCGATGGTCCTGGCCACCTGACTGGCCGCACAGGGGTCGGGTGCCGCGCTGGCGGTCGGCCCCAGCAACAGCAGCGTGCCCGCGCCGCCGAATGCGGTGGCCATCAGCACAGCACCGATCCTGCGGCGCGTCGATTGTTCGGTCCTGCCCATGGGGATCACTCCTTACGGTTCGCGAACATCTATCGGGCCGACCGGCCCCGATGTTTCAGCGCAGACGCCATCCGATGGTCCCCGATCCGAGGATGGCCATCCGCCATGGTGCCATCCCCCGCCACGCGGGCCCATCCTCGACAGCACCCCCGGACGACTCGAACAGGCGATTTCGGGGCGCCAAAGGACTCGGCGCCCGCAGCGCGGCTCGAGATCGCGCGCAGATCACAATGTGGCGAACGTTACAGTTCGGTTCTCCGCGCGGATTCCTCGTCCAATGCGGACACAGGCTGCTGCGGTAGGCTCTGCCACACCTATTCCGGCAGAGGACGCGGGAGTCCACCATCCAGCAGTTCATGATGCGCCTGAGCCGCAACCTGCGCAGATTTCGCTGGCTGGTCTTCGCGACGTGGCTGCTCGCGCTCGTGCCCTCGATCTATCTGGCACTGACTAATTCCAGCAACCTCACGGGCGGTGGCTTCGAGGTCGCCGACTCGCAGTCGCTGCGCGTCCAGTACGCCATCGAGGACCACTTCCCCAACGAGGGCGCCTCGCCACTGGCCCTGGTCGCCGCCCCGCGCGCCGACGCGACGTACGCCGACATGAACGACGCCGTCGCGTTCCTGCAGCGTGTGGCGAGCGAGGTCCCAAGCGTCAGGGTCGTGCCCAACCCCATCCAACCGCCGCCGGGCCCGGACCGGCCCCACGTGGTGTCGCTGAACCTGGATTTCGAGAACTCCGGTGCGGTCGACGTGGCCAAGCAACTGCGTGCCAAGGTCGGCATCGACGGCGATCGGCCCGGTGAGATCAACGATGGCCGGGTCCGGCTCTACGTCATCGGCCAGGGCGCCCTGGGTGCTGCAGCCTCGGAGACCACCAAGCACGACGTCGCCGAGGCCGAGAAGTGGAACCTGCCGATCGTCCTGATCGTGCTGTTGGCGGTGTTCGGCTCGCTGGCGGCCGCGGCCGTCCCCCTGCTCCTGGGCGTGTGCACCGTCGTGGTCACGATGGGCGTGGTGTTCTGGCTGTCGTCGTTCTTCACGATGTCGGTCTTCGTGACGTCCACGGTGTCGATGTTCGGCATCGCGCTGGCGATCGACTACTCCCTGTTCATCCTGATGCGGTTCCGGGAGGAACTGCGGGCGGGCCGCGACGTCAGCCAGGCCACCGACGCGTCGATGGCGACGTCGGGCCTCGCGGTGGTGCTCTCCGGCGCCACGGTCATCGCCTCGGTGACCGGCATCTACCTGATCAACACCCCCGTGCTGAATTCGATGGCCACCGGCGCGATCCTGGCGGTGGCCGTCGCGGTGCTGACCTCGACGACCCTGACGCCGGCGGTGCTGGCCATATTCGGCCGTCGCGTGGCCAAGCGATCACGCCTGCTGCACTGGGGGCGCGGCATCGAGTCCACGCAGTCCCGGTTCTGGACCCGCTGGGTCGGCTGGGTCATGAAACGGCCCTGGGTGTCGGCGCTGTCGGCCACGGTGTTCCTGTTGGCGCTCGCCGCGCCCGTGTTCTCCCTCGTACTGGGCAACAGCATGCTGCGGCAGTTCCCGTCGTCGCACGAGATTCGCGGCGGTGTGGGCGCGGCGGCCGAAGCGCTGGGCCCCGGCGCGCTGGGCCCGGTCCGGGTGCTGGTCAGCTTCCCCGACGGCGACGCGTCCGCGCCGCAGAACTCAGCCGTCGTCGACAACGTCGCCCAGAAGATGGATGAGGCCATCCACATCGTGTCGGTGTCGGAACCGGTGTTCTCCGACGACAGGCACAGCGCGCTGCTGTCCGGGGTGCTGACCGTGGATCCCGAGGACATGGCGGCCCGCAGCACGATCGACTGGCTGCGCAGCGAACTGCCCCGGGTGCCGGGCGCGGAGAACGCATCCGTCGATGTCGGCGGTCCCACCGCGCTGATCAAGGACTTCGACGACAGGGTCGCCACGGCCGAACCCTTCGTGTTCCTGTTCGTCGCGCTGATCGCATTCGTGATGCTGCTGATCTCGATCCAGTCGGTGTTCCTGGCGCTCAAGGGCGTCCTGATGACGGTGCTGTCCGTCGCCGCGGCCTACGGCAGCCTCGTGATGATCTTCCAGTGGGGCTGGCTGGAGGCGCTGGGCTTCGAACGCATCTCATCGATCGACAGCACGATCCCGCCGCTGGTCCTGGCGCTGACGTTCGGGCTCTCGATGGACTACGAGATCTTCCTGCTCACCCGAATCCGTGAGCGCTTCCTGCAGACCGGCGACACCCGCGACGCCGTGGCGTACGGCGTGAGTACGAGCGCGCGGACCATCACCAGCGCCGCCCTGATCATGATCGCGGTGTTCGTCGGCTTCGCCTTCGCGGGAATGCCCCTGGTCGCGCAGTTGGGTGTGGCCTGCGCCGTGGCGATCGCGGTCGACGCGACCGTCGTGCGACTGGTCCTGGTGCCGGCCCTGATGGCGATGTTCGACCAGTGGAACTGGTGGCTGCCGCGCTGGCTGGCCCGCATTCTGCCGTCGGTGGATTTCGAGAAGCCGCTGCCCAAGCTGGACCTCGGTGATCTGGTGATCATCCCCGAGGACATCTCGGCGCTGGTCGCGCCCAGTGCTGACCTGCGAGTCGTCGTGAAGTCGTCGGCCAGGCTGCGGGACCTGGCTCCCGACGCCATCACCGTCGCCGATCCGCTGGCCTTCTCGGGCTGCGCCGGACTGCAGACCCTGGCGGGCCGGGTCCGCGGCAGCGACGACGCACACCCGCCGAAATCGACTCGCGCCGGCATCGTCAAGGAGCGCACCGATCGCATCGCGCGACCGGTCCATCCAGTGACGCGGTGGCGAGACCGTCTCGACGTCGCACTCGACGCGCTGGCGACCGAGACCGAGTTGGGTTATCACGATGCTGTGCTGGAGCGTTTGGCTCCCTTGGAGACCACGACCGTCCAGTTGCCGACCGGCGACCGTCTGCAGATCCCGACGGGTGCCGAGACGCTGCGACTCCAGGCTTATCTGCTGATGTCACGCAACAGCGGCGCAGACTACGCGGCGTTTGCTGACCTGGTTGACGTCCTGGAACCGCAGACCGCAGCGTTGGTGCTGTCGGGGATGGACAGGTATTACTGTGGGCGAACACCCGCAGGTCTGTGGGTCGCGACCACTCTGGTCCGCCGACTCGCCGAGCCCGCGCCCGACGACGTCGACGGCGTGTGGGCCGAACCCGGCAGGCAGGCGGAGTGGGATCGGGTCAGGCAGCGCTGCCTGGCCGTGGCCGTGGCGATGCTTGAGGAGGCGAGGTGACCTTGGCAGCAAGGGATGCCGACCGCAGCCACGGCAACGGAGTCCCGGCACGTGGCCCGGATCGTCCGGTCGAAGTCTGGCCCACCTCCGCGATTCGTTCTGCGCTGCAGGACGGCGACATCAGCGTGTGGCAGCGCATCGTCCTGGCGATCAAACGCGACCCCTTTGGCCGCACGGCCCGACAGGTCGAGGAAGTTCTGGCCAACGCCGAACTCATCGGCGTCTCCAAAGCGATGCACGAGGTCATCGCCCGCAGTCGTCAGCATCTGGAGGCCAACGAACGCGCCGAGGCCGCCCGGCACATCCGCGTCCTGATGGACCGCTCGGGTCTGTCCGATCCCGAGTTCGCCTCGCGCAGCGGGATTCCTCCGCAGGACCTCGAAGTCTACCTCAGCGGCAAGGTCAGTCCCCCGGCCTCGTTGATGATCCGAATGCGACGACTCTCGGATCGCTTCGCCAAGATTCAGGAGCAGCGCCGCGGTCGCGGCTGACCCTGCGCCGCACCGCGGGTGACATCACCTGACATGCTCGACGTCGTGTCTGACGATCTCGACCAAATCCTGCGGACCACCCGCACCATCGCCGTGGTGGGCGCGTCGGCGAATCCCGCGCGGCCGAGCCACGACGTGTACCACTACCTGCGGGCCACCGGCCAGTACACGCTGTACCCGGTGAACCCGACCATCACCGAACTCGACGGCGACCCGGCCTTCGCGAGCCTTGCCGATCTGCCCGTCGTGCCCGACATGGTCGACGTGTTCCGGCGCACCGAGGAGTTGCCGGGAGTGCTCGCCGAGATCCTGGCGCTGCCGCAGCGGCCCAAGTCCCTGTGGCTGCAACTGGGCCTGGTCGATGAGGACGTCGCCCGCGAGGCCCGGGCCGCCGGCATCGCCGTCGTGATGGACCGCTGCCTCAAGGTCGAACACGCGCGGTTGCGCTGAGCTGCCTGTAGGGCCTCAGCCCTGCGGGTTGGGCGTGTTGATCGGCGCCACGTCGAGCACCACCCAGCGCCCCTCGGGTTTGCCGAGCGTGACCCGCAGCGCGAGCACCGCACGCGTCGGCGCCTGTCCCGGCGTGCTCTGCGTCCCACGCATGACCACCGCCACGTTGGCGCCGTCGGTGCCCAGCGCTTCCACGCCGGCCGAGATGGTCTGAGCCTGCGCCGAGATCCTCTTGCGGGCGAGGTCTTCGGTCGACTTGCCGAAGTTGGCCTTGAACGCCTCGGCCTGCGCGGGGGCCATCAGGGCCGCGGCGCGCTCGATCGACGCCATCGGGTCCTGCGGCGAGAATGTCGCCGTCGCCTCCGAGACGGCCGTCGCCAGGCGCACCACTTCCTGCGCGTCGTTGTTGAGCTGCCGGTCGGGCAGCGTCAGCCGCGTGTAGCCGACCACGACTGCGGCCGCCACCAGCCCGGTCATCAGCGCGACCACGGCCAACCGCAGACCGGGGCCGTCGTCGTCGGTGCCCGCAGTCACGCGGTCCCGCCGCCACAGCACCGCGTTGACGATCATGGCCTCGACGATCAGCAGGCCCAGGATCGAGCACACCGACACCCACCACAGCGGCCAGTCGAGGAAGGACCCGATCGCCAGCAGCGCGACGATCGCCACCAGCGGTGCGGCGATGTCGAAGGCCAGCACACGCCAGGTGTTCCTCATCGCATTGACTCCAGACGTGAGATGAGCAGTCGGCCGTCGACGTCGGAGACGCCGAGGCGCAGGTTCCAGCGCACGGTCTGCGGTGTGCCGCCCACGTTCTGACTCACCGATGACGCGATGACAAGCACCGTGTCGGTCCGGGACGCGACGTCCTGCGGCAGCGGAGGCGATGGTGGCGGTGAGCCCGGTTCGGTGTCGAGGTCACGGTGCACCGACTCGTAGGCGACCGCCTCGATCTGCCCGCGGGTCTGCGACTTCAGGGTCTTGACGACGTCGGTGTAGGGCGTGACGGCGGCCTCGAAGTCGGCGTTGAGTTCGCCGACGGTGCCGTCGTGCAGTCTCTGCAGGCTGGCCTCGACGGTGGCCGCGTTCATGTTGATCAGCACGCCTGTCCAATCGGCGGCGGCCTGCATGACGCGAGTGCGGTGGTCCAGTTCGGCGACCTGGTCGCGGTGCCCTGCGTAGATCAGCCCGGCGAGCACCACCCCGGCGACCGCGACGACGGCAAGCACCGCCGAGGCGATTCCGTAGAGCGAGAAGACGGGCCCGGGGGCCGGCACCTCGGTGGCGTCAGCGCTGCTGTCGGGCTCTGTGACCTCGGCGTCAGGCATGGCCGTGAGGGTACCCGGCGACTTCTGGTAAGGATGAAGCCGTGACGGTAGAAGCCATTCGCTCGGGCCTGGACCTGAGCTACGTCGATGACCACTCGCGCCCGCAGGACGACCTGTTCGGTCACGTCAACGGCCGCTGGCTGACCGACTACGAGATTCCCGCCGACCGCGCCACCGACGGCGCCTTCCGGTCGCTGTTCGACCGCGCCGAGGAGCAGGTCCGCGACCTGATCACCGAGGCCGCCGCGAGCAACGCCCCGGCGGGCACCGATCAGCGGCGCATCGGCGATCTGTACGCCAGCTTCCTCGACGAGGCGGCCGTCGAGAACCGCGGCGTCACTCCCCTGCTCGACGAGCTGACTCAGATCGACGAGGCCGCCGACGCCGACGCGCTGGCCGCGGTCATCGGCGCGCTGCAGCGTGCCGGGGTCGGCGGCGGTGCCGGTGTCTATGTGGACACTGACTCCAAGAACTCCACGCGGTACCTGCTCCACGTGAGCCAGTCGGGGCTGGGCCTGCCCGACGAGTCCTACTACCGCGACCCGCAGCACGCCGAGATCCTGGCGGCGTATCCAGACCACATCGCGCGGATGTTCGCGCTGGTCTACGGCGGGACCGCGCAGGACCACGCGGACACCGCCGAGCGCATCGTCGCGCTGGAGAAGAAGTTGGCCTCGGCCCACTGGGACGTCGTGAAGCGGCGCGACGCCGACCTGACCTACAACCTGCGCGCCTTCGCCGACCTCGCCGACGAGGCCCCCGGCTTCGACTGGACGGCGTGGATCACCGCGCTCGGCAGCAGCCCCGAGAAGTCCGCTGAAGTCGTCGTGCGCCAACCCGACTACCTGACGGCGTTCGCCGCGCTCTGGGCGGGCGAGTCCCTGGACACGTGGAAGGACTGGGCGCGCTGGCGCCTGATCCGCTCCCGTGCCGGCATGTTGACCGATGCCATCGTGGCCCAGGACTTCGAGTTCTACGGCCGGACCCTGAGCGGCACCGAGGCCATCCGCGATCGCTGGAAGCGCGGTGTGAGCCTCGTGGAGGGCCTGATGGGCGACGCCCTGGGCAAGCTGTACGTCGCACGCCACTTCCCGCCCGAGCACAAGGCGCGGATGGACGTGCTGGTGGCCAACCTGCGGGAGGCCTACCGGGTCAGCATCAACGACCTCGAGTGGATGACGCCGGAGACCCGGCAGCGCGCGTTGGCCAAGCTGGACAAGTTCACGCCCAAGATCGGCTACCCGGCCAAGTGGCGGGACTACTCGCAACTGGTCATCGACCGCGATGACCTGTACGGCAACTGCCGCCGCGGCCACGAGGTCGACTCCGATCGCGAACTGGCCAAGCTCGGTGGGCCCGTCGACCGCGACGAGTGGTTCATGACCCCGCAGACCGTGAACGCCTACTACAACCCGGGCATGAACGAGATCGTGTTCCCCGCAGCGATCCTGCAGCCGCCGTTCTTCGACGCCGACGCCGACGACGCCGCCAACTACGGCGGCATCGGTGCGGTGATCGGCCACGAGATCGGGCACGGCTTCGACGATCAGGGCGCCAAGTACGACGGCGACGGCAACCTGGTGGACTGGTGGACCGATGCCGACCGCGCCGAATTCGGGCTGCGCACAAAGGCTCTCATCGAACAGTACGACGACTTCGTGCCGCGCGCCCTCTCCAATGAGTACCACGTCAACGGCGCGTTCACGGTGGGCGAGAACATCGGCGACCTCGGCGGCCTCTCGATCGCACTGCTGGCCTACAAACTGTCGCTGGGCGGCAAGGAGGCGCCGGTGATCGACGGCCTCACCGGGGTGCAGCGGGTGTTCTTCGGCTGGGCACAGGTGTGGCGGACGAAGTCCCGCGACGCGGAGTCGATCCGTCGCCTCGCCGTGGACCCGCACTCGCCGCCGGAGTTCCGCTGCAACGGCGTGATCCGCAACATGGACGCGTTCTACGAGGCGTTCGGCGTCGGCCCCGACGACGAACTGTTCCTCGAACCCGAGCACCGGGTGCGCATCTGGAACTGACGCACGTCGTCTGACGGTGTCCCCCGCGGGCCACCGATTGGCACCCACGGCCGTATCGGAACCTGTGTCGCTGCATAGCATTTGAGGCGAGCAGTGACGGAGGTCACGACTGCCTTTGTGCAGGTCAGCCAAGCAGTGGGAGAAACCATGACGGCGAACATCGTCAGCGACGCCGAGCAGGACGTGGCGGCGGTCAATGTCTTCGATCCGAGTTGGTGGGCCGACGGGCCGCCACACGGGCTCTTCAAGCGCATGCGACAGCAGTCCCCGGTGCATTGGAACCCCCTGCCGGACGGCACCGGGTGCTGGATGTTGTTCCGCCACGCTGAGATCTCCGAGGTCAGCCATGATTCGGAGACCTTCTCCAGCCGACGGGGCGGGGTCTTCATCAACCCCGATCAGCTGGTGAATCTCGACGTCATCAGCAACATGCTGCTGTACATGGACCCGCCCACGCACACCCGGCACCGCAAGATCCTGGCCAAGGTGTTCACCCCGGCCGCGGTGGCCAAGATGGAGGAGGGGATCCGCGCGCGGGTCGTCACCACCATCGACAAGGTCATAGAGAGCGGCCGGGCGGACTACGCGGCCGACATCGCCGTCCCGATCCCGCTTCTCATCCTGATGGAACTGATGGGCGCGCCGGAGGAGGACCTGCCCTCGTTCTACGACTGGACCGAACGCATCGAGCAGGAGATCCGGTCCCCCGAATCCAATTCGGGCGCAGGCGTCTTCATGGAGATGGCCGGCTATCTGGCGCAGCAGGTGGCGCGCCAGTCGGAGGCCGCGATCGAAGACTCGCTGGTGATGCGGTTGCGCAACGCCGTGGTGGACGGCGCGGAACTGACCGATCTGGAGATCGTGATGTTCTTCGGTCTGCTGACCTTCGCGGGCAATGACACCACCCGAAACACCGCGGCCACCGGGCTTCTGACCCTGCTTGAGCATCCGGAGGCGCTGGCTGCGCTGTATGCCGATCCGACGCTGATCCCCACCGCGGTGGAGGAGATCCTGCGCTGGACGTCGGTGGTCCAGTGGTTCGCCCGCACCGCCACGCGCGACGTCGAGTTGGACGGCAAGCGCATCTCGGAGGGCGACAAGGTCGTGATGTGGTACGGCAGCGGCTCCCGTGACGAGCGCGTCTTCGAGAACCCGGACGTCTTCGACATCCACCGCCCCAAGTCTGAGCACGTCGCGTACGGCGGCGGTGGACGGCACTTCTGCCTGGGCGCGAGCCTGGCTCGGATGGAACTGCGGATCATCCTCGAGGAGGTGCTGGGCCGGATGAAGGACCTGCGCCTGGACGGCAATCCTGAACTGGTGCCGTCGAACTGGGCCTACGGTCTGTCGACGCTGCCCGTCGCGTTCACGCCCGGCGCCCGGTCGGACGCCTGACCCAACCCGAACATGACTGAGCCGCCCACCATTTCGGTGGGCGGCTCAGTTGTTGACGGAGCGCTGAGTCTCAGAACAGTCGACGCATCAGCGCGAGCGCACGCTTGGTGTGCGGCGGGTACACGAACGTCGGGTCCGGCTTCGCCGGCTTGGCCAGAACGGCCCGACGGTGGCTGAGCGCTTCGAAGCCCCAGCGGCCGTGATACGCGCCCATCCCACTGGCACCCACGCCGCCGAAGGGCAGTTGCGGCACCAGGCAGTGCATTGCGACGTGGTTGAGGACCGCTCCGCCCGAGGGGATCCGGTCCACGATCTCGCGCCCACGGCGCGTGGAGCTCGTGAACACATACGCCGCCAGCGGTTTCGGCCCGCTGTTGACGTATTCGACGGCTCGATCCACCGAGTCGACCGTGATGACCGGCAGGATCGGTCCGAAGATCTCCTCTGCCATCACGGCGTCGGTGACCGGCGGGTCCACCACCACGGTGGGTTCCATCCGCAGCGCGTCGCGGTCGACTGCCCCGCCGTAGGCGATCTGACCATCCGTGGTGCGCAGCATTGCCGCGAGCCGGTCCAGGTGTCGTTCGTTGACGATTCGCATCGCCGGAACCGTTTCCTCGGAACGGAATTCGCGCAGGCATGCGCTCAGCTGCGCGACGAACCGGTCCCTGACCGACCGCTCGACCAGGACGTAGTCGGGAGCGATGCAGGTCTGCCCGGAGTTGAGCAGCTTGATCCACGCGATCCGTCGGGCCGCGACGTCGATGTCCGCGTCGGCGGTGATGATGACCGGGCTCTTGCCCCCGAGTTCCAGCGTGACCGGTGTGAGGGTCGGGGCCGCTGCCGCCATGATTCTGCGGCCAATCTCGGTCCCGCCCGTGAAGAACGCGTGGTCGAAGCCCTGCGCCAAGAGGTCCTGGGTGATCGCGGCGTCGCCCTCGACGACCCGGACCGCTTCGGGATCGACGTACTGCGGCACCAGCCTGGCCAGCAGCGCCGAGGTGGCCGGGGCCAACTCCGACGGCTTGATGACGGCGCAGTTGCCCGCGGCCACGGCCGCCACCAGGGGACCCAAGCTCAGGTAGACGGGGTAGTTCCACGGGCCGATGATGAGCACCACCCCGAGCGGCTCGTACTGCACCCAGCCCCGGCCTGGCAGCTGAGCCAGCGGCAGGCTCACCCGTTGCCGCCGCATCCACTTCTTGAGGTGCTTGCGGGCATAGGCGGCCTCGGCCTTGGTCGAGGCGATGTCTCCGAGCCAGGACTCCTGCGCCGAGCGGCCCAAATCGGCCGCCAGCGCCTCCGCGATGGCCGGCTCCTGTTCGCTGACCAGCCGTTCGATTCCGAGCAGCTGCTCGCGCCGCCACTCCAGTGAGCGGGTGCGGCCGGTGGCGAAGCACCGCCTCGTCTCGGCCAGCACTTCCACGGCCCCGCAGGACTGCGGACTGGTCTGCACAACCATGTATGGATCCCTTCATCGTCACTATGAGCGCCATCACATGCTGACGCTGAAGGGGCGGCCATAGGTTCGACCCGCGTGCCAATTAGTGGCCTCTGGGGGCCAACCACGCCGAATACAGACCGTCCACATGCAGAATCGCCCGGAATCGGGTGATTCCGGGCGATTTCTGCGTAGGGGCGGGTCTAGAACATCTGCCAGTCCGACGCGCCGTCGGGCTGGCTGTACAGGCCCTTGCTGTTCTTGATGACGACGGGATCGCCGCTGCCGAAGTTGTCGAAGAACCACTGGGCGTTGGCGGGGCTCAGGTTGATGCAGCCGTGGCTGACATTGCGCTTGCCCTGATCGCCCACCGACCACGGCGCGCTGTGCACGAAGATGCCACTGTTGTCGATCCGGACCGCGTCCTGCACCTTGAGCTTGTAGCCCTCGGCCGAGTCCACCGGCACGCCGTAGGTCGAGGAGTCCATCACGATGTCGGCGAACTTCTCCAGCACGTAGTAGGTGCCGTTCTTGGTCTCATGCTTGCCGTCGGGCTTGCCCATCGACACCGGGAAGGTCTTCTCGAGCTTCCCGTTGCGCATGACCTCCATCTGCTTGGTCTTGTCGTCGATCGTGGCGACCAGGTAGTCACCGGTGCGGAAGGTGGACTTGGTGCCCGCCGCGTCGATGGTCACGACGGTGTTGGCGGGCCAGAAGTCCTGCGGACGCCAGCGCAACTGCGTGTCACTGACCCAGTAGAAGCGGCCGGGCACCGGCGGCACCGACGAGATGTGCACGGCGTCCTGCGCCATCTGCCGGTCGGCGATCGGTACGGCGAAGTTGATGTAGATGGGCTTGGCCACACCGACCATCGACCCGTTCACCGGGTTGAAGGTGGGCGGCCGGAACGGTGGGGTGCCCTCGAACGGCAGCGGGTTCTGGCCCGCGGGCGTGCCCTCGGGGATCACCGAAGGCGCGCCGTAGTTGTTCAGCGGCACCGGGGCGGCCGGGTCTTCGGCAGCCGCGGGGGCCAGCGGATCTGCCGGTGGCGCCGGGGGTGCGAACGGGTCAACGGGCGCGTCGACGACGGGCGGCGGTGGCGGGTCGCCGGGGGTGACCTCAGGATCTGCTGCCGCGGGTGTCACCGCGAAAGACAGCAGTGCGGCGGTGCCCACAAGTGCGGCCACCGACTTCGCGGCGCGGCTTCGGATCAAGCTCGCCATGTACCAACCTCCAGTCATCGGCTCGGTCCAGTGTGGCACAACCAGGAGACCAGCTACGGAGAGCGCGGGCCGCCAAAGGCACAACCAGACCCGACCCACTTGGTCGTGACCTGTGGAGACCATCGCCTTGACCACGAGCTTTGTTACACAGTCATACCGCGTCCGCGGTCCCGAACAGCCCGCGACTGGCGGCGACAGCGCCCAACGCGCAGATCATCAGCAACGTCGAGATTGCGATTGTGACCGCAATGCCAGCGGTGTCGTAGAGGATTCCGCCGGCCAGCGAACCTCCCATGATGCCGATCTGGAACGCCGCGACATACCTCCCCGATGCGGTGTCGGGGTCATCGGGGGCCGCCCGCATCGCGGCCGCCTGCAGCATCGGCGGCAGCGCTGTCGCCATCGCTCCCCAGAGCATGATCGCCAGGCTGCCGACCAGCACCGCGGCCACGCCGTGGGCCGGGGAGGACGCGAGCACGGTCAGCACGGCCAACGCCACCGAGACGCTGCCCAACCCGACCAGGACCGAGCGCTTGGGCCGTCGGTCAAGCGGACCCGCGAGCGCGGCCATGGCGGTCAGACCCGCGATGCCGTACCCCACGAGCAGCCAGGCCAGCCGCGCCCCGTCCACACCGATGACATCGCGGATGATCACGACCACGAACGTATAGGCGATGAAGTGGGCGCCGACTCCCACCGCCGTCAGCCCGCACAGCAGGTTCAGGCGGGCACCGACCGGGCGGCGGAAGCGACGGTTCGCACCGGACTGCGCCGCGAGCTTCAGTTCGGGCAGCATGAACCGGGCCGCCACGGTGACGACCCCGGCCGCCAGGGCGATGGCGCCGAAGGCGGGGCGCCATCCCCACAGTTGGCTCATGGCCGCCGTGAGCGGGCTGCCCACGACCAGCGCCAGCGCCGAACCGACGTAGACCGCGGTCGTGGCGCGTCCGGTGTGAGTCGGCGGGACCAAGCGGGCGCCGATGGGCGCGATCACCGACCACATCAGGCCGTGGGTCAGTGCACTCGACACTCGGCCTGCCGCGAGCACCGCGAAGTCGGGGGCCAGCGCCGACACGGTCTGCGCGACGGTCAGGGTGCACAGCGTGACCAGCAGGACCCGTCGGCGCGACCACTGCGAGGTCCAGCGCACCAGTGGCACGGTCATAACCGCGGCGACCAGGGCGTATCCGGCCACCAGTGTGCCGACCAGGGCCTCGCTGACGTCCAGCTCAGCCGCGATCGCGGGCAGCGCGCCCACGGGTGCCAACTCGGCGGTGACGTAGATGAAGGCCGCGGTCGCCAGCACCGCCAACTGCGCCGCGACGCGGGGCGTCCACGGGCGGGTCGGGTCTGGCCGCACGGCGACAGTCATCGTGGGGCCACGGTATCGACTTCACCCACCCGGGTGTGGGACGCCGCCGCGCGGCGTCCCCGTCAGGACCGCACGAGGCGCGCGATGGCGGCGGACGCCTCGGCGAGTTTCCTGTCGGCCTCGTCCCCACCCTCGGCCACGGCGTGGCTGACGCAGTGGCCCAGGTGTTCGTCGAGCAGTCCGAGCGCCACCGACTGCAACGCGCTGGTGACGGCACTGATCTGGGTGAGGACGTCGATGCAGTACTTGTCCTCGTCGATCATCTTCGCGATTCCGCGGACCTGCCCCTCGACGCGCCTCAGACGCTTGGCGTAGTTCTCCTTGTTCGGCGAATAGCCATGCGCGGCAACTTCTTCCGTCATGATCCGAGCATCTTCTGCATCTGGGCGATCTCAGCCTCCTGCGCGTCGATGATGTGCTGCGCCAGCGTCTTCGCATCGGCGTTGACGCCGTTGGCCAGTTCAGCCTTCGCCATCTCCACCGCACCCTGATGGTGGGCGATCATCGACTCAAGCCACAGCTTGTCGAACTCGGGGCCCTGCAGCGTCTTGAGTTTGGCCATGGTGGCCTCGTCGACCATCCCGGCCATATCGCCGTGCCCGCCGTGCCCGTCGTGCCCGGAGGACGGGTTGTCCTCACCGCCGCTCCACTGCACCAGGAAGGCCTTCATGGTGGTGATCTCGGGTTCCTGCGCCGCGGAGATCTGCTTGGCGAGCGCCAGCAGTTCGGCGTTGGTGCTGCGATCAGGCACCAACGCCGACAGTTCGACGGCCTGCTCGTGGTGCGGGATCATGTTGGTCGCGAACGCGACGTCATCGGCGTCAAATCCCGCCGGTTCGCCGGTGATCTCGATGGTCGGCACGTCATGACTGTGATCGGTGTGCCCGTCCCCGGCTTCGCCCGGCGCAGGGTTGTTGCACGCCGACACGAAGAGAGCGGTGGCGGAGGCCGCCAGGATCGCGAGCAGACGGTTACGAGTCATGAACCCACCGTACCCGGTACCCCTGGAGGGTATCCAAAAGTGATCGGGACGCCTGCTCAGAAGACCATACTGGTTCCCATGGCCTCAGCCCCGGACATCAAGCCCCGCAGTCGCGACGTCACCGACGGCCTCGAGAAGGCCGCCGCGCGCGGCATGCTCCGCGCCGTCGGCATGGGCGACGAGGATTTCGCGAAATCCCAGATCGGCGTCGGGTCGTCCTGGAACGAGATCACGCCGTGCAACCTGTCGCTGGCCCGCCTGGCCAAGGCCGTGAAGGAGGGCGTGTTCGAGGCCGGCGGGTTCCCCATGGAGTTCGGCACCATCTCGGTGTCCGACGGCATCTCGATGGGCCACGAGGGGATGCACTTCTCCCTGGTGAGCAGAGAGATCATCGCCGACTCGGTCGAGACCGTCATGCAGGCCGAACGCCTCGACGGTTCGGTGCTGCTCGCGGGGTGCGACAAGTCGCTGCCCGGGATGTTGATGGCCGCCGCGCGCCTGGACCTGGCCAGCGTGTTCCTCTACGCCGGGTCGATCCTGCCCGGTCGGGCCAAGCTGTCCGACGGCACCGAGAAGGACGTCACGATCATCGACGCCTTCGAGGCGGTCGGGGCGTGTGCGCGCGGCCTGATGTCGCGTGAGGACGTCGACGCGATCGAACGGGCAATCTGCCCCGGCGAGGGCGCCTGCGGCGGGATGTACACGGCCAACACCATGGCCAGCGCCGCCGAGGCCCTGGGCATGTCGCTGCCGGGTTCGGCGGCACCGCCGGCCCCCGACCGCCGCCGCGATGGATACGCCCGGAAGAGCGGCATCGCCGTCGTCGAACTGCTGCGCCGCGGCATCACCGCGCGCGACATCCTGACCAAGGAGGCATTCGAGAACGCCATCGCGGTCGTGATGGCGTTCGGCGGGTCCACCAACGCGGTGCTGCATCTGCTGGCGATCGCCTACGAGGCCGGGGTCAAGCTCACGCTGGAGGACTTCACCCGGGTCGGCAACAAGGTGCCGCACCTGGCCGACGTCAAACCCTTCGGGGCGTACGTGATGAACGACGTCGACCGCATCGGAGGTGTGCCGGTGGTGATGAAGGCTCTGCTGGACGCGGGCCTGCTGCACGGCGACTGCCTGACCGTGACGGGGCAGACCATGGCCGAGAACCTCGCGCACATCGCGCCGCCCGACCCCGACGGCAAGGTGCTGCGGGCGTTGTCGCAGCCGATCCATCCCACCGGCGGCATCACGATCCTGCACGGGTCGCTGGCCCCGGACGGTGCCGTGGTGAAGTCGGCCGGGTTCGACTCCGATGTCTTCGAAGGCACCGCAAGGGTTTTCGAGCGTGAGCGAGCGGCACTGGATGCGCTGGAGGACGGCACCATCACCGGTGGCGACGTGGTGGTCATCCGCTATGAAGGGCCCAAGGGCGGGCCGGGTATGCGCGAGATGCTGGCGATCACGGGCGCCATCAAGGGCGCGGGCCTGGGCAAGGATGTGCTGCTGATGACCGACGGGCGGTTCTCGGGCGGCACCACGGGCCTGTGCGTCGGACACGTCGCCCCCGAAGCCGTCGACGGCGGACCCATTGCGTTCGTACGCGACGGGGACAGGATCCGACTCGACGTCGGAAAGGGGTTGCTCGACATCCTGGTCGACGCGGACGAATTCGAGTCCCGCAGGGCGGGTTTCGAGCCGCTGCCGCCGCGCTACACCACCGGGGTGCTGTCCAAGTACACCAAGCTGGTCGGCTCGGCGGCCCTCGGGGCGGTCTGCACCTAGCCCAGACCTGCCCCGGCCGAGCGGATTCCGGCCCACCCCTGCGCACCCGGCGTCCGTAACTGGCCCGTGTTCGCGATGACACGAACCGGTAATCCGATCCCGATTACCTGTGTCCCGTGACCGACAAATTCCATCTGGGCTGGTTCCTGAACTTCGTCGCCGACGAGTGGAAGGGAATGTGGGGAGACGGCGGGCAGGATTTCACCGGCGACTTCTACGTCGAGGTGGCGAAGTCCCTGGAGCGCGCCAAGTTCGACTACATCCTGATCGAGGACAAGCTGATGGTGTCGACGGCCTACGGCGGCACCATGGAATACGACCTCAAACATGGGGTGAACCCGAAACACGATCCGGTGCCGCTGGCGGTGCTGATCGCGGCGGCCACCAAGCGGATCGGCGTGGTGCCCACCATGTCGACCAGCTTCTACCCGCCGTTCCTGTTGGCCCGGCTGTGCAGCACCGTCGACCACATCGCGCGGGGCCGGTTCGGCTGGAACGTGGTCACCTCGGCCGAGGACCGGTCCGCCCAGAACTTCGGTCTGGACCATCTGTACGAACACGACGAGAGATACGCCCGGGCCTCGGAGTACCTCGATCTCGTCAGCCAGCTCTGGGAGTCCTGGGAGCCCGACGCCATCGAACGCGACCACCTGACCGGGACGTACGCCAACCACAAGAAGGTCCACACCGTCGACTTCGAGGGCAAGTACTACAAATGCCGCGGTCCGCTGAACACGGCGCCGTCGCCGCAGTACCGGCCCACCATCGCCCAGGCCGGGGCGTCGCCCCCGGGACGCGAACTGGCCGCCCGGCACGCCGACACGATCGTCTCTCCGGCCAACACTGTGGAGGCGATGAAGGAGTACCGCGACGACATCCACGCCCGGATGCGGGCGATCGGCCGCGACCCATCCGAGTGCAAGGTGCTCTACCTGGCCTCCCCCGTCGTCGCCGACACCTATGAGGAGGCGGTGGCCAAGCGGGAGCGCTGGTTCAACGACCCGGAGAACATCGAGTACATGCTGGCCGAGCTGTCCTCGATCACCGAAATCGATTTCGCCGCCTTCGATCTCGACGCGCCGCTGCCGAAGGACCTGACCACCAACGGCGAACGCGGCACCCTCGCGGCGTTCGTGGCCGGCGGTGAGGACAAGACCCTGCGTGAACTCGTGACCGGCAGCGGGCTTTTCAGCCACACCCCGTTCGTCGGCACCCCGGCCCAGGTGGCCGAGGAGATGGGCGACGTGATGGCTCAGGTCGGCGGTGACGGCTTCCTGCTCACCACGCCGGTGATGCGTCTGAACCGCCGCTATCTCGCCGAGATCACCGAGGGGCTGGTGCCGGAGTTGCAGCGGCGCGGGCTGACCCGCACCGAGTACACCACCACGATGCTTCGCGACCACCTGCGCGAGTTCTGACAGGGCACGTTGGCGCCGCGACCGGTCGACCTGACCCCCCGGTTAAGATCGCTGCGCTATGACTGAGATCGACCAGCGCGTCCCCGCCCCTGTCCAGCCGCCGTTCCGCTCGTTCACGGGCGTCATCGGTTCGGCGATCTTCGTGAGTCGCTGGCTGCAGGCACCGCTGTACCTGGGACTGATCGTCGCGCAGGCCGTCTACGTGGTGGTGTTCTGGAAGGAACTGATCCACCTGGCGAAGGACTTCAACCATCTCGACGAGGCGTCGGTGATGCTGATCGTCCTGGGCCTGGTCGACGTCGTGATGATCGCCAACCTCCTGATCATGGTGATCATCGGCGGTTACGAGACATTCGTGTCCCGCATCCGGATGGACACCCACCCGGACAAGCCCGAATGGCTCAGCCACGTCAACCCCAACGTGCTCAAGGTCAAGCTGGCGATGTCGATCATCGGCATCTCATCGATCCACCTGCTGAAGTCCTTCATCAACGCCGAGAACCTCTCCCCCGAGACGCTGAAGTGGCAGACCATCATCCATATGGCCTTCATCGCTTCGGCCATCGGACTGGCCTACGTTGACTGGATCTCCGCGCGGGTCGCCGCAATCAACAACCATTGATTTTTTCGCCCAGAGTTGGGCTATTGCACGCCATTCATCGATATCAGTGAAATAAGTCAACTCTCGGCGCGAACCCCCGAATCACGATGCCGATTCGCCGAGGGCCACCCCCCATTCAGGCCCTCGGCGTCGACGAGTCCATGTTACGAAGATCGCCTCACCCCACGCGTCCGCCGAACGTACGAATCGCCCTGAACAGCAGTTTTCGAGCCGGAGTGTGACAAATAGGGCCACAGTGAATGTTGGTTCCGCTGTTTCAGAATTCCAGTCAGCGGCATGTAATACGTACGTATGAATCCGCATTTCGGCTGTAATCCCAACGTATCAATATCCACTCCGCGACCTTTCGTCACGTAGTGCGAATCGGTAACTTTTCGGCCACCAATCAATTCCGAAAAGGGTTCACAATCGCAATTCTTTTCGGGCGCCGAAAAGGAGAATCACATGCGGACAGTCATCATCGCCGGCATTGCGGCAGTGCTCGCCAGCAGCAGCATCGCGATCGCCAGTCCAGCGCAGGCGGGGTGCCAGAGCGCCTTCGTGGGCATCTTCGGCGGCGGTCAACGCTGCGACGGACCGATCGACCAACTCGGGAACTACACGCGATGCGACAGCGGTCACGGCATGGGGTTCGGCGGATCGAACTGCTACGTCGTCAACGCCAGCGACCCGGGCCAGCCGCCGCGGATTCCCTGACCGCGGCGGCTCAGCGCGCGCAGCCAGCGAGAGGGCTGTCACGGCTGCGCCCACCGTCGCCGGGCGCGATCTCGAGGAGGTCTCCGTCACGGAAGACCCAATCACTGCGCTCTCCGGTGACGGTCCCCTCCCCGGCCTCGGCGACGGCGGGACAGTCCGGATGCCGGGCACGGATCTCCTCCGCCCGCTGTCCGAGATCGACGACGAGGAACCCGCTCGCCGTGAAGGGCCGAGCGGGTTCCCGGTCACCCTCGGCCAGCCCACATCCGCACAGCATCAGCGCGACCAGAACAAGGCCGCACCGCGCCTGACCCATTCAGCCTTCATTGGCCATAGTTCCGGTGTCGCATCGGACTTCGACCCACAGCGTTCCCCCCGCTTCCACCACCTCCGGTGCGCCTGGTGACTCACGCAACCCGCGCACGAGCCCCTGCGCCTCCCCGCCCGGGTCGCTCACGATGCTCACGCTGACCTCGCCGCTCGACCCGGTGACGACCAGTCGGAGCAGCGACTGCGCCATCTCGGCCGCGCGACGGAGAGGCGTCACCAACGCCTCAATCTGCTGCTCGGTGAGGTCCGGCAGGTCCCCCGCGAGGTCCACGGTGACCTCGACCCCCTTGGCCTCAGCCGCGTCGACGAGGTCGCGCAGGTTATGCATCAGCGGATGACCAAAGGTGGTCGCCTGGTCGAACAGGGCCCGCAGGCGCCGCGACTCGGCCCGCGCCCGGTGCCGCAAGTCCGCGGTGACCGGGTCTCCCGCACTCAGCTCGCGCAGCAGCGGCACCACGTTCTCGACCAAAGCGGCGTAGCGACGCTGGTATTCGGCGTTGACCGCCTGCTGGATTCGGAGTCGCGCGGTCAGCCGTCGGCGAGCCTCGGTTTCCCCGTGCGCCTCCCGGGCGGCTTCCCGCACGAGTCCGTTGAAGACCAGCGCGAAGATCTGGACACTCAGGATGCTGGCAGTGCCCAGGCCGATGTTGACCAGCACCGTGGCCGAGGGCTGGCAGATCACCTCCACCACGGCCCCCGCCGCCCAGTACCCCGCAAGCACCGCCACACCACGCCGCAGGGACCCGTCAAGCAGCAGTGGGAGCACGCACCAGCCGATCGCATTCTGCGCCCAATGCGCGTGTCCACCAACCAGTTCCGGCGGGATCAGGAGGGGCTGCAGGACGGTGACGGCAAGCAGGGCCACCCCGGCAGCAACCGTCCGACCCCGACCCCAGCGTCGATGCAGAATCCCGGGAACGGCGGCCAGCGTCGCGGTCGCGGCAATGATCGCCAGCAGAGTGTCGAACCACCCTGCACCGCCATAGGAGTCGGCGTAGGGCACCGAGAAGGCCAGGTTGGCCAACGCATAGAGCACCAGCGCCAAACCGTAGCGGATCCTGACACGCTCGATGAGGCGGTCCGGATCCGACGCATCCTCCGCCCGACCCTCCACACATCCTTCGGCCCAAAACAATTCGACTTCCGTACCGACGCCGGGCTCTGACCGCAGGGTCGCTCGGCCACCGGCCCGGTGCATTCTGGCGAAGATCGAGTCAGTCACACCATGGCCGATCCGAGACGCCTCGGGGTCGAATCCCACTCCGTCGTCGGCCAGGCGGACCGAGCCGGGCAGGACGGTGATCCGCAACAGGTCGGCCCGCGCGTGCCGGTCGACGTTGTTCATCACCTCCCGCGCTGCGGCGATCACCGGTTCGGCGGACTCGCCCGCAAGCCACAACTCACCGACTCCGCTGAACTCCACCGGGGTTCGCAGATGCGCGGCGCATTCCCGCAGTGCCCCCACGATCTCCGCACGCGGAGGCGGGGCTTTCCACCCGCCGCCCGCGAGCAGACCGAGATCGCGGCGAGCCTGCTCGGCCAGCCTCCGCGACGAGATGGCCGCGCCCTGTCCCGCCATCATCAGCGTGGATGCGGCCGTGTCATGGAGCAGCGCGAGCTGTTCGCGTTCAAAGGATCGGACCGCCCCGGCGACCTCTTGATCAACCTCTGCCGACTGGCGCGCTGCCCGAGCCTGGTCGACAGCTTCCGCGATCCGCAGCACCATGAACCGGATCAGCGCGGCGGTAGCCCACTGGAGCGCGAAGTAATACAGCGCCGCAACCGAACTCACCTGTTCCCAGCCGATGACCGCGGCACTGCCGCAGGCGTACGCCACCGCGATCCCCAACGCCAGCAGCAGGCTCACCCATGCCGTTACCGACACCGAGAACGCGATGACCGCGGTACCCGCGATCGCCAGTGGGGCGCTGTTGAACAGGTGGAACTGCATGTCCGGCACGAGGAGCGGGATGCCCAGGCAGACAGCGATCACCAGGACATAGTCGACCGCCCCGGGCAGGCCACCCACGGACCGAGTCAGGATGCGATACAGCGACCAGACCGCCACCGCGCCGAGCAGCCACCTCCCGGATCCGAGGGTCATCGAGTGCGGATCGACCAACGTCACGGCGGCCGCCACCACGTTGACGACGCTGCGCATCAGCAGACCGACAGTCGCCGCATGACGACTCAACTGCCGGAGTGCGGCGTCGAGTCCCGCCCGTTCAGCGCCCGCGCTCAACTGCGGCATGCGCATTCCATGGCGAGGTCGGCGATTTCTCGGAATCGCATTTCTGACGCCCCCGTCAACCCTGACCCACCGGGGAAGCCGAATGTCGATTACGATCTGTCAACCGAAGCCGTTCTGATTGCAGTTCACGCATCGTGACGCAGAAAACGAACGCATTGGGGCGCGGGGTGGAGGTGTTATGTCGGCAGAGGCGGTGCAGCCGCAACCGGTGACGATTGCCGTCATCGACGATCACGATGTGGTGCACGCCGGCATTGAGGCGTGGTGCGCCGACGCAGAACCGGAGATCAGCCTCCTGGCGAGCTTCACCACGCCCGACGATTTCCTGCTCTGGCACGACAGGCACGACGGAGCGGTTGATGTGGTGCTGCTCGACCTGCAGATCGAGGGCAACCGACCCGACTTCGACACATTGGCCACATTGTGCGGGTCGGGGCACCGCGTCATTGTCTATTCGCATCTCACCGCGGATGAGGTCATACTGACCTGCCTCGATCTCGGGGCCGTGACGTACCTGACCAAATCCGAGGGAAAGCGCCATCTCATCGAGGCGATCCAGGCTGCGCATTCCACCACGCCCTATGTCGGACCGCGAATGGGTAAAGCGCTGTTGAATGACAACACCCTCGGTCGCATTCGACTCTCCGAGCGCGAAAAGGAGGTGCTCATCGCCTGGTTCCAAACCGAGAGCAAGGAACTGGTCGGACAACGTCTCTACATCGCCCCGACGACCGTGCGGACTCATCTGCAACGCGCCCGCGCGAAGTACGCCTCGATCGGCCGGCCCGCCCCGACCAAGTCGGCACTGCTGGCACGTGCGATCGAGGACGGCATCCTGAGCCTCAACGACCTCTGAGCGCATCCGGGTCAGGGGATCACAGGGGCGCTGACACAGTTGGGAAAGGACCTGAGTTCGGCGGCGGGCACGCCATCCGCAGTCGCCTGATCTCGGCAGACGCTGCTCGGGAATCCGGTGTAGTGCCGCCACCCGTAACTGTGCAGTTGGAACAGCATCGTGGAGTCCCCTGACGCTCCTGTGCTGGCGTAGGCCCAATCGCCATAGCAGCGCAGCACGCTCACGTTGGATCCGAAGCCCGTGGAGATGGCGCCGGGATCGCAGTCCGCGTCGGCCCGCGATTTCCCAACTGCCCCAGGCACACCGACCAGCATCGCGGCGCCACAGGCCGTGGCGACGGGCACCACCCATTTCGCGAACATCACCTGCACACCCCTCGAATCTCCATATCTGCTCCATCAAAACAGAAAGAGCACCGCTGCGATGTCCTCCGAAGGGGCTACGCCACAGCCCGATAAGAGGTCCGAGAGGCTCCGGATGCCGTCCTCGATCCCCCGCGCCAGCAGCGCCGAATTCGTCGGGGCGGCAGGACCTGTGGAGTCGGCGATCACAGGCACTTCTTCAGGCACATTATCGCGACCTTGTCGTGCCGACGACTGTCATCCGAAGGACCGACAGCGCAACCACACCCGATGCTGGTGTGATGGGGCACGTTGGGGAGAGCCTGCATTGCAGACACATCGCGGAGGTCCGATGGGAATGGTTGGCGCTGACGTCGACCAACTTCGGGTACTCGCGCGCACCCTGAGGCAGGCCGCCGACCGTCTGGAGTCCGCGTCCGGTGCCGTCTCACGTCAGCTGTCCGGGGTGGGCTGGGCCGGTCCCGATGCCGAGCAGTACAGGTCGCAGTGGCAGGGCGAATCACAGGGGCTGCTGAGTTCGGCGACGGCCGCCCTGCGGGAGACCGCCAACGCCGTCGAACGCAATGCCGCAGACCAGGACCAAACGAGTCGCGCCGACGGTGGTGGTGCACCCACCTCGCTGGGCCTGCCGCCGTCGTTGATGCACGTCCTTCCGTATCCGATCGGCGGCGTCCCGGAGGACAATCCGCTGGTGGACATCCGCGACTTCCTGAAGTCGAATGCGTTGTGGCCCATCACCTGGGCTGCTCTGTTCGGCGGGCTCGACGGCGTCGCGGCGTTGCCGCTCCTGGACGCTCTCGGACTGGCCGCGGACAACCGCATCGACGATGGCGAGAAGATGCTCGAAGCGGCGAACTCAGCCACTGACGTCGCGGGCGGCCTGCTGAAATCTCAGGCCACCCCCGTCGGCTACCTGTCCGGTGTCGCGTTGTCGCAGTGGGGTGATGTGCTCACCGCCGCCGCGCGGGCGGATTTCAGCGAATCCGCCCTGCGAACCACCGTCGACTATCTGGCCGACGATCCAGGCGGCGCCTTCGAGGCCGCGCGCGACGCCGTGGTCGGATACGTGCCGAAGCTGTTCTCGAATCTGTTGCCCTGGTAGAAGGAATCGCCCCGATGGAAGAGACCGCACTTCTCACCGACGACGAGATCATTGCGCTGTGTGCCGCCGACGGGCGTCCGTGGCCATTGGGGTTGCCGACCGTCGATGCCACCCGTGAAGAATTGATCCGGGCAGGCATGCGCGGTATGCGGTCGCTGATGGTGCGCCGCCTCGCCGGCGGCAACGCAGATCAGCCCGGAGTGCGTCCGCATGAGCTGATCGCCCAGGATGTGGCGGCCTTCCTCGATGCGACAGTGCGGGTCGGAGCCTATCTTGCACCCGCAGAGGATCATTCGATGCTCGCTGGCGCCTCGGTGACCGCTGCTCAGACCACGGACGGTTGGGTCGTTGACTCCACCACGTCCGCCGGCGTCCATGCCCTGCGGGCGGCCACCTCCGACGAGGCCGCAGCGGCGGTCATCGAACTCGCCGAGAAGACCTACCGCGGTGAGTTCTTCGGCGACGAGGCTGAAGCAGCGAACTGGGCGTGCGTGATCCGATTGGGTCACGGCACCTCCGGCAGCATCGTCCTGGGCTGGCGATCGATCAGTGGCACGGTCGACGGCACAGCTGTCCATGAGTGGGACACACAACTGATCCGCAACGCCTTCGGCGCGGCCGCCGCGTGAACCTCAGAACGGGCTGAAGTTCTCCCGACTGACGAAGAAGCCACGCCCACCGGGAAGGTGCACGCAGGTGAGGCCATTCTCCTCAGAGGCACAACCGAAATCACAGGAGATCAGAGCACTCCCGTAGGGCAGCACATTGGCCTCCTGGGGTACCTGCACGCCGCCCGTGCACACCCCGTCTTCGGCACCGTCGGCGGACAGCCACACGTGATCAGTTGCCCACGCGACCCCGAGGAGCGCGTTCGACGACGTCGCCCGGTGAACTGGGCTGCGCCGTCGTGGTCGTGACGGTCGGATCCGGTTGCGTCGACGCCGCACTGGAGGTGACCGGGGTGGGCTCCGACGCGGGTCCCTCGGGAGCCGAGCACGCGGTCAACGCGAACCATCGCACACCGCCAGCACCAAAGCGATCGACCGCACCATGTCCGAAGCCTGCCAGCCGCAGTGGATTTCGACGGGCTAACCGGTGCCGAAAGTCGACGCTCCGCTCAGCAGCGCCCAGACGATGAACGTGGCAAGCCCGATCACGATCACCACCACGGTGATCAACCCCGCGATGATGACCTTGGGACTGGCGCCAAGACCCGCGTCGGCGGGCTTCCGCGATGCGGCGGACACTCTGCGTGCAGGCTCGACCGGCACTCGTTGTGGGCCGGTCTGCGAGTGCGCCGCCAACGACCCGGTGCTGCGTGCCGATGCCTGGGTGAGTCGACGGGTGCGACGCTCGCGGTCGATCGCACACCAGGGGCAGTACGGCGACGTGGCCGGCACCTGATGGCGACCGGATGGGCACCTGGTCAACTGGATCCGCAGCAGGTGCTCCCGCCACTCCTGTGCGGAAGGCCGCGCCGCGGGGTCCCGGGCCCCGTCGGTGAAGGCACGCACGAACAGGTGCTGGATCTCTGTGGGCAGGAAACTCAGGGGCGGGGCCAACGGATGAGTGTGCAGCCTCGAAGAAGGCCCGCCCGCCCAGCTCCCCGACCGTGCCAAGGTCAGCGCATCCGGTTGTTCGCCGTCCCCGACCCAGGTGCCCCGCATGAAGGGGTGATTGCCTGCCATGAGCAGTTGGTGGATGTGCACCGCAAGCGCAAACAGATCGGACTCCCTGTCACGCGCCAGGTTTCGCAGGTCTACACCGGCCAGTTCCGGGGCGGTGAACTCGGGCCGCCCTACCCCGCACAGGAATCGGCGGCCTGAGGTGTCGGTGAACTGCATCGAGTCGCAGTCCACCAACGTCACCTGGGTGGCATCCGAGACCAGAATGTTTCGCTCCTGAAAGTCACCGATCACCGCATCCACCCGGTGTACGACCTGCACGGCAAGACACAGGTTTGCGGCCGTGTTGACCAGGTGCTCCCAAGTCGCGTGCCGCGTCCACTGCGGCGCGGTGGGCAGGGGCTCCTCCCGATTCGACGGGTTGCTCATGGTGTGGATCTCGACCGCAGTCTCAGTGGCGATGCGCGGCATGACGAAACCGATCGCTCGGCCACCGTCGAAGATCAGGCCGGACGGCCACGTCAGCACCACGAATCCGTTGGGTTGCACGGCCCCCGGCGGAGGCGACGTGATCATCGCCGCGACTTTGTCTAGCTTGGACTGCAGATCCTTGAGGTCTGGATGAAAGACCTTGGCGGCCAGGTCCGGACGCTCCAGCACGCCGTACACCGTGCCCTCACCCGCTTTGGCCAGGACCGGATGCAGCGTGAGCGGCGCACCGGAGGACAGCAGCACACGCCGCGTTCCCACCTCGATTGGCCCTGTCGTCATCGCCGCCACCACCGGCGTCGGCGCCCCGACTGTGACGGCGAATCCGATTGCACCGCAGCCATCGTCAGTTCCCCGTCCTGCGACGGCGGTTCGGACCACTCCACCCGGTACGGACCGATTGAGCCACCGGCCAGGATGGAACTGGGCCCAGTCGCCGCCAACACCAAGGTTTTGTCGTCTCCGGTCTGATCGTCGGCAATGCCGCGCAGCAGCGCCGCAAGCTGATCGGCACCCGTCCCGGCGCGCACGTGCTGCCATGAGCCGCGGAAGAACGGTTCATAGGGCTCCCCCGTCGCGATGTTGGTGATCTTATAGCTCATCCCGTCAGTGCTGAGGGCGAACGCCGTCACGCCTGATCGGACGCTGACTCGGAACGAATCCTCAAAGGCGCGTTCGGACTGCAGGAACGATGTGGTGTTGGCATACTCATCCTTCCGCTCGACGAGCAGCGTCTCGATCCGGCCGTCGACGTCGGCGGCGATCACCCCGTCGCCGATCTGTCCGAAACTGGCCAGTCTGCGATCGACCACGGCCACGCTCAGCGTGGTCGACAGCAGCACGGCGTCCAGGCCGAGGGCCTCGGCCTGCCCCGTCACTCGGTGCAGCGCCTCGTCGAAAAGCCACCGCAGCATCTGCTCCGCCTGCACGGGGGTGGCGGTCCGGTAGTCGTCGACGAAGCCAGACTGCAGAGCATTGTCAAGAACGCTGCGGCAGGCCGCATGCGCACCCCACGCGGAGGTCCCCGTCACCGACCCCGCTCCATCGGCCACCGCCGCCACGATGAAATCGCCTGCGACGCCGTAACTGTAAGCGTCGTCGCACCCCAGGCCACGGCGCTCATGCTCCCTCCCCGTCACCGAGGCCCCGCACACCGCCCACCCGATGCCGTCCTGCCGATCGTCCCGGCAGGCCGTCGTCACGCGCTCGTCCACCCGCTGACCGAAGGCAGGGGGATGCGGTCACTCATGGATCCGAGCGCCTGATCGTCTCGCGCGAACTCCGAGGAGTTCGACACGTTGCTCAGCGACGCCGAAAGCCACTCGAACAGTTCGGCGTACTTCAGGCCCTCCAGCGGCGCGGGACTGCGTTGCACCGACAGTCGGGAGAGCTGCTGATAGTCCACACGCGGGCCGGCACCGACGGCGAAAACCGTGACACCGCGCGCGGCTTCGGCGGCGTTGAGCCGGGCCACGGCCGCGTCGAAACCGTCCAGATTCGGCTTGCCGTCGGTCAGCACCAGAATCCACGGCCGGTAGTACTGCAGGCCAGCGACCTTGTAGGCGTGCTTGCGGTCTTCGATGATGTCGAGGGCCAGGTCGATGCCCGCGGCCATATTCGTGGTGCCCGATGCCGTGAAGGGCACCGGTTGCAGGCTCCTGGCCTCCTGCATGGGAACCAGAACCGTGGCGAGAGTGCCGAAGGTCACGACGGCCACCTCGACGCGCTTGCTGGCGAGGCTCTCGTTGTGGAGATAGCTGGTGAAGGCGGCGAATCCACGCTCGAGCGCGGCGACGGGCTCGCCCTGCATCGACCCCGACACATCGGCCAGGACGACGCAGGCCACCCGGGGATCAGGGTTGGCATCGTTGAGTTCGACCGACCACCCCCAGTCAGACACCACCGCAACCCCTTCCCGACTCCGCCGGTTTCCGAGGAGATCTTCTCACTGGTCGGAGCTGGGGGAGCCGGAAGGGTTGGTGCTGCCGTATGTGGTTCCCGCGGCGAACCGCTGCGTGGACTGGGCCAGGACATCGGCCACCCGGTCGGGTGCGCCCAGCTCTGACTCCTGTTCCGGCCGGAAGATCCGGACGGTCGCGGGGCCCTCCTGAGCGGCGGGCGCCGCGAGCACGGTGGTGGGTGCCGCCCAATCGGCCGCTCGATCTGTCTGTGGCGTCGGCGACGGAGTGGGTCGGTGCCGCACCGGTGTGGCCGCGACGGTGCTACTCGTCACGAGCGCGATCGCCAGGAGCGCGAATCCCAATGCGCACAACGCCACATCGAACGTGCTGGTGATCTGCTGAGCCAGGGTGTTGCCGTAGACATCCGTGATGAGGGCGGGGTTCAGCGGCGGCACCCGCGGCACCAGCGCGACGCCGAGAATGACCCGGCACACCGTGAGCGCGAACAGGATTCCGTACAGGAGGGCCACCAGAAGTCTGGGCACGGCGACTCTGCGGGAGGTGTTGACGTACAGCCACATGGCCAGTAGGGCGGTCGCGAGGTCGAACGCCATCAGGGCGGCACCAATGTAGGGCGGGTCAGGCAGGTCCAACACCGCCGACACCATCAGGTCGGCGATCCGCAGGACCGCTGTGCCGCCGCACCACACGGCGATGAGCACCAAGCACTTTCGAGCGGCTGCCCGCCACAGTGCCGCTCCCCCGGCGGACGTGGCCGCCAACACGACGCCCCCGCCGATGATCGCAGCCGCGGCCGTCCATGCCAGGTATGCCTCGAAGCCGACACCCACGGTCGATGCGCTCTGCGCGATGCCGTGGAACGCGTCCAGGTCCCGTCCGACCGGAAGGACCCAGACGAACACCCCGGCCGCCGCCACCGTCGCTGCCAGCAGCGTGGTCGCCAGGCGGCCCGCGGCATTCGATGAGACGATCCAGCGCGCGGTGACGATCACCGGCAGCAGAGCGACGACGCCGTAGAGCACCGCGGCGACGGCCACCACGAGGTTCTGGACTCCTGTGTCGGCGTCGCCGATGTTCGGCACCACAAAACGGGTGCGCCAGTAGAGATTGGCCAGTACCGCCACCACCGTCAGCGCCAGCGCGGTGAAGCCGATGGTCCGGCACACTCCCGATGCGGACGGCGCAGTGTCCAGCACCGCCCCCTCCGAGAAGACGGGCTGGGCGGCCAGCAGGGCGCCCGCCAGACCGATCCACACCCCGGGGCCGACACCCGGCGGCACGTCTGCGGTGCCGCCGGTGCTGAAGGACTGCACCACGGCCCAGCCCAGGAAACCGACTGCCAGTGCGAGATACGGGACGTTGAGGACCAGCCGCAGCCGATTGACCCGGTCCGAGTCCGCGTGCGTCGCACGTCCGCCTCCCGCGTGGCTCAGCACCAGCGCGACCAGCGACACCAGAGTCACCACGACCAGCAGGGCGAACACCCATGCGTTCGACCCGGCGATGCCGACGCCGAAGCGAATGTTCCATGGCAACATCGCCCCCACGAGGAGGAGCCCAGCGGCCACGCCATCCCGAATCTGGTTCGGCCGATGCAGTTCGTTCGTCAACACAGTCCCTCGTGTGTCATCCGTTGCCGAACAGGCTGCCACCGAATGGCAGCTTCAGATCAGGCAGTGTCGGAATGGGAATCGACGGAATCGCCGGGGCGGGCGGCAGCACGGGCGCCGACGGCACCTCCACTGGCGCAGGCGCGGCGGGCGCCGGGATCGGCAGCTTCGGGAGCGACGGCAGCTCGAACTTCGGCGCCGGAGCCGGGACTGGAACTTCGACGGGCGCCGGCGCCTCGATCACCGGCTTGGGCAGATCGAGCACCGGCTTGGGCAGGTCGATGATCGGCCTCGACGGTGCCTCGATAACCGGCTTGGGCAGATCGATCGCCGGCTTGGGCAGATCGATCGCCGGCTTGGGCAGATCGACGACCGGCTTGGGTGCCTCGAACACGGGCTTCGACGGCGAATCGATGATCGGCAACTCGACCTTCGAGGGTG
Source organism: Mycolicibacterium confluentis (assembly GCF_010729895.1). NCBI lineage: Bacteria > Bacillati > Actinomycetota > Actinomycetes > Mycobacteriales > Mycobacteriaceae > Mycobacterium > Mycolicibacterium confluentis. Next base: position 4,746,607 of record NZ_AP022612.1, read on the forward strand.
CCTCCGGCTGTGTGCCGCCAGGCTTCAGGCCGGGGATGTCGAGGGGCAGTGACTTGTCACCCACATCGATGCCGGGCAGCGTGCCCTCCGGGACATCGATCGTCAGGTCGGTGCCCGGACTCGTCTCCGGCAGCGGCACCTCAGGCTTGAAGATGGGTGCCGAGCCCTCCGTCCCGGGCAGCGACTGCACGACGTCGGGCGTCAGCGCCTCGGTGAGAATCGTCACCGGCGTGGTCTTCTCAGTTCCGCCGGTGGTCGGCAGGGATTCGAGCACCTTGGTGTCGACGATCTTGGAGTCGACGGGAAGCACGTCGGCCACCTTCGTGGAGGCCAACTCCGTGGTGCCAGATTCGAAGATCTGCATCGGGATCGCATCTGTGTCCGGGACCCCGTCGGCGACCTTCTTGGTGGTGCTGAAGAGCGGCCCCTTGTCCTGCGGGACCAACGCGATCTCACCCACGTCCGACAGATCGGAGATTCCGCCGAACGTGGTCTCCGCGGCGCCGCTGAGGGTTTCGGCCGCCGCATTGCTGAACGGTGTGACGGTTCCGGCCGCGGCCTGCCCCATCAACCGCATGTTGCTGACGAAGGCGAGGACCTGGCAGGGGCTCCAACGTGAGAAGTCCGGGATCAGCCGGGTGAGGTATTCCGGCGCCTGCGCCACTGCACCGGGACCGGGGACACCCCCGCCGGCCAACCGCTCCACGGTGTTCTGCACGCCGATCGTTCCGTCGCTGTAGTACTTGATGGTCTGTGCGCCAGCGTCGCCGATGCTGCGGGTCGAGCTCATCAGCTTCGGCCGCAGGGTGCGGGCGTCGGGAACCTCGCCTGGGGCGGGGAGCTCCTCGATCGCGGTCCAGGCTGGCGGGTCAGGCGTCGTGCCCTGCCCGGGTGCCACCGGAAAGTACTTGCCCGCCAGCGATTCGTCGGTCAAGCGGACGGCCTGCGAGCTCACGGCGGGCCGAATGCCGATCGCGACGCTCACGGCGAGCGCTGCGAAGCCCACCACCACGAGCGCGGCAACGGCGCTGCCCAGCAGCAGCACCCGCGGGCGGCCCGCTGGGGCGTCGCCCTCCTCGAACTCGACCTCGTCGGGGTCCACGGCACTCAACGGCTGCATCGGCGTCTGCATCGGCACGACCGCCGAGTCCACGGCGCAGTCCTCCGCCTCGTCGACCTCCGAATATGCCAACTGCTGCGCCTGCGGGCTCATCACGGTTTCGGCCGCGTTCAAAGAATCGCCTTGGGCGACTGGACCGCCCGCCGGCGACGCATGGAGCCCCGCCAGCGCCGCGCCGCGTGCCACTGCGTACTCGTGCCCCTCGGGCAGATGCAGTGGCACCGGTGACACCTGACGCAGGGCATCGGTCTCGGCACCGTCGCCGGACGCACCCAGGAGAACCACGCTCGTCGCGCCGCCGGGTTCCTCGCTGAACCGCTCCAACAACGCCCGGAAGGCTGCGTTGCGGTCGCCGTCGACGACCTGTTCCACCGCGATCAGCGCTGTGGCGTCGGCCTCGACGTCGACGATCGACAGCGCCGCGGTCTCACCGTCGCTGACCAGTGCGGCCGTCGTCGCTTCACCGACAAGAGCTTTGGTCGCCGCAGTCACCGCGCCCGAGTTCGACACCGCCGAGACATCGGCCAAGCCCGCACCCGCCAATGCCTCCACGACTGCCGTGACCCGATCCGGATCCGGACTGCAGACGGTGGTGCGCACCAGTCGATGCCCGGATTCGGTGAGCATGCGGTCGGTCGACACCAGCGTCGACACCAGCGTGTCGGCGCCCTGGTCGGCCAGGTCGATCTGTGACTGGTCGATCACGGCGTGTGGCGGCGCGGCGTCGAGCAGTGCGATCCGCGCCGTCGCTTTGTCGACCGCCACCCCGAGCGTGACATTCATTCGAACCCCCACCTCTCCAATTACGCCGCCGAATTGCATAGCGATCGTCGCCGCGACGAGCTCACAGTGTGAACACCTGTCCGTGCAGAATCAGCAAACGTCAATCAGCATCTTGGGCCAATCCTGACATTCGCACCACCCGTAGGGGTATCGGCCGTTCGGCGGACGCCGGTCCGCAGACGGTGTCATCCGACTATTCGGTCACTGCAGGTGGACGTACAACCCGACCACGACGAGCCCAACCACCAGGTAAACGGCGCTGATGACGGTCGCGGCCCTGGCCAGGCTGGCGCCGCTCTCACCGGAGACCCGGATCTGGCGTTGCGCTACGTAAGACAGGGGCAGCGTCAGCGGAGCGATCACCAGACCGAGGAACAGGGCAGCCGCGAAGGACGCCGCGGCCAGTCGGTTCACCCGGGTGACCAGGAGCGTCACCGGCGCGGACGTCGCATCCGCCACGGGTGCGCCTGCGGCCACGTAGCCCGCGGCGTACCTGCTGGGCGGCAGCGCCGAATCTCCCAACGCTTCCCCTCCTCTGGGCACAGAACCGGTCAGGCGCGTTCCACTCTGACGCTGCTCGCGAGCGCGGACAATCGTACGATCGGGCGACACAGTTACGCGCGCGTTCGATGTGGCAAAGAATTAATCTCTTCTCCAATTGATCCCTGACGCGCCGGGCGGGCAATGCGTGCAGGTATCGCACATCACGGTCGTATCCCGGCCGTATAACGCTGCACGCGATGCGGCCCGGATGGAGACGGTCGATGCCAGGACAGCCAGACGCCGTGGGGATCGCTTGTCCCCAGTGCGGTTCCGGCCTGCCCTCGACCAGTCGATTCTGCGCCGTGTGTGGACACACCATGAGCATCCGTACCGCTGCCCCGGCGCGCACCGGCGACCACAGGCCCGCAGTGCCTTCACGTCCCGTCGTCGCAACGACGATCCCCACCGAATTCCAGTCCGCCAGCCCAGGGGTCCGATGTGCGTCGTTCCTGTTGGATCTGGCGGCCATGATGAGCCCAGCACTTCCGTTGTCGGTCGCCGGCGCCGTCCTCGGCGTCGCCGAGGTCGTCTACCTGGTCGTCCCGGTGGCCTTCGTCGCGGTCTGGTTGTGGATGCAGATCTGGCAGGGCCTCAGCGGCAACACCTTCGGCAAGGCCATGCTGGGCCTGCGCCTCGTGCGCGCGGACAACCCTGCTCCCCCGGGCGTGCCGGCCACCCTGCTGCGCAGCATGATTCTGATCGGCACACTCGGGTTGGCGGCAGTCCCTATGGTTCTCAGGCCCGACGACCCGACCGGACTGCATGACCGCGTCTCCGGCCTGATCGTGCTCGACGTGACGGTGGGTGCCAATCCACTGGGCGCCCAACAGCAGACCACACTTCGCCGGTCACCCGAACGCGGCCTCAATCGCGTCCAGTCACCGATTCCCGTCGCTGCGCCGAGGCAGGGGTAGATGCAGGCCAAGATCATTCTCTGCCGCGCCGACGGCAGTAGGGCTCAGGTGGCGATCACCGCGGACGCCACCGCCTCGGTCGGGGATGTGGCGGTCGCACTGGCCGCCAGCGACCCTGTCCCGTCCCCCCGGTCCGGCGGCGCCGGTCTGACACTTAAGGTCGAGCACACGGCATTCGACAAAGCGGGGGCTGCAAGGGTTCTCGACCCGGCGCGCAGCCTCATCGACTCAGGCCTGCGTTCGGGTTCGTCGGTCAGTCTCGCGCCCACACCGGCGACCGCACCTCGCCGCCGCCGAGGCCGCGCGGTTGCGGTCCTGCGGGTACTCGAGGGGCCCGACGCCGGGTTGGAGTTCCCCCTCCCCTCCGGCAACTCGTCGATAGGCAGCGGCGCCACCAATGATGTGTCGCTGACCGACCGCGGAATCGCCGACATCCACGCGGCCGTCGCGGTCGGCGACAGCATCGAGATCGTCAACCTGGCGGGACCGAACGGCGTCCGCGTCGGCGGCCAACCGGTGCAGCGCGCACTGGTGGGCGCCACGGACGTGGTGCAGTTGGCCGACACGGCGGTGGCTGTTCTGCTCACTGTGCGACCGGGCACCACCCAGAACGACAGCGTGGCCATCGAATTCAACCGCTCACCGCGTGTGATCGCCCGGTTCGACGAGCAGGAACTCGCCGCGCCCAAACCGCCGCAGATTCCCGATCCCACCCATTTTCCGATCGTCTCGATGCTCGCCCCATTAGCGATGGGCCTCGTTCTCTTCGCGGCGACCCGCAGCATGCTGTCGGTGGTGTTCATCTGCCTGAGCCCGCTGCTCATGATCGGCATGTACTTCGACACCAAGCTTCAAGAGCGCAAGAAGTACCGGCACGAGGTCCAGCGCTTCTCCGACTCGTTGCGGGCCCTGGCACAGAACCTGACCGACACTCAGCGCGTCGAACGCGCGGTGCGGTTGACCGAGGCGCCGGCATTGGGCCAGGTCGTAGAGGCCATTCACCGCCTCGGGCCGCTGCTGTGGACTCACCGACCCGAGCACGCGGGTTTCCTCACCGTGCGATTGGGCCTCGGCGACGCTCCGTCTCGGTGCCGGATCCTGGTGTCGGACACCGAGAGCGCGGAAGTGAAGTACGTACAGCAGCTTCACGATCTGCAGCAGGAGTTCGCCGAGGTCACCGACGTGCCGATCATCGCGGATCTGCGCGAGTGCGGGGCGCTCGGAATCTGCGGCCCGCGCAGCGTGATCGACGGTGTCGCCCGGGGCGTGGTCATGCAACTGCTCGGGCTGCACTCACCTGCTGACCTGACGATCACCGCGTTCAGTTCCGCGCAGTCTCGGACGTCCTGGGAGTGGCTGGAGTGGATGCCGCACACCGGGTCCGCGCACAGCCCGCTGTCAGGCAACCATCTGACCGACAGCGTGGGCGGCGGTCAGGCACTGATGGCCAGGCTTGAGGACCTGCTCAAGCAGCGCAGGTCGCAGGTCGAGGCCAACGCGGCCTTCACTTTCGGCCCCATCCGCCCGGATGCGGCCGACGACCGGCGCGCCGAGGCCTACGCGCCCGCCGTGGTGGTGTTGGTGGAGGACACGGCACCGATCGACAGGTCTCGACTCACTCGGCTCGCCGAGCAGGGCGGTGCCGTGGGAATCCACGTCATCTGGGTGGCGACCGAGGTCGCCAACCTTCCCGCCGCCTGCCGCACGTTTCTCTTGGTGGAGTCGGAGACTGACGGCGCTTCGGTGGGCCAGGTTCGACACGGCCAACACAGCTTCCCCGTCTCGTGTGACAGCATCGACGTCGCCGACGTCCGCCAGATCGCGCTCCTATTGGCGCCCGTCATCGATGCGGGCGCAGCCGTCGAGGACGACACCGATCTGCCCCGGTCGGTGTCGTACCTGACGCTCGCGGGGCACCGCATCTCCACAGATCCGACAGCGATTGCCCAGCAGTGGATCTCGAACGCGTCGGTGCTGGACCGCAATGGTCCGCCCCGCCCCCTTGCCGAACCCGCGGGCCTGCGTGCCCTGGTGGGCTCGTCGGGCGCGCGGGAAGTCCATCTGGATCTTCGAGCGCACGGCCCACACGCCCTCGTCGGCGGCACCACGGGTTCGGGCAAGAGCGAGTTCCTACAGACCTGGATCATGGGGATGGCCGCCGCTCACAGTCCGGACAGGATCAATTTCCTGCTCGTGGACTACAAGGGTGGCACCGCATTCGCCGACTGCGTCCGACTGCCCCACACCGTCGGCCTGGTCACCGATCTGTCCCCGCATCTCGTGCGACGGGCGCTGACCTCGCTGGGTGCTGAGATCCGGCGACGGGAGACCCTGCTCAACGAGAAGCAGGCCAAGGACCTGATCACCCTGGAACAGCGCGGCGACCTCGACACTCCACCGAGCCTGGTCATCATCGTCGACGAGTTCGCCGCGCTGGCATCCGAAGTGCCCGAGTTCGTGGACGGCGTCATCGACGTCGCCCAGCGCGGCCGCTCCCTCGGACTGCACCTGGTGCTGGCGACCCAGCGGCCCGCGGGCGTCATCAAGGACAACCTCAGAGCCAATACAAACCTTCGAATCGCGTTGCGCCTCAATGATGTCGATGATTCCGTTGATGTCATCGAAGACCCGCTGGCCGCGCACTTCCCACCGGAGATCGCCGGCCGTGCGGTGGCGAAGACCGGGCCGGGGCGGCTGACGACATTCCAGACCGCGTATGTCGGTGGGCGCACCAGTGAGCAGCCTGAGAAGGCACCCATCGACATCTGGGAGTTCGTGTTCGGCCGTCGCCGGCCCTGGCACGATCCCACGGTCGCCAAATCGGTGGCTCCGCCGTCGGGACCCACCGATATCGGTCGGATGGTGTCGACGATTCGATCCGCGGCGGGCCAGCTGCGGATCCCGGCACCCCGGCGACCGTGGCTGCCCTCCCTCGACGGTGTGTACGCGTTGGAACAGCTTGTCGAGCAGTCGAACACCGACGCGCTGGTGATCGGCCGGTGTGACGTCCCCACCGAACAGACTCAACCCATCGGCACCTTCTCCCCCGACGGCCAGGGGAACATGGCCATCATCGGCACAGGCGGTTCGGGCAAGTCGACCGCGCTGCGAACCCTGGCGATCGCGGCGGCCCTCGATGCCGAGGGCGGCCCGGTCCATGTGTACGCCCTCGACTTCGCCTCGGGCAGCTTGAAGATGCTGGAGGCTCTGCCGCATGTGGCCGCGGTGATCGGGGCCGACGACGAGGAACGCATCGGCAGGGTGCTGCGCAGGCTGACGTCACTGCTGGAGGATCGGGTCCGCAGGTTCGCCCGCGTGAACGCTTCCACCATCGGTGAGTACCGTCGCCTCGCCGACCCGAATGAGCCTCGGGTGCTGCTGCTGCTCGATGCCATCGGTCCGTTCCGAGAGCAGTACGAGCATGTTTCCCACACTCCGTTCTTCGCGATGCTCAGCCAACTCGCCTCCGACGGACGGATGCTGGGCATCCACGTCATCATCACCGCCGATCGACCCGCCGCGATCCCGTCCTCGCTGGCGTCCACGATCCAGCAGCGTCTGGTGATGCGCCTGGCCTCTGACGACGACTACCTGTTGGCCGGTGTGCCCGGCGACATCCTGTCGTCCGCGTCGCCGCAGGGTCGGGCCATCATGGACGGACTTGAGATCCAGGTCGCGGTGCTGGGCGGCGATCCCAACGTCGCCGTGCAGGCCCGCGCGATCGACGAGTTGGCCGCGCGAATGCGCGCGCAGGGATTCACCCCGCCAGCACCGGTCGAACGGCTTTCCGAGCACATCCAACTCACGTCTCTTCCAGTCACTGCCGCCGCGGGCGCGGCCGTGATCGGTGTTGCCGACGAATCACTTTCGCCCATCGGAATCGATCCGTCCGGTGTCTTCATGGTGACCGGACCACCGGGCAGCGGACGTTCGACGGCGTTGGTCACGCTGGCGCAGGCTGTGCGACGGCAGCGCCCGGACACCAGGATCGTGCATCTGGCGCCGTCGGGTTCCAACATCGCGGCCCTGAAGGTGTGGGACGACACCGCCGTCGGCCAGGAGTCGGTGATGCACCGCGTCGAGGAACTCGCGACGATCGACAGCACGCGGTCAACGAATCTGATGGTCGTCATCGAACGGGTGGCGGACTTCGGCGGGGCGGATGTGGAGAACGATCTTGCCCAACTGGTCAAGTCGCTCATCGACACTGCGTTCATCGTCGGCGAGTCCGAGGTGTCGGGGTGGGGTCAGGCGTGGCTGCTGGCGCAGCCGTTCAAGTCATCGCGTCGTGGGCTTCTGTTGTGGCCCAACGGCATGGACGCGGACGGTCTGCTGAGCACATCCATCGGTGCTGTGCGCCGCAGTGAATTCCCGCCTGGCCGAGGAGTTCTCGTCGAAAGGGGTAAGGGGGTGTGGTTGCAGGTGGCGCAACCGGATGTCTAGAACAACACGATCACGACTGAAACCACAACGATCACAGAGGGAGCAGATATGGCATTCATCGGGCAGGACGTCGAACAGGTACAGCGGCTCGCGACTCAGCTCAATTCGAAGGCGGGCGACATCGAGAACGTGATCTCGCAGCTGACCTCGGCGGTGAACTCCGTCGAATGGAAGGGTCAGGACGCCGAGCGCTTCAAGTCCGACTGGCAGAGCCAGCACCTGCCGCAGCTCAAGAAGGTCGTCGAGGCGCTGAAGAACGCGTCGCAGACCGCCAAGCGCAACGCCGCCGAGCAGCAGCAGACCAGCAGCAAGTACTGATCACCGCATCAGGTGCACGCGCCTCTCACACTGCGGGGCGCGTGCACCCTGTGCTCATTCCACTGGAGGGGTCATGAGTGCTGTCGGCGCGGACGTCGAACAACTTCGCGCGACGTCGAAGCATTTCACGCAGGCCGTCGAGAAACTGCAGAGTGCCGTCAAGGGACTCAACACCATCGCGTCGAATCAGTCGATCTGGCGCGGCAGGGACGCAGATCAGTTCCGAGCTGAGTGGAAGGCCCAGTCGCTCACATCGTTGAACGCCGCGATCAATGCTCTGAAGGAGGGCGCGGATGCCCTGCGCCGCAATGCGGATCAGCAGGAGGCCGCCAGCCAGGCCGATGGGGGTGCGATGACGGCTTCCAATGGAGGTGCTGCGTCGGAGTGTTATGAGCAGTCCGCAGACGGTCTGACGGACCTGTGGAAGGAGATCCAGGAGACACCGAACGGTTGGGATCCCTCCGGACCCGATATGTCGGGGTACCGAGTCCAGCGGGTCATGGTCGATGGCGTGGAGAAGTACATCGTCTACATCGGCGGCACTGTGCTGGCCGGGAACCAGAACTGGGGGGCCAATGTCTCGGCGATCAGTGGCCGTCTGGACCAAGCTCAGGTCGAGGCGCTGGAACGGCTGATCCCCCCGGGCGCCGAAGTCATGCTGGTGGGCTACAGCCAGGGGGGCATCGATGCTCAGAACATCGCCGGATCCGGGCGGCTGAATGTCAAGCAGATCGTCACCTTCGGTTCGCCAATCCGCAATGACATCAATATCCCCGCCATCCACCTCCAGGATTCCGCGGACGTGGTGACCTCCTCGAGCGCTGTCAACCCGACTCTGTACAGCTCTGGATCCCAGAGCCGCAATGACAACGTCGAGGTCTTCCGATCCAAACCCCACCTTTGGACCGTCTTCGGTATCGGCGAGCACATTGGCGGCTACGGCGGCATGGCCGAGGACTGGGATTCAGCGGCCAACACCAAGGGTGACACGCGCGCCTCCAGTTCTGCTGAAGGCCTCAAGGCATTCCAAGGCGACATCGTCGGTGAGGTCGACATTGACGCCAACGGCCAAGGCAGCTGGTGACCGACCCCCACCCGCGGTGGGTGGACCCCAACCCACCGACCGAGAACAACGCGCGGACGACGACAATCCTGGCCGCCTCCGGTGTGCTGCTGACTGTGGTGGTCGTCGCGGCCCTCATCGCCGTCGTGTTATCGGCGACTTCGCGCGAAGCCCGGACCGGCGACGTGTTCCTCGTCGCGGCCAACGCACCGTCAGACCAGGCGTTCACTCGGTCGGTGCTGGTCATGCCCGTGGCAATCTCGGATCTGGCACGACAGCGGACCGCCGCACTGCTGCAGCAGATTCCGGTGCGGTCCGACCGGGGCGTGCGTCCGGTCTCCGGGCATCAGTCGGAGCTTTATGGGGCCACCGGAGACATCGCCCCGTGCGACGTGGTCACGCTCGCCAACCAACTCGACGCAGACCCCGCGACCGCCGAGGCCTGGGGTCTGACGCTCGGCTTGTCCCCGGGTCAGATTCCCTACTATCTCAACACTTTGACGCCAGTGGTCCTGACTCTCGACACGTGGGTCACCACTCACGCGTGGTCAGAAGACGGACCACTCTCGAATCAGACGGTGCTTCAGGCGGGTAACGCCGTGCTGATCGACCAGGTGGGGGTGCCGCGGGTGCACTGCGCGACGGGCAACCCGCTCACCCCACCCGCGAACGCCAATCTGAACGATTACCGAGTCGAGGGGGACGAGTGGCCCGGCTTCGCGCCGCAGAACGTGATCGCGGTGACCTATGCGACGCCAGAGAACAACAGCAGGGCAGCAGAATTCACGCTGCTCGACGTCGTGACCGGCGAGCCGGTGGTCCGCGCCGTCACGGCGTCGATCGAGCTGGGCGGCACGTCGGTGCCACTGCCCGATCCGGCGGTGATGAACGTGCCGCCGAACCGCTCGTCCGGCACAGGCACCTCACCCGTCGCCGGTGGTTCATCCAACACTGGCCATGCCTCGCTTGTCCCGGAGACATCGGTTATGCCAACGAGATTGGGAGATCCTCCACCCAAGCCGCCACCGCCCTTGGCGCTTCCACCGCCGCCCGCGCCTGCACCGTATGAACCCATCCGAAACTGCGGGACCATACCGGTAATGCCGAACCTGGTGCTGATCAACTACAACGTGGACGCGATCAGCTGCCCGGACGCCCTGGATGTGATCGCACGGTTCCATCAGGCCCAGCAGAAGTACGCCACAGTCGACGACTGGGACTGCGGAATCCTCGGTGCCGCCGAGGCCGAGCGGATGGCGCACGTCGTGAACTGCCGTGGGCCGCGCGGTGAACTGCGGGCAGAGGAGCCCTGATGCACCAACAATCATCCACAGAAGGGGAATTCAATGAACACTGATCCACGCGTCGGCTATTCCAGGGCGAGGGAACACGAGAACATCCAACTGCTGCCAGGGGAGACCCGACTGATGGGCGCGGACTTCACCCCGTCGCCACTGCTGCGGCATATCAAGACCGGCCTGGTCATCACCCGCGATCGCGTGATCGCCCGCTACCCCCAGTACATGTTCTTCATCATCAAAGTCGGGTACGCCGAATCCAGCATCCCGATCCAGCAGGTCTGCGAGGTGACCACCGGCAGACTGCTGTCGCAGCGCCGGGTCCGCGCGGCGCTCTTCTCGGCCATCGGTGCGCTGTTCGTTCTGATGTCGACGGCATCGCTGGGCGGGCCATTCGCGATCATCGGATTCCTCGTCGCGCTCGCATTCCTGGCGTTCGCCGGGCTTCTGGCGTGGTTGGCCCGCGGTTTGGCGCTCACGGTGGGGCATTCCGGCAGCGGCGAGATCCGAGTCGATGTCGACGGCCTGGAGTTCGACGCCATGCTCCAGGCCGGCAGGTTGATTCAGCAGCTTGTGCTGGATCGGGACACCGCGATGCCCGTCCCCCAAACACCCTCACCCTCGCCCTTTGTCAGCCAAACACCGTCACCGGCGCCCTTTGTCAGCCAGCCATCCTCACCGGCGCCCTACGTCGGCGAAGCACCATCAGCCTGGAGGCCTACGGCTCCCGCTCCAGCACCGGCACCGGCACCCGCGCCTCCTCAGCCTCAGGCGCCCCAGTCGTCGCCGCCTCCACCCTCCATCTGGCGCAGCTAGCGTTCACCTCCGCCCAGAGTTGAGTTATCGCACGGCATTCATCGATGTCGGCGAAACACGTCATCGCTCGGCGCGGACGCAGACGCTACTTCACCACGGCCAACGCGAAGCCGTCCCAACCTTTTCCGCCCACGGTCTGGATCGCCGCGGTGTCCAGGTTCGGGTGCCGGCCCATCATCTCGAGCATCTGCCGCACCGCACTGGCCTGCGTGTCGTCAGCCGCGGGGTTCAGAATGCGCCCGTTGCGGACGATGTTGTCGACGACGATCACCGTGCCCGGCCGGCCCAGGTCGACGGCCCACTGCACGTAGGCCGAGTTGTTCTCCTTGTCGGCGTCGATGAACACGAAGTCGAACGCCCCGCTCAGCGTGGGCAGCGTGTCCAGGGCCGCGCCGACGACGATCTCCACGCGATCGGCGACCCGCGCCCTGGCCAGGTTGGCGGCCGCCACTTCGGCATGGCGCGGTTCGTATTCCAACGTGACGACGCTGCCCTCGGGACCGACGGCACGAGCCAGGCTGATCGTGCTGTACCCACCAAGCGTGCCGATCTCCAACACCCGCTGCGCCCCGGCGATCTGCACCAGCAGGCCCAGCAGATGGGCGGACTGCGGTGTGACCTCGATGGGCGGCAGCGACGCTGCGGTGCTCGCGGCCAGTGCGGCCTCGAGCGCGGGGTCCTCCCCCAGCACGATGCGGTTCAGCAGGTCATCGACGTCTTGTGGTGTGGGTTCGCTCACCCGACCCACGGTAGCGGCCGACGCTCAGCGCACGCCCTCCTTGGCGTAGACAACGCGCAGCACGTGGCCGACCTCGGGGCCCATCACCACCTCGACGAGTTCGCACAGCGTCGCGCAGAATTCCGGGCCGTGTGCCGGTTCCACCGGGCACAGGTGGTGCGCGACCTCGTGCAGCAGCACAAGCTCGCGCAGCGCCCACCGGGTGGACTGCTCGGGCACCGCGATCACGGCCGCGCCGTCCTGGACCTCATAGTGCGCCGCACCCGCCCCACGCCGCGCCCGCACCGCCAGCGCACTAACCTGCCAACGCTGCGTCACCGCGGGCATCGCCAGCACCTGGTCGACGTAACGCTGTACGGCATCGATCGAGGCGAAACGTGCCTCCGGCGGCAGCGTCAGCGACGCGCCGAAGAAGTCGATGGCCCGCGAATGATGTTGTGCGGCACGGTCGAACATGGTGCGGACGAACGCCTCGGCGGCATAGACCTTGGAGCGTTGACTGTCGCGAGGGGTCACCGCTTCAGCGGGGTCCGTGCACCGGGCAGTTCTTGGCTGGCGCCGAGCCTGGCGTGCTTGCCGGCCCGATCCCCGGCCCGCCGCGCCGCCGACGAGTACCCCGCACTGGCCCGCGAGGCATACCATGTGCCACGGGCCTTGGACGTCTGTCGATAGTGGTCGACGAGTTCGAGTTCCTTGTTGCGCAACGCAATCGCAGTGCCGGCCGACGGGCTCTCGGTGGCCTGTGCCTCCTTCTGCGCCTCCTCCCTCGCGGCCGCCAGGCGTTGACCGATGCGCGCGCCGAAGGCCAGTTGGAAGTTGAGCCGCGCCGTGATGGTCGGGGTGGGCTTGTGCGCGCCGGTGGACAGGTAGGCGTCGCAGGCCCTGACCATCTGCACCACCAGGCTGGCGTACAGCGCGTGCGTGGTGTCGAGGTCCTCGGCGAACCCGTAGGCGTACACGAACGCCGAGTTCGACGCGACATCGCAGCGCACGTCGTTGGCCGCGGCGATCACCGCGAACAATTGAACGTAGGTCCGCAGACCCTTGCTGCCCGCCTCTCCGATGGTGATGGTGCGCTGAGTTGGCGCCTGGGAGGCCTCCCGCTTGGCGGTGTGCGAGCGGGCCACGGCCAAGTCGATGGACGTCGCGGTCGCCAGGCGCTGCGCGGCCGCCATGAACGCCTCAGCCTCGTGCGCATTGTCGGTTCCCTCGGCCTGCCTCAGCAGCGCGGCGATGCGCGCGAGCATCTTGTCGTCGCTCACGGGACAAGCACAACCTTCCCGCGCGCGTGACCGGTCTGCAGGTAGCGGTGGGCGTCGGCGGCCTCGGCAAGGCCGAACACCTTGTCGACGATCACCCGCACCTGCCCCGCCGCGGCCAGCTTGATCAGCTCCGGGCGCGATGAGTCCCTGATCTCCTGCCCGCCGTCGGCCCCGCTGAGCGCCGCGATGCCGAGCTCGGGAGCCCGCCCGAAGCCGGCGATGGTGGCGATGCGGTCCCGATCGGCGACCAGCTCCACCGAGGAGTCCAGCGCCTCGTCGGTGCCCACAAGGTCCAGCGCGACGGTCACCTGCTCGCCGGGGGCCAACAGCGCGCGCACGCGATCGGCCAAGCCGGGGCCGTATTCGACGGGTTCGGCGCCATAGTGCCGAAGCTGGTCGTGGCGCGCGGCGCTGGCCGTCCCGATCACGCGGGCGCCCCGCGCGGTGGCCAACTGCACGGCCATCTGCCCGACGCCGCCGCTGGCGCCGTGCACCAGCACGATGTCACCGGCCTTGACGTCGGTCCTGGTCAACAGATGCCAGGCGGTGCCGCCGGCGAGCAGCAGACCCGATGCCTCCTCGGCCGTCAGCGTCGCGGGTTTGTGCCCGATCTGCTCGGCGTCGGCGACCACACGCTCGGCGTACGCGCCGCGGATGCCGGTGACGATCACCTCGTCACCCACCTTCAGCGGCCCGGTGTATCCCTCGGCGTACGGCGGCGCCTCGGCGATGACTCCCGCGGCCTCCATCCCCACCGGCATCGGCAGCGCGGCGGGGTCATTTCCCATCTGTCCGCTGTAGAGCTTGTAGTCAATCGGGTTGGTCCCGGCGGCGTGCACATCGACGACAACCTGGCCGTTGGCGACCTTGGGCAGCGGGACATCATGGAGGGCAAGCACTTCCGGACCGCCGTAGCGTTCGGCGACAACGACTTTGGGCATGACCCCGAGCTTAGCGGCGTGGTCCGACATTCGGGGCAGCCGCAGCGGGCCCGCTCATTCGCGGACGAACGCGTCCAGAGCGGTCGTCAGCTGCCCCGACAGCGGCGCCGGTTTGGCGTAATCGGCCAGGTTGTCGGTGGGGTCGTCGCGCAGCACATGGTTGACGCCCTTGAGTTCCACGAGCGTCAGTTCGGTGTGCGCGAGTGCCGCCGTCAGAGGTTTGAGTCCCTCGCAGCGGGCCTGCGCATCGGAGTCCGAACACGTCAGCAGCACCGGGGTACCGGCGGGGATCTTGGCGGCCTCACCCAGCGGGTCGACGGCGTCGGTCTCGCGGACGATCTTGACGTTGCCCGGGTTGAGGATCGCGCCGAGTCCGTCGGGCAGTTGGCCCGGCGGCAGCGTGCCGTCGGCGCGGACCTGTGCGACGGCCGCGGTCCAGGCCGCCACCACCTCGTCGGCCTGCTGCGCTGTCTTCGACCCCTGTTTCACGGCCGCCGCGACGTCGGCCTTCACCCGCCCCGTGATGAGGTCGAGGTAGCGACCGGGCAGTGGCTGCAGCAGGCCCAAGGAATGCAGCTTCGGCGCGTCCGAGGCGGTGTCGACGGCCAGGGCCATGGCGTGCGTCGCGCCCTCCCCCAGTCCGTACGCCGACATGTGCGCCTTGTCGGTTGCGGGCTGGTCGGCCAGGAAGCGCAGCGCGGCCCTGGCACCGGCCGTGTACACGGCACTGCCGACCTCGGCGGGTTTCTGCGCGTACGGTCCGAGGCCCGTGCGCCCGGTGCCGATCTTGTCGTAGCGCAGCGTCGCGACGCCGAGCCCGGACAGGTGCTCGGCGAGTTGGCGCATGTTGCCGACGGGGCCGACGACGGCGTTATCGCCGTTGCGGTCGGTCTGGCCGCTCTCTGAAATCAGCAGCGCGGCGGGTCCGGGCGTGGCGTCGCGCTGGTGCCGGTAGGTGCCGTGGATCGTCAGTCCGTCAGCCTCGAACGTGATCTCGTCCTCGACCCAGGACTCATCGGTCTTCGACGACGAGCAGCCCACCAGTAGGGCCAGCGAAAGAAGCAGGGCCGCAATCGCTCTCACAGGCGAGCCTCGATCCAGGACACCACGTCGTCGAGCACCAGGTCCTGCTCCGGTTCGTTGAACACCTCGTGGAACAGTCCGGGATAGATCTTGAGGTGGACGTCCTCGGAGGCCACGCATTCGACCAGGCGCTCGCTGCCCCTTGCGCGAATCAACCGGTCGTCGGCGCCGTGCACCACCAGCAGCGGCTTGGTGATCGCCTGGGCGCGCTGAGGCATGGACTGCCCGACCGACAGCAGCGCGCGGGCGACGCCGGCAGGAACCTTGCCGTGCCACACCAGCGGGTCGGCGTTGTAGGCCGCCACCACCTCGCGGTCGCGCGAGACGGCGTTGGAATCCAACTGTTGAACCGGGACGCCGGGCAGCACCGCGCCGACGGCCTTGCCGACCACCGCGAGCGAGGGTTTGACGTCCTCGTGGGCGGCGATGGCCGGCCCGGACAACACGACCAGGTCGTAGTCGCCGCCGCGCTCGGAGGCGTAGGCCAACACGATCGCGCCGCCCATGCTGTGCCCCAGCACGGTCTTGGCCAGACCTGGATGTTCGCGGTCTGCGATGCCCACCAGCGTCGTGAAGTCGTCGGTGTACTCCGAGACGTTCCTGACGTGAACGCGTTTACCGCCCGATCGGCCGTGACCGCGGTGGTCCAGCGCGTAGGTCACCAGGCCGGCCTGGCCGAACCGCCTGGCCACGTGGTCGTAGCGCCGGGCGTGCTCGCCGAAACCGTGGGACAGCACGACGACGCCCGTGGGTTCGACGTTCGGAGTCCAGGTGTCGTAGATGATTCGGACGCCGCCGACTCCGTCGAACGTGCGCTCGTCGCGCGTCGTCTCTGTCTCAGCCACCCGGCCAGCGTAGCGACCGTTTGTCGGCGGGTCTGCGTAAGCTCGGCACCGTGAGCGTGCTCGCAGAAGACCCCGACACATTCCTCACGGATGCGCAGCAGTACCACAGGGAACTGCTGGCGCACTGCTACCGCATGACCGGCTCGCTGCACGACGCCGAGGACCTGGTCCAGGAGACGTATCTGCGCGCCTGGAAGGCCTACGACCGGTTCGAGGGCAAGTCCTCGGTGCGCACCTGGCTGCACCGGATCGCGACCAACACGTGCTTGACCGCGCTGGAGGGACGGCAGCGCCGTCCGCTGCCGACGGGACTGGGCGCGCCGAGTTCGGACCCGGTCGGTGAACTCGTGCAGAACACCGAGATAACGTGGCTCGAACCGCTGCCGGACGGCGGCGCCAGCCCGGCCGATCCGTCGGTCATCGTCGGGTCTCGCGAGTCGGTGCGCCTGGCATTCATCGCGGCCCTGCAACATCTCTCACCGCGGCAGCGGGCGGTCCTCGTGCTGCGCGACGTGCTGCAGTGGAAGGCCGCGGAGGTGGCCGAGGCCGTGGGCACGTCCACGGCGGCCGTCAACAGCCTGCTTCAGCGAGCCCGCGCACAGCTGGAGTCCGTCGGCCCCAGCGAGGAGAACACGCTGGCCGATCCGGGGTCGCCCGAGACCCAGGAACTGCTGACCCGCTACATCGCGGCCTTCGAGCAGTACGACATCGAGGCGCTGGAGGCGATGTTCACCGAGGAGGCGATCTGGGAGATGCCCCCTTTTGTCGGCTGGTACCAGGGCGGTGCGGCCATCGGCGCGCTGATCCACCAGAACTGCCCGGCCGAGAGACCCGGGGACATGCGGCTGCTGCCCTTGACCGCCAATGGGCAGCCCGCGGCGGCGATGTACATGCTGGACCCGCAGACCGGACGGCACCTGCCCTTCCAACTGCACGTCCTCGATGTCACCGACGGTGCGGTCGCGCACGTGGTGGCGTTTCTCGACACGTCGATGTTCCCGAAGTTTGGTCTGCCGGACGCGTTGTGAGCGCGCAGGCTCAGCCCTTCTGAACGGACTCCCACGCGGCGTGCAGTGCCTGCGCGCTGGCGTGCAGACCCTCGTGCTCGGGCTCCGACAGCGGGATCTCGAGGACCTCGCCCGCGCCGTCGGCGGACACCACCGTCGGCAGCGATAGGCACACGTCGTCGATGCCGTAGATCCCGGTCTGCAGGCTCGAGACTGGAAGTACGCGGTGTTGATGTCCGCGGATGGCTTCGATGATGCGCGCCGTGGACAGGCCGATCGCGAGGTTGGTCGCACCCTTACCTTCGATCACCTCATAGGCGGCGTTGACCACATCTGACGAGATCGCGATCTGGGTGGCCTCGTCGAAGATGGGCACGCCGTCCTTGCGGAAGTGTGCGGCCGGCACGCCGCCGATCGACACCGACGACCACAGCGAGATCTCGGAGTCGCCGTGCTCACCGACGATGAACCCGTGCACATTGGCGACGGCCAGGTCGGCAAGTTCGGCGATCAGGTATCGAAAACGGCTGGAGTCCAACACAGTTCCAGATCCGAAGATGCGACCGCGAGGCACGTCGACCGACTGCGCCGCGGCGTAGGTGATCACGTCGACGGGATTCGTCACGAACACGATCACCGCGTGCGGCGACAATTCCAGCAGTCTGGGCGTCAGGTCCTGTGCCATCGCGACGTTGGTCGCCGCGAGGTCGAGTCGGGTCTGGCCGGGTTTCTGCTTGGCGCCCGCGGTGACGATCACGATCTGCGAGTCGGCGGTGACCGCCAGATCGTCGCCGCCGGAGATCCGGCAGTGCGGGACGAACTGACTGCCGTGTTTGAGGTCGAGAACCTCGGCACGGACCTTCTTGGCGAAGATGTCGTACAGAGCCAACGAGGCCGCGGACCCCCGGATCAGGCACGCATAAGCGATGGCCGTCCCGACGCTGCCCATGCCGACGATCGACACCTTGCCGTTGCGGTGTGCAGTCATCGCTCAATCATCGACCCTGACGGGCCAGCGCGTCGCACTTCGGCGACCCCGGGCCCAAAAAACTGTAGCGCCCGCCGCCCCAGTTGACCTGCAAACGTTGCGCCTCTACCGCAGCAACGCTACGGTTATTATCGAGTTGCTTCGTAACTGAGTTATAAACCCGTAGCGTCTGAGGATGGTGCTGAGTGGCGATCGACGAACTTTCGGCAACTGCGCGGGGCCGCAGTTGGGTGCGGGCCGCATTGGTGGCCGCCGTGACGGTCAGTCTGACGCTGCACAGCGCGGGCCTGAGCCATGCCGACACAGACGCACCCGGGTCGAGCTCGTATGGGGAGTGCACCCCGGGCTTCACGCTGCCGTCCTACGACATCGGCGAGATCGCCCCGGCAGATCAGCTGCAGACATATCCGCTCAAACCGCTCAATGACGGCCTGGTGCAGGCCGTCGAACCCAGCGCCGACGAACTCAACCGCCTGCCCAACAGCAACGATGACGTTGTGCGCACCGATCCCGGCAGCGCGGAGGGCATGAAGGCTCGGTGGAAGCGCTACCTCCAGAAGCAGCAGCAGTCCGGCGGCACGCCGATGACGTGGGCGGACTGGCAGAAGGCCTACATCAAGGCGATCACGAACAAGGACACCGCCGACGCCTTCGCCGAATTCCTGGGCAAGTACTGGGATCTGCCCGCCGACGCGGGCTGGACCCGCGGACCGCAGTTCCCCCTGTCGAACATCGACCCCGGCGTCCCGCGCGGCAGGCAGGTGGGCATCGGCGTCAACCCGGGCCCGACGATGTCGCTGGGCCAGCAGCAGGAGTTCCTGAAGCAGTTCACCGCGGCGGGCAAGTTCGGCGTGAAGTACATCATGACGTTCGGCGCCAAGCCGACGGACGAAACCCGGCAGTGGATCGACCAGCAGGTTGAGGGCCTGCGGTCCTCCGGCGCCACGGTGCCTGACGGGTTCTGCACCCGTTACGTACCGACCGTCGACGGCAATCCGTTCGACGACTTCCCGGACTCCGCGGCCGACGCCCGAAATCAGGCGACCGTCGAGGACGAACTCGCAGGCGATTCAGTGGACTTCCCCGATCCGCCGGAACCGCCGGAGGAGACGACGACCCCACCGCGACCGCCGTCACCACCCCCGCCGCCTCCGCCACCGCCCCCAGCGCCGCCGATGCTGCCTCCTCCGCCACCGGGGCCCGCGGTGCCGATTCCACCGCCACCGCCGTCGACGCCGCCGCAGATCCCGTTACCGCTTCCGCTGCCCGGGCCGGCCCCTGCGCCGCCGCCGATCGTGGTGTCGCCCGCGCCGCCGCCCATCGTCGTCGGACCCGCGC
The DNA here is from genome assembly GCF_010729895.1 of Mycolicibacterium confluentis. NCBI lineage: Bacteria > Bacillati > Actinomycetota > Actinomycetes > Mycobacteriales > Mycobacteriaceae > Mycobacterium > Mycolicibacterium confluentis. The sequence goes on from NZ_AP022612.1 coordinate 4,766,108, forward strand.
CCGCACCGGCACCGTACGTCCCGCAGGCCCCCGCGCCGCAGTACGTGCCGCAGGCACCGGCACCGGCCCCCGCGCCTGCTCCCGCCCCCGCGCCCGTTCCTGCCCCGCAGTACGTGCCGCAGGCCCCAGCTCCCCAATCCGCACCTCTGGGCCCCCCGGCGCCGGGTTATTCACCTCCGAACCCGAACCTGGGCGGCATCGACTTCACGACCATGGAAATCCGCTATGCGTCCGACAATGTCGGCGGCAAGCCCGCAATGCAGATCGGTTACCGCGCGAACGGCCACCCCGGTGGCGGCACGCCGGTCGGCGGAGGCCGCAGCGCCAAGATGTCCCGGGATGCGCTGTACGTCTGGCTTGCGTTGTCACCGGAGAAGTTCTGGGTCAACCTCAACCCGACAGAGCCGGACCGGATCATCGATTCGGGATTCGGCCGCACCGAGGCCGGCAGAATCCTGCTCGAGGCCGACCTGGAGATGAAGCGCGACTCCGCGAGGCTGCAGAGCACCGACACCGACCTTGGCCGACGTTATGTTGCTGCGCTACAGGGCGAGTCCAAGTGCGCCGACGGCCGACGGCACTGGATCGAGCCGCTTCCTGCGACGGTCCGTGAGGACGGTGACCAGCTGTACATCATCGACGCTCCCCTGGTGGCCAAGCTGGGCATGGAGGACAGCGACGTCTCTCCCGGCGAGACCTGCGCCGACCGCGGCCAGAGTCCCGAGATCACGAAAGCCAATCTCGAGACGTACCAGAGGATGATCATGCCGGCGCTCAACGAGCTGATCGCGCACTCGCCGACGTACGCCGACCTGCGCCGCGTGTACACCAGTCGCGTTGTCGCCGAATGGCTTCGGAAGCGCAACGCCACCAACCCCGGTGGGCAGTTCGCCTCGGTGATCAACTCGGACAACATCGACAAATGGGCGCAGCGATGGAGCCCGCGCGGGGTGTTCGACGACTATGTGCGCAGCTTCAACCAGAATCCGCCGGAGGCGACGCTGAAGTGGACGTCACCCAACGGCACCATGTGGACCTCGACGGTCGGCGGCGTCGACTTCAGCAAGGTCGAGATCACCGAGGTCGGCGCCGAGGTGTTCGAGGAGAAGTATGCGCCGGCGATGAGGACTGCAGCGCCGTCGATCGTCGGCCCTATCACGTCGGAGTCGGGCACCGAGGTCTGGATGGGCGACGTCATCAGTTCTGTTCCGCTGGAACAGATCTGGCCGGTGCAGACGCGGCCGTGGACCCCGTACGTGCTGGCGGCGCCGGCCACCTCGAACCCGCTGTTCTACGTGGCGGTGGCACTGCCGGTCGCGGCGTGGATCGGTTTCGGCGGCATGCTGCTGTGGCGCCGTCGACGGGCAGTCTGACTCCGAATACGCAGTCGCCCCGGTTCCGTTGGGAACCGGGGCGACTCGTCGGTCTTGTGCGAACTACTTCGGTGGCATCCGGATGCCGCCGTCGACGCGCACGACTTCAGCGTTCATGTAGGAGTTGGTGATCAACTCGAGGACCATCGACGCCAGTTCTTCGGGCTTGCCGAGGCGATGCGGGAACAGCACCGACTCGCCGAGCTTGGCCTTGAACGCCTCGGAGGCCTCGCCCTCGCCGTAGATCGGGGTGTCGATCAGGCCGGGGGCCACGGTGTTGACCCGAATCCCGACGGCAGACAGGTCGCGAGCGACGGGCAGGGTCAGGCCGACGACACCGCCCTTGGAGGACGAGTAGGCCGCCTGGCCGATCTGGCCGTCGAAGGCTGCGACGCTGGTGAGGTTGACGATCGCGCCTCGCTCGCCGGTGTCGGTCGGGTCGAGGCGGCTCATGGCCGTCGCCGCGAGTCGGATGCAGTCGAACGTGCCGACCAGGTTGATCGCAAGCACCTTCTTGTAGGCGTCGAGGCTGTGCGCCGACGCGAACTCGCCGTCCTTGCCGATCGTGCGCTGGGCCCAACCGATGCCGGCCGAGTTCACCAGGGCGCGCAGCGGGCCGAGGTCGGCAGCGGTGTTGACCGCGTCCTCGATCTGCTCGGTGTTGGTGACGTCGACGGTGACGAAGACGCCGCCGATCTCCTCCGCGAGCGCCTGCCCGCGGTCAGCCTGCAGGTCGGCAACGACGACCCTGGCTCCCTTGTCGGCCAGCTGACGAGCGGCGGCCGCACCGATTCCGGACGCGCCACCTGTGACGATGGCGCTAGCTCCATTGATATCCACGGGTATGAGCCTACGAGTCAGCCCCCGAGTCGATGCAACACCCTCGACGTCCAGGCGGTCAGCGCCCGCTCCTCGTCGGCCGTCATCCCGTCGAACACCACCGAACGCACCAGATCGGCGTGGCCTGGGGCGGCGACGCGCAGGTGCCGCTGCCCGGCTTCGGTCAGGGCGATGACGGCGCCGCGACGGTCGTCGGGACTGTCGCGGCGCTCGACCAGATCCCGGTCCCGCATCCGACGCAGTTGATGCGAGAGCCTGCTCTGCTCCCAGGCCAGCGCTTCACCGAGTTCGTTGATGCGCATCGGCCCGCCCTCGGACAACGCGACCAGCACGTCGTAGTCGGCCAACGTCAGGCCGCACGCCTCCTGGAGTTGGCGGTGCATCGCGGTCTGCAGGCGGCCGACCATGGCCAGGTGGGTGCGCCACAACCGCTGATGCTCGGCGTCCAGCCACATGGAATACATGATACGTCATGCATGTTCTGGAGACGGTAGGCTCACGCACGAAGCCCAAGGAGTGATGGCAGTGACTTCCCCGACTCAACCCGTGATCGATATCCGACGGGCAGACGACCGCGCCAGGACCGAGATCGAGTGGCTGGACTCGAAGCATTCGTTCTCGTTCGGCCACCATTACGACCCCTCGAACACCCACCACGGCCTGCTGCTGGTCAACAACGACGATCGGGTCGCGCCCGGCCTGGGCTTCGACACCCATCCGCACCGCGACATGGAGATCGTGACCTGGGTGATGCGCGGTTCGCTCGTGCACCAGGATTCGACCGGCAACTCCGGCGTCATCTATCCGGGCCTGGCCCAGCGCATGTCCGCGGGCACCGGCATCATGCACTCCGAGAAGAACGACTCCTGGCGACTCACCGGCGGTGAAAGCCATGGGGAGCCCGTGCATTTCGTGCAGATGTGGGTGGTCCCCGATGAATCCGGCATCGCGCCGGGGTATCAGCAGCTCGAGATCGACGACGAACTGCTCAAGGGCGGCCTGGTGACCATCGCCTCGGGCATGGACGCCCACCGGAATGAGACCGCGATCGGCATCGCCAACCGTTATGCGGCGCTGCACGGGGCGCGCCTGCAGCCCGGCCAGTCGGTGCAGTTGCCCGAGGCGCCCTATCTGCATCTGTTCGTGCCGCGCGGTGAGGTCACCCTGGAGGGCGCCGGGACACTTCATGAGGGAGACGCCGTGCGGTTCACCGCCACCGGCGGCCAGCGGGTCACCGCGGTCGAGCCGGCCGAGATCCTGGTGTGGGAGATGCATGCGGGTCTTGCGGCGTAGCGCGGCGGTCCTGGCCGCCGTCCTGGTCACCGCCTGTGGCACTGCGTCCCCGCCGGCCTCCCAACCCGAGGACAACCCACCCGCATCGGCCGAACCGGCCCCGGACAACCTCGTGCCCGTGACGGTTGAGGTGCCCGAGGGCATGGCTCAGCCCCCGTTCAACGAGCCACGCCAGGCCCTGGTGCCTCCGGGGTGGACGATGTCCGTGTACGCGAGGGTGCCGCGCGTGCGGCTGGCCGCCTGGGCACCCGACGGCACCCTGATCGTGTCGGTGCCGTTCACCGGGGAAGTGTTGCGGCTCAATGCTTCCGGCGAGAGGTCCCTGCTGCTGCGGGAATTGACGCAGCCTCACGGACTCGCATTCGACGGCGACAGTCTCTACGTGGCCGAGAGCAACCGGGTGTCGGTGTACCGATACGCCGACGGGCAGGCGACCGACCCGCAGGTGATCGTCGACGACCTGCCCAATGCCAGCAGTCAGGAATTGCGCGCCGCGTACTCGCACGTCCTCAAGAGCGTGGCGTTGGGCCAGGACGGTGCGGTCTACTTCTCGATCGGGTCCACCGGCAACATCTCCGCCGAGGACCGTGACGCCACTCCCCAGCGCGCGACGATCATGCGCGTGCCTCCCGGTGGTGGGCCCGCCGAACCCTTCGCCACAGGGGTGCGCAATGGCACCGGGCTTGCCGTCGCACCCGATGGGGCGGTGTGGACCGCGGTGAACAACCGCGACAACATCGCTCGCCCCCAGGACGGTCAGATCCGGACCGGGTACGTCAACGACCATCCACCCGAGTCGGTGGCCCGGTTGTTCGACGGCCGCGAATTGGGTTGGCCCTTCTGTAATCCCGACGGCGGTCCCGCCGATCTGCCTCTGATCCGCGACGTCGAGACCAATGCCGATGGCTCTCGAATGGACTGCGCTGCACTGCCTCCCATCGAGCAGAGCCTGGGCGCGCACTCTGCGCCGCTGGGCATGAGCTTCGCCGACCTGCCGGAGCCATATGGCACCGGCGCCCTGGTCGGCGTGCACGGGTCATGGAACCGCACCCCACCGCGGGCGCCCGAGGTGTCGTTCTTCAGTTGGCGCGACGGACTTCTAGGTAACCAGCAGACGCTCGTCGGCGGTTTTCAGAGCCCCGGCGACTTCCGCTGGGGCCGCCCGGTCGCGGCCGTGCAGGGCCCCGACGGCGCGGTCTACGTCACCGACGATCTCGCCGACGCGGTGTATCGCGTGGCTCCCCCGATCTAGTTCTTTCCAGCCCCGCCTGGGCTGCGCCTCCTCCTGCGCAGCCCCGTGCCCACCTGGCCAGTCCTGCGTCTCCTCCTGCGTAGCCCCGTGGCTCCCCTGCCTAGCCCTGCAGCTTGGCGGCCGGCGCGGTGTCGGCATGCATTTCGGATTCGACACACTTGCCGTTGCCGTCGAACTTCAGGACATGTGCGAACCGGGCGTCGGCCGAACCCTTGTCGTTGGTGAAATGTTCCGTTCCGAGCACCACGACGTAGTCGCCAGCGTCGATGAACTCTGTAGGTTCAACGTTCAGAGTGCTCCAATGGTCGGGCACCTCCATCATCATCTGCATCACAGCATCGATGCCGGTTCTCTCACCGCCCGGTTTCACTGCGTCCGAGTTCCACCAGTGAATGTCGTCCGCCCACATGTCTTTCAATGTGGCCAGATCACCCGTGTTGAAGGCGTTGTACGCCGCACGCGCGGTATCGACGTTGGACATGTTGAGACCCCCTTGTTCACCCCCGCCACCGACCTCTGGTGACTCATGCAGTGTGCGCCTGCACGCGGCAACCGCGGAAGCCTGTCGGCTACTCGATTTAGCGCGGCGTTCTAACTGCTGTGCGTTTCCTGGCAAACCTCAGTTGACGCAATGTAATTCGGTCGGATCCGAACCGTTGTGAGCTTGTTACCAAAGTTGACAGTGTGGCTGGTGAGGATATTGTTTTCGTCTGTCGTATTGCGTTCGATCTGCCGAAAGGGGCCGCCGTGAAGTCCCCTGCTGCGGCCCTTCGTCGCCTCATCGCCTCGTGTGCAGCGACCGGAGTGTGCGCGTCCTCGGCGTTGCTGGCGGGGCCGGTCGCCTCTGCCGCTGATGGCCGCGAACTGCTGGCGAGTGCGATCGCCAATACGCGCGGGTCGTATCTCGTCTACAACTTCGGTGCCGGTGCTCCCGCCCCGATGCTCAACGCCGGCGGTGGTTGGTACGAGATGAGCAACGGCGGCCACCTGATGATCATCAAGGCCGCGTCGCAGCGCCTGACGCCACGCCTCCTGGTCGATTCACACCAGAGTTACCAGGCGCGTTGCGAACGCACGCCGGGTGCTCGGACCCGCGATGGCCTGTGGCAGGCGTCCGAGATCTACACCCCGATCGCGGCTTGGCAGGCGCTGGGCCAGCCCACCATTGCGATCAATGCCAACTTCTTCGACGTCCGCGGCCAGACCGGAGGGTCCTGGAAGCAGACCGGATGCAGTTCCCCGCTTGGTGCCTATGTCGACAACACCCGCGGGCAGGGCCGCGCCAACGCCGCGGTGACGGGGACCATCGCCTACGCCGGTAAGCAGGGCCTGTCCGGCGGCAATGAGCATTGGACTGCGTTGACGACCATGATCCTGCCGGTGTCGGGCGCACCGTTTGTGGTCACGCCGAAGAACACCGAGGACTACGACGCCGCGACGCCAGTGATCCAGGGCCTGATGGACAAGGGTGTTCGATTCGTCGCAGTCAGTGGGATCGGACTGCTCGCGCCTGGGGACACGGGCCAGTTGAACGACGGCGGCCCGTCCGCCGCGCGCACGGCGATCGCCTATGCCCGCGAGAAGGACGAGTTGTACGTCTTCCAGGGTGGCAGTTACACGCCCGACCAGATTCAAGATCTGTTCCGCGCGTTGGGAAGTGACACCGCGATCCTCCTCGACGGAGGCGGATCCTCGTCGATCGTGCTGCGCCGCGACACCGGCGGCATGTGGGCGGGCGCAGGTGTGCCCAAGGGATCGTGTGACACCTTCCAGGTGTTGTGCGACTCCCGCGAGCGTGCACTTCCGAGTTGGTTGGCGTTCAACTGATGTTGGCGCACTGAACTCATTCGGTTGACGGGACGGCCGAGCCGCCCGCCGGATCCCTTCGCACTCCCCTCCGGTTCGCCTGCTGCACCGTCGCGGTGAACGCCCCCGTTCCCAGTTGCACCGTCGCGGCGGACGCCCCCGTTCCCAGTTGCACCGCCCCGGTGAACGCCTTGAAACTGGTTCTCCCGCCGCCCTTCCCCGGTCTGAAGCCGCGGCCGACTGACGCTTTGGTCGTCCGCATCGACGATTCGATGGGCGGTGTCTTCCCGTCGGTCGGGGTCGGGGCCGCCTGGATTGTCCTCGCGCCAGTCGGGGTCGGGGCCGCCTGCACTGTCTTGCCGCTAGTCGAGGTCGGGACCGCCTCCACTGCCCTCGCGCCAGTCGGGGTCGGGGGACGCGTGCGCTGGCCACCTGTCAGCCGGGGTCGGGGCCGCCGGCATCGCCCTCCGGGTCGCGGGTTGCGAGGAGGTTTTCGGGGTGGTGGTGGTCGTTGACGCGGGGACCACCGTTGTCCAAGTGCGGCGGTGGGATCCATTCACACCGCCCATTGCGCATGCGGGTTTTCCATTTGTTGGGGCCGACTTTGCGGTTGTCGGGCCCGCACGCCAGAGCCAACTCATCGATGTTGGTCTCTCCGCCATCGCCCCAATCCTGGGTGGCGTGGTGGACCTGGGATTGATAGGCCGAGGCGGTGCATCCGGGCGCGGTGCACCCCCGGTCGCGGGCGTGCAGCACGATCCGCTGGGCGGGGGTGGCGATCCGCTTGGCCCGCCCCAAATAGAGGGCTTGGCCGTCGTCGTCGAAGACCGACAGGTAATGGAAGGCGTGGGAGGCCATCCGGATCAGATCCCGCATCGGCAACAGCGACCCGCCGCCGGTGATCCCAAACCCCGCCCCGGTGGACAGTTCCTTCAACGTGGTGGAGACGATCACAGTGACGGGCAGGCCGTTGAGTTTCCCGAGTTTCTTCGACGCCAGTAGCATCCGTCCGGCGGCGACCAGCGCGTCGTGCTGCCGTTGAGCTTTGGTGCGGCGATCGGCCTGGATCTGCTCCTCCGACGGCCGCTCCGACACGCACGGATTCTCGTCGTCGGGGTTGCACATCCCTGGGGCGCCCAGTTTGGCCACCATCGGTTCAAGCACCGCCCAGGCTTCGGGGGTGAGGAGTCCCCGGACCTCGGTCAATCCGTCGGGGCCCTGCTTGCCGAAGGTGAGGCCGCGGCGGCGTTGGATGTCGGCGTCGTTGAACGACCCGTCGGGATCGAGCCACAGCAGCATCCGGCTCAACGCGGCCCGCAGGTCGGGCACACCCAGCGTGCAGGCATGCCCGGCGGCCAGGGATTCGGCCGCCACCCGGGCGCTGAGGTCCACATGGTCGGGAAGGGCTGTGAAGAACTCCCGGATGTTCTTCACGTGCGCGGGTCCGGCCTGACCATCGGCGACGGCGGCGGCCAGGTTGGGCATGACCGGTTCCAACACCTCACCGGTCAGAGTCCGGCGCGGTCCCAGCACCTCGGCGTCGGCGACGCGCTGGCGGGCCTCCTCGGCGGTGATCCGCAGTCGGTGGGTCAGGACCTTGGTGACCTTGTCCCCGCCCAGTTCGTCCGGACTGCACTCCTGCAGCCGGGCCACCAGTTTGTGGTCGACGGCGGCATCAGCCCAGGTGATCTTCTGCAGGCGTTCCATCACCGTCAGCACCTGCAGTGCGGAGAGGTCATCGACGGACGCAGCGGCGAGGCGGGCGTGGACGCCCTCCAGCTCTGAGAGCAGGTCGGCCACCGAAGTCATAATCGAACACTAGTTCGAACCACCGACAAAAACGCAGATGTGACACGAGAAACCAAAGAGACAGAAGGGATTCAGGCCCACGGCGTTGGAGCCGGTGTCGCGACCGCCTCCTGTGGCGAAATCGAAGTTCGGTCCGGACCGGCGGCCCGACGCTCGCGAGCAAGCACCATCGACCGCAGCAACATCATCGGGACGAGCCCCAATACCAACGTCATGGCCCCAACCCCGATCACGACTCCGACACCACCGTCGGCGTCATTGATCGCGGTGAATGACCCAAAGAAGGTGAAAACGCAGAGACAGGCCCACGCGAACACCACGTAGTAGAGGACTCGGAGCACTCTGGCGGCACGGGACCGCAGATGCCTCCTCAACAGCACCTCATCCAACACGCTCCGCCGAGCATGATCGATCGCTTTCAGTGCGCTCTTTTCAAGCTGCTCCTCCGGTTGCTGGCTGAGGGCTTGCGCACGCGCAATTGAATCGAGCGCCGCCGTGATGATCGCATAAGCCCGCTCGCGCGCCGGGTCCCCACTCAGATTCTCCAAAAGCGGTTGCACGGCGGCGATCTGGTTGTGTGCCATTTCGACGATCCTTCCGCGGCGAACCTCCAGATCCCGCTCGCTTCGGATTCTTTCCAGAGCAATCCCGCCCGCCGTGACCAAGCCAGTGACGATCGGGACTGAAAGCGCCTTCACCACCTCAAGGGATTCGGTGTTCACGCTGCACCTCCGCTACTGCTGGCGTACAGAACCAGTGTCGCCAGCCCCGTGCCTGATCACCCGCGTAGTCGGCTACCCCAGATCCGCGCTGCCGAGTGCCCGCCTCGCCGCAGCGTGCGTCTGCTGCGCATACCCGACACCGAACAACACCACGTGAGCGAGCAACGGATACAGCTGATGAAGTGCGATTCGATCGCGCCAGCCCGGTCGCAGCGGGTGCGCGCTTTGATACCCGTCGACAATCTCGCTCAGATAGGGGCATCCGAACAGGTGAAGCATCGCCAGATCGGTCTCGCGGTGGCCGCCGCAGGCTGCCGGGTCGATCAGCACCACCCCGTCACCCGTCCACATCAGGTTGCCGCTCCACAGGTCCCCATGCAGCCGGGAGGGTGTGTCCTCATCATCGAACTCACCTGCACGACAGCGCGTTATGACGTCGCTGATGTCCCGCGCCGCGCTGTCCGTGAGTACAGGGTGCGCGCGCTCGAGAATCGGAGCCAGACGCTCGTCGGCGTAGAACCGACCCCACGTGTCATGTACCGCGAAGGTGATGGGCAGCGGATGACTCAACGGTCCGAAGTAACCCGGGCCGGACCAACCCTCGGGCGGCGAGCCCCAGCCGTCGGCGCCGGCGTCGTGTGTCCTCGCCAATGCCCCGCCGAACTCGGAAGCGGCTTCGCGGGTCGGAGACACGGACTCCAGACGACGAAGCGTGAGGCTGATGTCGTCGTGTCCCAGCACCTCGACACACAACGCCCCTCCTGACACCGAAAGCCATTGCAGACCAGCGGCTTCGCAGGCGAAGAACCCCGGCGGTGCAGTGAGGCTGCGCTTGACGAATGTCTCCATGATCCAAGTATGAAACGCGAGAGCCCCTGCGGTGTGCACCGCAGGGGATCTCGTGCTGGCTGATCACTCAGCGGTTTCGGACTTCTGCTTCTTCTTCGGCGTGACGGCCTTCTTCACCTTGTCGACGGCTTTGTCCACGGCCTTCTTCACGTCGGCTCCGGCCTTCTTGATACCGGCCTCGGCCTTCTTCACCGCGTCCTTGACCGGCGTCTTGCGGGCGGAGTCGGAACCGTCCGACAACGCGAGTTTGTCCTTGCCGCCAGCCTTCTCGAGACGATCCCGCAGGTCGTTGGCAAAGGCCGTCGCCCGCGCTGAAAGCTCATCGGCGCGGTCCTTGACCGCCTTGGCCGCCTTACCGACCTCACGCTGACCCGCTGCGAGCTGCGTCTGCTGTTCACCGAAGGAAGGCTGCCGAAGTTCCTTCGGCAGCTTCGGTTCCACGGCCCCCACCACGCCGGTGAGGAACTTGCTGACACCCTTGCCGACTTCGGAGCTGACCTTGGTGATTGCGTTACCGACCACAGGCACGGACTTCTCCCACGCCTCCTTCAGTTCGGCCGGCAGCGTCACGTTGAGCGCACCGAGAAGCTTCTCCACCTGCCCCAGGAAGCGACCGTTTATGTCGGTGATCTCGGCGCCGATGCCAGCCCCCAGGATGCTGATGACGTCACCGGCCAGCTGAGCCTTCTGGGCGCGGGTCATCGTCTGGGTGCCGAACAGGGTCGGGACGTGCATCTGATCCAGCGTTCGGTCGTAGGTGATGGTGCCGTCGGCCTCCACCACACGCTCCCAGTCCGTGTACGAGACGTTGGTCAACGTCTTCAACAGCGGCTCAAGCGCGTCGGCCAGCGGGGTGTTGATGTCTGTCCCGGTTGCGGTGCCGAGCGCGCCGGCCACGAGTCGGATCGGTGAGAGCAGCGGCAACTCGTCGAGGGTGACGGTGCCGTAGATGGTGCCGTCGGGACCCGTGTAGCTGTTGAAGTCCAGTCCGCTGTCCTCGTAGTTGACCAGCGCCGACGCCAAGTTCACCGCCAGCAGCGCCGCAACCGCCGAGTTCGCCCACGCCACCGGGCTTGCCGTCACCGGAGCATCGGAGAGCAGGTCGTACTCCCAGGTCAGATCGGTCTTGATGGTAATCACCATGGGCTTGCCGTCGGCACTCTCCATGACCGCCACCAGATTGCCGAGGTCATCGAGTTGGATGTTCGGCGCCCCACCCTCACCGAGCAGCAGCTTGGCGATGTCCAGGCCCTCCAGCCCCTCCGGCAGCACATTCTGGCTGTCCGGAGACACCGGATTGACGCCGGTGAGCTCCTGATAGATCGGCGCGAAGCGGGCGTACAGACCGCCGTTGGCGCGCCCCGGATTACGCAGCAGCGTCAGCGTGAACAGATGAAGGTCGATCACCCCACCCGGAATCTCGGTGTACGCCGGGTAGCGCGGACTGCCGTCCGGATTGGTCGGCACGCCCGGGAAGTTCAGGTCGCCGGGCAGCGGGTAGGACGTGATGATCTCGTCGATACCCCCGTCGCCGACGGTGTGGTTCACCTCCTGCACCACGGGATTGCCGTTCGCGTCGGTGGTGATCTTGATGTAACGGCCGTCGGTCTGCGGTTCGCCGGCCTTGATCTCGCCGGAGGTCACCGCGTCGATGAACTTCTGGTAGGCCAGGCCGGCAGTGATGGCCCCGTCGCCGTAGCCGATCAGATTGGTGTTGTAGATGTAGGTGGTCCAATTGAGCAGGGGCGCAAGGAATCCCAGGTCACCGGACAGGTAGTACGCCAGATCACGCGTGGACAGTCCAGTCAGCGCGCTCAAATTCTCCAGATCGAGGTCCCCGCTGAGCAGCGCGGAGAGGTCCAGGTCCTGCAATCCGGTGATGTCATTGGTCGGTGACACCCACTGGCCGAAGGTGTTGGTGGTCCAACCGCCGGGGATCCAGCCCTCAACGGGTTGCGTCTCGTAGATCTGCTTCGGGATGCTCGGGTCGACGGCGTCTTCGGCGCGCTGTTCCCAGCTCTCGCCGGGCAGGCTGAACTTAGTGCGGTCGAACGAATACTCGTAGGTGCCAGCGTTGATTGGCTTGACAACGTTACTCTTCAGCCAGTCATAGGCGAGTCCCGCGGTACCAGAAGGCCTCGTAACGCCAAGCGCCGCAAGAGGGTCGTTAATGACCACAGGGTATGTGCCCGTGTACTCACCGGTTTCGAGAAATGCGTCGAGTTTGGCTGGGTCGTTCTTAAACGGGTTGTCGATGGTGACCGTCGTCTCGATGGGGCTGGTCACCGGCTTGCCGAAGATCTTCTGATTCGACCAACTGCCGAAGATGCTCGCCAGGCTGAATTTGGTGATGACGATCGAATACTCCTTCTTCCACCAATCCGGCTCTGTCACCGTGTAGGAGAACGTGACGTTGATCGTGTCCGCCGCGAGGACCTTGTCCTTGTCCGCCTTGATGACCTCTGCGAGCGCCGCCTCGTACGCCTCTTGATACTCCGGGTTGTCGACCAGCACCTGCTGAGTGCCGGTCTGCCCCCACGTCCGCGGCGTGTAGTACTGATCGTTGCCTGGATTCTGCAGTTCACCGAGATCCATCTGGCCCAGCAGAGCGGCGAAGTCGCCGGCGGTCAGATCCTCAAGATCGATGTCGCTCAGGTCCAGGCCACCCAGATTCGGGTTGTACCACTGCACCCAGGTCGGGTTGAGATCAACGCCGCCGGTGCCCCAGCCGACCAGGGTGAAATCCGGGTTTTCCCGATCTTTGACGATGTTGTTGTAGATCGTCTCGGCGTCATTCTCGACGTTGTTGACACCCAGCCAGTCCGGCGCCCCGACGATGTAGGTCGCGGCGTCCGCTGTGAACGGTGCGACGCTGACAGCCATCGCGCTGGCCAAGGCCACACCACTCAGTGCGACCTTCGTGGCATTCCCCTTCAGCACGGTTGCTGTGGCCGCCGCACTCCCTGCGTCCTTCTTCGCCCGCGCCCGACGCTGCCTACGATTTCCCAGATCTCCGTTGACCACAGCCCCCCCGCCTTTCTCAGTTAGTTCTCAGCTTGTGCCAGGGACGCTAACACTCGATTGACGCGTGTGCATATTTTCCAACCTTCAGCGTTAAGGGATGTTTGAGTTTTCAAGCTAATCGTCATGGCAAACGCCACCCGCTACAAACCAGGTCTTTGAGAACCCGCAATAACTTCACGGGCTCCCACAGTTCGCCGAAGTGGAACAGGACGGCGGAATTGCCACAACAACCGCGCTTTCCCCCGCTGGCTATCTATTCGCTCAGATAACCGCAGACTGTTGAAAACGCAACATTCAGCAGCCATAACGGCGCGACGGCACTCGATCACAGATTGATCAGCTAATGCACGTAGCGAGCGTTTGTAGCAACATTCGTCTCAGATCGCGCCATCCAGATGTTTGCGAATGCACGACGCCCCAGGGCAGCAGTTGGAACGAAATGGCACCATCAGTGACCGCAGATGAGAAAATCACAGAATCCCGACACCCACCGCCGGGATCGTCGCCGAGCGTCGCTGAGGACCGCTCAAATTTAAACTGGCAAGATTGCTAGCTCAGCCACTCCACGAACTGAGCAGAACTGATCACCGGGGCGAAGAAGTTGTTGATCCGCTCAAATGCGGCGGGCTCCTGATCGGGCCGGACGGCGCCCGTCGCGTCACCGATGACAATCGGCAGCAGGCCATGGTCGCGCGCCGCACGGGCGTTGCCCTCCACGCACCAATCCAGGTGGATGCCCGTGATCACGACCACCTCGACTTTCTGCCTGGCCAACGCCCCGGGAAGGTCGGTGCCGACAAAGGCTGTCTGCAGTGCCTTCTCATAGAACTCGTTGTCTCCGGGCTCTACCAATTCACGAAGCTCACCGACAAGCTCGTTGTCCCAGGCGATCTGCTCCGGCGTGGCGTCCAGATGACCGGTCCACCCGGCATACTGCACGCGATCGAAGTCCGTCTGCGGGTACTCGTCGCGGAACACGGTGTAGCCAATCCAGTTGAAGGATCGGAAGTTCGGTGCCTTCCGTGCGGCTTGGACGGACTTCACTGTCGCCTCAAGGCTTCCGCGCAGTGCGTGCCCTTCCGCGTACTGCACGCCGCCGGGCTTGTACAGCGAGTTCGACTGGCTGATCGACAGAAACGCTGCCGGGCGCGAGAGGATCTCGCGGAAGTCCAACTGCTGCCACTGCGGAGCCAGCGGCGGAATGGACGCGACGTTCGAGGCGGGAAGGTCCGCATCGAGGACGACCGGTTCCAGCGGGGTGGTGCGAGCGGCGGTGTCAGAGACGGCGGTCATGCCGCGATCATTCCTGACCGGCAACGACGTGCCGAGTCTTGTATTCGTGCAGATTCGAAAGAGGGCCCCGCCGCAACGGCGGGGCCCTCTTTCGTCAACCTGTTATTCAGTGTCGTTCTGCGGCGCCTTCTTCGGCGGGGTCAGGGCCTTGCGCACCTTCTCACCGGCCTTGTCGACGGCCGCCTTGACCTTGGCGCCCGCCTTCTCGACGCGCTTCTTGGCGTCATCACCGGCCTGCTCCGCACGCTTCTTGGCCTCGTCGCCGGCCTTCTTGAGCTCAGCCCGCACCTTCTGCAGGGAATCTTTGAGCTTGGCCTTCTCGGCCGCTCCCGGCTTCACCCCTGAATCGTCGAACGACGGCAACAGCGCGCGGGGATCCTCGAAGCGGTCACGCAGTTCATGGGCGGCGTCCCGCGCCTCGACCAGGGCCTTGCCGACCTGCTTCTGCACATCGGCGATCTGTGCCTGGGTGGGAGGAGGCGGCAGGGCAGGCAACTGGGCATCGATTTCACGGACATACTTCGTCACGCCGTCGCCAATCTCCTTGGCCCGCTCCGTGATCGAGGTACCCACCGCAGCGAGGGACTGGTTCAGCTCCTCCTTCTGCGCAGCAGTCAGTTCGATGTTGAGCGCCTTGGCGAGTTCGGCTGCCGCCACCGGAAGCACCTCGTTCAATTCGGTGCCCACGCCGCGACCCAGCGCGGTGATCAGGTCACCGGCCAGGTAGGCCGCCTGCTCGCGGGTGAGCGTCGGCGTGCCGAACAGCGTTGGGACCCCCGCCTGGTCGAGCGTTCTGGTCCAGGTGCCGTCCTCATTGCGAACCACGTCGGTGTAGGCGCTGTTGACCAGGATCTTCAGCATCGGCTCAAGCGCATCCGCAATCGGAGTATTGATCGAGTTCGGGTTCTGGTTCTGCAACGTGCCCAACAACTGTGCGGGAAGCCGCAGCGGAGCCAGCAGCGGCAGTTGGTTGACCGGGATGGTGTAGTAGATCGTCCCGTCGGGTCCAACGTGGCCGCCGTCACCGAGGTCGTCGAGGTCGACACCGGTGAGCAGATTGGTCAGCATCAGCGCCGAGGCCACCGAGTTGGCCCACGCGATCGGGTTGGCGGTCGCCGGTGCGTCGGAGAGCAGGTCGTACTGCCATCCGACATCCGCCTTGAGGGTGACGACAATCGGCTTGCCATCGGCGTTTTCGAGAACCGCCTGCAGATTGCCGAGTTCGTCGAGGCTGAGGTTACTGGTGTCGCCCTTCAGCAGGTTCGTCAGCAGCGCCGGATCGACACCCTCGGGCAGCACGTCTTGGCGGTCCGGGCTGACCGGGTTGACTCCAGTGAGCTCTTGGTAGATCGGCGCGAAGCGCGCATACAGTCCGCCGTTCGCCCGCCCCGGGTTGCGCAGCAGCACCAGGGACAACACCGTCATGTCGAGAACACCTCCGCCCTGGGCGGATTCGTAGGCCGGCGGCTGGCCCGAGCCTGGGTACACGATGTCGGGCAGATCGGTCGGATCGTTGGTCTCTTGGACGGTGATCAGGGTGACCTGGCCCTGCGCGTCGACGAACACGATCTTGCGGGGTCCGGTCAGCGCCCCACCAACGGTGTACGGGTCGTAGCCCTCATGGGTCTCACCGTTGACGCTGTCGATGAACGCCTGGTACGCCTGCCCCGCGGCGATGGCACCGTCGCCGTACGCGATGAGGTTCACATTGCTCAGGTACGCCGTCCAGTTCAGAAGCGGTGCGAGCGCACTCAGGTCACTGTTCTGCAGAACGTAGGCGGCATAGGCCAATTGCCCGGCGGTCGGAAGATCATCGATGTCGGTGCCCGTGACCCACTGCCCCGCGGTGACCGTGGTCCAGTAGCCGTCCTCGATGACGCCGAAGTCCGGCACCGTGATGCTGATGTTGATCATCTTGGGGATGTCTTTGACAGCGTTCGACGCATCCTGTGCCGCCTTCTGCTGAGCGATCGGACGAGCCTTGTTCTCTGCGCAGCTCCGTCCGCAGTTCCAACTCAGCGCCTTCACCGTCTCCGCGGCAAAGTGCGCCGCGTAGGCCGCGTTGTAAGCCACGTCATAGGCAGGCTGGTAGGCCGGGTTCACACCCTGGTAGGTCTCGACGTGCGAACCGGTCTGCCCGACCTCGGGCAGCGTGTACTCCGGCACTCCGTCGACCCAACGCACCCAGACCGGGCGCAGGTCGACCCCACCGGTCCCCCACCCGATCAGCGGGTTCTTGTCCTTCGCCGCGACGATCGCGTCGTTGATCGCGACCGCGTCAGACGGCAGAACCGATCCGTCGCCGATGGGCAGCCAGTCGGGGAAGCCCACGAAATAGGTCTCTGTCGACGCCGCGTTCGCCGCGATCGGCGTCAGGCCGACAGCGACGGCCGACATCGACGCCGCACCCGCGAGTGCCAGCCTTTTCATGCGCGATCTCCGGTGTGACATGCCGCCCTTTCAGGTTTTTCTCAGGTTTTTCCTAAGGAATTCTGAGGCAGATCTACGACACGGGTCGAGCCCACGAGGGCATCCGCAGTGCTGGTCATTGCATTTTCAACTACTTTGCGGACGGAGGTGTCGCGGCGACGTAAGTTCAGTTACGTCGCATTCACGGCGCGGCCGACGGGTTGGCGAACCCATCGAGTATTGCCGTGACACCAGGTCACGGTCGCGACTGCTCGACCACCCCCTAGCACGTGCAGGTTTCCCGACAATGACTTGGCCGGCCATCGATTTGCCGCAAACGTGAGCGGGGAAGATGCAGGAACCTAACGGCTGGGTCCGCCGCACACAATCGACCTGGCTCGGTGCAACTTAGGCGGGCTCAAAAGTTGTTGCCGAGAAGTCGCAGCCCGGCACGCGTGAGTGGTGGGGCCACAGCAGCGGAAGGGGTGCCAGATTATCTGTCCACCTGTTCAGATGTTCATGGTAAGTTGGTGCCCACGGGCCGGCCGCGGCACAGACGTCGATGCA
Organism: Mycolicibacterium confluentis; assembly: GCF_010729895.1. Classification (NCBI taxonomy): domain Bacteria; kingdom Bacillati; phylum Actinomycetota; class Actinomycetes; order Mycobacteriales; family Mycobacteriaceae; genus Mycobacterium; species Mycolicibacterium confluentis. Next base: position 4,783,345 of record NZ_AP022612.1, read on the forward strand.
GCACATCAGGGGTCACGCCATCACACGGGTGGCGCCGCGGCCGGCGCACACACACACTTCACCCTCGCAGGGTTCGCGGACCCAGTTGTCCGTCAAGGCCTGCGGCTCCCGCACGATTGCCAGCCACATTCACTGCGTCGCTGAGACCACAGCCCCGTGGGCGATTTCGGGAGCCCGAAACGAGACCCGGCTAGTCGGTGTCATTCGCAGGCGCCTTGTTCGGCTCGCTGTCATTACCCGTGCCACCATCGTTCGGCTGGTCGCGATCCTCACGCGTGAGGGTTGTTCCCCCAGAGGGAGTTTCGTTGTCTGCATTGTCGCGGTTCACTTCCACGCCGCCTCCTCGATGAGCACCGATGCGCACCGAAGCCGACAATTCACCGGCAGCGCTCACTCTTTCGCGCTCCAGCTTCCGCTTCAGCTCCCATACCGTTGGCCGCTTACTCGCGCCCTGGCCAGTCTCCGGGCCGCCTGCAGGCAGACTGCCGGCTGTGACGGCTGAGTCCGGCTCGGCGGGATCTGAGCCAAAGGCTTTCTGCTCGATCGCAGCAGCCCGGAAGCCCGATGACTCCTCAGACTCCTCCTCAGACTGCTCGTCGAACGACTCGGTGGTTCCGGCGGCATTCAACGCCTGCGAGCCCGAACCCGCACTCGTCGTTCCGAGCAGGCTTCCGATCAGCTCCCCCACGGCCCCCTCAGCCGCATCGACGATCGGGGAGACGACCTTGTCGGCAGCCTGAATGATTGGAGCGACGACGGGAGCGACCACCTCCTGGCGCTTGCGGAGCTCAGACTGGCTGGGGTCAGGCAATTCTGGCAGCACCGGGCCGATGGCGTGCAGGAAGTCCGACACACCGTTGCCGACACCTCGGCTGACGGTCTTGATGGCTTCGCCTGGCAATCCCAGCAGTTGACCCAGCTGTTGCACCTGTTGCTGCGGTACCTGGATTCCCACCGCGCCGAGGAGTTGGACGACACCGCCGAGCACACGTGTCAGCACATCGGTGAGCTCGTCTCCTACCCCTCGTCCCAACGCGGCGATCAGATCGCCGGGCAGGTACAGCGCCTGATCCTTTGTCAGAGTGCGGGTTCCGAACAGAGTGGGGTCCCCGAACTTGTCCAACGTCCGGTCCCAGGTCCCGTCCGGGTTGCGGACGACGTCTGCGTAGGCGATGTCGGTCAGGATTCGCAGGAACGGTTCGATCGCATCCGAGAACGGGGTGTTGATGTTCTGGCCGGTGATCAAGCTCAGCAGTTGGGCTGGCAGGCGGAGTGGGGCCAGCAGCGGCAGTTGACCGGCCGGAAGTGTGTAGTAGATGGTGCCGTCGCGAGGGTCGATGAACCCTCCCCCGCCCAGGTCATTGAGATCGAGCCCCAAAAGGTTCGTGATCAGGAACGACGAGGCGATCGCATTGGCCCACGCGATGGGATTGGCAGTGGCCGGGGCGTCCGACAGGAGGTCGTACTCCCAGGTGACGTCCGCCTTGATGGTGATGATCGTCTTCTTGCCATCACCGTCATTCGTGAGTGCGTTGAGCAGATCCAGAAGGTCCTGGACATCGACGTCGCTGACGTCACCGGTGAGGATCTTGGTGATCAGGTCCGGGTCGACGCCAATCGGCAGCACGTCCTGGCGGTCCGGCGTGACCGGGTTGACCCCTGTGACCGCCTCGTAGATAGGCGCGAACCGGGCGAACAGGCCGCCGTTGGCCCGGCCCGGATTTCGCAGCAGGATGAGCGACAGCAGCGTGATATCAACGACGCCACCGGGTTTGACGATGTCATAGACCGGAGACCCCTCGGGCGGAAAGTACCAGAACGGGAGGCCGAGACCGCCGGGATAGATGCCCTCGACCACTGTGTGGTGCACCGGATTCCCCGGTGCACCGGGGACGCTGATCTCCCGGGGCCCGGTCTGGGGCGCCCCCGCTTCGATCTCATCGGCGCGCACCGCGTCGATGAAGGCCTGATACGCCGTTCCGGCCGCGATCGCCCCCTCTCCGAGGCCGACGAGGTTGACGTTCTGCAGGTACCAGGTCCAGTTGGTCAGCGGGGCGACCGTGGCAGCGGCCGCGGCGTCGAGGAACTCCACCGGGTAGGACCGCGGGTCAACCCATTGCCCGGCGAGTCTCGTCCACGTGCGTAGGTTGCCGCTTAATATGTTGCCGGTCGTGAAGATCTCCCCGGCGGTCCGGCGCCACACCGGCGCGACCGTGACCGGTGGCGTGTGCTCGCCACCGAGAAGCTCGGTCGGCAGGCCCGTGTAGAACAGATCGTCCTGCGCACCCGCGAGTGCGTCGGAGATCGCGCCGGGGTTCGACGGAAGCGTTTGGATCGGCCCGAGCAGACCCTGGATCGGTAACCACCCAGGGATGCCCACCAAGTAGGTCTCACTGATCGCAGCATTGGCCATCGCTGGCGTCAGGCCAACAGCCACCGCAGTTGCTGCGGATACGCCGACGAGAGTTAGTTTCTTTGCCTGAATCTCACGTCGACGTCGTCTATGCGACTGAGCAGATGCAGAATGCTTGCCAGACATATTCCCCCCAATGCGCCTTCAGCGAATTCCCAGGAACCTAACATCGGAATTGACGTGTGGGCAACAATTCCGTAGCTTGCCTTCCCATTTGCTTGCTTGCGCAATGACCGGAGAATCGCGCTTCTAGCCACCCTGCCGACGAAGAACCCATATTCACTGCAGGTGACAGGCGTTATTACGCCCGATGGCCCCATGCAGAATCAAGGACAGCGGTGTTGATTTTCCATCCCGATAAACATCGACCGAAAATCGCCGCGATTCCCGATTTCACCGATTCCGCGGCCTGGATGACCCGCATGAGAAAATGATCTTGAAAATCCACTCCAGTTCGCCAAGCGATCAGACGCGATCCGCAGACGGCACCCGCCAGAATTTACGAGAACCACCTCACCCGTGTTACATGGCTTTGCTGTATGCCCACCAACGGGCGCCCGCCACCACCCCACTCGCCGCGCCCGCGGTCAGCGGGGAGCGCCCTAGTTCGAACAGCCCGCCTCCCAGCGACCTCACTGCAGTCGCCACCGCGCGACGCCGGCTCATGGTCACTGTCAGCGTGAGTGGCCGCGAAAAGGAGAACCGCCCCCGGCGATGCCGAAGGCGGTCCCTCCCCCAACTTTGTAGGGTTAAGCGGCGGGCGCGCGATGTCAGCTGGCTTCTGCGAGCGCTTTCTTGGCCGGCTTCGGCTTGGCGTTGTCGACCGCTTGCTTCACCGAGTCACCCGCCTTGTCGACGTTCTTCTTGACGTTGTTGACGGCCTTCTCCACCGCATCGCCGGTCTTCTTGAGCTCCTTCTGAATCTTGTCGCCTGCCTCCTTGAGGTCCGCGCGAACCTGCGCACGCTGCTTCTTCAAGGCAGCGGCCGTGGCTTTCGCGCTCTTGGCGAGGTCCGAGTCCTCCAGCAGGTCGACCGAATTCAGTTCGGCCAGTGCGCTCTTGAGCGACGTGGGCTTCTTGGGCTCGGGAGCGCCCTGATCGCCTTCTGGCGCGAGTTTGCCGTCGGCCTCGAGGGCACGAGCGTTGGTGGTGTCCAGGGCCTGAATCTTGGCGAACGAACTTGAACCGCCCACGCCCAGTGCGTCGTCGACCGCGCCTTCGGTCTGTGCGTTGAACCCGTCGGCAGCCTGAAGCAGTGGCTTCAACGCTGTCTGGAGTCCGTCGAACGCACCATTCGCCAGCCCCTGCGCGCCGTCGATGCCTTGGTTGACGAGCGCCGACACCGCCAGCGCGATCTGGTTCTGGATCAGCGCTTTCATCATGTCGTTGAACGCGGCCTGCCCGAACACGCTCGGGGTCCAGGCGACGGGGTTGAGCAGGTTGGCCTGGATGTCATCGAGCAGTCGGTTGGCGATGATCTGTCCGCCCTCGACCTGTTGGCTCGGCGTCAGCGGTGAGTGCCACAGCAGAGCCTGCTCGCCGCCCATATCGAATCCGCGCAGCAGCGTGGCCGGATCGACATCCTGGTAGCCCGTGTTGACCGCCAGACGCAGCGCCCCCTCGATCGAATTCAGCAACGGCTGCGGGACATTCACACCGAGAATTCCAAGCAGGCGTGGTCCGAGGTCGAACGGTTCGAGCAGCGGGAGGTTGCCCGAGTCGTAGGTGATGAAGGTGTCCTTGCCGACGATGCCGGGGAGCGGCTTGAGTTGCAGGAGGTCGAAGATCTTGTTGATCAGCGGGATCACCGCGGACCCCTGGCCGCCGGTGATGTCCACCATCACGCCCGCGCCGTTGAGGAGGCCTAGTGCCAACGGCCCAACCTGGCTGCCGAGGTTGGTATTGCCGAAGTTCAGATCATCGGGAATGAGATAGGTCAGCAGGATCGACCCGGCGATGGCGTTGGCCCAGGCCAATGGGTTGAGGGTGCTGGGTGCGTCCGAGGTTGCGTTGTAGGCCCAACTGATGTCGAGGACCGACGTGTTGAGGATCTTGGTGATCTTGCCGTTGCTGTCCTTGTTGGTGTAGCTGCCGGCCGCCGGAGTGGTGAGGTCGACGCCGAAGAGATTGGTGAACGGGGTTGCCAGAGATAACAATCCGCCGCCGGGTCGGCTGACGTTGTTGAGGAAGATCAGCCACTGCGCCGTGACGCCCTCGCCCCAGTCGGGATCGTTCGACGTGACGGCCTCGATCATGTCGCGATAGGCCAGCGACGTCGACAGCGCGCCGAGACCCTCGGAGAAGATGATGGCGCGGCGCTGATTGAGAATCGGGGTGGCCTTCACGATGGCCTTCGCGGCATCTTCGACTGTAAATCCCGAGTTCGGAATGTTGGTGCCGAACAAGTCGTTCAGAGCCTCCGCGACCGGCCCCACAATTGGCAGGTTCTTCACGAGCGGTGGCACCGCGCCGAGGATTGGACCCAACACCAGATCGCCGGTGTAGCTCAACCCGTTCACTGAGTCGTAGATGTCGCCGGGCAGCGGCCCAGGCGCACCCGTCTCCACCACCAGGCCGACCACAGTGAGGATCTGTTGGACGGCAGCTGTGATGGTCGGGTTGTCGAGCAGTCCGACGGCGCCGAGGATGACGTTCTCCGGAGTGATGCCCAGCGCGTCAGCGATCCAGAAGACGGGCCCCACACCGTAGAGGCCGACGATCGCCGCCAGTTCCACCTCGGCGGTGATGGCTCGCTGCTCCACACCGACGCTCACCCGCTCCACCTGCGCCTGGAAGGCAGGCGAGGTGACCCCAAGGGTCAATGCCGCGGTCGTGGCCATCGCCGCGGCGGTGACCGCCGCGGTCTTAGCCATGGCCAGCTTGGGCGGTGTGGGGGCTGAAGTCATCGTCGACTCTCCCGTCAGTTTGTGATCTGGCTTACATGGTTGCCGAACTGTAGCAAACCCCCTCAGGTTTTTCTAAGTAACTTTGCCAGCACGCTGATTTTCGGCGAACGATGCAGCCTATACAGGGTAGTTACCTACAGGCACGAAGCATCTTGAGGGCTCTAGCCGATACAGATCAACACCTTGCGACAACAACAGCAACAACCGGTCACCTTATGCCATTCGTTCCTGTGTGACAGTAGCCGTGGCGCAGACGACGATGGGCCCCCGCCTCTGGCGGGGGGCCCATCGTCGGGGAAGGGGTCAGCTGGCTTCGGCCAAGTCCCCTCTTCGGAATGCGCCTCTCGGCCTTCTCGGCCCGTTTCTCCCTCGCCTTCTCTGCCGACTGCTTCACGGAATCGCCGGCTCGCTCGACGCTGGACTTCCGCGCGCGCCGAGGACGCGCCGGCCGACCGTGCCGAATCGAGGTTCTGCACCCCGAGGGCGTTGTCGATCGTCCCCTCGACAGTCGCATTGAGCCCGTCTGCCGCATCGAGGACAGACTTGAAGGCGATCTTCAGGCGGTCGTAGATGTCAGGGTACAAAGAGTCTCAGGCAGCTCCCAGCATTCGCCCCGCCAGAGTCCTGAGATCGCAAATTTGCAGCGCGACAATGTCGTTGCCAAACCTAATGAGTTCAGAGCAACTGGTCGGCGCCCTCAGAATTTCGGTCTGAACGGCGCTACCGCAACGCAGACACCTACGAAATCCGCAGCAGCACTCAGGGCTGGCCCAGCACCTTGCGGACCAGCACGTCAGACACCGACGACGGCAGTCGGTTGAGCACAGCCATCTGCACCGCCGGGCTCAGTCCCACCGGATAGCGCGCATGCGGGCGCTTGGCGGTCAGCGCTTCTTCGACGACCTTGGCGACGTTGTCGACGGGCACCGCGATGCGCCGCGACAATGGGATCATCTTTCGAAATCCGGCGACGTGCTTCGCATACAGCACGCGTTGTTCGGCACTCATGGCCGCCTCCAGATCGTCGGCGGTCTGCTCCGCGTTCTCCCAGAGATCGGTGTCGGTCTGCGCGGGTTCGACCACGTGGACGCCGATATGCCAGGGGCGCAACTCCATTCGAAGCGCATCCGCAGCCGCCTCCAGCGCGAACTTGGAGGCACAATAGGCACCCAGCAGCGGAGTGGAGATCCGGCCATTCACGCTGGAGATGAACACAATCCGGCCCCGCGAGGCGCGCAGTCGCGGCAGCACCGCCTGGGTGACAGCCATCTGCCCGACGACGTTGACCTCAAGTTGCCGCCGCAGCTCGTCGACCCCGATGGTCTCCATGGGGCCACCCACCACGATGCCGGCATTGTTGACCACCGCATCCAAACGTGCCGGCAGGGCCGCGTCGAGTGCCTCGAGGTCGTCGGAGTTCGTGACGTCCAACCGCACCGCCGACACCCGGGGCAGCGATCCCAGCACCGCCGCATCCTCGGAACGACGCACACCGGCGATGACATCCCAGCCCAACGTCGACAGATGCGACACGATGGCCCGACCGATTCCTCGGGAGGCGCCGGTCACCAGGACAGCAGGCATGACCTGACCCTAGTCCGTGCCGACTTCCGCCGAAGCCGGTTCAGGTCCATACCGGAAGACCAGCATCGCCGCCAGCACCACACATGCCGCGAGCGCAATCACCGGCGCGACCGTGAACCTCGTCAGCGTGGCGCCCACTACGGCACCCCCGAGCATCGTCAAAACCACTGTGTAGCGGAGCTTCTCACGCGCTCCGGAGCCACCGGCCAGGCGGGAGTCGACGCCGATTCCGACGATCGTCGACGTCAGCACCGTGGTGCTGAGTTCCTGAACACCGAATTGGCGCGCGGCCGCGTTCTGCGATCCGAACGCGACGGCCAATCCGGCGATCAGGATCAGCTTCGAGTCATCGCGGTAGTCGAGGACACCCGTGCCGCCCAGCACCGCCAGGATCACCAGAAGTAAGGCCTCAGCGCCCAGGGACACCGTGATCCATTGCCGAGTATGGCGATCCAGGTGCCGGGCGAACCGGCCGCCGGCCACCGTCCCCACCAGGAAGCCGGCGAACGCGATGATCGCGGCAGTCAGGTCCACACCGGAATGCGGTACGAACCAGAACCCGAGAAAGATCACATTGCCGGTCATATTCGCAACGAAGACATGACCGAGAACGAGGACGCTGACCGCGTCGATGAGTCCGGTGGCGAAGGTCAGCAGCAGAAGCGCGACGGTGGTGAGTTTCTCGGACACCGGAGAGGCGATGGCCATACGTCTCAGTATCGCCTGCCCGGTGTCCGCCCCCGACCTGGTACGGATCGGCGTGGCCGACTCGCGTCGGCTTCTCCGGTCCTCTCAGCTCGCAGCGGCAAATTTACACCACCGAAGACGACTTATTGACGTAAACGTTACGAATCATGACTCGTTCAAATCTGGGGCGTGAGGTCCAAGCTGGTGACCGGAGCCATGCCCGTGACGAGCCATCGGGTCCCGTCGCGATGCAGTGTCAGTCGCCACGACAGATACCGCAGCGACGGGATGTTCTTGCTCAACGGACTGGTCGAGGTGGAATTCGTGTAGACGATGGCCGTGGCTTCCGTGGCGGACAACGACTCCACGGCCGCCCCCACCACCTCGGTACTGTTGCTGACCTGAGCCTGTTTGTTCGTCGGCACGATCGCGTCGATGTACTTGCGGTACTCGGTCGCGAAGTCCCCACCGAGATAACCCGCCGCCCGGTCGCCCAACTGGTCCATGTTCTCGGGGGTGTACGTCCACAGCGTGGTGATCGCACCGGAGGCCGTGCGCGCGATCTCGAGCTTGGTTGCCGTCGCGGCACGGTCGGCCAGCACGGGTTGCAGTGCGGCCCCGGCGAACGCCGCGAACCCGACGAACAGCACGGCGGCGGCGACCAGAGCCACCACCGCGACGCGTCCGGGCCTGCGGACCGCGGTCGGCGCCAGGTCGGGACTCTCGGTGTCGGAATCGACCGTGGGTGCGGCCTCCTCCAGGTCGCTCGAGGCTCCCGGGTCGGCCGGGCGGCCCGCGTCGCCCCGCTCGCCCGAGGCTTCCGGGTCGGCCGGGCCGCCCGCGTCGCCCTGCTCGCCCGAGGCTTCCGGCTCGGCCGCGACCGTGCCCGAATCGGTTGAGGCCACCGATCTCCGCGCGGCTTTACCGCGCGGCGTCCGCTGCGCAGCGTCGGTCACCTCAGGGGCGTCAGCCACGCCGGCGTCGTCGCTCAGATCACCGGTTTCAGGTCGCTGATTCTCCACTGCCCTCCCTCCTCGATCGCCATCGCCAACCAGCGACCTCCGCTCTCGATCACGGCGCCGTCGGGCATCGTCGTCACGGTCTTGGTGACCGCGACGACGCTCGCGCTGCCGTCGTCGTTCCAGCGCTCCACCCCCGCGTCGACCACCTCACCCTTGGTCGGTTCGGAGCGCGCCACCGCGATGACGACCTCGTTGAGCCGGGACTTGAACTCCTGCTCCAGCTTTCCCGTCGCCTGCCCCAGGACGCCCTCGGCATAGGCGTTCGCGTTGAACGGATCGGTCGTGGTGAACTGCGTCAGAAAAGACCGTACGTATTGGATGGCCTGCACGTCCTTGACCGCTGCCCGGCGGTGCTGCTCGTGCGTGATCAACACCGTGGCACTGACGGCGACGGCGGCGATCAGGACGACCACCGCCGCGGCCACTCCCGCCACGGCCATCAGGGATCGAGGCCGGCGGGTCGGCAGGTCGACGAACTCCGGGGCATCGGCCCTGCGCCGCGGGCTCATCCGCCACCTCCGGCCGGTTTCGGTGTGGCCAGCGGAGTCAGTCCGTCGACCTTCCACTGGCCGTCCCCACCACGGACGAACTGCACCTTCACCGTCGCGGAGATCATCCGGTGATTCGGCGGAACACCGCGCTGCCCCTGCAGCAGAACGAGCATCAACCCGCGGTCCTCCTCGGCTTCCAGCACCGCGGAATTCGGGGACCAGTAGTCGTTGTCGACGGCACCAGCCTGCTGGATCGCCTTCTGCTGTTCCTCCAGCTGAGGCCAATAGGAGTCCGTGACCACGGATCTGGCCCGGTCGAAGTCGGCCTGCAGGGACGCGGCCTGATAACTGAGCATGTCGCTGACAAGTTTGGGTCCCTGCACCGCGAGTTGTTCGCGGGCCTCGGCGGCGCGCAGATCCGGTCGCTGGACCGTCAGGACACCCAGCGCCGCCACCACCGCCGCCACCAGGGAAGCCGTCGAGATCGCCACGACGGCACTGCGTTTCACACCAGCAGGTTTCGCAGATGCGGTGTGCACCTCGGTGCGGGCCACGATGTCGGCGAACGTCCGGCGCCGACCGTCCCACCACGGCCACAGCCAGCCGAGCAGCAGTGGCGCCGTGTCTGCGAGGTGGACCAGATCCCTGACCAGCAGCCGCCACGGTCCGATGGGCACGCCGTCGCTGCGCACCACCGTGATTCCAAGCAGTCCCCTGCCCAGGCTCCACCCCCACAACACGGGAGCCAACAGACGATTGAGCGCCACCGCCAGCACCGCGACACCCGCGGTCACCACGCACAGCCACCACAACCAACTGCGCTGCGGCGCGGACCAGGCGACAAGAACCGCTGTCACGACGACAGCCAGGCCGACTCCCACATCGATCAGCAGGGCCGCAGCACGAAAGGTCCACGGCGCCAACGGCTCCCCCGCTGAAGCCACGGGGTCCACCACGTCCTCGTCGTGAGTGATCACGTCGGTCACTTGGTCACCTGGTCGAGCCTGGCGATCTTGTAGGTGCCGCCGTCAGGAGCCATCTGCACCCGGAGGCGGTACCCGCTCTCCTGGTCCGAGATGTTGGCGTTGCTCATCTTCACGCGCAGAGCCACCAGCACATCCATCGACCCGTCATCGTTGTGACGTTCGACCGCAGCCCGAATGTTGGACACCTGCACCTGCGCCTTGGCGGCCGCATAGGCGTCGACGAGGACACCGCTGTACAGCGCGGCCTGCGCCGCGAAATCGCCTGTGGAGCACTCGATGATCTTGCGTTGGCTCGCTGCCATGGCCGCGGCGTCGGGAGCCTGCGTGGCGATCACGCAGTCCTTGGCCGCCTGCACCGCCGCGGCCTCGTTCCCGCGACTGTCGCCCGCGCGGTTGCCCGCGATCGTCGCGAGGAGACCGCCACCGGCGATCAGAGCGCTGAGCAGGAGCAGCACGACACATCCCGCGACCACCCAGCCGCGGGTTGCCAGTCGGGAGTCAGGTCCGGGGTCCTCGACGACACCTGGTGCGAATTCGTCGTTTGACGCCGCAGAATCGAGAGTCGTCTCCCCGGAATCCAATTCGTCGTCCTCGGGAGCCAAGGTCGGGTTCAGCCGGCTGGCGCCAGCATCTCCTTCCATCCATCGTCTCCTGTGCTGGTGGAACTGTCGACGGTGTACTTGACCCCGTCGGGTCCGACGACTTCGCCGCTCTGCGGGTTGTACACCGCTGCGGCGCTTGATGTCGGAGTGTAGATGCACGGGTTGGGCTGCTGGCCGCTGCACTGCACCGTGCCACTGCCCGGCGGCGACAGCGGGTCGCTGACGATCGGCGGGGCGGGCGGCAGCATCTCGGCGGGCAGGGGGTTCATGCCGTTGTTGATCGACGGGGCCGGAATCACCCGCCCCGGATCGACCGGTTGATCGCAGCGCGCACCCGGCGCCGGGCAGTTCAGCACCTGGTTGGGATCGCCGTACCAGGGGTTGGTTCCCAACGGCACATATGGCTCGTCGCTGCGACATTCGCGCGGTGTCGCGGCACGCTTGCCCGGCACGTCGACGCACGGGTAGTTGCGGGCACCGCGCACCACGTTCGGGGCGTCCTTGGGGATCTTGCAGTAGGTGCCAGTGGGCAGCGGCTCGGTCCTGGTGTCCGCGGGCGACCGCCATTCGGTGGCCGGCAGGAACCCGGTGAGGCAGGGCGGTGGTTGGTTGATGGTCAGGCTGAAGTTCAGCGCGGCGGCGTTCTTGAAGGGGGCGGCGACGGCCTGCGCCACCGAAGCGCCCTGCGGCAGAATCACCAGCGTCTGCTCGAGGCCCTTGTGGTAGCGCTTGAGCATGTCGATGACGATCGCGAGATTGGCGAGCGTCTGCGGCAACGCCTCCCGCACATCGCTGAAGACCGCGTTCACCGCGTCGGCCGTCGGGGCCGCATTGGTCAACGTGTTGCGCAGCACCTGATCCTGCGCCGCGGTCTGTGACGTGATGCTGTTGAGGTTGGCCGCCCAACGGGCAATGGCGTCACCGGAATTCACCTGGCTGTCCAGGATGGGTGCCGAGTTGTCGATGATGTCGTTGACGTCACCGATGTTGGTCTCGAAGTCGCCGACGATGGCCTGAGTGCCGTCCACCAGGCGTTGCAGGGCCGGCCCGAGGCCGCCGACCGCCAGTGCGGTCTCGTCGAGCAGCGAGCCGATCTTCTCCTTCGGCAGCACCGCCAGACCACGGTTGGCGGTGTCGAGGGCGGGACCGATCTCGCGCGGCACCGTGCCCTCGGTGATGGTCTGTCCGGGCTCGAAGTACTTGCCGCCCCCACCGTCGGACACCAGATCCAGGTACTGCTCGCCGATCGCCGACACCGAATGCACGTTCGCCGTCGTGTTCAGGGGAATCCGGTAGTTGTCTGCGATGCTCAACGTGGCCAGCGCACCACGTTCGGTGGGCTGGATGTCGGTGACCTTTCCGATCGTGATGCCGCGGTAGGTCACGTTCGCGGTCCGGTACAGACCGCCGGAGGCCGGCAGGTCCGCCTTGAGCGTGTACTGCCCGATCCCGGCCACGGACGGCAGTTTCAGGTAGTACCAGCCCAACGTCAGGAGTGCGACCACCGTGAGAACGGTGAACAGCACCAACTGGATTCGAATGAGACGGGTCAGCATCATTCGCCTCGTTCCACGAGCGGGCCACCCTCGACGGAGTTCGGGTTGGGGGTGTACCGGACGTCGGGGATCATCGTCTCCGGATCGCGGCCCCAGGACTGCTCGAGCGCCCGCAGCATCCCGGAAACACCGGTGCCGGTGAGGAACGCGTTATCCAACGTGCTCAACGTCAGGTCGAATGTCGCGGACGTGTTGATGTAGTCGCCGCGCACCACTTTCGGCACATTGTCGATGTTGAAGGGCGCCGTCAGCAGCAGCTTGAGGGCCCCGACGACGTAGGGCGACGCCTTCTCCAGCTGCTTGAGCGGACGCTGCAGCAGCCGCAGGTTGGTCTCCACATCACCCCGGGCCGCCGCCAAGGTCTCATGGGTGACCTCGGAGAACCGGCCCAACGAGATGACCGCATCGGCGAACACGTCGCGCTGGTTGGCGAAATACTCGATCAGCGGCGGGATCTCGGTGAGCACCCGGTCCAACGTCTCGTTGCGGTCGGCCACGATGGTCAGCAGTTCATTCGTGGAGTCGATCGCACGGGTCAGGTCCTCGCGCTGCTCGTTGAGCCTTCGCGTGAACGTCTGCAGCTTGCCGAGGAAGGCCCGGATCTGCTCGGCGTTGCCGTCGAGGATGTTGTAGACCTCGGTCTGGACCACCTCGAGGTTCGGGATACCGCCACCGTGCAGCACCGACGCGATGCTCGCCAGTGTCCGTTCGGTGGTGGGGAACGCCGAGGAGTTCTTCAACTCGATGGTGTCACCGTCGCTCAACCGCCCCGACGACGGTTTCTCGGGCGCGGCCAACTCGATGTGCTGGCTGCCCAACAGACTGGTCTGGCCGATCCGCGCCGTCGCATTCCTCGGCAGCTGCACGTCGGACTGCATGTCCAAGGTCAGGGTGGCAATCCAGTTCTTCAACTCGATCTTGCGCACCGAGCCGACGTTGACGTCGGCCACGCGCACCTTGCTGTTGACGTTGAGCGCCAGGGTGTCCGGCATCTGCACGTAGACCGTCATCTTCTCCGCACCCGTGCCGGGTCCACCCGGCAGAGGCACGTTGGCGATACCGCGCCACCCACACGACGCGAGCGTCAGCACCGCGACGACCAGCGCCGAGATGCGCCACACCAAGCGGCCGAAAGCCCTGCGCCTGTTCATCATTGACCACCCACTTCAGCCGGGAGCGCAGGACCGGCGGGTGCTGGCGCCGGTGCGGGACCCGCGCCCGGGCCCGGATTCTGCTGCGCGGGGTTGGTGCCCGGCAACTGCTGTGACACCGGCAGCGGTCCCGGGACCACCTCGGGCGCGGGGCCCGGCTGCGGGCCCGGCTGCGGATACCACGGCGGCGGCAGCGGGTTGTTCTGGTCGTAGGCGTTGGGCGGCGCGCCACCGCGCGGTCCTGCGGGCGGAATCGACGACGGGTCCGGTCCACCCATCAAGGCCGCCAACGAATCCGGGGTGAGCATGTTCTTGGTGAACTGCTGCACCTGCACGCCCTGCATGCCGGGCGCCACGATCCAGCCCGGTTCGTGGTTGCCATGGGAGAACAGCGTGTCCCGCGAGAAGATGCCGGGCACGGTGGTGTCCTTGTAGCCCGGCGGCGGACGCAGGCGCTCCTCGGAGTACGCGACCGACTTGGGCAGTGTGACGGCCGTGGACACCTGGTTCACGCCGAACGGCGGGAAGTTGAACTTGATCGCGTCGAGGATCGGGGCCAGGTACTGCGCGCACAGTTCGGCGGACTCCTGGTACCCCAGTCGGCTGCCGGCCTGGATCGAACTGCAGATGAACTGCATGGGGTTGGCGAAGCTGGCGACCACCGGAACGGCCGACAGCGAGCCACTGTTCGGTTCGTAGATGGAGACGAGATTGGCCGCGAGGTTGGGGAACACATGCAGCGCGGTCTCGAGGCCGTCTCGGGGTTCCGGCTGCAGCAGCGCCGTGGTGGCCTCGGCGAGGTTGTTGACGTCGTGCGCCAGCACCTCGCCGTTCTCGTCGATGAACGACCTGGCCGTCGTCAGCAGGCTGTCGATCTGTTTGAGGGTGTCGGCCAACTGCTGATCGGACTGGTTAAACTTGCCGGTGAACTCGGCCAGGTTGTCGTTGAGCGCGACGAACTGCTGATCGCTGCGGTGCAGTGCGTTGACGAACAGCGCCAGACTCTTGGTCACCGCGAAGAAGTCACCGCGTCCCTCATTGAGGGCCGTGATGGCGTCCGACAGCGCCGTCAGGGTGGTGTTGAGCTGCTTGCCCTTTCCGTCGAGGCCGTCGGCGAAGGACTCGATGACGTCGCCGAACGGACCCTTGGGCTGTTCCGGTGTGGGGCCGAGTTGCCCGACGATGTCGGTGATCTGGTTGCGCAGGTCGTCCCACTCGACCGGAACCTGGGTCTTCTCGAACGGGATGACCGCGTTGTTCTGCAGCACGTCGCCGCCGGTGTAGGCGGGCGACAGCTGGATGGTGCGGGACGCGACGAGGCTGGGGTTCAGAATCGAGGCGGTGACGTCGGCCGGCACCTTGTACTTGTTGTTGTAGTGGAACGTGACCCGCATCTTGTCGCCCGCGGGCTCGATCTTGTCGATCGCCCCGACCCGCACGCCCATGATCTGGACCTTGTCTCCGGGGTACAGCGCCAGGGCCTGCTCGAAGTACGCCACGGCCGTGTTGTTCGTCAGGCGCTTGTACAGCTGCCAACCGGCAACGCCGGCCACCAGACCGAGCACGATCAGCAGCGATCCGATCACGACCGCCATCTTCGACACATGCGGCAGCTTGAGGTTGCGGATGTTGAATGCAGTGGACACCGGTTATGCACCTCCCGTGTCCGGGATCAGGAACGGCGGATTGCCGGGCAGCGGCGCCACGGTGTTGGGCGAGAGCTGCTGGCCGGGCCCTGCGGGCGGCACCCCCTGCTCGGGCGGCACGGGCGGCACGGCGACCGGAGCGGGTCCCGGACCCGGCGCAGGGCCCAACGGCACCGTCCGCGAATTGATCGGGCCCTCCTGCATCGGGACGGGGGTGCCCGGCAGGGCGGGCGCGGGCTGTCCCGGTTCGGCGGCGATCGGCAGACCCGGCGCCGGGGGCGGTGCGTTCGGGTTCGGCGGTGACGTGAGGACGCCGTCGGGCCCCGTGTAGTTGGGTCCGTACGGATTGTCGCCATACGGCCCGACCGTCAGGCCCGCGCAGGGCAGCGGGTTCGCCGGTGACGGAATGCCGTCTGCGGGAGGTGTGTACGAGCACGGGGAGCCCGGTGGGACGGCAGGGCCCGGATGGTCCGGGGTGCCCTCCAGCACCCGGGGCGCCGGCGGCGGTGCTCCGTTGGCCTGCCGCTGCCCGTTCGGGTCGGGGAACTGGAACGCCGGCAGTCCCGCGTTGCGCCAGAACTGCTCCGGGTCGATTCCACGCTTCTTGAACGCCGCGTCGATGAAGGGCTGAAGCACCTGGCCGGCGAGCAGGTTGACCACCAACACCTTGAAGTAGGGACCCGAACCCAGCGCCTCGGCCAGTGAGGCCGTGAACTTGCTGAGCGTGATCAGCACTTCCTGCAGGTCGTACTTGTGCTTGACGAGCAGGTCGGTGACGACGCGCAACTGCTCGAGGACGTGGTTCAGATTCGGGTTGTCGTTGATCAGGCCCTGGAACTGCGCGGACACGAGTTGAACGTTAGACAGCAGGTTTGTGATGGCCTGCCCGCGCGCGTTGACCGCGGCGAGCAGCGTCTTGCTGTTGACCAGGAGGTCGTTGACCTGTCCGCTGCGATCGCCGAGGACCTCGGCCACCTTGTTGGCGTTCGCCAGCAGCTTCTTGAACTGTTCGTCGCGCTTGCCGATGGTGTCGGAGAACCGGGCCACCCCGTCCAGTGCCGCGCTCAGGTTCGGGTAGGTCGCATCGATGGTCTCCGACAACACATTCAGTGACCGCTTGACGGTCTGGATGTCCCAGCCGCCCGCGGCCTTGGTGACGTCGAAGAAGGCGTCGTAGATCTGGTACGGCGTCGTGCTCTGCCCGACTGGGAGTTCACCGCTGGCCCGCAGGATCTCGCTGCCGCGCGGTTCGACCTCGAGCACCTTCTTGCCGAGGATCGTGTCGGTGCGGATGGCCAGGCGGCTGTCGGTGCCGATCTGGTTGGTGCCCAGCGTGAATCCCATGACGACGTGGTCACCGTCGATAGCCACCGACTGAACGGTGCCGACGTCGAGGCCCGCGATGCGCACCTTGTCGCCCGTGAGCAGCCCACCCGAATCGGTGAACGCGCCGTAATAGACCGGCTGCGCGAACAGCATCGGCACACTCGAAAAGCTCTGGCCCACACCGATCACGAGGATCACGATCATGATTCCGACCAGGCCGTTGCGGATCCGGTTGGACCCTTCCAATGTCCTCATTGCGGCGTGCACCTGCCCGTCGGCTGGGTGAACACCTTCACGGTGCGGACCGGGCCTCCCGGCTGGGCGCCGTTGAGTTTGAGGTTCAGGTCGCAGAGGTAAAAGTTGAAGAAGTCACCGTAGACGCCGCCCGCTCGGCCGATGATCTTCAGGGATGTCGGCAGTTTCGTTAAGACGTCATCGACCTGCGCCTGCTGGTCGACCAGTGGCTGCGCGATGCCCTCCAGGCGGGCGATGGTGTCCTTGAGGATCGGGCGGTTGTCGGCCAACAGGTCGCCCAGCGTGCCCGCGGCGTTGCTGATGCTCGCGGTCGAGTCGGCGATCGGGTCGGCGCGGTTCTTCAGTCCGGTGATCAGCTTCTCGAAGTTGACCACGGTCTCGTCGAAGTCCTTCTGGTGCTTGACCGTGGTCGCCAGCACGGTGTTGAGGTTCTCGATCACCTCACCGATGGCCTGATCGCGGTCGGCCAGCGCCGACGTCAGCTGAGCGGTCTGGTCAAGGATGTCGCTGATCGTGCCGCCCTGCCCCTGGAAGACCGTGATGATCGACTGTGCGATCGTGTTCACCTTCTCGGGATCCAGGGCGCGGAAGACGGGCTTGAACCCGCCGATGAGAGCGTCGAGGTCGAGCGCGGGGGTGGTCCGCGACAACGGAATGAACCCGCCGGGCGGCAGGACCTTGTCCGCACCTTCACCCTGGCCTCGCGCAAGATCCATGTAGCGGTTGCCGATCAGGTCCTGATACCGGATCTGGGCCGTCGTCGACTGGTACAGCGGAAGGTTCCGGTCGACGTTGAAGGTGACCTTGACCCGCTGTCCGCCATCGACGAGTTCGATGTCCTCGACCTTGCCGACCTCGACTCCCGAGGCACGGACGAACTGGCCCGCACGAAGCCCGCTGGCGGTCTTGAACTCCGCGGAGTAGGTGCTGGTGCGGTCGAATCGGATCTGGCCGAAGACCACGATGATGATCGCCGTGAAGAGCAGCAGCACCAGGGAGAAGGCGCCGAGTTTGATTGCGGTTCCGGTGATTTTCATGGGTTGATCGTGTTCTCCCCGACTTGGCGTCCCCAGACGTACTCGGTGAGGATGGGCTGCCCGAGTTCAATGTGGTTGTAGGGCGCGATCGAGGCACCGGTGTCCATCACGAGATACGGGGCGGGCCACAGGTTCCGATCGATCGACTGCCAGCATCCCGGCGCACCGCCCGGACCGCCGCGCGCGTTGACCCTCGGAAGGTTGTCGGGATACACGTACGGATTCTCGGCCCCGAGGAAAGTGGTGTTGGTGTTCAACGAATACCCGTTGCCACCAAGCGAATCGGCCACCTTGGGCGCCACTCCGGCGTAGTTGCGCACCGTGCAGAACAGCGCGGGACTGTAGGTGTCGAGCAGTTGTGCGGTCGGCACCAGGTCGGCCGCACCGCGGATCAGATAGGGCCCGCCCCGCTCGAACACGTCCGCGCCGGTGTTACCGAATCCGGCGGCCGCCAGCAGGGCCGCATCGAGCTCGCCGCGCCGCTCATTGAAGGTGCGGGCCGTGGTCACCGCGCCCTCGAGCGAGTTCCACAGGTCCGGGGACGCCGCGGAGTAGACGTCAGAAAGGTCAGCCAATCGCTGTAGGTCGTAACGGATCTGCGGCATCTTCGGATTGATGTCGTCGAGGATCGTGTTGCCGTTGACCAGCGACTGACCGAACTTGTCACCGAGGCCGGTGAGTGACTCGGCCGCGGCCGACAACGTCAGGTTGAGTTTGATCGGGTCGATCTGCTCGGCGATCGAGGTGATGGTCTCGAACAGCGTGTTGAACTCGGTCGTCACGCCGGTCACGTCGATCACGTCGTCCGCGGTGATCCGCTGCGGGTCGGGGTCATCCGGTGAGGTGAAGGACACGTACTTGTTGCCGAACACCGTGGTGGCCTGGATGTTGGTGACCACGTTGGCCGGGATCAGGTCGATGTAGCGGGGATCGACGTCGAGGGTCAGCTTGGCCCGTGTGGTGCCGTCCTGGTCGAGCGGGTCCACCGCGGCGACGCGGCCGACCTGCACACCGTTGAACGTCACCTTGGACCCCGGGTCCATCACGAGGCCGGCGCGGTCGGAGACCAGCGTCAACTCGGTCTTGGAGTCGAAGCCGCCGCGGAACTGGATGTAGAGCGCGGTGGCCACGAGGACCGTGATGAGAAGCAGCACCAGACCCGCGAGCTTGTACGGCGGCGTGCGGGGTTTGTTCTCCCCCATCCGGACCTGGTCCATGTTCGCCGTCATGGCGCTACACCGTGAGGTTGAAGTTCGGGTCGGTGCCGTAGAGCGCCAACGATGCGAACAGGACGACCACCACGATGGCCACCAGCGAGGTGCGCATCGACTTGCCGACCGCCTCCCCCACGCCCACGGCGCCGCCGCTGGCGAAATAGCCGAAATAGCAGTGGTTCAGCATCACGATGATCGACATGATGATCACTTCGAGAAAGGACCAGAAGACGTCGTCGACGCGCAGGAACGTGTTGAAGTAGTGCGAGTAGGTGCCGACGGACTGGGCGTAGAAGACCGTGGTCACCAACTGCGCGGAGAAGAACGACAGCAGAATGGCCATGGCGTACAGCGGGATGATGACGACCGCGCCGGCCAGGATCCGCGTCGAGACCAGATACGAGATCGACTTGATGCCCATGACTTCGAGCGCGTCGATCTCCTCGCTGATGCGCATGGCACCGAGTTCGGCTGTGGCACCGGCCCCCACTGTCGCGGCCAAAGCCTGGCCCGTCACGATGGGCGCAACGACGCGGACGTTGGCCAGGGCCGCGAAGAAGCCGGTGAACGCCTCCACACCGATGTTGCCCAGCGAAGCGAAACCCTGGATGGCGATCAGCGAGCCCGCGGACAGCGTGACGAAACCGATGATCGCGACGGTGCCGCCGATGACCGCCATGGCGCCTGTGCCCATGCCAATCTCGGCGATCAGGCGCAGGAGTTCGCGGCGATAGTTGCGCAGCGCGTGCGGGATCGAGCCCACCGCGGTCAGCGCGAACCATGCGACGTGGCCCAGGGTGTCGAGGAACCGCCCCGGCCATCCCGCGACCTTCGTGACCTCGGTGTACCCCCGGGGGAAGCGACTTCGCAGGACTTGGGTCGTCGACACGTCAGTTCCCCGTTCCGAACCGCACACCAATTGTCGTGAGCACGACGTTCACCGCGAACAGTGCGACCACGCACAGCACCAGGGTCTCGTTGACAGCCGTGCCGACACCCTTCGCGCCGCCCGCGACCGTCAGACCGCGGTAACAGCCGACGAGGCCCGCGATCAGCCCGAAGGTCAGCGCCTTGATCACCGAGATGAGCACCTCGGGAAGTCCCGTGATGAGGGTCAGCGTCGAGACATACGCACCCGCAGAGACGTTCTGGATGTAGACGCCGAAGATGAAGCCGCCCACCAGACCGATGGTGATGACCGCGCCGTTGAGCAGGAATGCGACGAACGTCGAGGCGACCACGCGGGGCAGCACCAGACGGTGGATGGGATCGATGCCGAGCACCTCGAGCGCGTCGATCTCCTCGCGGATGGTCCGGGCTCCCAGGTCGGCGCAGATGGCCGTCGACCCCGCGCCTGCCACCACGAGAACCGTGACGAGCGGGCCCAACTGGGTGACCGCGCCGAGCGCGGCCCCGGCGCCGGACACGTCGGCCGCGCCGAACTCCGCCAGCAGGATGTTCAGCGTGAAGATGATCAGCACGGTCAGCGGAATGGAGACGGCGACGGTGGGCAGGAACGCCACCCGCATCAGAAACCAGCTCTGCTCGATGAATTCGCGCCATTCGAACGGGCGCAGCAGTGCCTTTCCGGTGAGCACGCACATGCGGAAGAAGCCGCCGACCAACTCAAGGGGTGTGCGCAGCTGGTCGCGCACATAGCCGGTGAGTCCGCCCGTCGACGCCGTCACAGAGCCGTCCCAACCCGGACGGCCGTGTGGCCGTGCAACGCTAAGCGGAACTCCACGCCCCCTCCTGCCCCCCGCCCCGAATACGTGACGGCCGCCTCCCTACCCGGGAGTAGTAAGGCGGACCACAGGAATGTACCTGATCTTGGTGCGGCGGTGTGGCCCATCGGTGGGAATGACCCACCTTTGTGACCTCGGCGTTTTCTTCGCCTACGTCAATCGGATTCAGCCGCCCCCGAAAGCCTTGAATCCGAACCCAATCCGCACCTAGAACATCATTCTCCGCCGGTGGCGAACCGCGTGCGCAACTCGGTCTTCAACACCTTCCCGGCCGGATTCCTGGGCAGCGCGTCGACGATCTCGAGTGCCTTCGGGTGCTTGTAGCGGGCCAGTCGCTCGTTGAGGAAGTCCTCCAGGTCGGCCAGCGCCAACTGATCCGACACGGCCGCCACGGCCACCGGAACCTCGCCCCACTTCTCGTGCACGCGCCCGATCACGGCGACCTCGACGATCGCCGGATGGGCGGCCAGCACGTTCTCGACCTCGGCGCAGTAGATGTTCTCGCCGCCGGAGATGATCATGTCCTTCTTGCGGTCGACGACCCAGACGTAGCCCTCCTCGTCCTGGCGGACCAGGTCGCCGGAGTGGAACCACCCGCCCGCGAACGCCTCGGCGGTGGCCTGCGGGTTATTCCAGTACCCGGCCATCAGAGTCGGTGCACGATAGACGATTTCACCCACCTCGCCGATCGGGACGTCGTTCATGTTCTCGTCGACGACACGGGCCGCCACGGTCGGGATCACCCGACCGACCGAGCCCAGCTTCCGCAGCGCGTCCTCGCCCAGCAGCATGCAGGTCACAGGCGACATCTCGGTCTGGCCGAACGCGGCCAGGATCTTGGTGTCGGGGAAGGTCTCAGCCATATCGCGCAGCAGCGTGTCCGAGGCCGGTGCCGCACCCCAGGACATGACGCGCAGCCTGAGGTTGCGTGGTTGTGCCCGCTGGGCTTCGCACACCGCCTGCCACTGCGCGGGCACCAGGAAGATGCCGGTCACCTGCTCGGCTTCGAGGACGTCGAGAAGCTGGCCCGGATCGAAGGCGCCGAGCGGGTGGATCACCGTCGGGTGACCGAGGGTCAGGCCGGTCAGCATGTTGCCGACGCCGGCGATGTGGAACAGCGGCACACCGATGAAACCGACGTCGTTGTTCAGGTCGGCACCGTTGGTGAACAGCGCCGTCATGGTCTGGCCGAACAGGTTGGCGTGCGTCAGCACGGCGCCCTTGGGCCGACCCGTGGTGCCCGACGTGTACATGATCAGCGCGGGGTGGTCGTTCGGAATGTCGACCACCGAATGGGCGTCACCCTCCTCAGCGAGCAGGTCCTCGTACCCGAGCAGATCGCCTTCGGTCGGCGCGCCGGCGACGATCACGGTCTCGGCCAGTGGCGCGATCTCACGCACGGCGCTGGCGACGGGGGCCAGCAGGGGCTCGGTGACGACGACGCGCGATTCGCAGTCCTCGACCAGGAATCCGAGTTCCGGCGGGGTGAGCCGGAAGTTGACCGGGACGGCGATGGCACCCAGCCGGTTGGCGGCCAGCACGGTCTCCATGAACTCGGGGCGGTTGAGCATCAGGATCATCACGCGGTCGCCGAACGCGACGCCGCGGCGGCTCAGGGCGTCGGCCAGCGCGCTGACCCGCCGGTCGAGTTCGGCCCACGTGATGCTCTTGCCCATGAAGCGGATCGCGGTGTCCTCGGGCTGCATGAGGGCGTGCCGTGACAGCTGGTTGGTCCAGTTCTGCCGACGGGCCAGGTAGGGCTGTTCGGTGGGCGTCTGGGCACCCACGGCTTGAGCCAGCTGCGCGGTCAACGTCGTTCCCCTCACTTCGGATCTGTGCGGACTTGCGCGAATATTACATTTGATCAAACATTGGGGTAGTCCTGGTCACACTATGAGTTCAAATCGGTCCAGACAAGCCCGAAGGATGTAGAACCACACTGTGAACGCACCGGCCAAGTCGCAGCGGTCCGCGCTGCAGCGGCCAAAGCTGCGCCGCGAACAGCTGTCCGAGGAAGTCGCCGCGCACCTGCGCGCCGAGATCATGTCGGGCGCCCTGCGGCCCGGGACGTTCATCCGCCTCGACGAGACCGCAGCCCAACTCGGCGTGAGCATCACGCCCGTCCGCGAGGCTCTGCTGACGCTGCGCGGTGAGGGCATGGTCGAACTCGAACCGCACCGCGGGCACGTCGTGGTGCCCCTGGACCGCCAGGACGTCGAGGACATCTTCTGGCTGCAGGCCACGATCGCCAAGGAGTTGGCGTCCTCGACCGTCGAGCACATCACCGACGAGCAGATCGACCATCTCGACAGCCTCACCACCACGCTCGCCGAGGCGGTGCAGGCCGCCGACGTCGACGCCGTCATCAACGCGGAGTTCGAGTTCCACCGCGCGCTCAACCGCAGCGCGGGCCGGATCAAGCTGGCATGGTTCCTGCTGCATGTGTCGCGCTACATGCCGCCGCGGGTCTACGCGGGTGACCCGACGTGGGGCACCGACGCCGTCGAACACCACCGCAAGCTGATCGGCGCGCTGCGCGAACGCAACCTGCCCGCGGTGGCGGAGCTGACCGAATGGCAGTTCACCGACGGCGTCACGCGGTTGACCAGCATGCTGGAGAAGACCGGGATCTGGGAGTAGCTCCACACCCCGGCCTCAGAACTAGACCGCGAGCTCCTCCGCACGCTTCTTCAGGTTGTCCGCAAGATGTTCGAGGGCCTCGTTGGCCACCTTCTTGACCATCATGGCGGGCACCGGGAACGTGGTCTCGACGTCCATGTCGACCGTCAGCAGCGACGTCGGGCCCATGCCCACGACACTGAACAACTGTTCCTGCTTGGAGAAGTGCTCACCCTGCTGCATCACGGTCTGGATCTGATTGGGCGCCGGGTAGTAGACGGCCTGGATGTAGGTGCCCGCGTTGCCCTGGATCAGGGTGTCGAGCCGCAACTGACTGGGCCGGCCGTCGTCGTAACGGTGCAGGATCCAGCAGCCCTGGACCTCTTCGTTCCACTGCGGGTAGGCCTCGAAGTCGGCGACGATCCCCAGGATCACGTTCTCGTCGGCGGCCACCTCGACGGTCTTGCTCACGATTGGCATGCGATGAGTGTAGGAGGGCCGAACCGTCAGGCCCGAGCCACCGAGCCTTCGCCCAACGGCGTCTCGACGCGGACCTTCTCGTCGCGGATCAGGCCACGCAGCAGCGCGGTGCTGAACTCGGCGGCGATCTCCTTCTCACTGCGGCGGCCGTGCGGGCGCAACCAGCGGTAGGCACCGAGGGTCATCCCGATGTAGCCCAGGGCCAGCACATGCGAATCGCACGGGTAGAACTCCCCGCTGGCGATGCCCCGGTCGATCAGACCGTGCACGTGCTCGTAGACCTGGGTCTCCTTCTCCCGAACCATGGCCACCTGCTCCTCGGTGAACCATTCGGTGATGTAGGGCTGCTCCTGGAAGTAGACCGCGGCACCCTCGGGGTTCTCCGCGATCTGCTCGAGCAGGCGCACGGTGTACTGGTACAGCGCCTCACGCGCCGACCACGTCGGGTCGTCGTGCACGGCGGCCAGCGTGCGTTCGGCGGCACGCTGATAGATGTCGAAGAGGATCAGCGACTTGCTGGCGTAGTAGTGGTACACCGTCGCCTTGTTCAGGCCCACGACGTCGGCCACATCGTCCATGCGCGTGCCGTGGTACCCCCGGGCCGCGAACAGCTTGGTGGCCACGGCCAGAAGCTCTTCGCGGCGGCTCAAACCGTTCTCAGGCGGCATACTCGACTCTCTGTCCCGGCCGGGGTCCCCCAGCCTCCCAATCAACTAGTTGGCTAGTTTATGCAATGCCGCCGATAAGTACTGCGTCGGTGCCCGCGTGGTTAGACTGCTCACACCGGTGACTGGGAGGTTGGCTGATGGATCCGAATCCGGATTATGACGCGAGCGACGAGATTGAGTACTTCTTCTCGTGGCTCCCGTGGGCGCTGCGCGGCGCCTATCCGCCCCCCGCATACCCGCCGGTCTAAATCGCGGGAGTGCGCTCGACCTCGCAGTGTTGGCTCACCGACATGGACGGTGTGCTGGTCCATGAGGATCGGGCCCTTCCCGGCGCCGCGGAATTCCTGGCCCGCCTCATTGAGAAGGCCAGACCGTTTCTGGTTCTGACGAACAATTCGATCTACACGCCGCGTGACCTGGCCGCACGCTTGGCCCGCACGGGCCTCTCGGTCCCCGAGCAGGCGATCTGGACGTCGGCGCTGGCCACCGCGACGTTCCTCGACGACCAACTCCCCGGCGGATCGGCCTACGTCATCGGCGAGGCCGGCCTGACGACCGCACTGCACGAGGTCGGCTACACCCTGACTGATGTCGACCCGGATTTCGTCGTCCTCGGCGAAACCCGCACCTACTCGTTCGAGGCGATCACCCGCGCCGTCCGACTGATCGGCAACGGGGCGCGGTTCATCGCCACCAACCCCGACGTCACGGGCCCCTCGGCCGAGGGTCCACTGCCCGCGACCGGAAGTGTCGCCGCGATGATCACCAAGGCGACGGGCCGAGAGCCCTATTTCGTCGGCAAACCCAACCCGATGATGTTTCGCAGCGCACTCAACCGGATCGAGGCGCATTCGGAGAGCACGACCATGATCGGCGACCGGATGGACACCGATGTGGTGGCCGGCATCGAGGCGGGCCTCGACACGATCCTGGTGCTCACGGGTTCGACCCGCGAGGCCGACGTCGAGCGCTATCCGTTTCGTCCCGGCCGGGTGCTGCCGTCGATCGCCGAGGTCATCGACCTGGTGTGACGGCTCGTCCGTCGAAAAGGCGAAATGGCGAGTCACACTCGCACTGTCGCACCCAAAGCCTTGGGCGGGAGAAGCGCGCTATGCCGCGGCGGCCTTGACGGCCTTGCCCACCTCGACCCGAAGCTTCGTGTACTCGGGTGAGCGCCGCAGCTCGTCGGGGTCCACGCCGGTGCGCGGCAGGTCGACGGGCAGGTCCAGGGCCACCTTGCCGGGCCGCCGCGTCAGCACCACGATGCGCGAGCCCAGGAAGGCGGCCTCGTCGGCGCTGTGGGTGACGAACACCGTGGTGCGTCCCGACTCCGCGCTGACCTGCCGGACATCCTCCTGCAGACGTTCCCGAGTCAGCGCATCCAGCGCCGCGAACGGTTCATCCAGCAGGAACAACGGCGTCTCGGCCGCCAGCGCCCGCGCGATCGCGACACGCTGCTGCTGACCGCCGCTGATCTCCCAGATCTTGCGGTCCGCAGTGCCCTCGAGGCCGACCCGCTCAAGCAGTTCTGCGCGACGCTGCGCGCGTCGGTCCCGTGGCACCTTCGCGTACTTCAGCGCCAGATCGACGTTCCCGCCGACCGATCGCCACGGGAACAGGCGCGGCTGCTGGAACACCACACCCGCGGTGACGCCCGGCGTGGGCGTGCGCCCGGACACCTCGACCTGTCCCTGCGTGGGCGACTCGAAGCCGGCGATCAGCCGCAGCAGCGTGCTCTTGCCGCAGCCGGACGCGCCCACGAGTACGAGGAACGCGCCCGGCTCGACGTCGAGGTCGACGGGACCCAGCGCCGTCACATCGCCGTAGCGGTGCTCGACACTGTTGATGCGCAGAGCACCGTCGGCGTCACTGGGTGATGGCACCCGGCAGCCCCTTGGTGTAGATCGCCTCCTGGAAGACCTCCAGTGGTGCGGCCGACGGGATCTGCTTCTGGTCGGCGAGGAACTGCGAGGCGCTCTGCAGGTTCGTTGCGAGGTTGCCCGGC
Organism: Mycolicibacterium confluentis; assembly: GCF_010729895.1. Taxonomy (NCBI): domain Bacteria; kingdom Bacillati; phylum Actinomycetota; class Actinomycetes; order Mycobacteriales; family Mycobacteriaceae; genus Mycobacterium; species Mycolicibacterium confluentis. The sequence goes on from NZ_AP022612.1 coordinate 4,809,738, forward strand.
TTGCCCTCGGTGCCCAGCCACTCCTCCGAGACCACCTCGGCCGGCGTCAGGAACACGGTCTGCTTGATCTGACCCGCGACGTCCTCAGGCGTCAGGCCGATCTCGGCGGCGATGGCCTTGGCCGCGACCTCGGGCTCGTCGTGAATCACGTTGAGCGCCCGGGCCTCCTGCTGGCGCCAGACGTCGACCACCTCGGGATGCGCGGACGCGAACTCGTCGGAGACCGTCGCCAGGTCCAGCGTGGGCTTGCCTGCCTCGGCGAGCTGGCGGCTGGAGATCAGGTCCTTGCCGGTCTTGCGCAGCTCGTCCAGCGTGGGCAGCCAGGAGTAGGCCGCATCGATGTCACCGCGCTCCCAGCCCGCCAGGATGGCCTGCGGCTGCAGGTCGATCAACTGAACGTCCTTGGCGGACAACCCCTCCTGGTCCAGCGCGGCCAGCAGGCTGTAGTGCGCGGTGGACGCGAACGGCGTGGCGATGCGCTTGCCCTTGAGGTCGGCGACGGTGTCGATGCCGGAGCCGTCACGGGCCACAAGGGCCTCGTTCTCGCCGGCGACGCCCAGGATGAACGCGACCTTGTACGGAATGTTCAGCGGCTCAGACAGACCGCGGGCGACCGGGCTGGAACCCAGCGTGCCGAAGTCCAGTTCGTTGGCGATGAACGCGGTGTTGACGTCGGCGCCGGAGTCGAACTTGGTCCACTTGATGTTGTAGTCCGGCAGGGCCTCTTCGAGCCACTTGTTGTTCTTGACGATCAGGTCACCACTGATCAGCGCCTGGTAGCCGATGCGCAGGGTGGGCTTGTCGGCGCTGTGTTCCGACTTGTCGACCGAGCAGGCCGAAAGGCCGACCACAGCAAGCGAACTCGCCGCAATCGCGGCAACCAGGGATTTGATCTTCATATCTTTCCTCTCCAGGGAACAGCGCGCCGTTCGAGGGCGCGAAGCAGACCGTCGATCACCAGGCCGGAGAATCCGATGGCGAAGATTCCGACCAGGACGACGGGGGTGTTGTTGTAGTTGCTGGCGTCTTTGACCAGGCCGCCCACGCCGGGGATGCCGTTGAACAGTTCGGCCGCGACCACCGACGAGTACGCCATGCCGACGGCCAGGCGAATGCCGGTGAAGGTCTCGGGCAGCGCCGAGGGCACCACGACGTCGCGGATCACCTCTGCGCGACTGGCGCCCAGCGCGCGGGCGGCCTCCTGCAGGCCGACCGGCGCCGCGACGACTGCGGCCGTGGTCGCGACCGCGGCGGGCGGCAGCGCGGCCAGCGCCAGCAGCGTGATCTTGGGCGCCTCGTCGATGCCCAGCCAGATCACCAGCAGGAAGAAGTACGCCAGCGGCGGCAGCGCGCGCAGAAACGTCAGCCAGGGCTCCAGCACGCTGCGCACCCAACTGACCGAACCCATCACCAGACCCAGCAGCACACCGACCGTGACGCCGATGAGGACACCGGCGAACACGCGTCGCAGCGTCATGTAGAGGTGTTCCCACAGCAGGTAGCCGGCGTAGCCGCGGACCCCGTCGTGCGTGCTCGAGATCTCCAGGAAGGCGCGCCACACCGTGGCCGGGTACGGCACGAAGGTCTGGTTCCACACTCCGGTGGCCGCGGCGATCTGCCAGGCGGCAAGGAAGACCAGCACCGACAGCACGGGCAGCGCGGCCCGGGTCAGCCGACCCTTCCAGGGATTCTTCCGGGCGGCCGCGACCGCAGGGGTGTCGGCGGCGTCAGGAGGCGTGATGTCTACGAAGACGGACACGTGGGGTTCCTTCGGGACTGAGGGCAGGAGAGGACGAGTGACCAGCCTTCAGCGACAACAGCAGTGCCCCGACGTGTTCTTCACCGCAAAGAGGTACCGCGCCTCCGACACCAGCGGCAATATTCCGACTCATCGTGAATCTAAACGCCCCCTCGCCTTGACGGCAGGCGCTGCCCGTGCGGATGGCTCCACGATCCCGGCGACCCACAGCGCTGATTCGTGCCACCATGGGTGTCATGCCCACCCACGGCAGCTCCGGCAGTGACATGAAGTCACGCCGAATCGACTTGGGGCCGGCGTCCCTGCTGTGGCGCTGGGCCGGCGACATGCGCATCGCCTTCGAGGGCGGGACGGCCGGGCTGATGCAGACCATGCACCCCGCGATCGGCCAGGGTCTGATCGATCACTCGAACTTCTTCGACGATCCCGTCGACCGGGTGTTCCGTTCTCTACCAGGGATTCTGGGGACGGTGTACGAGGGGCCGACCGCATACGACACCGGAGCGAGGGTCCGCGACTTCCACCGCGACATCAAGGGCGTCCTGCCCTCCGGCCAGCGTTACCACGCGCTGACGCCCGAGACCTACTGGTGGGCGCACGCGACCTTCCAGATGATGGTGCACCGCCTGGCTGAACACTGGGACACCCACAGGCTCACCAACGCCGAGCGGGAACAGCTCTATCTGGAGGGCTGCGAGTGGTATCGGCGCTACGGGATGACCGAGTCGGTGCTGCCGCCCACCTTGACCGAGTTCAACCGTGAGTACGAGCGCTACTGCGGCGAAGTGCTGCAGCCCAATCCGGCATCGGACTACCTCATCGAATTCATCGGGCGCCCAGCCATTCCCGACATGAGCATGTCACCGGACTACCCGACGCACCCAATGATGAAGCCGCTCACGGACCGCCTGCTGCCCAGCCTGCCGGTGCGTGTCGCGCTCGCCCCGCCGATGCGTCTGGTGATCTTCGGCGGTCTCCCACCCCTTGTTCGCGAGCGGTTCGGCATTCGGTGGCGGCGGGCCGACGAGTCGAGCTACCGCGCGGTGCGCACCGCCATCAGGTCGGGCTGGCGCACCATGCCGGCGTCGTTGAGGTGGCACAAGGCCGCTCGCAAGGGCTGGCTCCGCGAACTCGGCCGGGTGCCGCGCACCGCCCCCGTCAGCGCCCCGCGGTCTCCGGCAGCGCGAGCACGCTGACGAGACTGACCGTCGCGAGCGCGCCCATCATCACCGCGAGCGACCATCCGCCGTAGGCGTTCAACAGCATCGGTGAGACCACCGGGGGCAGCGCGCCACCGATCACCGCGCCGAAGGTGTGGCACAGCGCGGACCCGGAGTAGCGGTACTGCGGCGCGAAGATCTCCGGAAGGAACGCGGCCATGGGTCCCATGCACACGCCGATCAGCGCGTAGGTGGCCACGATTGCCACGCCGAACACCGCCTGGCTGCCCGTCTCCACCAACGGGAAGAGCGCGAATGACCAGGGCACCGCGATGGCGAACCCGATCGCGAGGATGCGCTTGCGTCCGTAGATGTCACTGAGCATCGCCGAGGCCACCACCAACAGCACCTCACACAACCCGCCGAGCACGCCCGTCAGCAGCACGAAGTTCGTCGAGAAGTGCAGATGATCGGTCGCGTAGTGCGTGAAGAACGTAGTGGCCTGGAACACCAGCATCGGCGCACACACCGCGACACCGGCGGCCAGCAGCACCTGGCGGCCCTGCCGTCGCACCAGGGCGATGATCGGGGTTGCCGGGTCGGCGGGCGTCTCGTCGGATACCGGCGACTCCTCGACGCGCAGTCGGATGTAGAGCGCCGTCACGATCAGTACCGCCGACAGTAAGAACGGAATACGCCAGCCCCACTGCAGGAAGGCCTCGCTGCCCTCGCCGAAACCGAAGTGCACGAGCAGGAACACCAGGTTCGCCATCACCACCGCGGTGCCCAGTCCAAGTTGGGTGAACATGCCGAAGAAGCCGCGCCGGTGCGCCGGCGCGTTCTCCGCGCTGAGCAGCACCGAACCGGCCCATTCGCCGCCGACGGCGAAGCCCTGGATCAGCCGCAGCGTGATCAGCAGCAGCGGTGCGGCGACACCGATCGACGCGGTGCTCGGGATCAGGCCCACGCCGACGGTGGCGACACCCATCAGCAGCAGCGTCACCACCAGCGTCTGCTTGCGGCCGATGCGGTCGCCGAAGTGGCCGAACACCGCCGCGCCCACGGGGCGCGCCAGGAACGCCGCGGCGAATGCACCCAGTGAGGCCGTCATGGCCATCACATGACCCAGTTCCGGGAAGAACACCGTCGGGAACACCAACGCCGCGGCGGTCCCGTAGATGAAGAAGTCGTAGAACTCGATGGCCGACCCGACGTAGCTCGCCATCGAGATGCGGCGCAACGACGGGGAGGGGGCGGTTGGCACCGTCACTGAAGTCATGGCGTCGATAATCGCGCGATCCGCGCGCATGCTCATCGGGCGGTTGGTGGAACGTCCGGGGGAATGCGTTGTCCCCCAATCGGAGGACCCTCACCTCTGCGTCCGGGGCGCGGTGTACTGCACCGATACAGACTGGTACCGGGGGTTACTGCTTGTGGCCTGCTCCTACACTTGCATCTTTGACCCCGCCCTGAGCCAACGAGATCGGATCTGACAAACGATGATCATCGGGATACCACGCGAGTCCCTGCCTGGGGAGACGCGTGTCGCAGCCACGCCCGCGACGGTCGCGCAGCTGATCAAGCTCGGCTATTCCGTGCTGGTGGAATCCGGCGCGGGAACCGCCGCGAGTTTCTCCGACGGTGCCTACAGCGAGGCAGGGGCTGAGATCGGCACCGCCGAACAGGCCCTGGCCTCCGACGTGGTGCTCAAGGTCAACGCCCCCGACAACGGTGAGATCGCGGCCCTGCGCGACGGCGCAACGCTGATCAGCCTGCTCTCCCCGGCCCTCAAGCCCGAGCTTGTCGAGCAGTTGGCCACCCGCCCGATCACCGCGCTGGCCATGGACGCTGTCCCGCGCATCTCGCGCGCACAGTCACTCGACGTGCTGTCCTCGATGGCCAACATCGCCGGCTACCGCGCCGTCGTCGAGGCCGCGCACACCTTCGGTCGGTTCTTCACCGGTCAGGTGACCGCCGCGGGCAAGGTGCCGCCGGCGAAGGTGCTCGTAGTCGGCGCTGGCGTCGCCGGTCTGGCCGCCATCGGCGCCGCGGGCAGCCTGGGGGCGATCGTGCGCGCCACGGATCCGCGTCCAGAGGTCGCCGACCAGGTCAAGTCCCTGGGTGGGGAGTACCTGGCGGTGGACCCAGCGGCGGCCGAGGTGTCGGCCACGGGCTACGCCAAAGAGATGGGCGACGACTACAAGGCCCGCGAGGCGAAGCTCTACGCCGAGCAGGCCGGCGACGTCGACATCATCATCACCACGGCGCTGATCCCCGGTAAGCCCGCACCGCGCATCATCACCGCCGAGATGGTGGCGTCGATGAAGGCCGGCAGCGTGATCGTCGACATGGCCGCGGCCAACGGCGGAAACGTCGAGGGCACCGTCAAGGACCAGGCCGTCGTCACCGACAACGGCGTGACCATCATCGGCTACACCGACCTGGCCGGCCGACTGCCCGCGCAGGCCTCCCAGCTGTACGGCACCAACCTGGTGAACCTGCTCAAGCTGCTGACCCCGGAGAAAGATGGGACTCTCCTCCTAGATTTCGACGACGTCGTGCAGCGGTCGGTGACCGTGGTCCGCGACGGCGAGATCACCTGGCCGCCGCCGCCGGTACAGGTCTCGGCCGCGCCCGCGGCCGCGGCCGCTGCCGCACCGGTGGCGCAGAAGCCGGCCAAAGAGCCCATCTCGACCGGACGCCGCCTCGGGCTGACCTTCGGGGTCGCCGCCGTGCTGTTCGCGCTGATCGCGCTGTCGCCCACCGCGCTGCAGGTGCACCTGACGGTGTTCGCGCTCGCGATCGTGATCGGCTACTACGTGATCGGCAACGTCCACCATGCGCTGCACACCCCGCTGATGTCGGTGACCAACGCCATCTCCGGAATCATCGTGGTCGGCGCGCTGCTGCAGATCGGGCACGGCAACGTCCCGATCACCGCTCTGGCCTTCGTGGCGATCCTGCTCGCCAGCATCAACATCTTCGGCGGTTTCGCGGTCACGCGCCGCATGTTGGCCATGTTCTCCCGCAGCTAGACGCCTGCATCCACCCACACTTTTCGGAACGGATTCATGTTCACTCTGGAAACCGCCGCCACCGCGGCCTACGTCGTTGCGGCCCTGCTGTTCATCCTCGCGCTGGCCGGCCTGTCCAAGCACGAGACGTCGCGGGCGGGAAACACCTTCGGCATCACAGGCATGGCGGTCGCGCTGGTCGCCACCATCGCGCTGGCCATCAACCACCAGATCGAGCCGCTCGGCCTGGCACTGCTGATCGGCGCGATGGCCGTCGGTGCCGCGATCGGGTTGTGGCGGGCCAAGGTCGTCGAGATGACCGGCATGCCCGAACTCATCGCGCTGCTGCACTCGTTCGTCGGCCTGGCCGCGGTCCTCGTCGGCTGGAACGGCTACCTGCACGTCGAAGGTGACGCCGGCGGGGCCGAGGCCGCGCTTCTGAGCGAGCAGGGCATGCTCGGCATCCACTCGGCCGAAGTCGTCATCGGCGTGTTCATCGGCGCCGTGACCTTCACGGGTTCGATCGTGGCCAACCTCAAGCTCTCGGCGCGCATCAAGTCCGCGCCGATGATGCTGCCCGGCAAGAACATCCTCAATGTCGGCGCGCTGGTGGCATTCCTGGCGCTGACGGTGTGGTTCGTCATCGACCCGTCGCTGTGGCTTCTCGTCGCGGTGACCGTGTTGGCGCTGCTGCTGGGCTGGCACCTGGTCGCCTCCATCGGTGGCGGCGACATGCCCGTCGTCGTGTCGATGCTCAACAGCTACTCCGGCTGGGCCGCGGCCGCCTCGGGCTTCCTGCTCGGCAACGACCTGCTGATCATCACCGGCGCACTGGTCGGCTCCTCGGGTGCCTACCTGTCCTACATCATGTGCAAAGCCATGAACCGATCGTTCATCTCGGTGATCGCAGGCGGCTTCGGCATCGAAGCAGGCCCCAGCGAAGACAAGGACTACGGCGAGCACCGCGAGATCAACGCCGAGGCCGCCGCTGACATGCTCACGTCCGCGAGCTCGGTGATCATCACCCCGGGCTACGGCATGGCCGTCGCCCAGGCTCAGTACGGCGTCGCCGACCTGACCCGCAAGCTGCGCGACCGCGGCATCGACGTCCGCTTCGGCATCCACCCGGTCGCCGGACGCCTGCCCGGGCACATGAACGTGCTCCTGGCCGAGGCCAAGGTGCCCTACGACATCGTGCTCGAGATGGACGAGATCAACGACGACTTCGACGGCACCTCCGTCGTCCTGGTGATCGGCGCCAACGACACCGTGAACCCGGCCGCCTCCGAGGATCCCAGCAGCCCCATCGCCGGCATGCCGGTGCTCACGGTGTGGGACGCCGACAACGTCATCGTGTTCAAGCGTTCCATGGCTTCCGGTTACGCCGGCGTGCAGAACCCGCTGTTCTTCCGGGACAACACCCAGATGCTCTTCGGCGACGCCAAAGACCGGGTCGACGCGATCCTGGCCGCGCTGTAGGTCAGTCGCGCACGAAATCGCTGATCGCGGCGAGGAACTCATCGGGCTTCTCGACCATCGGGGTGTGCCCCGACCCGTCGATCAGCACCGGCGCCAGGCCCACCGCGGTGTAGCGCTCGACGTTCGCGGCGGTCGGCGTCAGCACGTCGCGCTCACCCCAGATCACCAGCGCGGGCTGTTCCAGCGCGGCCAGGCGATCGGCGATGTCCTGCTGCCCGTCGAGATCCTGGACCACGTTGGAGTCGCACACCCCGGTGTGGGTCAGCCGCTGCAGTGACCGGTAGGCGAAGTCGGGTACGGGATAGTCGTCGGCGAATCCGGTCTGCAGTGAGCTGGTGTCGAACGCGTCGATGGCGCGGAACCGATCGAGCGCTGGACCCACGACGGGCCAGCAGACCATCTCCTTGAGCAGCGGCAGCGCACCCTGGTCGACCCCGGCGGGGGTGTCTGAGACGACGATCCGCTCCACCAGTTCGGGCTCGTCCTCCGCGACCGCGACGGCCACCGCGCCGCCCATCGAATGGCCCACCAGCACCGCCTGCCGGATTCCCAGGGCGTGCAGCGCCCCGCGGACCGCACCCGACTGGCCGGCCGCCCCGTAGGCGTCCTCGTCGCGGGGCGCTTCGGATCCCCCGTGACCGACCAGGTCGATGGCGACGACCCGGCGACCGTCAGCCGCCAGGGCCGGAGCGACCTGGTCCCACCACTGGACCGAGGCCGAGTAGCCGTGCAGCAGCACGATCGCCGTGTCGCTGTCTGCCCGCCCGTACTCCCGGACATTGAGGTCAGGCCCGTCGAGTGGCAGCACCCGGCCGCCACCGAAGGGTTCGGCCACATGACTGTCCCGATCCACAGCGACGGCGTTGACCAGCAGACCGGCGGCGACAACGGCCAGCACACCCACGACGATCTTGATGCCCACGGGGCCGAATGCTCCGCCGAAGGTCGGCCCCCCGTCAAGCCATTTCGGCGCTGCAATATCGTGGAGCGCGCAGCGACCAACCAATCGGTTGGGAGCATCTCGGAACGAGAGGCCATTCGGATGGATTTCGCGATGTCGGCGAAGGGTCAGGACTACCACAAGCGGCTCACCGAGTTCATGGTTGAGCACGTCCTGCCCGCCGAGAAGTCCTACGACGAGTACCGCGAGGAGAAGGGCCGCAAGGACTTCACGGTCCCGCCCGTCGTCGAGGAACTCAAGAAGATCGCCAAGTCCCAGGGCCTGTGGAACCTGTTCCTGCCCTCGGTGTCCGGGCTGACCAACCTCGAGTACGCGCCGCTGGCCGAGATCTCTGGGTGGAGCACCGAGATCGCCCCCGAGGCCATCAACTGCGCCGCACCCGACACCGGCAACATGGAGACCCTGCACCTGTTCGCCACCGAGGAACAGCGCAAGCAGTGGCTCGAACCGCTGCTGGCCGGTGAGATCCGCTCGGCGTTCTCGATGACCGAACCCGCCGTGGCGTCCAGCGACGCCCGCAACATCCAGACCGAGATCGTCCGCGACGGCGACCATTACGTCATCAACGGTCGCAAGTGGTGGACCTCGGGCGCCAACGATCCGCGCTGCAAGCTGCTGATCGTGATGGGCCGCACCAACCCCGAGGCCGCCAGCCATCAGCAGCAGTCGATGATCCTGGTCCCCTCCGACACCCCCGGTGTCAACATCCTGCGCTCGACGTCGGTGTTCGGTTGGCAGGACCAGCACGGCCACGCCGAGATCGTCTATGACAACGTCCGCGTCCCGGCCACCAACCTGCTGGCCGAGGAGGGCATGGGCTTCGCGATCGCCCAGGCCCGTCTGGGCCCGGGCCGCATCCACCACTGCATGCGCGCCATCGGTGTGGCCGAGCGCGCACTGGCGCTGATGGTCGACCGCGTGCAGAACCGCATCGCCTTCGGCAAGCCGCTGGCCGAGCAGGGCATGGTGCAGCACGCGATCGCGTTGTCCCGCAACGAGATCGACCAGGCCCGCATGCTGTGCCACAAGGCCGCCTGGGTCATCGACCAGCACGGCAACAAGGCCGCGCACGGCCTGGTGTCGCAGATCAAGGCCGTCGCTCCGCAGATGGCCTGCAACGTGATCGACCGCGCCATCCAGACCCATGGCGCCGCGGGCGTCTCCGACGACACGGTCCTGGCCAAGATGTACGGCTGGCAGCGCGCCATGCGGATCTTCGACGGCCCAGACGAGGTGCACCTGCGCACCATCGCGCGCCACGAACTCGGTGCCGAGAAGAGCCCGCTGGCCGCGGCGGTCACCCCCAAGTGACGGCAGAACTGTCCGGGGGCTGGAACTTCCGCGATGTCTCCACGTCGACCTCGCAGGCCATCGCTCCCGGACGTCTCTTCCGCGCTGGTGAGCTGAGCCAGCTCGACGACACGGGCGTGCAGCAGTTGCGCACGCTCGGCGTCACCGACGTCGCTGACCTGCGCACCGCGATCGAAGTCGAGAAGCACGGCGCCGACCTGGTTCCTGACGGGATCGTCGTGCACCTGCTGCCGTTCGTCGAGGTCGTCGTGTCGGTCGACGGGGATGCCCCGCACGAGAACGCCTTCCAGCGGCTGATGACCGAGAAGCCCGACGAGGAGTCGATGTTCGACGCCGCGCAGCGCTACATGACCGAGGAGTACACGCGCTTCGCGAAGGCGCCCGGCGCCGCGCGGGCCGTGAACCGCATGGTCACGCTGCTCGCCGGCGGATCGTCGGTGCTGACGCACTGCTTCGCGGGCAAGGACCGCACGGGCTTCTCCGTCGCGGTGATCCTCGAGGCCGCGGGCATCGACCGCGACACCGTGATGGCCGACTATCTGGCCAGCAATGCCAGCGCACCGCGCCTTCGTGAGCTGATCATGGAGCGCATCGCCCAACGCTTCGACGGCCAGATCCCCGACGAAGCACGCGAATTCACCGAGGCCCGACTCTCCGACGACGTGCTCGGTGTCCGCGCGGAGTACCTGGAGGCCGCCCTGCGCACGATCGAGACCGACTTCGGTTCGGTCGAGGGGTATGTGCGCTCGACATCGGTCAGCGACGAGGACCTCGCGCGCCTGCGCACCGCCCTCCGCGGGTGATTTCGGCGCGGTAGAAGGCGCCCAGCGCCGGAAAGCGCGCCGAAATCACGCGCTCTCAAGCGCCTCCCCGACCTCCTCCACCATCCTGCTGTGCTCGTTCTGCATCAGCAGGTGCCCGGCGCCGACAAGCAGCGCGACCGGCCAGTCGATGATCTCAAGCGCTGCCAGAATGCCGAGCGCGCCGTAGTAGGCCAGCTGCTCGGGCGGCGGCACCTGCACTCGGCCGAGCACCGGCAGCGTCGCGGTGAACCCACGCGCGTTACGCACGACGTGCACCGCGTCGCGATGCCCCTTGACCTGTGTCGAGTTTTCGGCCATTGGTCACCTTCCCGTCATGTCGACGTCGACGATTCGACGCGTCGAGTCCGCAACGTGAGTGGCGTGAAAGCACTAGGTTCAGGCGCGGCCGCCGATCCATTGACCGACGCCGTCACCCGCGCCCTGGTTGTTCCGCTGCGGGAGTTGTACGCGGTGCTGTGGCGCTGGGGACTGCTCGACATCGACGACTGAGCTGACTCGGTCGGGGGCGGCGGGTTGAATCTCGTCAGGAGCCTGGGAGCGGCCGCGGCAACACCGGTGGCCAGTCCCGCCGCGGTGAGCGCCTGCGCCCACCCCAGTGGGTCCAGCGGTGTGCATCCCAGCAGTTGGCTGATCCCGGGCGTGCTGATCACGGCTCCCAACGTCAGCAGGGACCCGGCCGCGGTGGCCACCACCAGGGGGCTGTGCGAATCGATCAGGGTCTGAGCAAGCTGAGTGGACACCAACGCCACCAACGCCACGGTGGACGCCCGGCGCGGTGCCACCGGAAATCCCGAGACCAGCCAGGCGCCGGTGGCCGCACCCGCGGTCGCGGCACCACGGATCGCCACGGTTCGCCACAGCTGCGCTTCGCGGGGACCGTGCAGGGCAGCCGAGGACCCAGCCCTGGTGGGGCTGACCGCCAGCGCGGCGGCCGGCAGCGCATCGGTCATCATGTTCACCAACAACAGTTGCCGAGTGTTGAGCGGTGATCGGCCGGTGAGTGCGCTGCCGACGATGGAGAACGCCACCTCGCCCGCGTTGCCACCCAGCAGCACCGACACCGCGGCCTGAACCCGGTGCCACAACTGCTGACCCTCATCCAGGGCGTCGATCAGCGAGCCGATGCGCCCGTCGAGCAGCAGCACGTCGGCCGAGCTGCGCGCGGGGTCGCTGCCGCGTGCGGCCACCCCGATCCCCACGGTGGCCGCCCGGATTGCGGCGGCGTCGTTGGCCCCGTCACCGACCATGGCGCAGACCCGGCCGGCGCGTTCCAGGGTCTGCACGACCTGCACCTTGTGCTCCGGTGTCATCCGGGCGAACACACGGAGTTCCCGCACGGCACGCTCCTGGCTGCGACGTGACATCGCCGCCCATTCCTCACCGCTGATGACCTGGTCGGAAGAGACGGGCAGGCCCAACTCCGCAGCGATCGCCTTTGCGGTGACAGGATGGTCTCCGGTGATCAGACGCACCCCGATCTTCCTCTGCTGCAACGTCTTCAACACCTCAGCGGCGTCAGGTCGCGGGGTGTCGGACAATCCCAGCAGGCCGACGAACCGCAACCGGCTGCCGCACAGCGCGGCGAGTTGGTCGGCGTCGGCTCGGCCCCGTTCGGCCTGCGCCGGGGTCAACGTGCGACGGGCGACCGCCAGCACCCGCAGACCGTCGCGCGCCATCTTCTCGACTGCCCGCCCGACCGCGGGGTCCAGCTCCCGGCATGCGGCCAAGACCACCTCGGGCGCCCCTTTGATCGCCAGCTCGTCGCCGATCATCGCCGCCGAGAATTTCCGGCCGGATCGGAACGGCAGGTGACTGCCGATCTCTGCGGCGGCCGGACGACCCGCTGCCGCCTCAGCGATGGCGGAGTCGGTCGCGTGTTCATGATGAGCGCCGTTCTTGGGCGGCGTGGCACGCGCGGCGCAGTCCAGTACGTCCTGCTCGGAGGCCGCTCCGCCTACCGTGCTCACCCGCGACACGCGCAGTCGGTTCTCGCTCAGGGTGCCGGTCTTGTCGAAGCACACGACGTCCACGCGGCCCAATGCCTCGACCGATCGTGGGCTGCGGACCAGCGCTCCAGCAGTGGTCAGCCGCCGCGCCGAAGCCTGCTGAGCCAGGGTGGCCACCAGCGGAAGCCCCTCCGGCACCGCCGCCACCGCAACCGCGACACCGCTGGTCACCGCACTGCGCAGGGGCAGCCGGTGCAGCAGACCCAGCCCGCTGACCAGTGCGCCACCGGCCATGCTGTAGGGCAGGGCGCGGTTGGTCAGTTCCCGCAGCTGGGTCTGTAGGCCGACCGTGGGCCCGGCACCGCGCCCGACGTCGGTGGCGCGCCGCGCCTGCGTCGCGCCACCCGCCTCGGTCACCACCGCAACGACTCGTCCGGCGACCAGCGTCGTCGTGGCGTGCAGCATGCAGTGCCGTTCGGCAAGCACCGCGCCGGGCGTGGCCGCGGCCTGTTTGGGCACCGGCAGGGATTCCCCGGTGAGCGCAGCTTCATCGGCCTCGGCGTCGAGCGCCTCGATGATCCGCGCGTCGGCCGGAACGACCTCCCCCGGCCACACCTCGATGATGTCGCCGGGTCGCAGCGCGGTGGCCGGCACGTTCTGGTAATCGACATGGTCGGGGCCACCGACGACCCTGCGGGCGGTGGGATCCTGCACGGCGAGCAGCCGACGCAGCAGCCGCTCCGCCCGAACCTGTTGAGTCGCGGCCAGCAGGGCGTTGCCGGTCAGCACCGAGCCGACCAATACGGCGTCGACCGGTGAGCCGAGCATGGCGCTGGCGACCGAGCCCACCGCGAGCACGGGAGTCAGTGGATCGCCGAGTTCGGCCCGCAGTGCCGTGACGAACTCGGTCACACGTTGCGGCATGACAGCACCTCGTCCCCGCCCGCCGACGCTCTTCGCCGAGCGCTGCACAGCCGCCGCAGCCCGACCGTCACCAAGGCGCTCGAGCACCTGCTCGGCGCTCATCGCATGCCAATCCTCGACCGACTCCGGCTCGGGTTCAGGATCCCGGAGCACACCGCGGGCCAGCCAAAGTCCACTCACCAGGCCCATCACGGCGCCCGCGGACACCGGCCCCGGGCCCCGCCCGCGCACGCCCGGGACCATCAGCAGCGCGCCCAACAGCGTGCCGCCGATGGCGAGTTCCACCCCGCGCTCGCTTGCCCGCCGTGCGGCGGGCAGGGCATGCAAGAGGCGCCACACCGCCATCAGGTCGGTGGCCAGGACGTCGGCGTGCCACGGAATGACAGGGCCCTGGCCGAGCACGCCGACCGCGAAGTCCGCGGCCAGGAGTGCACGAGGTGCAGCGGCCGAGAGCACCGCCACCGTGCGACCTTCGCGCTGCAGCGTGTCGACCGCCCGCGCCAATGCCGCATCGATACCGTCGCCACCGGGGTGCAGATCGTCGAACGACGAACGCAGCTCGCCGAGTTGGTCTAAGTCCACAGACACCGCGTGCACTCCGGCCCGGCGCATCTCGGCAAGCACCGGGCGGGCCAGTGGGTCGTGCCTGTTGCGCACCAGCACCCGTCCCCGGGCCCCGCCGTTCGTTGTCACGGTGTCGAACTTCGGCGCCACCTCGTGCCAGCCGGCGGCCAGCCGGCCCGCGCGCAGCTGCTCCTGCGCCCACTGCCAGACCGCCGCGCGATTCGATTCGTCCACATCGCGAAACTCCCCGACCTTCAGCTCGTCCCCGGCCAGCACGCGCGGGTCGACGACCACCGTGTCGACTCGATCAAGCATGCGTAATGCGTTGGCCTGTAACGGGATGAATTCGTTTCGATCAGCCAGGCCACGCCCCAAGGTGCTGGCGAACGCCTCCCGCGAACAGCGCGCCGCCTTGGGCGCGGTCACCGCGGCCGCGATCGCAGCCGAGTCGAGATCTCGCGTCAGCAGACCGACCGCCGCCGCGGCGGCCACTTGAGCCTGCGCGCAACGTTCGGCATGCCGCTCCAGCGGCCCATCCGGCAGTGCGCAGGGCCGGGGCGCGACGGGGGTTGCGGTGCGGCACTCGGCGTTCGCCGCCAACCTGGGTTCCATTGCCTGCCAGGCATTTGCGCCTGCGGCCGCCTCGGCCAGCTGCGACAGGTGCCGCAGGAATTCCACGGTGACCGCGGCGGGAGCTTGAGTCAGGGCGTAGATCGTGGCCACGCCCAGGCTCAGCGCGGCGTCGGCGGCCTGCGTGCCGAGCCGTCCCTCCACCAGAGCCCGCACCTTCGGTTGGTAGTCGACGGCGGCGAGTACGGCGCTCACACCGGTGGGCAGTCGTGGCAGCATCAACGTCCTTCCAGCGACCGCCACACCCACACCGACACCGCTGGCGACTGCGGAGATGCCCTTGAGCGCCAAGAGAATTCCGTCCCCCGGCAGATCGTTGGGCCGCCGACTCGCCGCCTGGTTCCCCGCCGCAGACTCAGCCGCGGCGACCAGCTCACGCAACCGAGCCAGCTCGGGCACGTCGGGACGGGTGCCGTCGAGTTCGACGACAACGCGTGACAACGGACAGTTCAACCGCGCTGAGCGCACCCCCGGCTGGGCCCGGAGTCCTTTCAGCACCGCCGACCCGACGCGACGGCCACCGGGGTCGTTCAGTCCGCGCACCTCGATCCAACACCGGTCCGCCCCCTGCCAGCAGCGACGGGCCGGTGGCCCACCGGCCATCTCCACGGCCGCGGCCAGGACCGTCTGCACGGGCTGCGCCAAGGGCGACACCGCCAGCGCGACGGCGCCCTGGACCTTCCGGCCGAGCGCGGTGATCACCGCGAGCGGGTTGCTGCCCCAGCGCGGCGGGCCGCAGTTTTAGCGGCGCCGGTGGTGGAGGCGGGCCGCTTGGCTGTCCTCGACGACGACTTCGCTGACGACTTCGACGGCGACCGAGACGACGACCTCGGCGACGACCCGGACGACGTCGACCGGGACGAGGATCCTGCCGCCGAAGAGGTCGACGCCGCCGATGCCGGCGGTCCCGATGATCTCTCGACCTGCCCGTCGTGGGCACGCTTGTTCAGTTCGTGGACGACGAGCGCAGTGCCGCCGACGGTCAACAGCAGCGGCCACTCGATCAGACCCGCGGCACCCACGGCGGCCAACGTGAGTGCGGCCGCCGTGGACGAGTGGCTGCCTTCACTCATTCCGTTGCGAATTCCGGCGCCGACACCCTTTACTCCTCCAATCACCCCGTTGATCGCAGCCCCGCCGATCGCGCCGGCAGTCGCGGTGGCGGCGTCCGCGGTCCGGCTGACCATCTGGGTGGCCCCTGAGACGATGTTCATTTCGGTCTCCTCCCGTTGACCGACTTCCTCACTACTCCGTATACCCAGGTTGGGAGGGGTTATCGGGGAAGTGTCACGAAAAACCAAGGAACCGCGACTGACATCACGCGCTCACGGCCACGACTGGATCCCTCGCAGGTGATTTCGGCGCGGTTACCGGCGCACAGCGCGGGAGAACGCGCCGAAATCACCAGAGGACGACCGACACCGCCCAGACGATCGCAGAAAGCAGGGCGCCGGTGAACTCCACACCCACCGACAAGGCCACGCCCTTGAGCGCGTGCACCGTCGAGACCCAGGCCCTCCGGGTGTCCTGACGCGAAGCCAATTCTGAGACAAAGACTCCCAGCACGAAGCCGATCAGCAGGCCGATCACCGGGATCACGAAGAATCCGATGACGCCGCACACCGCGCCGATCACCAGGATCGACGTGCGCACCTGCGCCTCCCGCATGCGCCGGACGGGCCAGGTGTACTTGATCACCTCGGAGGCGATGAACAGCGCCGCGCAGATGCCGAGCGTGACCCATGCCGCGGTGGTCTGCTCGACGATCGCCCACACGATGATCGCCCCGATCACCAGCAGGCCCCCGGGCAGGATCGGAATGATGATGCCAGCCAGGCCGACAGCGATCGCCAGGGCGACCAGGGTGATCCCGAGCGTGCTCATCTACGGCTCGAGGACGAGCTTGCCGTAGACCCCGCCGTCGTCGAGGGCCTGCAGCGCTGCGGCGGCCTCGGACAGCGGGTATCGCACGGGCGGAGGGGGTTTGAGGCCCGCAGCCACCAAGCCCGCAAGACCTGAGGCGACCTCCCCGGCGGTCTCGGGATGGCGCCTGATGTATTCGCCGTAACCCACGCCGAGCACACCGACGTTGCGCAGCAGCAGACGGTTGACCTTGACGGTCGGGATGCCGCCCGCGGCGAACCCGATCACCAGCAGGCGCCCGTCGGTGGCCATGGTGCGGATCGCGTCGTCGAACGGTTCGCCACCCACCGGGTCGACCACGACGTCGACGCCGCGACCGTCCGTGGCGTCCATGACGGCCTTGGCCCATCCGTCGGCGAGCGGGATCACGGCGTCGGGGCCCAGGGACTCGACGAACTCGACAGCGGCGGTGCGGTGCACCACCGCGATGACCTTCGCGCCCATCGCCTTGGCGATCTGGATGGCCGCGGTGCCCACTCCCCCGGCCGAACCGAGGACCAGCACCGTCTCACCAGCCTGCAGCGCAGCGCGCCGGGTGTAGGCGAAGTACATGGTGTTGTAGTTGACCAGCAGCGAAACCGCCTCGGCGTCATCGAGTTCGGCCGGGCTCGGCGTCACCGCGGTCACCGGGACGGCGACCTGTTCGGCGTAACCCCCGATGCCACACGAGGCCGAGACCCGGTCGCCGACAGCCAGTCCCGAGCCTTCGGGGGCCGCGGCCACCACGCCCGCGATCTCCATGCCCGGGGTGAACGGCGGCTCCAGGCGAAGCTGGTAGGCGCCCTTGGTCAACAGCAGATCGGGGTAGCACACGCCCGCGGCACGCACGTCCACCACAACGTGATCGGGCCCGGGAACGACGTCGGGCACGTCCGTGAAGGACATGCCCGACGGTCCCGAAAGCTCCTGTACTACACAGGCTTTCATCGAATCATCAACGCAGGTTGAACGATGCCTGCTTGGCGGCCGACAGATCGTCGATCTCCGACCAGCGCGACGCGATGTCGTCGACCGACGGCGGCGCGGTGAACGTGACACCCTCGTTCTGGAAAAGCGCGGTGCGCTGCACCTTGCCGCCACCGACGATGAACACCGACGCGGTGTCCGGCACCTCTTCGGTGCACAGGTAGGCGACTACGGGAGCGACGTACTCCGGCGTGAGGTTCTTGAGCACCTCCGGTGGGAGGATGTCCTCGGTCATCCGCGTCGCGGCGATCGGGGCGACCGCGTTGGCCTTGATGTCGTACTTCGCGCCCTCCTGGGCCAGGGTGTTGATCAGACCGACGAGCCCGAGCTTGGCAGCGCCGTAGTTGGCCTGACCGAAGTTGCCGAACAGGCCGCTCGTGGAGGTGGCCACCACGATTCGGCCGAAGCCCTGCTCCCGGAAATGCGGCCAGGCGGCGCGCACGACGTTGTATCCGCCGTACAGGTGGACCTTGAGCACCGAATCCCAGTTGTCGTAGGTCATCTTGTGGAACGTGCCGTCCCGCAGGATGCCCGCGTTGCTCACGATGCCGTCGATCTTGCCGAACTCGTCGAGCGCGGTCTTGACGATGTTCTCGGCGCCCGCGGACTCGGCGACGCTGTCGTAGTTGGCGACGGCGCGGCCACCGGCGGCCTTGATCTCCTCGACCACCTGATCGGCCATCGCCGACCCCGCACCGGTGCCGTCGCGAGCGCCACCGAGGTCGTTGACCACGACGGCAGCGCCCTCCTTCGCCAGCGTCAGGGCGTATTCACGCCCCAACCCGCCACCGGCGCCGGTGACGACGACGACACGATCCTGAACTCCGGGCATGAGCTTCCTTTCTCGAATCCTCTACACAGCTCGGGCGGGCATCGGCCCTAGAAGATTCGACGGGCCAACTTCCACGCCTTCTCTGTATACGGGGGGTAGATCATGGCTGTGACGTCGGGTCGGGTCGGCTTGGTCATCACGGTCTTGCGGTGGCTGAACTCCTCGAAGCCCCACTTGCCGTGGTACGCGCCCATCCCCGATGGTCCGACGCCACCGAACGGCAGCTTCGCGGTCGCGAAATGGAACAGCAGGCTGTTGACCAGCATGCCGCCGGCGGGCACCTGCTTGACCACGCGCTCGCGGACGGCCTTCGACTTGGTGAACAGGTAGGCGGCCAGCGGTTTGGGCCGCGAGTTGACGAAAGCGATTGCCTCGTCCAGAGATTGAACGGTCACCACCGGAAGGATGGGTCCGAAGATCTCGTCGGTCATCAGCGGCTCGTCGAGCGCGGGATCGACCACGACGGTCGGGTGGATCTCGATGGCGTCGGCGTTGGACTGTCCGCCGACCACCACCTGCCCCTTCGTCGCGGACAGCGCGTTGGTCAGGCGGGCGAAGTGCCGCTCGTTGACAATCCGCTTGCCGCCCTTGTTCTCGGCCTCGAACTTGGTGACGGCCTTTTTGAGCTCGTCGACCAGCTGATCGCGGACGCTGGCGTGGGCCAGCACGTAGTCGGGCGCGATGCAGATCTGGCCCGAGTTGATGAGCTTGGTCCAGGCGATGCGCTTGGCCGCGACCTCGACGTCGGCGTCCTGCGCCACGATGACGGGGCTCTTGCCGCCCAGTTCGAGGGTGACGGGGCTCAGGTGTGCGGCCGCGGCCTGGTAGACCTTGCGGCCGATCTCGGTGCCGCCGGTGAAGAACACGCGGTCGAAGCCCTGTTCGATGAGTTCCTGGCTGACCGCACCGTCGCCCTCGATCACGACGACGGCGTCACGGTCGAGGTAGCGCGGGACGAGTTCGGCCATCAGCGCCGACGACGCCGGGGCCACCTCGGACGGCTTGAGCACGATGGTGTTGCCCGCGGCCAGCGCGCCGACGGCCGGGCCCAGTGTGAGGGCGAACGGGAAGTTCCAGGCGCCGATGATCAGCACCGTGCCGTAGGGCTCGTACTCGACCCAACCTCGGCCCGGAAGCTGCGAGGACTCCAGCAGCTTGTACTTGCGCTTGGTCCACTTGCCGACGTTCTTGGCCGCATCCTTGGCCTCGGTGGCGGTGCTGGCGATGTCTGCCAGCCAGGCCTCGAAGGGTGAGCGGCCGAGGTCCTTGGCCAGTGCCTCGGCGATGGCGGGCTCGTTGTCCACCATGAGCTTCTCGAGGGCGAGAAGCTGCCGCTTGCGCCATTCGATGTCGCGGGTGCGGCCGGAGGCGAATGTCTTGCGAAGCCCGGCGACGACGGCCGGGATGTCGGGGGTGTCCGAGGCCTTCAGAGGCGCTTCGGAGAAGTCTGTGGTCACGGCGTGCCCTTCCTGGCGTTGCGGAGCCTGCAGTCCTGGGCGCCATGGTAGCCAACCATCCGGTTGGGCGGTATAGCGCCCAGTCCAAGGCCCGGGCAGCACACGTCGAGCGCGCGGTCAGGTACGGACTTCGGTGACGGAACCGTACCTGGCCGCACGCTCGCGGAGGGCAGGAACGAAGGTCAGCGCTGGGCGACGACGAAGGTCGAGAATGCGTCGTCGTTGTCACCCGACGGCACGGTCTCCTGCCAGCGGCCGAGCCTGCGCATCTCATCGGTCGACTTCAATGCGGTCGCAGTCCAGCCGTGGGCGTTGAGCCATTCGGCGACGTCAGCACGGTTGGGATCGTCGTAGACCAGCTCGGCGATATCGACATCGGGCCGTTCGATGCCCACGGTCTCGGCCAGCTTCTCGAACCGCTCCTTCATCTGCGCACGGCGGTCCATCGACTGCTTTCCGGCGGTCTCGGCGGCGATCCGACTGCCGGGGGCACTGAGCTCACCGACGTTCTCGAACAGCCGGTCCTGAGCCTCGCCCGGCAGATACATCAGCAGACCCTCGGCCAGCCACGCCGTCGGCTGCTGCGGATCGAAGCCCGCGTCCTTGAGGGCCTTGGGCCAGTCGAAGCGCAGATCCATCGCGACCTGGATGCACTCGGCGGCGGGGGCCACGCCGTGCTCGGTCAGCCTGGCGGCCTTGTACTCGAGCACCTTGGGCTGGTCGATCTCGAAGACCCGCGTGCCCGCAGGCCACGCCAGCCGGTACGCCCGCGAGTCCAGGCCGGAGGCCAGGATCACGACCTGGCGGATGCCCGCCTCGGCAGCCTCGACGAAGAACGCGTCGAAGAAGTGCGTGCGCACCGCCTGGTAGTTGCGCATATGCCGGAAGAGGCCGGCGGCCTCGAGGTCGACGTCGGCGACCTTGGCGATGATGTCCTCCTCGAGGAGGTTCTGCCACGACAGCCCCGAGACCCCGTCGACCAGCAGCCGAGCGTAGGGATCCGAGATCAGCGGTTCGGGCAGTTCGGACTCGGCGGCACGGGCGGCGGCCACCATCACTGCGGTGCTTCCGACGCTCGAGGCGATGTCCCAGCTGTCGTCATTGGTGCGAAGAGTGCTCATGAATCCTCCCAGAGTTCATCAGCCAGCCTACCTAATAAACTTAGGCAAACTATCCGATGCCCCGGAGGAGCGTCACTCGGCGACCGTCGGGTCGGTCCGCAGCTGCCACAACCGCTGCTCGAGCAGCAGCGACAGCTGCTCGGTGATGCTCTCGAGTTCCTCGTGGCCGCCGACGAAGCCAGCATAGAAACCCATGCCCCACAGGACTGCCACCAGCATCTCGACCACTGCGTCGACGTCGGTCTCCACGGTCAGTTCGCCGGAGGAGATCGCCTCTTCGACGGCCCACTTCACGAACTGACGTGAACTCTCCAGCGCGTCGTTCTGGCTCAGCTTCAACTCCGGATGGCGCTGCGACTCGAGCACGGCCGTGACGAGGAACGCCGCAGCCGAGCGATCATCGGAGTCGGCCGCCACGGCGGCGGCGATGAACGCCTGTAGCCTGCCGACCAGAGACGTGGCTGCCTGCGCCCGCTCGCTGCCCGCGGCGACAACACCTTTGTTGGTGAGCTCAAGGACTTCACCGAACAGAATCCGTTTGCTGGCAAAGTAATGGTTGATCGCGGGGCGCGTCAGATCGGCGCGGATCGCGATTGCCTGAAAGGTTGCAGCGTCGTAACCCAATTCGCTGAAAACCTCGCGAGCGGCTCGCAAGATGCGCTCACGCGTCTCCGCAGCCTTCGCTGCTGGGGGGCGGCCTGGGCCTCGACTGGCGGTATGCGGCACAGTCAAATTGTGCCATAACTCACCGTCGGCGAATTTCGGGATTTCCGCGAGACCGACAACCCTACGAATCCGTCTGCCGTCGTCCTGCAGGCCGACAATTTCGGCAACGACTGTCGGATTTGCCGACTGATTCGGTACTCGGCGTCGGCCACTGAGTGGCCGAATTCGCTGACGCATCTGTGCCCCAGGGCCGTATTCGGGCTCTCGCCGGGTCCGACATGGCAGCGTGCGTGTACTGGTGAGCATTTGCGAACTATCGTTCGAGGATGGCTACCGTCGTTTCACGGGAGGCGTACTTCCAAACGGGACTCGACGTGCTGGCCGACCAAGGCTATGGGGGTTTGAAGCTGGCCGAAGTGTGTGGCCGGCTGGGGGTGACTACGGGGTCCTTCTACCACTATTTCGCGAGCTGGTCGGCCTTCACGACCGAGTTGGTTGAGCACTGGCAGAACGACCTCACCGGTCAGCGGATCACCACGCTGCAGGAAGAACCCGACCCCCGAAGACGGATCGACCGCGTCGTGGCGATCGGTCTGGCCCTGCCGCACAGCGCCGAGGCCGCGATCCGCACGTGGAGTTCGATCGACCCGAAGGTGCGCACGCTGCAGGAGCACGTGGACCGCGAGCGCTTCGAGGTCATCAGGCAGGCGGCCATCGAAATCCTCGGCCACCCGCGGCAGGCGGAACTGTTCGCGAAGTCGATGGTCTACATCCTGGTGGGCTACGAGCAGTCGACCCTGCCGCCGGACACCCACGGCCTGGCCTGGATCAGTGCACAACTGCTCGACGCCTTGGACGACGGTCGATTCTCGACACTGCCGGACTGACGGCCGCGCTCCATGCGGGTTCCGACACCACGGCGCCTGCTCGAGCGTGTCAACGATCGTGACCCGGAACTCGACGCGCTGCGCCGCGCCGCACGGGCCGGGCTGGTCATCCCCGTCTCGGCGGCCACCGGCTTCGCGGCCGGCGGCGACCAGACCCCGCTGTTCGCGATCTTCGGATCCATCGCACTGCTGATCGCGGCCGACTTCCCCGGCAACCGGTACGGACGGGCCACCGCATACGCGGGCCTCGCGGTGCTCGGCGCGGTCCTCATCACGCTCGGCACGCTGATCTCGCCGCACGCCTGGCTCGCGGTGCTGACAATGCTCATCCTGGGTGTGCTCGTGACCTTGGCCGGGGTGCTCAGCAGCGCGATCGCCGCGGGCCAGCGCGCCACCCTGATGACGTTCGTGCTCCCGGTGTGCACGCCGCCCGGCCCCATCGACGAGAGACTGCTCGGCTGGCTCATCGCCGTGGCGGTGTGCGTACCCGCATCGTTGTTACTCCTGCCGCCACGACACTTCGACGATCTGCGCCGCTACGCGGCCGAGGTGTGCGCGACGGTGGCGGCGCGACTGGAGGGCCGGGCCACGGACCGCGACGTCAACGCCGCGATGAATGCCCTCTACGCCCATTACCTCGACAGCGACTACCGCCCGGTGGGCTTGACCGCGGGCAGTCGCGCGCTGGTCCGCGTGGTCGACGACCTCGGATGGTTGAGCGACCGGGTGCACTCCGAGACCGCGGCCGACCTCGGGGTGATGGCCGCCCCCTCGGTGCGCGTGCTGCACGCCAGTGCTCGACTCCTCCGGATCACGCGCGTGGCCGATCGGGCCGCGAGCCGGGCGGAACTCGACGACGCGCTGGCCGAGTTGCGCGCCGTGGCCCGGGGTCGGTACCGCGAGGACCTGCGCGAAATTCTGCGCGAGTCCGACGATGCCGCGGCCGTGACTGCGGGGGCGCGACTGCTGGGGCGCCGCGCATTCGGCGCAACGGTCGGGGTGACGGGCCGGGTGATCGCCGCCGCAGCGGCCGCGGACGCCCGTCCCGTCCTCATGCGCGTGCTCGGCCGCCAGCTTCCCGAGACCGGCGCCGCGGACCGCGTGCTGTCGGAGACACAGGCGATGACGACGATCCCGTCCGGATACGTGGCGACGCGGGCCGTGGTGGCCCGAAACAGCCTGCGCACGGGCCTTGGCCTGGCGGCGGCCGTCGCGACAACGCACATATTCCCTGTGCAGCATGGCTTCTGGGTGGTGCTCGCCGCGCTGTCGGTGTTGCGCAGCAGCGCGCTGACGACGGGCACCAAGGTCATGCGCGCGGTGTTGGGCACCCTGATCGGGTTCGTGATCGGCGCCCTGCTCATCGAACTTCTCGGCGTGGATCCCGTGGTGCTGTGGGTGGTGCTCCCGATGGCGGCGTTCATCGCGGCCTACGTGCCGGAAGTCGGGTCGTTCGCTGCCGGGCAGGCCGCATTCACCATGCTGGTGCTCATCGTCTTCAACCTGATCCACCCCACGGGCTGGCAGGTGGGCCTGGTACGCATCGAGGACATCGTCGTCGGCGGCGTGGTGGGTCTGATGGTGTCGACACTGCTGTGGCCGCGCGGAACCAGTCGGGCCGTCTCCGCCGCCATCGACGCGGCGTACACCGTGGGCACGCGCTACCTGCGCACCGCGGTCACCCGTGTCACCCATGACACCTCGGCGGCTGCGGTCGGAGTCCTGAGCCACCAGGCGTTAACCGCCTCGCGCACCGTGGACAGCGCTGTGCGGCAGTATCTTTCCGACAGCGGCGGGCCGGCCGACGACCGTGCCCCGGTCATCCGGCGCGCCACCCGCGCGATCCGGCTGCGGGCCGCGGCCGACCTGATCACCGACATCCCCACACCCCCATCGCCCGGTTCCTATCCGCGGACCCGGGAGGTGCTGGATACGCACACCGCGCTGGTCGCCGACCGGATGTCGGGCCTCTCGGACCAGCCCCTGCCGGTCACAGCCCTCGTCCACGATTTCGTCACCGCACTGCGCGCCGAGTCGACGCAGGCGGCCCAGCCGGTCGCGGATGCGCTGCCACTTGTGACGGTGGCAGCCAACATCGGCGAACTGGAACTGCTGTACCCCGCGCCGAGATGATCAGCGCATCCGGTGGGGCTTCAGGGCATCGGCCGGGATGGCGCCGAACCTGCCCGCATTGAAATCCTCGAGCGCCTCGACGATCTCGGACTTCGAGTTCATCACGAACGGCCCGTAGGCGAACATCGGCTCGCGAATCGGCTTGCCGCCCAACAACAACACTTCCATGGCAGGCCGGTTCGAATCCTGGCCCGCATCCGCCGCGACGGTGATGCGGTCACCCGGGCCCAGCACGGCCAGCTGCCCCTGGTGAATGGGGTGCCCCACGGGCCCGACGGATCCCCGGCCCGACAACACATACACCAGTGCGTTGAAGTCGCGGTTCCACGGCAGGTTCACTCTCGCGCCGGGCTCAATGGTCGTGTGGGCCAACGTGATCGGCGTGTGCGTCAGCCCCGGTCCCGGCAGGCCGTCGAGTTCACCGGCGATGACGCGGATCAGGGAACCCCCGTCTGGGGATGCCAACAGTCTGACCTGCTGGCCCTCGATCGCCTGGTATCGCGGTGCGGCGAACTTGTCCGCCTTGGGCAGGTTGACCCACAACTGGATGCCGTGGAACAGGCCGCCGCGTTCGACGAGTTCGGCGGGGGGAGTTTCGATGTGCAGGATTCCCGACCCCGCGGTCATCCACTGCGTGGCGCCGTCGGAGATCAGACCACCGCCGCCGTGCGAATCCTGGTGGGCGAATCGGCCGTCGATCATGTAGGTGACCGTCTCGAAGCCGCGGTGCGGGTGCCAGTCGGTACCGCGAGGTTCACCGGGTTGGTACTCCACCTCGCCCATCTGGTCCATGTGGATGAACGGGTCGAGGTCGGCGGCACTCACGCCGGCGAACGCGCGCACGACGGGGAAGCCCTCCCCCTCGAAGCCGCGTGGACCGGTGGTCAGGGACCGCACGGGGCGTTCGGTGTCTCCGACGGCGGGAGCCTGCAGGCGGGGCAGGGTGACGGCGTCGGCTGTGATGGCGGGCATTGGGCACCTCCTGGTTAGAGTCACCCCATATAACCGGACTGCGGTCCGGTTATTCCGCGGGCCCTAACCGAGCGCTGCCAGCGCCGCGGCGCGGGCCTCCGTGGCACTCGAGGTCGCGAGCACCGCCTCGGCGGCCCGCTGACACTGTTCGAGCGTGACCGAGGCCAGCTTCGCCCCGACGGCCGTGACTGCGGCGGATGCCGCCGACAGCGAGGTGATACCCAGGCCCGTCAGCACGCAGGCCAGCAGTGGATCGGCCGCGGCCTCCCCGCACACGCCGACGGGCTTGCCCACTGCGGCCCCGGCCTTGGCGGTCATGGCGACCAGCAGAAGCACCCCCGGCTGCCACGGGTCGGTCAGCGTCGCGAGGTCGGGCGACATCCGGTCGGCCGCCATCGTGTACTGCGCCAGGTCGTTGGTGCCGATGGACAGGAAGTCGACATGCTCGAGGATGCGGTCGGCCAGCAGGGCCGCAGCCGGAACCTCGATCATCACACCGGGCACCAGTCCGTGCGCGCGCACCTTGGCCGCGAAGTCCTTGGCCTCGTCGGCGGTCGCGATCATGGGTGCCATCACCCACGGCGAATTTCCGGTCTGCTCGGCAGCGGCGGCGATTCCCGCCAACTGGTTGTCGAGGATCGCGGGGTTGTTGAAGGACACCCGGATGCCGCGCACGCCGAGTGCCGGGTTGGCCTCCTCGGGGTGGCCGGCGAACTTCAGCGGTTTGTCGGAGCCGGCGTCCAGGGTTCGGATGACGACCTTGCGCCCCGAGAACGCCTCCAGCACGTCACTGTAGATGCGCGCCTGCTCCTCGACCGACGGCTCGGACTCCGCGTTGAGGAAGCAGAGTTCGGTGCGGAACAGACCCACGCCTTCGGCCGGAGTGTCACGCGCGGCACGGGCCGCGGCGCCGTCCTGCACGTTGGCCAGCACCCCCACCGCGTGACCGTCGGACGTGGCACCGGGGCCGTGCCAGCTTGCCGCCGCCGCAGCAGCCTCCTTGGCGGCCGCGACCGCGGCTTCGGCGGTCCCCTCATCCGGGTCGACCGCGACGGTTCCGCCCGTCCCGTCGAGCAGCACGCGGGCACCCGCGGGCACGTCGTCGAGGCCCGTGACCGCGACGACGCACGGAATAGCCAACTGCCGAGCGATGATCGCGGTGTGGCTGGTGGGCCCGCCGAGGGTGGTCGCGAGTCCGACGATCAGGGCGGGATCCAGGCCCGCGGTGTCGGCTGGGGCGAGATCCTCGGCCAGCAGCACCGACGGCACCTCCGGCACCGGCACACCGGGTTCGGGCAGCCCACTCAGCTCCGCGATCACGCGGTCCCGGATGTCACGCAGATCGGCGACCCGCTCGGCCATCAGGCCGCCCATCTTGGTGAACATCTCGACGAACTGCTCCACGGCCTCCGCAGTGGCCTTCACCGGCGGAACACCCTGCCGGATCCGCTTCTCCGCGGCGCCCAGCCAGGCCCGGTCGGTGGCCAGCTGGGCCGTGGCGCCCAGCACCTCCGACGCCGCGCCGGTGGCATGCGCGGCGCGCTCACGCAGACGTTGCGCGACGGCCTCGGCGGCCGCGGTGAAGCGTGCGGCCTCCTGATCGCGATCGGACTCGGCGACCTCGCCCACCGAGACCAGTTGGTCGATGCCAGGCAGCCGTCCGGGCCGGATGACCGGCGCGTATGCGACGCCGGGAACCACGGGAACGCCCGTCAACGCCGAGTGTGAGGTGTCCCGCGCAGCCGAAGTCATGTGAACCAGATTACAGAGAATCATTGACACGTCAACACAATCAAGCGTAAAACAACGCATATCAACATTCGAATCGGCCCATCTCCCGCACGTAACCACACAAACGGAGTTGCGACGTTGTACCCCGAAGAACGCCAACAGGCCATCGCCTCGCTCGTGCTGGCGCGGGGTCGCGCCTCGGTGGCCGAACTCGCAGAGAGCTACGCCGTGACCACCGAGACCGTGCGCCGGGACCTGGCGGTTCTCGACCGCGCCGGCCTGGTGCGCCGCGTCCACGGCGGCGCGGTCCCCGCCCGGGCACTGCACGTCGTCGAGGCTGGAGTCTCCGAACGCGAAGGCACCCGCGCGAGCTTCAAGGACGCGATCGCCGCCGCCGCGGTCGACTTCCTGCCGTCGTCGGGTGCCAGCGTCCTCTTCGACGCCGGCACCACCACCGCGCGGATCGCCGCGCTGCTCCCCTCGGATCGCGACCTCGTGGTCGTCACCAATTCTGTGCCGATCGCCGCACGGTTGGCCGCCGTCCCCTCGGTGACTCTGCACCTGCTTGGCGGTCGAGTCCGCGGCCTCACCCAGGCCGCGGTCGGCGAACCGGTGCTGCGCGGCCTCGACACACTGCGGGTGGATGTCGCGTTCATTGGCGCCAACGGCATCAGCGTCGGACACGGCCTGTCCACACCCGACAGCGACGAGGCGGCTGTGAAGCGGGCCATGGTTCGGAGCGCGAACTACGTTGTCGTCGCTGCGGATTCATCGAAGATCGGGCATGAGGAGTTCATCAGCTTCGCCCCGATCGAGAGCGTCGACACCGTGATCACCGACTCGGAGATCAGCGCGGCCGACCGAAAAGCACTCATCGACAACGGACTAGAGGTGGTCGTGGCATGAGCAGTTCATCTGAGGCGACGGTGGTCACGGTCACGCCCAACCCCAGCGTCGACCGCACCGTAACCCTGCCCACCGCGCTGATCCGAGGGGCCGTGCTGCGTGTGACGTCGGTGTCCAACGAGGCAGGCGGCAAGGGTGTCAACGTCGCCCGTGCGTTGACCCTCGCAGGCGTCGACGCACTGGCGGTGCTGCCCGCGGCGGAGGACGACCCGTTCCTGTCCGCGCTGCGGACCACGGGCGTACGGTACGCCGCGGTGCCCATCGCCGGCGCCGTCCGCACCAACCTCGCGATCACCGAGAATGACGGCACCACAACAAAACTCAACGAGCCCGGCGCGTCCCTGGACGCCGCCGCACTGGCCGCGCTGACCGACGCCGTCGTCGACTGCGCCGAACATGCCGCATGGGTCGTGATGTCGGGATCGCTGCCTCCGGGCATGCCCGACACCTGGTACGCCGACGTCGTGGCCCGCCTGGCCGGGATGGGGTGCAGGGTTGCGGTGGACACCTCGGAGGGGCCACTGAACGCGCTGGCCGCAGGCTTCGATCGAGCCGCACCCGACCTCATCAAACCCAACTCCGAGGAACTCGCCGGGCTGGCAGGCACCAGCGCCGAGATGCTCGAAGCGGCTGTCCAGCAGGGTGATCCGACGCCCGTGGTCAAAGCGGCCACCGACCTGGTGAACCGCGGTGTCGGCGCCGTGCTGGCGACGCTGGGCGCCGCGGGCGCGGTGCTCGTGGACCGCACCGGCGCCTGGTTGGCGACACCCCCGCCGATCACCCCGAAGAGCACAGTCGGCGCGGGGGACTCGTCGCTGGCCGGCTATGTGCGCGCCCACATCGCCGGATCCGAGGCCCCCAGGCGACTGCAGATGGCCGTCGCGTACGGCAGCGCCGCCGCGGGACTGCCGGGGTCCGCCCTGCCCGCACCGGCACAGATCGACCTCGACGCCGTCCGCGTGGTGTCCATCGCGCCGAACCTCCTGTAGCTCCACACCCACCGATCCGCCGAACACCAAGGTGAACCCATGACCACTTCCAGCCAACCGATCACCACGACCGACCTGGTGCTGCTCGACGTCGACGCAGGCCCCGACAAGGAGGCCGTGATCGGTCGCCTCACCGGCAGTCTCGCCGCTGCGGGACGCACCCAGGACCCGAACGGCCTACAGACCGCGGCCATGGCCCGCGAGGCCCAGTCGGCCACGGGCCTGCCGGGCGGAATCGCCATTCCACACTGCCGCTCCCCCTACGTCGACGTTCCGACCATCGGTTTCGCGCGCCTCGACCCGGCGGTCGACTTCGGTGCGCCCGACGGTCCGGCCGACCTGGTCTTCCTGATCGCGGCCCCCGAATCCGGTGGGACCGAGCACATGAAGCTGCTGTCCAGTCTGGCGCGGGCATTGGTCCGCCCCGAGTTCGTCGCGTCGCTGCGCGAGGCGGGTACAGCCGAGGACGTGGTGACCCTGGTCGACGGCGTGGTCAACCCCGCGCCCGCCGCGGCCACCCCGGCGCCGGCGACCGAGCCCACACCAGCGGCGCCAGCCAAGAAGACCATCGCCGCGATCACGGCATGCCCCACCGGCATCGCCCACACCTACATGGCCGCCGACGCACTGAAGTTGGCGGCGCAGAGGGCCGATGTCAACCTGGTGGTCGAGACGCAGGGTTCGTCGGGCAGCACGCCGTTGTCCGCGGACGCCATCGCCGCCGCGGACGCGGTCATCTTCGCCACCGACATCGGCGTCAGGGACCGGGGGCGGTTCGCGGGCAAACCGGTCATCACGTCCGGCGTCAAACGCGCGATCAACGAACCCGACGCCATGATCAGCGAAGCCGTTGCGGCCGCCGACAATCCGAACGCGGCGCGCGTCGAGGGCGCCGCCGCCGATCAGGTCGCCGCGACCGAGGGTTCGTCCGATGTCGGGTGGGGCACCCGCACGCGGCAGATCCTGCTCACCGGTGTCAGTTACATGATCCCGTTCGTCGCCGCGGGCGGTCTGCTGATTGCGTTGGGCTTCCTGCTGGCCGGGTACGAGGTGGGCAACAACCCCGACGGTTCGAGCACATCGTTCGGAAACCTCATCGCCACCACCAACTCACTGACCAACCTGCCGGAACCGCTGCGCGAACTGCCCTCCTGGCTGGCGCCGGTCAATCCCCTCATGACCTATCTGGGCGCGGTGCTGTTCAGTCTCGGCGGCCTGGCGTTCGGCTTCCTGGTCCCCGCCCTCGCCGGCTACATCGCCTTCGCGATCGCCGACCGCCCCGGTCTCGCACCCGGTTTCACCGCGGGCGCCGTGGCGGGATTCGTCGGGGCCGGATTCATCGGCGGCATCGTGGGCGGCGTGATCGCGGGCTTCGCCGCGCTGTGGATCAGCCGATTCGACGTACCGCAGTGGTTCCGCGGCCTGATGCCGGTGGTGATCATCCCGCTGTTCGCCTCGCTCATCGTCGGCTTGGCGATGTTCCTGCTGCTCGGCCGACCATTGGCGTGGGTCAACACCGGCCTGACCAACTGGCTCAACGGGCTCACCGGCACCTCGGCGGTGCTGCTCGGTGTCATCCTGGGCCTGATGATGTGCTTCGACCTGGGCGGTCCGGTGAACAAGGCGGCCTATGCATTCGCCACCGCGGGTCTGGCGGCCGCGACCACGGGGTCGTATCAGGTCATGGCGGCCGTGATGGCCGCCGGCATGGTGCCGCCGCTGGCCATGGCCCTGGCCTCCACGGTGCGCCCCGCGCTGTTCACCGAACCTGAGCGCGAGAATGGTCGGGCCGCTTGGCTTCTGGGTGCCTCGTTCATCTCCGAGGGCGCGATCCCGTTCGCCGCGGCCGATCCGCTGCGGGTGATCCCGTCGATGATGGCCGGTGGAGCGGTGACCGGCGCGATGATCATGGCGTTCGGCGTCACGCTGCGCGCCCCACATGGCGGAATCTTCGTGTTCTTCGCCATCGGCCACCTACTGTGGTTCCTGCTGGCCCTTGTCGCGGGCACGGTGGTCGCCGCGGTCGCGGTGATCGCGGCAAAACAGTTCATCGGCACGAAATCCGAGTCGGTCGCCGTGGCCACCGCCTGAAGTTCCACCGACACCAACACAAGAGGAGCAACCGATGCCCAGCAAGACCGTGACCGTCGGATCCGCCGTCGGCCTGCACGCCCGCCCCGCCGCGATCATCGCCGAGGCCGTCGTCAACGCGGGGGTGCCCGTGACCCTCGCATCCGATGGCGGTGAACCTGTGGACGCCGGTTCGGCGCTGATGATCATGACGTTGGGTGCGGCCAAGGGCGCCCAGGTCACCGTCGAGTCGGAGGACGCCGCAGCGGTCGACGCCATCGCGGCACTGGTCGAGAAGGACCTCGACGCCGAATAGGCCGAACGGTCAGCGCGTCCGCTCGAGGATCAGCAGAGGGATCTCGCGTTCGGTGTTGCGCTGATATCCCTCGTAACCCTTGTAGACCTTGACCACCTGCGGCCAGATCTCGGCACGCTCCTCGGCCGTCGCCTTACGCGCGCGCATCGGAATGTCGGCGCCGTCGACCGTCACCCGCACGTCGGGGTGGGCCAGCGCGTTCTTGTACCAGTCCGGATTGTCACTGTGCCCGCCCTTCGACGCCACCACCACGATGCGGTCCTCATCGTGGACCGGACTGGTCAACAGGTTCGCGAAGGGCTTACCGGACTTTCGGCCCACGGTGTGCAACTCGACGGTGAGCATCCCCATGACCGTGCGGGGGTACCTGCCCCCGGTGAGCGCAAGCAGTACGCGATGCCCGGTCTCGAGCAGCCAGGCGCCGGTCTCGGCGACGCGATCGGATTTCCGCATCACCAGACGCTAGCGCGCTTGAGACAATGCGTAAATGAGGCTGCGCAGGGTTCGCACCACGACCGGACTGGAACTCCAGCACGACGACGCCGGCACGTGGCGCGCCTTGGTTGGACCGTCACCGTTCGGTCCGTCACCGTTTCGTGCCGAATGGGAAGTCGCCACTGCCGACCGCCACCTGCGCGACACCGATGCCGTGCTGCCGTTCTCGCCGCTGTCGTTCCGTGATTTTCTGCTCTCCGAACGCCATAACGTCGACGCCGCGCGCGGCATGATCAACCGCTTCTACCCGCGAACCGCCCGAATCACCAATGTCTATGAAAGACTCACCAGGGCAACGTTTCCCGCGTTCCGGCCACGCCGGCTGTTCTACCAGCAGCCCATCTACTACATGTCGAACGCCATGACGATCGTGCCGACCGGAACCCCGGTGGCCATTCCGAGCTACACGCGCGGCCTCGACTTCGAACTCGAGATCGGCTTCATGCTCAACGCCCCGCTGTACAACGCGACCCCCGCCGACGCGGTCTCGGCGATCGGCGCCTTCGTCCTGGTCAACGACTTCAGCGCGCGCGACGTGCAGCGCGCCGAGATGGACAGCGGCATGGGCCCGCAGAAGTCCAAACACTTCCTGTCGTCCATGTCGCAGACCGCGGTCACGGCCGACGACGTGCTGCCCCGCCTGACGGAACTGACAGGCTCGGTGAACATCAACGGCACGGTGGTGAGCACCGTCAGCAGCGCGGGACTGCAGTGGAGCATCGGTGACGTGCTCGCGCACGCCAGCCGCGACGAGCAGCTCCTGCCCGGCGAATTGATCGCCCTGGGCACGTTGCCGGGCGGATCCGGGATGGAGACCGGCCACTGGCTCAAGTCCGGCGACGAACTGCATCTGGTGCTCGACGGCATCGGCGAAGTCCGGCACCGGATTCGCTGACGGCCTGCACGCAGTAACATTCCGCACCATGCCTGTGGCCGAGTTCGGTGCCTTCGTCCGCAACTCGGGACACCTGCGCAAGTGGCTGATCCTCGGGGTCATCATCGGCGTCATCGCGGGACTCGGTGCGGTGGCGTTCTACCTCGCGCTGAAGTACACGACAGATCTCCTTCTCGGCCACCTCGCGGACTATGACCCGCCCACCGCAATGGGCGATGGCGGGAGTGCGGGTTCGGGCGGATTCACCCGGCCGTGGGCCATTCCGCTGGTGACCACGCTCGGCGCACTGCTCTCGGCCGCGATCGTCGCGCGCTTCGCCCCCGAGGCCCAAGGGCACGGCACCGACGACGCCATCGAGGCCGTGCACACCGATCCGCGCGCGATCCGCTCCCGCGTCGTCCTGGTGAAGATGGTGGCCAGCGCGTTGACCATCGGTTCGGGCGGTTCCGGCGGCCGGGAGGGGCCGACGGCGCACATCTCCGCGGGATTCGGCTCACTGCTTACCCGTTGGCTGAACCTGAGCGACGAGGACGGCCGCGTCGCGGTGTCGCTGGGCATCGGGTCGGGCATCGGCGCGATCTTCGGCGCCCCGCTGGGCGGGGCCGTGCTGGCCGCCTCGATCATCTATCGCCGCGACTTCGACTACCGCGCGCTCGTGCCCGGCTTCATCGCCTCCGGCACCGCCTATGCGGTGTGTGGGTCGATCCTGGGTTTCGACCCGCTGTTCGGCAGCCTGGTCACCGACCATGTCTTCGACCCACTGCAGATTCCGTGGTTCCTCCTGATCGGAATCGCCTCCGCCGCAATCGGGTACCTGTATGCCCGGGTCTTCTACGGCACCGCGGCGCTGTCGTCTCGCATCCGGTTCCGGGGCGCCGCGGTGCTGCGTCCGGCGGTGGGCGGGCTGCTGGTCGGGCTTCTGGCGCTGGCCATCCCGCAGATCCTGTCCAGCGGTTACGGCTGGGTGCAGATGGCCGCCGCCGAGGACACCCTGTTGTCCATTCCGCTGTGGATCGTCCTGGTGCTGCCCCTCGCGAAGATCGTGGCCACCTCGCTGTCGATCGGCACCGGCGGGTCCGGCGGCATCTTCGGCCCCGGCATCGTCATCGGATGCTTTGTCGGGGCGGCAATCTGGCGGTTGGCCGATCTGGCGGGCGCTCCTGCCGTGCCGGCCGGACCCGCGGTGTTCATCGTCGTGGCAATGATGGCGTGCTTCGGCAGCGTGGCGCACGCCCCGCTGGCGGTGATGATCATGGTCGCCGAGATGACGGCCTCGTTCTCGGTGCTGCCCGGCGCGATGATCGCCGTGGGTGTCGCCTATCTGCTGATCTCCCGCACCAACGTGTCGATCTACCGGGCTCAGCGCGCCGATCGCGAGGCCGCGGCGGCCGAACGGGCGGGTCTGCGTACCCATTCCGACTCCTGTGCGTGAGCGTCTCGATCCGGACACGAATCAGCGACGACGGTTCCGTGCAGGGTCCGGGGCCTGCCACCGTGGACACGGGGGCCACCTCCGAAGAAGAAGGAGCTTTCATGACCCCACCCAAGATGTTCCATCGACTCAGCGCGGAGTTCATCGGCACGCTCTGGCTGGTGCTCGGCGGCTGCGGCAGCGCGGTGTTCGCGGCTAAATTCCTCTCCGACGACATCTCCGTCGGAATCGGTTTCCTCGGAGTCGCCCTGGCCTTCGGTCTGACCGTGCTGACCGGCGTGTACGCGTTCGGGACCATCTCCGGTGGGCACTTCAACCCCGCGGTGACCCTCGGCGCAGCGCTGGCCGGACGCGTGGAATGGCGTGCGGTGCCCGGGTATTGGGTCGTGCAGGTGCTCGGCGGTCTGGTGGGCGGCCTGATCATCTGGGTGATCGCCAGCGGCCGGGACGGCTTTGAGGCCACCGGCAACATGGCCGCCAACGGGTACGGCGCCCACTCCCCCGGTGGCTATTCGCTGGGCGCCGTGCTGATCGCCGAGATCGTGTTGACGGCGATCTTCCTGCTGGTGATCCTCGGGTCCACCGACGACCGAGCGCCCAAGGGATTCGCGGGCCTGTCGATCGGCCTGACATTGACCCTGATCCACCTGATCTCAATCCCGATCTCCAACACATCGGTGAACCCGGCCCGGAGCACGGGTGTCGCATTCTTCAACGGCGACGGCGCCCCCGCGCAGCTGTGGGTGTTCTGGCTGGCGCCGCTGGTGGGGGCCGCCATCGCGGGCGTCGCCTACCCGCTGCTGTTCGGGCGCACCGACCAACTGGCGCAGCGCCCAGTCCGCGACGAACTCCTCGAGGAGGGGCCTCGCTGACCGGGCACTGAGCAGCCGGTGAGCTACTTGGTGGAGCGCGCCTTGCTGGCGGCACCCTTCTCTGTCGACTTGCCCTCATGCGTCAGCTTGCCCCCGGCGTTCTCCAGGTGCGCACGCACGAACCACTGGAACTTCTCGAGTTCCGCGGCGTGTCCGATCAGCATGTCCTGCGTGATCGGGTCGAGGTCCTCGGTCTTCGAGATGGACTTGCGCAGGTCCTCGATGACACCGTTGTAGACCAGGTCCAGCGCGGCGAGGTGCGCCTGCACGGTGTCGCGGCCCACGGAGTAGTCATCCCACTCGCGGTCGCGGATGATGGCGCCGGGCGTGCCCTCGGGGGCGAAGCCCAGGGTGGCGATGCGTTCGGCGACTTCGTCGGCATATCCGCGCACCAGTTCGACCTGCGGATCGATCATTTCGTGCACGCCGATGAAGTTGGGCCCCACCACATTCCAGTGGACGTGCTTGAGCGTCAGGTGCAGATCGTTGTAGGTCGAAAGCTGGTGCTGCAGCAACTCGGCCACCTGAGCACCCTGCTTGTCGGTCATGCCGGGGATGGTGAACTGGCTCGTCATGGTCACTCCTTCTCAGACGTGGCAGTACGTCTTCTCAGACGTGGCAGTACGTCGGTGGTCGACAGCCGCATACCCACCTGAACGGCGGGCCAACCATGGCCCGCGCTACAGCGACCGGATGTCCTGCACTGGGAGTCGCGGCCCGCGCCTGGGCTCGTGCGCCAGACCGCTCTCGTACAGCAGGCGCACGACACGGTGCCGGTGCGGCCGCATGGGCTCGAGCAGTTCGACCATGCCGTCGTCGTCCACGGCGTGGCCCACCAGAGTCCAACCGATCATCTTGGGGACGTGGTAGTCACCGACCGACACCGCGTCGGCGTCGCCGAACGCGCGCTGGGCCACTTCGGCCGCGGTCCACACTCCGATGCCGGGCAGCGACGTCAGCGCCGCACGCGCGTCCTGCGGAGGCCGGGTGACGAGACGTTCCAGGGAGTCGGCCCGCTGTGCGCACGCCACGATGGTGCGCGCCCGGCCGGGATCGACGTTCGCGCGATGGAACTCCCAGGACGGCACGCGCCGCCAGGCCTCCGGTGACGGGAAGACCCGCATCCGAGTCGGCGCAGGGCCGGGTGCGGGGGTGCCGTACCGACTCACCAGCACCCGCCACGCCCGAAAGGCGTCGGCCCCCGGCACGCGCTGCTCGATGACCGCGGGGATCAGCGCCTCAAGCACCCGCCCGCTGCGGCCCAAGCGCAGATGTGAGGCCCGGCGCGCCGCTTCGGCGACCACGGGATGGGTCGGGACGAAATCCGACCAGTCGTCGTCGGCCCCGAGCAGCGCAGGCACCTCGGCGAGAAACTGCGACGCACCCGGGCCCCAGGCCTGGACCCGCACGGCCGTCACCCCGCTGCGGGTGATGCGCGCCGTAACGGGACCCGACGCCAGCAGGCTCGTGCGCCAGATCGCCCGGTCGGGGGTGATCTGGAATGTCGGGTCCAGTGGGCCGCGTCGCCATGGCGCCAGCGTCGCTCCCGGGCTCACCGGCCCGGCGAACTCGACGGTGGTCTCGGCGGCCTCGTTGGGCGAAGGCGCATCGGTGTCTACCCGGCACACGGTAGTCCGGCGTTGACGGCACCCGCGCGTAGGCGACAGGATGGTCTCCCGTGACCACGCCGTTCGATGACCCGCAGGCCGAGCTCGCGTGGATGTTCGTGCAGAGCCTCTCCGGCGACGGCGACCTCGACGAGGGGTTCTCACTGCTCAGCGATGACTTCACGTACTGGAGCAACACCACACGAGAGACGTGCGACAAGGCTCGGTTGCGCCGGATCGCCGAGTGGGCCAGGGCCGTCGGACCCATTGCATTCGACCTGATCAGCTGCCTCAACGAGGGCGAGAATGTGGTCATCGAGGCCCAACCCGACGCCGTCTCGGCGACCGGGGTGCGCTACGACAGCCCATGCGTGTTCCTCTTCGAAACGCGCGATGGGTTGATCACATCGCTGCGGGAGTACTGCGACACCCGTCAGGTCGCGGAGGCCTTCGGCGTCATTCCCCAGTGACGGTGATGTGGGCCCGGTCGGGGTAGAACGCCACGTGCCCGGCGATCGGGGCAACCGCGGGATACGGGTGCTCGTAGAACCAGATCAGGTCGGGTTGCACCCCGTCGGGTCCGGTGAAGGTCAGGTAGCCCGCCTCACCCTTGTAGGGGCAGTAGGTCGTGGTGTCCGAGCGGGTGAGATGGGTCTGGTCCACGTCAGCCAACGGGATGTACTGCACCGCCGGATAGGTGGATTCCTGCAGGGTCAGGGCTGACTGGGTGTCGGCGACGACCGTTCCGCCCACCCGAACGACCACGTGGCCGACGGTCGGGGTGACGGTGATGGGATGTTGCGCGGTGGGCTCGTGCACGGGTCGTTCGGTCATGTTCACAGACAACACCTCAACGCAGGAGTGATTCCCTAGACTCGTCCCATGGCATCCCAGGGATTGCCGGCAGCGTCGTCCGATGTCACTATCGACGCTCCCCCGGCCGCCGTCTACAGCGTGATCACCGACCTGTCGGCGATGGCCGAACTGGCCGAAGAGACAGTCGCGATGAAGTGGCACAGGGGTGACTCGGCCCAGCCCGGTGCGGTGTTCAAGGGCACCAACCGCAGCGGCAAGCGGTCGTGGACCACGACGTGCACCGTGACCGATGCCGAACCTGGCCGGGTGTTCGCCTTCGACGTGAAGAGCCTGGTGGTTCCGGTCGCGCACTGGCGCTACGAGATCACCCCGACCGAACAGGGCTGTACGGTCACCGAGAGCACGTGGGACCGTCGCCCGGGCTGGTTCAGGGGCATCGGGGAGCTCGCGACCGGCGTGCGCGACCGGGTCTCGGCGAATGCCGATCACATCAAAGCCACCCTGGAGCGGCTCAAGGCGTACGCCGAACGGGGCTGACCCACCCGGCTCAGTACGGCATGCAGACCTTCCAGCCGTCTTCGCGTGCCACACGTAGTTCGATGGTCCTGCGGCCCAGCATCTCGTTCTGAGCGTCCAGGGTCGCGATGCCGGTGTCGCCGTCGATCTGCACGTCGGTGACGGCGACGTTGGTCAAGCCCTGTGCGTCCCGGGTGGTCTTGAGCGTGTCGATCACCGGGCCGACGAACTGATCCCGCATCGCCGTGCACATCAGGCTCAGGTAGGTGTCCCACTTCTTCGTGTTGTAGGCGTCCTGAAAGTCCATGACGGCCTTGTTGATCAGGTCGGCGTCGGACGGCGCGTCGGCCGTCGAGGGTGCAGCGGCCGACGGCGACTCGTCGGGGGCCGTCATGGTCGTGGTCTCCGGGGCCAGCACCGGGTCCGGGGCGACCTGTCTGCTGCACCCGGCGAGCACCACGGCGCCCACCATCAACGTCACCGCAAAGTCACGAGCGCGAAGCATCGAAGAGAACCTCCTGTGTCGACCGATCTCACTGCTGCCGAGGCATCTTCGCCGCGATCGCGGCGACCAACGCGCTGACGTCGGTGCTGCCCACCGGTCCGCACCGCTTGACGTCGATGAGCACGTTGGCGCGCGCTGACAGGGCGTGCTGGCACGTGACGTCGGATCCCGGCGGGGTGGCCTCCAGGGTGTAGGCCCCGGTCCGGTTGACGGGTTGACCGAACTGCCACGGCTGCCCGGGTTCGCCCGCCGGGGTGACGGTGACGGTGGTGCCCGCACACTGCTCCCACTTCTGTCGCTGCAACTGCAAGGACACCCCGGCCTCGTCGGCCGTCGGGAAGGCGACCACGGCCTGCACCACACCATTGCGCCACGGCTTCTCGTACAGCGCCCGCAGGGTCTGGACCGCGACACCGGAGTGGCCGCTGCCGCCGTAGACGGCCTGCTGGGCTGGAGCCCACGCACCGAGGCAGGTCTGGTTGTCGATCGTCGCGGAGTCGTCGAGCAGTTGGTCGCCGTCGGTCTCGAGGACCACGGCCTGATCACCGGTGTTGCCGGGAATCTCGTCTGTGGTCAACAGCAGCGGGCGCAGCTCACCGGGCGCGACGTCGGCCAGGGGGGCGGAATTCGGCACGGCAGCAGTCTTTTCCGGATCTGCTGGCGCATCCGCGTCGGCGCCGCCGGAGTCGGGCCACACCGCCACCGCGGCACCGATACCCGCGACCAGCACCACGACACCCGCGAGTGCGCCGATGAGGGCGCCGTGGCCAGTCCGCCGAGGCGCGGGCACGCCGGGGGCGGTGTAGATCGGCGGCGCGGTGAACACCGGCGGCGCACCGGGGGTCGTGTGCGGGTAGGAGATGACCTCGGGACCCGGCACGGGGACCACGGGCGGCGACGGGAGGCGACGGGGGGTGTTCGGATTGCGCAGCGCCTCGGTCGCGGCGGCGGCCAGGGCCGCGGCCGCCGGGAATCGGGCCGCAGGGTCCTTGGCCATCGCGATCGCGATGACGTCGTCGAAGGCCGCGGGCAGCGCCGGCACCACGTCGGTGACTCTCGGCGGCTGGTCCATCAGATGCGCCTTCATCACCGCGGCGGGTCCGTTGGTGGCCGCGAACGGCGCCTTCCCCGTCACGAGTCGGAACAGTGTGCAGCCCAGGGAGTAGATGTCGGCGCGGCCGTCGAAGACCTCACCGGAGATGACCTCGGGCGCGGCGTAAGCGATGGTGGCCATCACCAGACCGGTCGCGGTGAGGCCGACATCGTCGAGAGCCCGCGCGATCCCGAAGTCGCCCAACAGGACCCGCTCTCCTGCTCCGGCATGACCGGACAGCAGGAAGTTCGCCGGCTTGATGTCGCGGTGCACGATGCCACGGCCGTGCGCGTAGTCGAGCGCCTTGGCCACCTCGCCGATGATGTGGACCGCGCGTTCGGGTGTCATCTGCCCGGCCCGCAGTGCGGCGTCGGCGTCGGTGCCGTCGACGTACTGCATGGCGATCCACAGTTGACCGTCCTCGGTCTGCCCTCGGTCGTACACCGCCACGATCTGCGGCAGGTCGAGTGAGGCCGCGACGTCGGCCTCGCGCGTGAACCTGGTGCGGAAGTCGGCGTCCCGGGACAGTTCCGCGGACAGCACCTTCAACGCGTCACGCCGCGGCAGGGTCGGATGAGCCGCCAGATACACCGCGCCCATGCCGCCGGTCCCCAGGATGCGTTCGATCCGGTACCCGGCGACCTCGGAGCCTTCGGTCAGCATCATCCCCCTCGGCAGTCGCTGGCCGGCATGCCCCCAACGGGGTTCAAGCCGTCTGGACGAGAGTATCCGGGGGCAGCAGCCCGCACCGGCAACCCGCAGGGACGAGAAGACCGCGGCGTGCGTGGTCGTCGCCTGCGCCCCCGTGCGTGCACGCCTCCCCCAATCTTCGGCCGCGTCAAAAACTGTAGCGACCCCTTAAATTGCGTGAACAAACCGTAGCAGATGCTACAGTTTTACGCGGAGGCGCGTGGGACACCGTGACTACCGCTAGGTTCGGCAGCAGCGAGAGAGGACTTCGATGACCTATCCCCCGCAGTGGAACCCTCCCGGCGGCCCGCCTCAGGGCGGAGACCCATTCCAGCACGGCGGTCCCCCGCCGCCCTACGGCCACAACCCGTTCGGCGTACTCGGACAGCCTCCGCACGGACAACCACCGCAGGGGTATCCGCCGCAGGGGTATCCGCAGCCGGGCTGGGGGCCGTACGGCGAGGCGCCGCCACTGGGCGGACCACCTCCGCGGCGGAGCAACACCCCGTGGATCGTGGGCACCATCGCGGTGGTCGCCGTGATCACGGTGCTGGTGTCCACCCTGTTGTGGCAGTTGAACTCCGGCGACGACGACACCGTCACGACCGCGGCCACCACGACGTCCGCCACGACGACGGCGCCGACGACGACCACGACCACCACCACCACGTCGTCACCGACTCCGACGCCGACCGTCGCACCCGCGGGCGCCTGCGAGGGGTTCAAGGGCGGACCCGGCCCCACCACCCCGGCAGGCTGGTCCACCGTGGTGAGCCCACGGGGTCTGCTCTACGACGTCCCACCGGGGTGGACCGTGCACAAGTGCGGCACGTTGATCGGCTGGGAGAAGCCGTGTGCGGACGGACCTTTCGGGTACTGCCCGATCCGGACCATGAGTGGGGCCGCGACGCTGCCCACCGCGGACCTGAACTGCGATGTCACCTGGGCCGACGCGGGCGTTCCTGGGGCGAAGAACATCACCGACATCAACGAGGCCGTACGCTCGGAGGCCACCCTGGTCTCCGACATCTACACCTCGAAGAACGGTGTGGTGCCGCAGGTTTCGCTGAGCCCGCCCCGCAACCTGACCGTCGGCGGGGCGCCCGCGGTGCAGATCGTGGCGACCGTCACCGGAATCGAGGCCGACAGCTGCCACGCGCCCAAGGTCCTGCACTCCATGCTCGCCACCACCGTGCCGGGCCAGGAGGGCAGCGTGCTGTTCATCGTGGCGCTGAGCCAGGATGCGCCCGGCGCACCGGACGGGGGCCTGATGGACCAGATGGTCGGGACGCTGCGCGCCGCCGAACCGGCCTGACCCTCACGCCGGGATGCGGGCCACGATCCTCTTCGCGATCGTGGCCGCCTCCCCGGAGACAGCGCTGCCGATGATCCAGACGTCCACCAGCACATTGTTCTTCGTCGCGACGGCCCTGGTCACCGAGACCGGCGAGGCGTCGTTGTTCGACCGCAGCGTGCTCACGCCGTCACCGGCGTCCTCCGGTGCGCCGAGGGTCCACATCGAGAACTCGCCCTGCGGCACGTGCGTCCACTGGAACCGCTTGCCCGCACACCCCCGCCACAGATCGACGTAGGCCGTCACTGCCCGTTGTGCGGCGGCAGGGTCGGGGAAGTCCGCAACCCCCTCGGCGACCTGCATCGACGGGGTGGGCTGCTGCATATGGTTCTTGGCGTACACCGAGACATACCCGCTGTTCTCGTAGGCCGGGGGCAGATGCGCCCCGAACGAGCTCATGCACTCCGGCGGGTCGAACGTGGCCACATTGGCAGGCGGCGCCTCAACCCTGGTCGTGACTCCGGCATCCACCAGGCCGGCGTTGCCGGTGATCTCCTTGATCTCCTCAAGGCTGAGCAGCAGCGGCGGCAGGCCTGCGGTGCTGACGGTCTTCGGTGCCGGCGGCGTTGTGGTGGTGATGATCTCGCTCGACGGCGCGGTGGCGGGTTCGGCCGCTGGCTCCGGATCCGGACCCCCGCTGCGGCCGAACACGAGCCAGGCCACCAGCGCGAGGATCGCGACCACCGCGACCGCGGTCAGCACCCCGACCAGGATCCGCGGGCGACCGCGCCGCGGTGGATTCTGCGTCGGCCCGGGAGGGAAAGGCTGGCCCGGTGGCGAATTCGGCGGTGGTGCAAACGGATCACCGGCGAACGGTGCGCCCCCGAACGGATCCCGTGGCGTGTCGGCGCCACCCCCCGCACCCGTCATACCCGTCCTTCCTCTCGACTCCCGACCCGACCTCTCACAGCACTCCGAAGCTCGACGTGATCCACCGCACCGGATCGGCGCAGCGGAACGGTGCGATGCCGCGCGAGTGCAGACGGTTGCCACTCGGCGGCTGCCCGAGCGCGGACACCACGAAATAGCGATGCGCCAACGGCCTTCCAGTTGATGGGTTTTCGACGGCCGCGACGATCGATCC
Organism: Mycolicibacterium confluentis; assembly: GCF_010729895.1. NCBI lineage: Bacteria > Bacillati > Actinomycetota > Actinomycetes > Mycobacteriales > Mycobacteriaceae > Mycobacterium > Mycolicibacterium confluentis. The sequence goes on from NZ_AP022612.1 coordinate 4,852,638, forward strand.
GCCGTGCAGGCGGGTCAGCAGACTGCGCACCTCCTCGTGCAGCAGCGCGCCGTCGGCCATGTCGTAGCGAGGCTGATCAGAGGTGTCCCGCAGATACGCCGCACCGGAATTCGACATGATCAGGCTCCAGTCGGAGCCCTCCACACCACGCAGCACCCGCAACGCGTCGAACTTCGACAGGATCACCGCCAGCCTGGGCTGCCCCGTCCCGATGGCCATCTGCACATTGTTCAGGACCGCACGGGGGTCGCCGCCGCCGAACATCTGTGCGGGCAGCAGGTCCTGCAACTGATCGCGAATCGCCTTGACCCGCAGCGGATCGAACATGAAGAAGACGCCGTCGGCGTTCGCGAAGAACCGGAATGCCGGCGTCCGCAGGTCGCCGGACTCCATGTCCTCCCCCGCCACGTCGCGCAGCACGAGGTACCGGCGCACGCCACCCCACACCCCCAGGGAGAACATCAACGGTTCGCGCTGATGGCTCGACTGCGTCGCCACCGTGGGAGTCGGAGCGATCAGGCCGCGCTGCACATACAGCGGGTTCTCGTAGTTGACGGCGTACGCGTCCGCGGTGGCTCGAGTCACCGGGCTCATCGCGACGCCGAGGCGCTCACACAGAAGTTCAAGCTGTTTCACCAGGACCGCGATGTAGAGGCTCTTGCCGGTCGCGCGCGCACCCGCCATCGCGATGCACACCGCGTGCCCCTCGCGCCACCCTTCGGGCAGTTCGAAGTGGCACACCGGACACACTTCGACGGCTGGGCCCTGCAGGGCCCGGCTCGCCTCGAAAGCCGGTGGCGGCGGGCCGTTGTAGCCGGGTGGCCTGGTCCAGGTGTAGAACGGGCCGCAGTCGACGGGTGCGCCGGCGTACGCCGAACCGACATCGTCGTGGTAGCGCTGTCCGCCGGCCTGCGCCGGCAGGGTCCACAGATGCTCGACGGGGCTCAAGACGCTGAAGCAGCGGGGGCACTTCGTCACATCGGCCTCGCCTGCAGCGCCAGTGCCAGCGGCACCACCACGCGTTCGATCACGCCCGGATGCGCCAGCATCGCGGCCGCGGCGTCCTGGCCGGGCGGCGGTGACGGCAACCGGGGGCCGCCCGCCGCATCCAGGCGGTGGTCATTCGACAGGGTGATCGTGGGAAACGACTGTCGCACAGCCTCGGTGACGAAGTCTGTGCAGACCACGGTGCGGGCCGGCCCCGGAGCCAACCGGGACCACCGCGCACCGGCACACCATCGGGGCGCAGCGGCATGCACCGCGGCCGAGAGGTCGGCACCAACGACGGGCGGCACACCCGCGACGTCGGCGCCGACGTAGACCGCAGAGACCTCGCCGGCACCCACGGCGTCGGCCACTCCCACGACGACGTCGGCCACCGCGGCCACCGTGCCGTCGGTGAACCAGGACCGCATCGACGCCGAGGCGTCCACCGCCAGCACCAGGCCGCCACCGGAGGCCGCAGCCTGTCCGCGGCCGATCGCATTGCGGGCCGCGGTGCGTGCCGCGGCGGCCAACGGGCCCAACGCACGATCCGCGACCGCGCTGACCCCCACCTCGATCTGCTGTCCACGCGGGGTGAGCGTCGCGAACACCACGCCGGCGTCGCCGCTGACGTCGACGGGGTCGAACACCACCTGCACGGGGTCGGCCTCGGCGGGGTTGTCCGGGGAGATCGCGAGGTGGATCGCGGTGCCGGGCGCGAACCTCGGTGCACCGACGGGCCGCACTGCGATCGAGACCCCACCCAGCAGGCGCGGCAGCACCGCGAGGTGGGCGGAGTTTCGTATCACGGGCTGCTCTGCACCACAACGAATCTCGAGCTCAGCGCCGGACACCGCACCGGTGATCGACACCGAGATCGGCTGGTGAGGTATATGCACACGCTGATTGCGCGCGCCGACAACGTAGATGGGCATCAACGGCTCCGATGTGTCACGGCGGTGTCGACGGCAAGCGGCGCGGTGCGCTCGACATCGTGCACCAACCTGCCGATCATCTTGCGGTGGCGGCGCAGCGCGCCGCCGGAGTCCTGTCCCGTCCACTGCGCCATCAGCGCGGCGGCGGAATCGACTTCGCTGTCGGTGAATTCGCGGGTGGCCGCGACATGCGCAGCCACCTGCCGAAGCAGCGCCGCCACCGATGGCGTGACCACGGGTTCGTCCGTGCGATCCGGATCATCCTGCGTCAGACTGACGGCCACCAGCACGGGTGCGCTCAGCACCCCGGAGTCCACCAGCGCGCAGACGCGGGAGACCGCGGCGACCGCACATCCCGGGAGCCGCGCGAGGCGGTCGCAACTCGGGGGGAAGGGCTGATGTCCCACCAGCGCCAGCATCGACAGCGCCAACAGTCGCACCGTGGCATCGTCGTGCAGCACACCGGGACGCAGCGCCGCGAGTTCGGCCTCCCACAGCGGCCAGTACGCGCGCTGATGGGTCTCGACGTATCCCTGCTGCACCCAGGTCCCGAGGTCGGTGACGCGCAGCGCCGCCCAGGCCACCATCGTGTCTTCGCGGTGCGCCTCGATCACCGCGGCCGACAGTTCGGACAGCCCCACCGAGTCCGCGGCGCCCATCAGGGTCGGAAGCACCGCGCGGCCCGTGAGCCCACGGCCCCCGATCGCCAGGAGGTCGCTGGGATCCCACGCCTGGGCCGCGACCAGTGCGTCGAACTGCGGTGCGTCGTGAATCCTCAGCCACCACAACGCGGCGCGGCGATCACCGGGTGCCTGGCGCGCCGGATCCGTGCCGGCCTGCAGCGACCGCACCCCTCGAACGGCGGCACGCAGCCACACACCGTCCCACGCGCGGGCGGACGTCAACTGCGCCGCGGCGGGGGCCTCGACGCCGGACGCCAACCAGTCCACGACGTCGATCGGCACCGCGACCTCGCCGTCGGGCGTCGTGCGGGTCCGCAACAGCTGGGCCGCCACGGTCAGGCGGGTCCGCGCGTCGATCCGGCCGCCGAGACGGCGGACCAACCGCGCCCCGATGCTCTCGTCGAGCAGTGCCGGCGCCACCTCCTCGGCCAGGCTGCGCCGGATCGCGTCGTCGTCGATGCCCGAGCGGATGGTCAGATCCGCGAGGCGCAGCAGCCTCTCGGGGCCGGCGTCGCGCGCCTGTGTGAGGCCCTGATCCAGCGCATTCGAGAGGTCATGAGGCACCGGGCGGCCATGGAAAGTGGACGGCGGGTGCGGGATCCGGCTCGGCTGGTCGAGCCACGCCGGATCGGTGACGGCGCGGGACAGATAGATCCGGTCGATCATCTCGCCCGCGGCACCGTCCGCACCCTGCTGCACCGCGCGCCAGGCGTCGGCCGTGCTGACGCCGACGCGGTCGGCCACCACCGCAGCCAGGGTGCGGCCCACCGCCGAATCCAGCGCCGCGCCGCGCGGTGAATGTGCCGCGATGACCGAGGCGGCCTCCTCTTCGGCGTCGGCGAACTCGGGGCGTGCGGCCACCGCCATCGCCATCGGCCACGCCGGATGCAGTCCCTCGTCCCCGGCCGCCGCAGCGTGGTGATCGATGTCGTCGAACAGTCCCCGGGCGGAGGCCGAATCCAGAAGCGCCACTTGTGCCATCGCCGACCATGGGGTGACCTCGATGGCTTGGCCGGCGGCGGTTCTGTGCGGTTCGACACCGAGTTCGCCCAGCGACATGGTGGCCGTGTCGTCGATCGCGACGACCCGTGGTGGAAGCGCGGCGAGGTCAGCCCGGGGCATGGCGATCAGATGTTGTCCCGCGCGTACGGCGGCGGCAAGGCCGTCGGCGCGGTCGAACGTCGAGAAGCTGAACCGGGATGCCGTGCCCGCCGACATCAGAAAGCTCAGCAGGCCCGTCCACTGCGCGGCATCGTCCGGCGAGTCGACGCCGAGAACCACCGGCGCCTGGCCGTCCATTGCCGCTGACACCGCGTCGAGAAGCCCGAAAAGCGTTCCCAACCGCCAATGTCGGGGGTCCAGCAGGAAGTCGATCACGCTGTCGGGGGTCACCGCGACGCCGGGTTCCGGCGGGGTGGGAGCCAACTGGGCGGCGGCCACCGGGCCGGGACCGTAGGGGCGCAGCCACTCGCCCGAACGCCACCACTGGATCGGCCGCCGCGGCGATTCGTCGGGGCGCCGATCCAGCACGACATGGGCGAACACGTTGCCGGGCCGCCCGGTGGCATCCGAACCGGCGGGCACGCTGTGCCAGTAGGCGGCCGCACCCGTATCCAGCCGACCGAATGCCAGTCGACGGGGCCCCTTTTCGAGGTCCTCGGATGTCGGGTAGGCGGGCAGCGGCGGGTCTGGATGGAACACCGTGCGCACGCCCGCCACCAGTCCGCGCTCCTCCTCGGCGGAGATGTCGCCACTGCGTTCCTTGACCTGCCACCCGCCCGCACTGCCCGCGGCGTCGAACGAGGTGTAGGTCAGCTGGCCATACCTCGACGCCGTCACTGTGGCGGCCCGGGCGGCATCGGGAACAGTCGCAGCGACTCGACGGGCGGGTCGAGCAGGGCGATCGTGCGCAGTCGCGCGGGTGACGGCGTGTTGACGAACAGGCGCAGCCACCCCGTGGTGAGGTCACGCAGGTTGGCCGCCCACAGTTCACCGTTGCCGTGCGTGGTCAGCGCCGACCACCGCAGTTCCTTCGACGGCGCGTCGGTGAGCCGCCCCTGCTCGTCGACGGGTGCCACATCGACCGCCGTGCCGTCGCTGACCGACAACGGGATTCGCGAGGCGTTGTGGACCAGCACGAATGCCGGCGACCCGGGCAGGTCGTGTTCGGAGCGCATCGCCACCGTCGCGTGGGTGGGCACGCCCCTGTCGTCGCGCCCGATCCGGATGGCGTACTGAAGCCGCAGCAGGCCCTCGTAGTCGATGCTGCGGACCGCACCGAGCACGCGTTGCCCGCGGGTGAAGGCCACCGGCGCCAGGTGCAGCGAGCAGCCGGTGACTGGGAGCTGACCCGCCAGGTGCATCCCGCCGTACTTCTCGTACTCCTCCAGCGAGATCTCGAACTTCTTGCCGGTCAGCCCGTTTCGGGGATCGTGTCCCCTGGGCGCGAGATGCACCACGACCGCGGCGGCACCCGAAGGCCAGTCGAAGGTGATCACCTGCTTGTTGCAGTACTCGGCCAACTCCACATCGCGAATCTCACCGGTGCGCACCGCCGACTGGGTGGCGCCCAGGGCCGCAGTGCCCGCCAGCACCGTCACGGGCGTGAAGTACGAGCGACTCCAGGCCGAGGGCCATGACACTCCGGTCATCGTCGCGGTGACGCGCCCGGACCCGTCGGTGCGCTGCGACATCGGTTGCGTCAGGCGCATGTCAGGGGACAGCCCGATCTGGTCGAGCGCGGCCTCCGGCAGTTCGGCCGCATCCGCGCCCGCGCGGGGACCGTCCTGACTGCGGTAGATCACCACCACTCCGTTGCGGGGCGGCGTCCAGGTCAGATCGAAGACACCTGGGCCAGACGGGGTGACCACCAGATCGGTGACGGGCGAGAGCACCGCGGCCATCTCGATGTCGACCTGCGCGGCCTCAGAGAGGCGCATGATGCCGTCGACCGTGGCCGCGCACCGCATGCGATACGTGTAGCGCTGTCCGCCGACGGCCTCGGTGTCGACGAACCCCCCGAGGTTGTCGCTGGTCGCCAGGATGCGGAACTGCGGTCCGTCACGTCCGTCGACCTCGGCGGGGATCCGGTGCACGTGCACCATCTCGACACCCGGAGGAACCGTCCACTGCCCGATGACGCGACCGTGATCCTCGCGGACGCTCACCCCGGCGACGGGACTGATCAGCACACCCTCGGCGTGCAGTTCGGGCTGGGCGGCCAGGGCCGCGCTTCGGGTCGGACCGCTGTTGACCCACACCTGGAAGTGCCGGACCGCCCTCCCCGGTGGCCGAACGTCAAGCGCTTCGGTGTCGGTGGTGATCGCGACAACGTCGGCGCGGTCGGGCGAGTACGGCCTGCTCTCCTCCGCGGAGATCACGCGGTAGACCACGACGGACTCGCCGCCGTGCGACGAGGGCAGGAACGCGGGCCAGGACAGCTGCCTGCCTGTCGTCGCGCCCGCGGTGTCGTGTCGGGGCACGATGGTCACGGCATGCGAATGGCCGTGCGACGGACCGAACGCGAAGGGCGCGAAATCACCTGAGGATAAATCGGTTTCGATGATCTTCCGAGGCGGCGGTGTGGACAGGTTGGCCACCGAAATCATGGCGGTCTGTTCGACCCCTTCGGCGGCAGGCCCGTCGCCGGGTCCGGACCGGTGCCGGCCCGCGGGGGGAGGTGGTGGGTCGGCGTCGAGTTCGGCCAGCAGCGCGGCCAACGACTCGGCGTGTTCGGACACCGCGCCGGGCAGCATGGCGCGGATCTGCTCGACGTCACTGCGCCCCGAACGCAGCACCAGGCGCAGGTGCGCCTCCTTGAGCGTTCGAGCCGAGATCGCCTCAGAGTCGATCAACTGCTGCCGCCACGCCAGCAACGCGGGAAGCCTTGCGTCGTTGACTGTTTCGGGAGCCGGATTGGTGTCGGACATCAGAACACCATGTCCTCGCCGGGGGGTTCGGTGCGCTCGGTGCGCGAGATCATCACCGTGGCATCGTCCTCGCTACCCGGCATGATCGAGATCGGCACCTCGAAGATCGCGAATTCATACGGCGGCAGGCCGTCGCTGGCCTGCACCACGGCGGCCCGGTAACCCAACCCGACGCGGGTCAGCACGAGGTCGTCCACGGCCACTGCTCCTCGGCCCGCGGTGACGGCGGCGTTGGTGAACAGCGACGCGTCGAACGGCGCGGCGTGCCCGGGACGGTGGTCGGTGATGCCCGCCGAGAACTGCGCGGTGGGCACCTGACGCCCCAGGGCGGGGATCTGCACCAGGCCCGCGAGCGAGTCACTGATCCCGCCAGACTGGGCGGCGGTGTCATCGAGGAACATCTGCTCGACCCGGGCCCACAGCGCGTCGGCACCTGCCGGCTGGACCCGGCCCGAGGCCACCGCCACCGACCACTGGTCCAGTCCGGAACCTGTTCCCACACCGGGCATCCGGAACAGTGTCACGGGATCCTCCCGCAACTGCTGCGCCGCCGCGGCGACCATGTCGTCCCAGGGCCGGCTCAGCCATCCGAGCGCATACAGCCTGCGCTGCACCGCGTGGGCCGCGTTGGCCGCATGCTCGGGGCTGGGGTCCGCAACCCCGACCTGCGTCGAGCGGGGCAGCCCGTCGAACAGGTGCCCCGATTCGGGTCCGGTCGCCGGTGCCGGGCCGAATGGCGCCCGCAGCACGGTGCCCACCACCCGACTCCACGCCAGCAGTTGGCCGTACGCCGAGGACAGCCGAGCGACGTCGGTCAACGCATTGCGCAGATTGGCCTGCATCAACTCGAGTTGACTCTCCTGCGATCTTCGCAGGTTCATCTCGGCGAACAGGTCACGCTGTGCCAGCAGGAACAGCACGAGCGACACCACGACGTAGAGCCCGATCAGCACGCCGCCGGTGGACAACGCGAATGACCAGCTCACCCAACCGAATGCCGCGATCGCCAGCAGGATCACCAACACCGCGAACAGCGCCCACGAGAACGTCTTGAGGATCAGGCCGATCGCGCGCTGGCGGGCCCGCAGGTGCTCGTCGACGCCGTCCTGCTGGGCTGCGGCCTGAATGCCGGTGACCAACTGGCCGACCTCGGTGCGGGCCCGCTGCAGGAAGTCGACCAGGATCGACGAGACCTGTACCGCATAGCTGTTCGCGCGCGCCGCCTGCCAGTTGTCCAGTTCGGTGCTGGTGGTGCGGGCTTCGACGCCGGCCGCGGGGTCCTGGTAGGCCCGGCGCAGGCGATCCCGCAGGGTGGCCGCCCCGAGCACGTCGGCGGCCTCGACCGCGTCGACGCCGATCACCGCGGCCAACGACGTCGGGACCCCGGCGAACTGTTCGGTCGTACTGGGCACCACGTCGGCGGAGTTGGCCACCACACCGACCCCGGAACCGATCTGGATGGGCTCCAGGCCGCCGGCGCGACGTCCGCCGTCGGCCAGGGTCAAAGCACCGTTGACGAAGTCGGTCCACAGTCCGCTGAGGTCCTGCCGGGCGAAATGCTCGCCCGGCGGCGGACCGCCAAGTGCGCTCGAGAGGGTTTCGGCGCTGCGGCCCAGATCCTGCCAGTCGGCCAGTTCGGTGTTGGCCACCACGGAGAAGGCCGAGTTGGTCCGGCCGAACACCGTGCCCTGCACGGTGCTGGCAACCACCGAACGCGCCGATCCCAGCACCGCCGACAGCCACGCCGACGGGGCCCTTCGCAGCGCCGCCCCGATGAACCGGAAGAACATCTTCAAGGCCGTGCCGATCGAAATGGACTGGGCCGCTTCCTCGGTGCCCGAGAGTCGGGGTCCGCGAAGTACGTCGCGGTGTTTGGTCCACAGCGCCTGAGCCATGGCCCGGGTGGCTGTCGGGACGTCCTCGACGTAGACCACCGGGACCTGCCCGCCGCGTGGAAGGGGAAGGCGCCCACTGGGGTCGAACAGTTGCGCACGCAACCGGGCCTCGACGCGCGTGGTGTCCAGGCGACGGTAGAACCCGCGCACCGCGCGCACGGTCTGCCCCGGAAGGATCTCCAACTGGTCGAACGGGGTCTGCTCGACCCCGGCCCACAGTCCACTGGTGCCCGCGATGACGGGGGCGACATGCTGGGCCAGGTCCAGTGGATCGGAGATGCGGCCCCACGGCACGGCCCCCAACCCGGGCCCGGCCGAGTCCTCGGGCGCGACCAGCAGGTTGTGCCAGCCCTCCAGCACCAGGGCCAGATCGGGGGTCACCGGCTCGCTGCCGCCTCGCGTGATCAGCATGCGCAACAGGGTGATTCGCGCACCCATCGAACTGCTGCGCACGGTCTGCTCGACCGCCTGCTCGGCGGCCAGTTCGACGCGTTCACCCGCCGGAGCCTCCATCGGCACCAGCACCACGACCCGGATGCGGTCGTACCGTTCGGCGGTCAGCAGTTGCTGCAACTGCACGGGTTCGCTGCGGCCGCCGCGCACCGACGTCGCGGCCGTCGACACCCCGCTGACGTCGCGTGCATCGACCCACACGAACTCGGCCAGCAGACCGGCCGCGGAGTAGTCGCCCAGCAGCGCGACGATGTGCTCGGTGTGCGCGCGCGGGACCACCAGGACCGTCAGCGCGCGCGGTGATGCGGTGCTCATGTCAAAACGTCCCGCCCTCCGGAATCACCACCGGGCTGCCGTCGTCCACCAGAGCGGCCGCGCCCGCACTGCTGACGCCGGCCGCCAGCGCGGCCGACTCCCGGTCCAGCAGCTTGATCAGCGTGTCGGTCGCCCAGTACACGTCGGGCCCGAGGTCACGGAAGATCGGCGTCTTGGCGGCCTTGGACCGCGTGCCGACCGTCGTGAACGCACCCTCGGGGGCCGCGCCGGGTGCGCCAGCGGGCAGGTACTGCGCCGCGACGTCCCGAATCGTGGCCAGCCACGTCTGCGCGGCCTCGTGCCGCTCGTCGGCCGTTTCGGCGGCGGCCACCGGACCGACGCGGGACGTCACGCCGGGCGCGGTGCTGCCCGACTGCAGGAAGTCCCGCAGCAGGCCCGCGGCCGACAGTTCGACAATGCCGCTGGCGGGATCCTGCGTGTGCGAGTCGTACAGGGCACGCAGCACGCTGTAGGGCCGCAGCGAGCGCATGACCGGCGGCTCATGCGACTGCGCGATGGCCAGCAGGATGCTCTCCAGCACCGCGGGAAGCCAGTCGTAGGGCGCCAGGAAGTCCGAGGGCGGGGTCAGCAGCGGGTTCGGGAAGTCCACCCACGTCGAGGTCTCGCCGTCGAAGATGCGCACGGGTTCGGCGTAGGGCGAGGCCGGGATCTGGATCCGGCCCAGGAGCTGTCCCAGGAACCAGCCCGCGGTCATGACCCGGCGTTCGTCGTCGGTCATCGGCAGCGACGCCGACAGTGGCCGGGACCGGCGCCAGCGCCAGAACCCCTTTCGGCCCGGGCCCGCGATCTGGGACCACTGCTGGGCGGCGGGCTTGAGCACCGAGTCGAATGCCAGCGGCGAGTAGTTCGGGTAGGAGCCGAAGATGTCCACCCGCGTGACGTTGTCCTCGTCAGACAGCGACCGGTCGTAGTTGTCCCGACTGGCCTGGTCGATGCGCGGGTTGGCGCGCAGCACCTCGGCCAGCGCCTCGGCGACGGGTTGGCCCAGGAACGGCACATCGGAGAACTTGTAGCGGTACTCGACCTGCTTGCCCGGGTGCACGCGCTGCAGCGCCTGGTCATTCACGCTGGCCAGAGGTCTCGCCAACGACAGGGCCTCGGCGAACTTGGTGGCGATGTCGCGTCGCCGGTTGGCCAGTTCGGACTCCGAGGCACCCACGCCCGCCACGAAGTCGCGCAGCGAAACCTTGCAGAACTCCTCGAAGGCCTCACCCGGACGCTCGACGTAAAGCCTCGCGCGGCGCAGCAGTTCATGAGTTCGGGTGTGGACGTCAAACTGTGCCATCGACGGCACCCTGGCCCGCCCCGTCTCCGGGTCGGTACCCAGGGCGCGGGTCACCCACGTCGCCGTCCGGGTGATCAGGCCGCCGGGGGCCGAGTAGCCTCCGCTGGTCCGCCACAGGCCGAGGATGACGCTGGCGGCGGCCTCGTCGATCGCGCCGCGCAACGGGATCATGGCGTTGGCGCCCGCGACGGCCTTCGGCAGATCGGTCTCGTACCGGGCCTTGAACGCCGCCGAACTGATCAGCAGCACTTCGTTGTTGGCTTCGGCGAAGCGCGGCGGGACCAGTTCGTCCGCGTCGGCGGGCCAGGCCGAGTACTGATCCGTCGACAGGCGCGCCAGGCCGACGTCCGACGGCGGGTCGGCGCGGGCCTTCTCCAGCAGGATCATCGCCTCACCGAGCGACTCCCGCAGCGGCGCAAGCAGTTCGGGCCCCATCACCCGCATGATGTCTGCGATCCGGGCGGCGGCGTCGGCGAACAGTTGGCGACGCACACTGGCCCGGAAGCCGTCGAGCGCGGTCCCCAGCACCTGGTCGGCGTTGGTCATCACGCCGTGCAGCGAGCGCAGCGCGGCGTCCACCTGAGGCGGGACGGCGACGATGTCGGGCGGCCCCATACTGCCCAACTGCGCGATGCCGGGCGCCAAGGCGTCGTCGATGTAGCGCCGCAGCTTGTCGACGAGTTCCCGCGCGTACGGCAGGCCGAGGTTGGCGACCGCCACGCCGACCATCCGCTCGAGGCGATCGGCGAACTCGTTGTGCCACGCATAGGCCATCGCATAGGCCGCCTCGGCGCACGCCCGGGCCAACTCGCCGCGCCGATTGTGCAGCGCCTGCCGGAAGATCGGCGTCCACTGCTCGGCGTTCATACCCTGCGGGTTGGGCAGGTAGCCACGAAGCTGCCGGTCAATCAGGCCGTTGACGGTGGCATTCACAGCCTCGGGCGGGAACGCGCCCGCGCCGATCCAGTTGCCCAGGATGCCGACTCGCGTCTGCTCGTCACTCACCGACGCGGGCAGCCTCAACTCGGTGCAGTGTGCCGTCCACTGACTCGACAGCAGCGAATCGAGTTGTTCGGTGCTCGACGCCGGATTGCCGGGTTGCATGTGCCCGAAGAGCAGCTTGTCGACGGCACTTCGGGCCAGGCGCTGCGCAGCGTACTCGGCGTAGCGATCGCGTCCCATCGACAGGCTCGAGAAGCCGTATGTGCCCCAGGGCAACACATCCCATGTCGCGATGCCCCAGCCGAGCAGGTCGCGGTCACCTTCGGGGGAGGCCGTGTTACCCAGGTCGTAGGACACGAACTGGTCGCTGGCCCGCCCGCTCATCATCAGGGCCGCCAGTCCGCGGGCCAGGCCGCGGTAGACCGCGTACTGCGAGCCGTCGCCGAACTGTGTGCGGTCGGCGCCGATGTAGCGACCGACGGGGAAGACGCGGGCGAACGGGATGGGCTCCCCCTCGCCGTGCTGCTGACCCAACGCCCGCAGGAGGCGCACATCATGCTCGCGCGCGGCGCCGGACTGGCTCGCGACGATCTCACCGAGCATCGCCAATGCGTTGGCGCGCACACCGATTCGGGCGCTTTCGGGCAGCGACTCGAAGATGTCCGGGGTCACCATGAACACGCCCATGAGCTTGGGATCGAGACCTGTGACCAGGGTCAGAAGTCGGCAGATGTCGAGCGCCATCGACGCACCCGCGCCGCCGGCCATCGAGGACACCACGAGGACCAACGGGGGCTCGTTGGGATCGAACCGGCCCATGCCGGGCACATCCGCCGACGCCATCGCCGAGATCGTCTCGACACGGAACAGCGCGTCCCACGCGGACTGCAGGCGCGCGTGGATCTCGCTGGCCTTCGACAGGGTGATCATGCGGCCGATCGCGCGGTACTGTCCCGCACCCGCGGAGATGGGGTTGGTGACCTCCTGCGGATTGCGCGGGGCCCATGTCGCGATCGTGTCGAGGCTGTTCTCGGCGACCAGTCGTTGCGACAGTGCGCCATCGAGGATCGAGTAGCTGCTGCCCTGCGGACCGCAGCCGATGTAGCTTCCCCCCTGGGCCGGGACGTTGGCCAGGCCTTCGGGCCCGGACTCGGCCGCGCTGGGCACGTCGATGTGAACGAACTGCCAGCCGGGCAGGAGCTTATCGATTCCGGCGGCGTGCAGTTCCGAGCGCAGCTGGTCCATCATGAACGACAACGTCGCGCCGCCGGAACCGCCACATCCCACTACCAAGAATCGACGCATCAGCTTCCTTCCCTAAAGGGGTCGAAGGGTTCGTGTTTCGGCGGCTGTGGCCGCTGCGGGGGCGGACCCTGTGGTGGGCCCTGCGGGGGTCTCGGTGGGGGTGGCCCCTGTGGGGGCGGCCCCTGCTCAGGTGCCTGCGGAGGTGCCTGTGAACGCGAAGGTCCCTGTGGCACCCGGGGTTCGGGCCGAGGCGCGCGCGGTACGCCGCCGGGCCGGTAGCCCGCCGGAGCGGGCTGGGTGCTCTCGTAGGGATCCGGACCGCGTGGCGGCGGGGTCGGTGCGTCGTATGGGTGCACCGGTCGCGACGGCGCAGGCGGCGCGGGCGGCGGAGGGCCGGGCGCGGCGCTCGGAGGCGAGCCGAAGCCCCCGCCGAACGGATCCGCGGCGCCGAACGGGTCACCGCTGGGCGGGCCCGACGGTCCGGGCGCCGGCGCGGCGGCACCGGCGGGAGCCGAAGGCGGCATCGGCGCGCCGCCGAACGGGTCGAATCCAGGGGGTGCCCCGGCACCGCCTGCGTCGCCACCGAACGGCGAGGCGACCTGGGCGGCGGCCTCGGCAGGCATCGCGAGGCCGGCGTGCATCGCCCGCATCCGCAACCCGTTGAGCAGGTCGGGCAGCCTGCCGGCGATCTTCTCGTAAAGCTGTTCGCGCGCCGCGGTGTCGGTGTTGCCGCTGACGAGCAGCAGAACCTCGGCCTGGTCGGCGGGCCCCTGCGGATCGTGCAGCACCACCCACTTGTTGTGCACCGCGAGCGGCAGCACGGCGAGCAGGCCGGACGGATCGCTGCCGGGCAGTTCCGAGCCCACGCTGAGCCGGCCGTCCGCGTCGACTGTCACGTGGCCGGCCCCGAAGGGACTGCGTCCCGTGACGGCGTTGAGCACCACGCCCAGCACCTCAAGTCGTCGGACTCCCCCGCCGGTCAGCCCCGGCACCGGTTGGATGAGGTCCTTGTCGCGCATCGCGAACGGTTCCCCGTCGCGCAACACCTCGTCACCGCGGACCTGGACCGGGATGCGCTCGGCGAGCAGTGGGGTGTCCGGGATCTTGGACACCCACCACTTGGACGCGTACAGCAGCGCCAGCGGGATGCCCGGGCCCAGCAGCAGGGCCGCGATGAGCACCAGCACGAAGTTGGTGGTGTTGAGCGGCTTGATCAGCGAGGCGACGAACGGCACCTCGACGACCTGCGAGTCATCGGGGTTGTCCAGCGCGGCGACGTGCACGGGCACTGTGCCGTTGAGACCACCGTGACCGTCGCGGTCGGTGCGCAACGTGACCATCAGCTCACCGGTCTCACCGGACTGCACCTTCAGGCACGTCTCGGGCGAAGTGGCCTGCGCCGTCACGCGGGGCGTCCCGATGTCGTCGGGGCTGGCGTTGACCTTCACGGCGTCGGCGTCGGCGATCCAGACGCATCCGGGCCCGGTGATGCCCAGCGTCGCCGTGGCACCCTGTGCGGCCTGCACGGTGCCGAAGTCGATGCGCTCCCCAGGCGTGGGCAGGCCCAGCTTGGGCAGGATCTGCACCGGCACCTCGACGTCCTGCGGCGACAACTCGGTGCCGGGGGCGATCTGGCCGCCCTGCGGATCGAGTGCCGGCGCGGTCGTGATGACCAGCGACATCTTGAGCACGCCGCGCCCCGGTTCGACGCCGCTGAGGTCCGCGGAGACGGGCTTGCCCAAATCCTCCTTGGCCGCGGCGTCGACGAGGTCGATGGGTTCCCCACCGTCAGGCACGAGCGTGGCCGTGAGCGTGGCGGTGCCGGCGAGGTCCGCGGCCGACACCACGGCATCCTTACCGTCGACCAGGCCGAACGAGAGATCCTCGACCACCTGACCGCTGCGCCACGACACGTCCTTGGCGTTCGACAGCGCCGGGAAGATGTCGGTGGTGATGTGGATGTTGACCCGCGACACCGCATCGGCGTGCTCGCCGGTGGTGTCGACGTAGACGATCGCCCACTGCCCGGCCCAGCCCGGCGTGCCCGAGTTGACGATCGAGATGGTCTGAGCGGATTCGGACTGCCACTCGTAGTGCACCGCGATGCCAGCGATCTCGGCGTCGGACTTGCCGTCCTTCTTCGGCAGTTCCAGCATCTCGCCGCCGGGTGCCACCAGATACGGGACCACGCCGGGCATTCCGCCGGATCCGAGGATGTTGACGGACTTGATCGAGCGGTCCAGAACGAAGTTGTGCCGAGCCTCCGGGCACACCTGCAACTGGCACACCGGACCCTGCTTGTTCACGCCCGGGTCGGGGTTGAGCGAGTCGAACGCGAACAGCATGTCGTCGATGTTGGCCACGGGATAGAAGTCGCCGGGTACCGGATCGGTGATCTCGCCGCACTCCTTGCCGTTGAGCCCCTTGCCTGTGCTGATTGCCGACATCACATCGAAGTCGGCGGGAGAGCTGTTGGCGCCCAGCCCGATTCCGAGCATCACGATGTTCGACGACCGCACCTGGTCGGCCAGACCGCCGGGCCGGCAGATGGATTCGACGGCGCGCTGGCGGATCTGCTCAACGTTCGCGGGATCGTTGAGGTCGATTCCGTCGGCGTAGGGCTTGGACCCCAGGCGCGGGGTGAAGTCGATCTTGCCGTCGGAGAACCAGGCGATGGCCTGGCAGCGGTCGGCGCCGCGTCCCGCCAGTGCCTGCCTCGCGCCGTCGAGTGCGAGCCAGTAGTCGGTGTCGATGCCGGTGTTCTTCGACGCGATGTCGGACAGTGCCGCCGCGGTGCCGTCGGCGCTGCTCTCGGTCAGACGGGTCCAGTCCTTCTCGGGCGTGTAGGTGTCGGCGAAACCCGCGACCGCGACGTCGAGCTTGGCGCCGACCCGGTCGGCGTAGCGGCCCAGGGTCTGCAGCAGCGGTGTGGCCGCGGCCACGCGCGCCGCCTCCGGGTCGGACTGCTGCAGGCTGCTCGACTCGTCGAACAGCAGTAGGAGATCGCCGGCCTTCGCCGACGCCAGGCACGCGCCGAACCGGTTGGCACCGCCGGTGTTCGCGGCGTTCGCGGTGGCCGTGAACCCGGCCAGCATCAGCGTGGCGACCAGGAATCCCACAGTCACGCGCGCACTCAGGGTCGTGAGTCGAGTCATCACAGCCTGCCCGCCCACAACGCGATCTGCCACGCACCCAACGCAATTCCGACCAGGCACACCGCGAGCACGGCCCAGTACAGGTTCGCGGCCCAGGCGGGAGCCGAGTAGATGGTCTCGGTACGCCTGCGCGTGTCGATCCGGGTGTAGGTGGCCAGGGCTCCGATCGCCACGGGCCCGGCCAGCAGCCAGCCGACAAGTGCCGTGGCGAGAAGACCGCCGGCCAGGGCGCCGGCGAGCGCGATGACGAACCCCGCGATCGCCAGGCCCAGCGCGATGACGAACCAGATCATCGGCGGGCCCGACGTCGTCAGCGCCCCACCCGCCGCAACGCCCGACCCCGGCAGCCCGAACACGTCCTGCTGCCCGCCCGACTGCCCGAAGGCGCCCGGATCCCCAAACGCACTCTCGGGGTTGGGCCGCGCAGGCGACTGCGCGGACGGAGGCTGGTTTGCCCACGGGTCGAAGCCACCGCTGGCCGCGGGCGGCCCCTGATGCGGTGCGGGGGCGCCGCCGAAGGCCGGCGGCGGTGTGCCGCCCGGTTGACGGGCCGGACCGAAGTCGCTGAAGTCGAAGGGGTTCTGGCTCATGCCCACCTCGTCATGGGCGCGCGATGGCGCCGCTGTCGGGGATCTCGTGTGGTCATTGGTAGGGGTCCAAGCAGACGGCCACAGCGCGGTTCGGGGAAGCCGCGGCGTACACGGTGCCGCACTGCCCGCTGTCGGCGACCCGCTGCGTGACGGTGTAGACGCCATCCCGCCGTTGGCAGTCCACTTCGAATAGGTCAAGGGCGTCGTCGGATTCGGTGCTGCGCCGCTGAACCTCGACGCACGTGCCGATCGGCACGGTGGCGTGGTCGACCTTGACGCGCGGCGGAGCTGTGGGGTCGGCCGTCTGGGTGATCGTCGTCGGACGCGGCGGCGTGGTGCCGGCCCTGATCATCGCCGGCGTGGTCGCGGCCGCGCTCGACCCCGACTCGTCATCGGTGGTCAGCCACCAGATGAGTGCGGCGATCAGCGCGACGCACATGAGGTAGCCGATGATCAGGCCCGCGATGGCGGCGGGCCTGCCCCTTTCCCCGGTGCGCTTGATCTGGGGCAGCGCGAGGTGGCCCAGCACAACGCCCGCGGGCGGCAGCACGACGGCCAGCACCGGCGACAGCACCGCAAACGTGTTGAGCGGCGGCCTCTGCGGAGCGGGCGCCTGCGGCCCGGGCGGCGTCGGATACCCGAACCCGCCGCCGTACTGCGTCGAGTGCACGGGTCCAGACGGTGCGCCGAACGGGTCGGGCGACTGCCGCTGGAAGGGATCACCCCCGGGATACATCGGACCACCTTCCCGAAACCGTTGCGGCCCAGACTCTTCGCGAAACTGCGCCCGCCGCCGTCATCCGCGGAAGTCCGATACGCAGGCGAAGACGGTCTTCTCGAGATTGCGCAGTGCGTACCCGGGGCAGGCACCCTCGTAGCTCGCCGTCAGATCAACCCGCAGAACCCCGTCGCGGATCTGGCAGGGGGTGCGGTAGATCTTGATCAGA
Source organism: Mycolicibacterium confluentis (assembly GCF_010729895.1). Lineage (NCBI taxonomy): Bacteria > Bacillati > Actinomycetota > Actinomycetes > Mycobacteriales > Mycobacteriaceae > Mycobacterium > Mycolicibacterium confluentis. The sequence continues at coordinate 4,870,017 of NZ_AP022612.1, forward strand.
TTGACTCCCGGCTCGCCGGGTTTGGGCCGCTCCTGGACGACCTCGACGCAGTCGCCGATCCGAAGATCCTCGACGAGCACCGTCGGCCTCGCCATGGGCGGCGGGGTCACGACGGTGGTGCGAGTCGTGGGCGGCACGGCCGATGTCGTGGTGGGCGTCGGGGTCACCGTGGCCGGTTCCGGGTCCGCGTCGCCCCCGAGCACCAGCCACAGAATCAGCGCCACCACCGCGAGCACGATCACGAGATACGACAGCGTCACCCCGACCAGAGCGCGCTCCCGGCCACGCTGGCCCGTGCGCTTCACCTGAGACAGTGCGATGTGCCCGAGGACCGCCCCAACGGGCGCGGACAGGATGGCGAACACCACCGACAACGTCGCCAGCGTGTTGACCTCACCCTGCGGCGCAGGCTGCGGTGGGGGCGGATACGGCGGATACCCGCCGGACCCCACCGGCATGCCGAACCCACTCTGGGTCACCGGCGGCCCACCCGGAGTTCCGAACGGATCGCCGCCGAACGGATCGTGCTGCTGTCCACCAAAGGTCATGCCGCTGCCCCACCGCCGACCCAGCACGGACAGAACAGCAGCTCCCGTGTCACCTGCTGAGCCACTGAACCCCCTAGCGCCGTGGTGCTCGCAGAGCAATCGATTAGCCAGCCTAGTGGCAGAGCCGACGACACGTGGGCGAGAGTTACGCGCAGCGTCTGGACCGTAACCCGACCAGGCCCGGATACGCAGTGCCGGCGAGACCGCTGACCGCATGACCCACCACCTTTCGCACCCGGGAACAACCAGTGGCAAATGCTACGGTTAAAACCGTAGCACTGCAACATGTTATTTATTATCGTGCGCGATGATCGCGACACCCCAGGTCTCGCGCCACGGGATCGCTACAGTTTCAGGTGGATGCACGCGGGACCCGCCATCGGGTCCCCGGGATTGCCGCGGCGTTGACAGCCCGAACAGAGCGCTCGTCGGCGCCGGGCACCGAACCGGCCCGAGGAGCCCACACAGACCGCTGCAGCCACCGATCGCACGGACGAACCGATGGCTGCAGCGAAACGATGACAGAACGTGCCACCGCGCCTAGGGGCGGCGGGCGATCCGATCCGCCACGACCGCGATGGGGGATGTGGTCGCGCGCCCGCGCGCTTCATGCGCGTCAGCCACCTTGTACGCCTGATACATCCCCCGGACCCCGAGCCAGCGCAGCGGTTCGGGTTCCCAGGTTCGTGACCGATGGGCGACCCACGGCATGCGGACCAGTTCGGTGTCCCGCTTCAGCACCAGGTCCGCGAGCGTGCGCCCGGCCAGGTTCGTCGCGGTGACGCCGTGGCCGACGTAGCCGCCGGCCCACCCAAGGCCCGTGGTGGCGTCGAAGTCCACCCCGGCCGTCCAGTCCCGCGGCACCGCGAGCACGCCGCACCAGCCATGGGCGATCTCGGCGCCGCGGGTCTGCGGCAGCAGCGAGTTGAGCACCCCGGTCAGGTACGAAATGGTCGCCGCACTCACCTCACCGTCGCGATCGAGGCGCGACGCATACCGATAGGGCATCGCGCGGCCACCGATCGCAATGCGGTCATCGGCCGTGCGCTGGGCGTAGAAGAACCCATGTGCGGTGTCGCCCAACGCTTCTCGGCCTTCCCACCCGATCGCGTCCCACACCGTCGCGTCGAGCGGTTCGGTGGCGATCATCGCCGAGCTCATCGGCAGCCAACGGCGTTTGAGCCCGGGCAGATTCGGGGTGAAGCCCTCTGTCGCGCGCAGTACCACGGGCGCCCGCACCACGCCGTGCTCGGTGGTGGCGCGGCCGGCAGAGACGTCGGTGACCCTGGTCTGCTCATAGAGCGTGACCCCCATTCGCTCCACCACGTCGGCCAACCCCTGGGCGAGCTTGGCGGGCTGGATCCGCGCGCAGTGCGGCGTCCAGCTTGCCGCGACCACATCGTCGATCGAGACGCGCTGCCGCGCCTCCTCCGGCGTGAGCAGGACCGTGTCGGTGTTTCCCCAGTCGCGGTCGGCCTCGACCTCGGCGCGCAACCGCTGCGCCTGCGGTTGGTTCCGCGCGATCTCCAGCGATCCGCCCTTGACGATGTCGGCGTCGACGCCCTCACGCTGAGCGACGTCGATGACCTCGTCGACGGCGCCGTTGAGCAGGTGCTGCCAAGCGATGACGGCGTCATGGCCGTGGGCGGCGGCCAGCAGTCCACGGTGGCCCGGCGCCAGACCCGAGAGCCAGCCTCCGTTGCGGCCCGAGGCGCCGAAGCCGGCGAACCGCTCTTCGAGGACCGTGATCCGCAGGTCCGGTGCGGCCTGCTTGAGGTAGTACGCGGTCCACAGGCCGGTGTACCCGGCCCCGACGATGCACACGTCGGCATCGGTGTCCCCGGGCAGGGGGCTCCGCGGATTCGGCAGCTGCGAGAACCAGTGGGACACTCGGCCATTGATCGTCGGCATCGGATGACCTTAGAACCCGTAGCGGTGGTACTGCGCGACGCCCCGCAGGCCGGGCACTGCGGCACATGTCACGCACAGCCACCGGTACAGCCCGCCGATCTGCTTGAGCTCCTCGGATTCGAACACCGAACCGACCCACAGCGCCCGCAGGCCCGGCACCGCGGCGAGGATCTCCTCTTGGCCGCTGATCCCCCAGTGCAGCGTGCTGCCCGACCGGCGGACCACGGCGTTGGTCCACTGCAGACGGATGCCCAGCGGGTTGAACGCGTCGAACTGCACCTCACCGGAGTCGAACCGATTGACGACGCCACGCAGCAGCGCCACCCCGTCGGTCCGGGTCAGGTACATGGTCAGGCCCTCCGCGAGGACCAGCGTCGGCGCCTCGGTGGGAATCCGGTCGAGCCACGCGAGGTCAGTGACGGACGTGCCGATGGTCCGGACGTGATCGCGCTGAGGGTGGACGCGTTCGCGCAGCGCGATGACGTCGGGGTGGTCGACGTCGAACCATTCGACGCCTGCACCGGGATCGATGCGGAACACGCGACTGTCCAAGCCGCAGCCCAGGTGCAGCACCGTCGCTCGGTCGTGGACGGCCAGGAACTGCCGCGTCCAGGTGTCGAAATGTTTGGACCGGGCGGCCACGCCGGGCGCCTGGCGGGCCGTGATCGTGGTCCGCTTCCAGTCGTAGTCGATCCTGGCGACGGCGTCGCGGGCGAAGGAGTCGCCCAGCACCGACTCGGCCGCGTCGGCGTCCAGCGCCTTGGCGTACAGCGTCGCCAGCATGGTCTGCTGGGGTCCGGTGAGGTCGACGGAGATGCGTCCGCTCACTGGTTCGACGGTACGCCCTTGGCCTTTCGCCGCGCGGCACGCATCTCGGCCCAGAATCGGGCCGCCTCACGAATGGACTCCTCGACCGGACGTGGCTGCCAGCCGAGTTCGGTCCGGGCCTTCGTGCAGTCCACGGGGGCCTCGGCCCGCATCAGGCGCACCGACGGCAACGTCAGGTGTTCGTCGGTGCGCTTCAGGCGTGCCCGGATCGACCCGACCGCGGCCATCGCGTACAGCACCGGCACGGGGATGGACCGCTTCGGCGGAGCGACGCCGGCCTCGTCGGCCGCAAGGGTGACGACCTCGCGGTTGCTGATCATCCGTTCCGAGATCAGGTACCGCTCACCGCCGCGGCCGCGTTCGGCGGCCAGGATCATCGCGTGGGCGGCGTCCTCGACGCCGACGGCCTCGAGTTCGATGCTGTCGAGGATGAACGGCAGCTTGCCGAACACCGTGCCTGCGATCAGCGCCCCGTGCGGCGTCATGCCGTAGTCGCCCCGGCCATAGGTCGTCGAGACGCACATGGCCACCGCGGGCAGGCCACGTTCGCGGGCATACCGCAGCACCAGGTCCTCGGCCTGCACACGCGAACGCACGTACGCGGTCAGGCCTTTCGGATCGATGATGTCGTTCTCGGTGGCCACCCGGCCGCGCTTGCGGCCCACGGTCGAGTAACTGCTGGTGAACACGAACTTCTTGAGCGTGCCCGCGGCCGCGAACTCGGCGGCGATGTCGAGTACCCCGCGCAGGCCTTCGACGTTGGTGCGGAACAGCGGCGACGGATCACGCAGCCAGGCCCGCGTGTCGACCACGCAGTAGTAGACGACGTCGCAGTCGGCCATGGCCGCGCGGATGGTGTCGGTGTCGAAGATGTCGCCGACGAACCGCGTCACGTCCAGGTCGTCGATGGCCACGGTGTTGGCGGTGGCGCGCACGGTCACCCGCACGTCCTCGCCGGCCTGCACCAGTTGCCGTGTGACATGCGAGCCGAGGTAGCCGTTGCCACCGATCACGAGCGCGGTGGTGCTCATCGGCGCGCTCCGAACTTCTCGTACCAAGCCGCGGCCTCGTCGTCGAGCGTGCCGAGTTCCTGGGCCTTCCGACACCATTTGGACGCCGCCGCGACGAAGCGCAGGGGGTTGTAGACGTCCTCCTGCCGGGACCACTTACCGTCGCCCGCATAGGTGACGATCGAGATGTTGGTGGCGCTGATGATCGTGCCGTCGCCAGGGTCGCGCATGGGGTTGTCGAGTTCGCAGATCACCCGGCCCGTCGCCTCGTCGTACACGGTCCACAGCGACGGGAACGCCGTCATGTAGCTGCCCGGGAAGACCGACATCGTGCGGCGGATCCAGGTGCGCACCTCGTCGCGGCCGCGCATGGTGCCCGCGGCGTGCTCGATGTAGAGCACATCGTCGGTGTAGTGCTCCACCCACGCGTCCCAGTCCTGCGTGCGGGCCGCCTCCGCCACGTCCTGCTCGAAGGTCTGAAAGGCAGCGGCGAGCTCATCTCTGGTGAAAACCGTGGCCGTCACACCAGAACTAGAACACGTTCTATCGCGGTTTGTCGAGGCCCTGATCGCGGAACTATTCGAGGCCTGCGCGCGGTTATACAAGCACCGCATCAAGGAAGGACGCATGGCCTACACCAAGGATCCCGCAGCCCTCGAGGCTTTGTCGCCCGAGCAGTACCACGTCACGCAGCAGAGCGGCACCGAGCGACCGTTCACCGGCGAGTACTGGGACCACCACGAACCCGGCATCTACGTCGACATCGTGTCGGGTGAGCCGCTGTTCACCTCGCTCGACAAGTTCGACAGCGGCTGCGGTTGGCCCAGTTTCACCAGACCGGTGGCCGCGGAGAACATCATCGAGAAGCGTGACTTCAGCCATCTGATGATCCGGACCGAGGTGCGTTCCGCACACGGAGACAGCCACCTCGGGCATGTGTTCAACGACGGCCCCCGCGAGGCGGGAGGGTTGCGCTACTGCATCAACTCGGCTTCGCTGAGGTTCATCGGTGCCGAGGACCTGGAAGCCCAGGGGTACGGCGAGTACGCAGCACTCTTCACCCAGAACACCGAGCACGGCACCAAGGAGGACGACAAGTGAGCAACACCCAGACCGCGATCCTGGCCGGCGGCTGCTTCTGGGGCATGCAGGACCTGATCCGCAGGCAGCCCGGGATCGTCTCGACGCGCGTCGGATACACCGGCGGGCGCAACGACCATCCGACCTATCGCAATCACCCGGGCCACGCCGAGGCCGTCGAGATCGTCTTCGATCCCGCGCAGACCAGCTTCCGCGACATCCTGGAGTTCTTCTTCCAGATCCACGATCCGAGCACCAAGGACCGCCAAGGCAACGACGTCGGCACCAGCTACCGGTCGGCCATCTTCTACGTCGACGAGGACCAGAAGCAGGTCGCGCTGGACACCATCGCCGACGTGGACGCCTCGGGCCTGTGGCCCGGCAAGGTGGTCACCGAGGTGACCCCGGCCGTCGACTTCTGGGAGGCCGAACCCGAGCACCAGGACTATCTGGTGCACTACCCCAACGGATACACCTGTCATTTCCCGCGTCCGGGCTGGAAGCTGCCCAAGCGCGAAACGGTCTGACACGAAACGCACAGCGGCGAGCGTGAACTGCGGTTCACGCTCGCCGTCTATATCAGCTGGGGTGCGTGCGAATCTGATACTGACCGTGCGTCTTGGCCACCACATTGCCACCCGCGTCGGTCACCACGGCCTCGACGATGTAGTCGGCCTTCCCCTTGGCGTCCGCCTCGGCCTGCACGGCCACGATGGTGTCCTCGTCCAGGCTCGCCTCGGCCCGCAGGTCGGTGGTCGCCATGCCGACGAACTTGATGTCGACCTGCTTGACCAGCGGGAAGAACCGAGTGGCGTCGAAGCTCGACAGCGCGAGAATGCCGCCCAGGATCTCGGCCACGGTGAACACGACGCCGCCGTACACGACGCCGAAGTGGTTGCCGTTGCCCTCGGCGGGGACGGTCGCGGCCGCGAAGCCGCGGCGCGACTCCGCGATCCGGACGCCCATCTGGTGTGCGGCGGGGATGGTCGTCGCCATCCGAGAGTTCATCAGATCGATCACGGAATCAGTCACGCAGACGATACTGGCATGCCGGGGTAATTCAGTGCACTCTTTGGGCCCTCTTCAGCGCCCCCTGTGGTGCATCCCGACGCGCCCACCCCTCTTCGGCGTGAACGCCACACCGCGCGAATGCCACTTCTCCGGCGGCGCTGAGGTGGTGGCGATGGTGAAGTGTCGCAACACTGTTCGCAACACGACGTCCATCTCCATGTTCGCGAACGCGGCGCCGACGCAGCGGCGAGTGCCGCCACCGAACGGGATCCAGGCGAACACGTTGGGCCGTTCACCGATGAAGCGGGTCGGGTCGAAACGCTCAGGGTTGGGGAACTCGTCGCGATTGAGGTGCGCCTGACCGATGGCCACCGACACGGAGTAGCCCCGCGGGATGCGCCACTGTCCCAATTCGACGTACGGCGCGTAGACATGACGGCCGGCGAAGTCGATGACCGTGCGGTTGCGCTGCACCTCCAGGATCGTGGCGGCGCGGTACTCGCCTCCGTCGGTGTCCGCTTCGGCCACCAGCGTGGCCAGCACGTCGGGGTGACGTGAGATGCGCTCGAAGGCCCACGCCAACGTCGATGCCGTCGTCTCATGCCCGGCCGCCAGCAGCGTCAACAGTTCGTCACCGATCTCGCTGCGCGACATGGGCGTACCGTCCTCGTACGTGCTGCGCAACAGCAGCGCCAACACGTCGGTGCGCTCATCGAGATGGGGGTCGGCCCTGGCCACCTCGATCAGGGAGTCGATTGCGAGGTTGTACTGGCGCCGGTACTCGGCGAACCTTCCCCAAGGCGTCCAGCGCCCGTAGGTGCGCGTCGGCGTGGGCAGCACGGCCAGACGTGAACCGAGCGTGACCCACGGCGGAATCACCTCACGCAGCTTCTCCAACTCCGCTCCGTCGGCGCCGAAGATCCCGCGCAGGATCACGTTCAAGGTGATGCGCATCATCGGTTCGAGCGTTTCGAACTCGCGCCCCTGCGGCCAGGACGCCGATTCGCGCAGGGTCTCCTCTTCGACGATCTTCTCGTAGTTCTTCATCGCCTTACCGTGAAACGGCGGCGTGAGGAGCTTGCGGCGCCGCCGGTGCTCGACGCCGTCGAGCGCGAACACCGATCCCGGCCCGAAGACACGACTGAGATTGGGCTGGATGTTGCCGAGGTCCTCCGGACTGGCGGCGAACACCTGCTTGGCCAGCGCGGGGTCGGTGACCACCACCATATGGCCGAACACCGGCACCTTGAGGGTGAAGGCCTCGCCGTAGCGCTTGGTCAACGCACCGATCGTCTGCCGCCGGAACAGTGCGTACCCCAGGCCCTGCAGCACGGTTGGCAGGCGGCGAGGGCTCGGTGGCAGAAATGCGGTGCCCACTGCATCATCGGCAACCTTGTCGATGGTGGTTTCGCTCATGCCGACGCCTCCCGGGGCGGTTCGTGGTACCGATGCGTACCGATGCGATTTCGAGGTACGGTACCGGGTGGTACCGAGGTGCCGCAAGGGTTGGCGAGAATCGGCGGAGAGGTGGGGAATGACATCGGTCTCGGACGCCCCAGTTCCGGGGGTCATCACCTCGGAGGCGGACCCGTTCCGCGCGCGCCTCTTTGGCGGTCTGGTCGCCTCGATCAACGAACGCGACTACCGCGACACCACCGTCGCCGACATCGTCCGCCACGCCAAGACCTCCAAGCGCACTTTCTACGCGCACTTCGCCAGCAAGGACGACTGCCTGCTCGAACTGCTCGACGACGACAACATCCGCACCATCGCGGCCATCCGCGCCGCCGTCGACCCCGAGGCCGACTGGCACACCCAGATCGAGCAGGCCATCGACGCCTACGTCGCGGCCATCGAGGCGCATCCCGCGATCACACTGGCCTGGATTCGCGAATTTCCGGCACTGGGCCAGGCCGCGCGACCCGTACAGCGCCGCGGAATGGGCCGATTCATCGATCTGCTGATCGACATCACGTCGGGTCCGGGGTTCCGGGCCGCAGGACTGCCGACCGTGTCCCGTCAGACCGCCCTCATCCTGCTCGGCGGGTTGCGCGAACTGACCGCGCACACCATGGAGGACGGTGAGGAGATCCGCGGGATCACCGAGGCCGCGGTGCACGCCTGCACGGGCCTGATCAGCCGCTGACCGGAGGAGAACACGTGACCGACAGCGCCGCACCCGAGGTGACGCTGGCGAACTGGCAGTCAGCGCCGCAGCTGCGCTGGGCCTTTCAGAACCTCGCCGAGGTCCTGCCGACCGCGAACATCTGCCACGGGGACGGCCCGGTAGCCGAATTGCCCTCCGCACCTGCGGAACTCAGCTCCATCACGCTCCAGGACCCCGTGCCGGGCACCGAGCGCACGGTGGCCGACGTGATGGCCTCAACCGACACCGACGGGTGGATCGTCACGCACCACGGAAAGGTGCTCGAGGAGCGTTACTTCGGTGACATGACCGCACAGACCGTGCATCTCTTGATGTCGGTGAGCAAGTCACTGGTGGGCACCGTGGCCGGCGCGTTGGCCGATGCGGGACTGCTCGACGTCGAGGCCGAATTGACCCGCTACGTACCGCCCCTCGCACAGTCCGGGTATGCGGGCGCCACCGTGCGACACATCCTCGACATGCGCTCCGGGATCAGGTTCTCCGAGGACTACCTGGATCCGATGGCCGAGGTGCGTCTGATCGAGCAGGCCATCGACTGGGCGCCGAGGACCGTGCCCGACCTGCCCACGACGATGTACGACTTCCTGGTGACCCTGCAGCAGGAGGTTCCACACGGCGGACCGTTCAGGTATCGCTCCTGTGAGACCGACGTGCTGGGCTGGGTGTGCGAGGCGGCCGCCGGTGAGCCCATGCCGCAGTTGATGTCTCGGCTGTTGTGGAGCCGGATCGGGGCACAGCAGGATGCGGTCATCGGCGTCGACGGGGCAGGCACCGGCATGTTCGACGGCGGCATCAACGCATCCCTGCGTGACCTTGTCCGGTTCGGCTGGGTCTATGCGCGCGACGGGGTGTCGCTGACGGGCGCGCAGGTGGTCTCGCCCGCGTGGGTGACCGACACCCTGGTCGGAGGGCCCGACTCTCGGGCGGCCTTCGAGCCCGCGGTGGCCGTCAATCGGATGCCGGGCGGGATGTATCGCAACCAGTTCTGGTCGCCGCGACCCGGCGGTGAGGTCCTGTTGTGCCTGGGTATCCACGGGCAGATGATCTACATCAATCGGGCCGCGGACATGGTGGCGGCCAAGTTGTCGAGTTGGCCACTGCCCGAGGAGCCCGCCAAGCTGGTCCCGACGATCGCCGCGTTCGACGCGATCGCGGATCAGTTGCGCTGAGCCGACATTCGGGTCGGCAGCACAAATCCGAAGGCGCGAGGGAATCCGACCCCGCGCAGCCGACCGTGCCGGATGTCGGCGGCCGGGACGACGCGGGTGGCACCGGATGACGGTTCCCAGCAGGCGAATCCACCCGCGCGCCATTCCGTCAGCAGCACCCAGTGCCGAGGGATGAACCGGCCCACCAGCATCGGCACCGGATAGCCGAGCAGGACAGCCTCGCGGACGTCGAGCAGCGGATCGTCACGCAACCGGCGGCACCGCCACCGGTACGTGTGGCCCGGCAGTGCACGCACCATGCCGAGTGGTGTCGTGCCGAGCATGCGTGGCCACCACCGATTGAGGTTTCGGTGCAGTCTGGCCTGCTCAGCGGCGAACCACCCGGGTCGCCCCAGTCCTTCGGCGTAGCCGTCGTCGAGCAGTGCCGCGGCGACGATCGCCACCGATGGCCCACACGTGACGCCGTCGCGCTGATGAAGGGGCAGATGCGCGAACCGCACGGCTACTCCCGGGGTGGTGGGAATCCACCGGTGGCGACGGGACCCCACACCTGCGGGGTCACCCTGATCAGGCACTTGCCCTGTTCGACCATGGCCCTGCGATATTCGTCCCAGTCCGAATGCTCACCCGCCACCACCCGGAAGTACTCGACCAGCGGTTCGACAGCCTCGGGCAGGTCGATCACCTCGGCGGGTCCGTCGATCTGCACGTAGGGCCCGTTGAACTCGTCGGAGAGCACCACCACTGACGCGCGCCCGTGACGCCGCACGTTGACGCTCTTCGCACGCTGCGGATAACTCGCGATCACCAAGCGGCCCGCGCCGTCCACCCCGCCGGTGACCGGCGAACTCTGCAGTGCACCGTCGGAGCGAAACGTGGTGAGCACCATGCGATGCCGGGGTCTGACGAAGTCGAGCAGCTCGTCGCGGTCCACTCGGTTCGCACTCGCGTAGCTCCTGGCCATACCACCCACTCTAGGAGCGATCAGCCGCTGACGCGGCTGCCCGCGTTGCGCGGCAGGCGGATGGACTCCACCAGCGTCACCGCCATCAGGGCGCCCAGCACCAGGTACGTCAGCGAGTACGACGTCAGCAGGCTGACCACCAACGCCGCCAGCGCGACGCCGAGACCGGCCGCCAACTCCTGCACCGAGGCGTTGAGGGTGTTGGCGTGGGTCAGGTCGTCACCGTCGACGTCGGAGAACGCGAGACTGTTGTAGGCCGTGAACCCGATCGACCGCAACATCCCGCTCAGGAACAGGATCACCGCGATGACCGCGACGTGGAGCTGAGGCTGCAGCAGGGCCAGCAGCACGAAGGTCCCCACCGACGCCAGACCGTTGACCACGAGCACGCGTCGAATGCCGAAGCGCCGCATCAGCGGCGTAGTCGCGGGTTTGATCGTGATGTTGCCCACGAACAGTGCGGTCACCATCAGGCCGGCCGCAAACGGGGACCAGCCGAACTCCAGTTGGAACTGCAGTGGCAGCAGGAACGGCACCGCGGTGATCACGAGCCGATACAGCGATCCGGCCGTCACGGTGATCCGTAGAGTCCGCACGCGCAGCACACGCACCTGCACCAGTGGCGCCGCGGTGCGCAGCAGGTGCCACAGCGCAGCGCCCAGCAGTACGGCCGCCGCGACCGCGCCCACGCCGACATGCCACCAGTCGGTGCCGCTGATCCGGATGCTCTCCAGCGCCAGCAGCAGTGAGGCGATACCGGTGCCCAGCAGCACCGTGCCGCGCCAGTCCAGCGGTTTCACGGACACTTCGGCACCACCGCGGATCAGCTTGAGCGCCAACAGGAATCCCACGAGGCCGATCGGCAGGTTGATCAGGAAGATCCAGCGCCACGAGCCCAGCGTCGCGATCGCGCCGCCCAGTGCGGGAGCCACGACGGGCGCGGCGAGCGCAGGCCAGGTCAGCAGTGCGATGGCCCGCACCAGGTCGGCCTTGCTCGTGTAACGCAGCACTGCGAGCCTGCCGACCGGAACCATCATCGCGCCGCCCACGCCCTGCAGCACGCGCATCGCGACGAGCATCGGCAGCGACGTGCTGGCCGCGCACCCGAGGGAGGCCAGGGTGAAGATCGCGATCGCGGCAATGAACACGCGGCGGATGCCGAACCGGCGGGCCAGCCATCCACTGACCGGGATGAGCACCGCGACGGTGACCAGATAGGCCGAGATGGCCATGTTCACCGACACGGCGTCCACGCCGAACGACTGGGCGATCAGCGGAATCGCGGGCGCGATGATGGTCGCGTCGAGGATCTCCATGAAGAAGGCGCCCGCAACCAGGAGCGCCATCCCCTTCGGGAAGCCGGGTGAGGTCATTTCTGCGTCAGTCGCCGTCCAGGATCCTCTCGATGCGCCGCGCGCAGACGTCGGCGAGGTCGAAGTCCGACAAACCCCACCTGGTGTTGAGTCTGTACATTCCTATCGCCAGCGTCAGGGGCGCGGCGACCTCGTAGAACATCAGGTTGGTGAGGTCGTTGCCGGTGCGCTGGCGGTACCGGTCCAGCGTCTCGTCCCGGGTCGGGGTGCCCGCTGCCGGTGCGTTGTCATCGAGTGGGCTGAGCATCCAGTCCGTCATCAACATCCAGGCCAGGTCCGAGGCGGGGTCACCGACATGGGCGATCTCCCAGTCCAGGACCGTGGCCACGGTGTGGTCGGGGTGGTACAGAAGGTTCGACATCCGACTGTCACCCCAGCACAGGACCCACGGCAGCGGGGTGAGGGGATGCGCCTCAAGCCAGTTCAGTCCGCGCCGCAGGCTCGGGTGCAGGGGGCGATCACCGCGGGCCCAGTCCAGGCCCGACCGCAGGTACCCGACCATCCCCGCGACGGGGTCGGTGGGCGGCACCCCGAGTCGGTCGGTCTGCAGAAAGCCCAGTCCGTACTCGTCGGGATCGATGGCGTGGATGTCGGCGATCACATCGACACAGCCGTTCCACATCACCGCCCGGCTGGCCTCGTCGGCATCGGCGAACGCGCCTGAGCAGTGGTAGGCCGGCATGTCGGTCAGCCCGACCACACCGTCCACCCGATCCATCAGGTAATAGGGCGTGCCCAACTCCTCGGCCGACGTGTCGATCCAGCGCACCGCGGGCACCGGGATCGGTGACGGCGCGAGCCTCTGCATCACCAGGTACTGCCTGCGCAGGTCGTACCACGGCAGCATCGGGTGCTCGGGAGGCCGGCGGAACACCAGGCCCAGCGTCGGGTGCGGCCCGTCGACACCGACGAGGTCGAACAGGAAGGTTTCGTTGGAGTGCCCCGCCGCCGGAATGCGCCAGTCGACGATCTCGGCCCGCTCGGCTCCCGCGATGCGTCGCCGCACGATCGGTTCCAGCGCCTCGGGCAACTGATCCGCGGCGAGCGGAGCGGTCGGCATCGACAGATCCTCCGTGGTGGTGGCGAAGTGCACACGTTACCCGCCGAAGAGCAGATACAGGCCGGTGAACGTGTAAGCGACCATCACGAGCATCATGGCCAACTGCCCCGTGAGCTGATGCCCCTCGGGCAACACACGCAGTGCGGCGTCGTGGGCCGCCAGGACCCCGGCCATGTGTCCGGCCACCACGCAGGCCACCTTGACTGTGGCCAACACCGCGGGATGCGCAGAGAGCACATAGACCACGTCGGCGTGCCCCAAACCCAGCAGGTTCCAGCCGTGCCCAAGGGGATCGGCCAACCGGATCACCGCTGCCTGACCGCGTTCCACCAGGTAGGTGAGGTAGTGCGCCAGCACGTATCCGATGACGATCGGAATCAACGAATGGGCGAGTTGGCCGGGCAGCGCGCGACGCTGCGCGCGGTCGACGCCACCGGTCGCGCGGGCCGCCACGGAGAACGTCACCGCGACCACCGCGATGAACGCCGCGAGGCCCAGCGTCGGCACCAGCGTCGCAGCCCACCCGGGGCTGGCGTCGACGAAATCGCGCCACGCGGGCGTGGCCGAAAAGCTGTCGAATGCGGTCGATCCCAACAGCACGGCCAGCACTGTGACGGTGCCCGGGCGCACCGGAAGCGACAGCAGATGATCGAACGGATTGCCCACCACGAGCGCTCCCGCGGGGTTGCGCCGGAACGGCGACAACCGCGACGCCACCATGCTGTACACCTCGAACGGATCGGCGCGAGCAAACCACGTCCTACCGAATCCCGCTGCGCCGCAGAACATCACGAGGACGTAGACCAGCAGCCAGATCTTGATCGCCTGCACCGAGCCGGGGTCGGGGCTCGCGAGTTCGAGCCAGACGAACGCGAACAGGCCCAACGCCGCCGGAAAGTAGCCCCATGACTGTGGATAGGGCAGCCGCGCGCTGAGACGGTCGGCGCCGGTCAGGCGCCAGGCCGTGCGCACCGGTGAGATCACCCGCCACACCGGACCGGTCAACACCGAGACCGCGACGAGGCCCACCCACAGCAGCACGTAGAAGGTGCCGGGCAGCACGTTGCGGTCGTCCTGCGGGCCGAACAGCGCGCCCCACACCACCCATGCCGCGAACGCCAGTACCAACAGCGCTGCCGACCAACGCACCACACGCGAGTCGATGACCCTGCCCACGACGGCAGGCAGGGGTCGCCCGGGTGCGTCCGAATCGAACTTCGGCCGGCGCCAGGCCAGCGCCACCACGACAAACGTCGCGGTCAATGCCCAAGCCGCACCGATCAGGGCATAGGTCAGCGGAATCGGGAGGTCGGCGGATCCGCCGAGTCCGTGCGCCAGCAGTGTCACGGGCGGACGTCGATGACGGCCACGGTGCGATGCAGATGGTGCAGTTCGACCTCCACCCGCCCGGGCACCTCCACGGTGAACTCGAAGTGCTGTTCCGGGCCGACGGCCACGTCGAAGGTGCGCTCGGGCACGGCATGCACGTGCAGTTCGTCGGCGGCGTCACTGTCGACCGTCAGCGTGATGGGCTCCCCCGCCGTGGCCGACAGGCGCTCGTTGACCGGCGTGACGGCGCCGCCCTTGATCGTGACCTGCAGTGCCGCCTTCGAATGTTCAGCCGAGGCTTCGGGCGGTGCCGGTCCGGTCGGAGGGGTCGCCGCCTCGGTACCGCACGCGGCCAACATCACGGCGCACAGCGCACCCGCCGCGAGGCGAATCACCATGAGCTCTCGTCGCTTTCGTCGAGGCCGGGCTTCTGATCGGAGTCGGGGCCGGAGCGCCGGTCGCGCAGCGCGATGAACAGCACCACGCCGACGACGACCACGGCCGGCGCCAGCGCCGGCAGCGCCAGCAGCAGTGTGTGGTCAGCCAGGATCGTCACGTTCGCGGCAACACCTCGGGTCGTGGTGACTTCAGGCTGGCCGGGGTGGGATCACCGCGGTTGATGCGCCCCGCACCCCAACTCAGCGCGGCGATCAGCGCCAGGGTGCACGCCAGCACCACCAGGGAGGCAACGCTGAACAGCCACGACGGATGGTCGAAATTGCGTTCACGCTGCAGGATCGTGACCTCCGGTACGAAGTCGCGACTGAAGGCGGATTCGGCAGGCATCCCCTCTGCGCCGATCCCTGGGTCGGCCGGCAGGAAGATCGGAACCCCGGCCATGGTCGCCCCATCCTGTACGCGCAGCAGGGTCTTCCATGTTCCCCACACCGGGATGGGCTGCGTCGAACGGTAGAGACCGTCTCCCACGCGTTCGAGCTTGTCGATCACCAGGCCGCGGTTGTTCTCCAGACCGCCCTGCCAGGACAGGATCGTGACCCACTCCGGGTCATCCCCGATCAGGTCGGGCGGCGTGATCCGCACGTCGGCGGACACCATCCGCTGACCCGGTTCGGCCGGCAGCTCAGTCAAAGTGAAGGCGGCAGAGGCATTCTCAGGCACTTCGGTGCGCAGGCCATTGGCCACCGCGCCTCCGATGGCCAGCACGGTCAGCACCACGCAGGTGATGCCGATCGCGGGCCGCGGAAGCGGTTCACCGGTCAACACCTTGGCCAGCAGCGCACCGCAGATTCCCATGAACACCGCGACCGGAATCGACATCGCGAGAGCTTCCGGCCACATGCTGATGGGCCACGGGTAGTGGTAGACCGCGGCGATCCAGAATGACTCGAGCCACAGACCCACCGTGCCGATCACTGCGCCCGCCACCGCGCCAAACGCGATGCGGCGCTTGATCAGCGGGGTGAGCGCGAGGAGTTCGACGACGATCGCCGGCCCGAGGTACAGCGGGAACCAGTTGATCGGCGCCCCCAGCGCGGGACCGACCACCAGGGCCACGGCACCGCGCAACAGCACCGACAACAGGGCGGCGGCGATCGCGGCGCCCGGACCGAGCACCACCCGCGCCGCCACCAGGGCCAGCGCGGCCGCGCCGGCGATCATCATGGGCTGCAGCACCAGACGGAACTGCTCGACGCCGAAGTCGTATTCGATCTGATACACCGAGAGCCCGACGACCAGGCCGCCGAACGACAGGTACCGCATGAAGGTGATGCCCCTGCCGTCGCGCGGCGCCTCCTCGCCGAGATCGTCGCGCATAGCGCGGCGGCCCTCGTACTCGAGGAAGAGGACCGCAATCAGCGACAGTCCCGCACCGCCGATCAGCATCAGGTGCGTGGGGCCCCACAGCGTGACGTCCTGCCCGAAGATCCGGTGCCAGATGTCGTCGAGCGGAAAACCGATCAGCGCGTAGAGGCCGCAGATGGTCATCAGCACGCCGCCGACCGGGGCGTACCAGGTGCGGGTGATGCGCACCGCGGACGCACCGGGCTTGTCATACGGCAGGACCATCGCGGACACGCCTGCGATGAAGAGCATGAACAGGCCGACCAGGATGAAGTAGTGCGCGGGGTTGGCCAGCGGACCGGAATCTCGGCCGTTGCCGATGTGCAGGCTGACGTCCCAGATGAAGCCGAACAGCGCGCAGATCAGCGTCGCGGTGAACATCATGATCTGCAGTGCAACCCAGGGCGGACGTTTGAACCGGTGGCCCAGGCGTTCGGCAAGGGTGTTCAACCAGGTGATGCGACGCTGGCGGTGTTGCCATCCGATCCAGAGCAGAATGGCTGTCACCACCGCCGCCGCGAGCGACAAACCGAGCACCTGGTCGAGCGCGGCGCCCCCGCCCTCCGTGGTCTCGGCCCGGAGTGTGATGTTCATGACCCGAGTATGGAGGCGACGGTGTGTGTTTCTGGCGGCTTCGTCGCAATCGCCTCACATCGCCGGTATGTCGTTGACGCAGGCGACAATTGGCGCCGCGCCGGCGATGGCCACGCGGGCCGACGCGCGGTCACGACGCTACGGGAGTCGTCTCCCGACGAAGGACCTGCAGGGCCGCGTCCACCGATCCGGCGGTGCGGATCACGCCCGCTGGATCGCACAGACGCAGGGTCCGCCACACTGCCGCGCTGGTGACCACACCACATTCCGTGTGGCGAAGTTCGAGATCGTCATACAGTGCGGCCAATGCCGAACCGGCTTGAACTCCAAGGAATTTCAGTTCGCCCAAGTCGATGACCAGGCGCTTGTTCGGCCGCTCGGCGCGGCGAATGCACTGTTCGAATGCGACCACGTTCGCCGCGTCGATCTCGCCCGTCGCCGACACCGTGACGGCGTCGGTCTCGTAGGTCCGCGTGAACAGTCGCGCGGTGCGGCATTCGATTGGGTCCGCTCTTTCCGCGGGTGGGTTGACAGTCATGATGGCCCCATCAGTCGATGAAAATTCGTCCTGTGGATTCGCCAGGGGCAGGCAATTAACACCCCGCTAGCCGTTTCGATGCAGCTGACGCTTCCGATCGGCTGTTGCACTCAACCTGATACCCAGGCTAGCGCAGTCGGTGACGCATAGCGAGGCCCCGAGGTTTCCCGGAGGTCAAAAATGGGCACGTTCCGGTGGCGCGCGGCAACGTCGCCGAGTCGCCACCGTGGCGAACGCGCCGTGCGAAGGTCTCTGGAAGTGGGTGAGCCCGGTTGGACAAGTCGACGACAGCAGCCTCCTCGACAATCACCGAGATATGGCCTGGTAAGGCCTATCCTCTCGGTGCGACGTACGACGGTTCGGGGACCAACTTCGCGGTGTTCAGCGAGGTCGCCGAGCGCGTCGAACTGTGCCTCTTCGACGCCGACGGCGGCGAGACGCGGGTGGTGCTTCCGGAGGTCGACGGATTCGTCTGGCACGGATTTCTGCCGGGCATCGAACCGGGCCAGCGCTTCGGCTATCGCGTACACGGCCCCTACGATCCCGGCGAGGGGCACCGCTGCAATCCGAACAAGCTGCTGCTCGACCCGTATTCGAAGGCCATCGACGGCACGTTCGATTGGAATCAGTCGCTGTTCGGCTACGACTTCGGGGATCCCGACAGCCGCAACGACGACGACTCGGCGGCGAGCATGCCGAAGTCCGTGGTGATCAATCCGTATTTCCACTGGGGCAATGATCGTCCTCCGCAACGCGAGTACGCCGACTCCGTCATCTACGAGGCGCACGTCAAGGGCCTGACCGAGACGCATCCCGACATTCCCGAGCCGACCCGCGGCACGTACGCGGCCATCGCGCATCCGGCGATCATCGACCACCTCACGGCACTCGGCGTGACCGCGATCGAACTGATGCCGGTGCACCACTTCGCCAACGACTCGACGCTGATCGACAAGGGCCTGTCGAACTACTGGGGCTACAACACGATCGGCTTCTTCGCTCCCGACGCCAAGTACTCCTCGAGTGGCACTCCCGGCGGTCAGGTGCAGGAGTTCAAGGCCATGGTCCGCGCATTGCACGAGGCCGGCATCGAGGTGATCCTCGACGTGGTCTACAACCACACCGCCGAGGGCAACCACCTTGGCCCCACGCTGTCGATGCGGGGTATCGACAACGCGGCGTACTACCGCCTGGTCGACGACGACAAGCGCTATTACATGGACTACACAGGCACGGGCAACAGCCTCAACGTGGGTCATCCGCACTCGCTGCAGTTGATCATGGACTCACTGCGATACTGGGTCACCGAGATGCACGTCGACGGGTTCCGGTTCGACCTCGCCTCCACGCTGGCCCGTGAGTTCTACGACGTCGACCGTCTGAGCACGTTCTTCGAACTGGTGCAGCAGGATCCGACGGTCAGCCAGGTGAAGCTCATCGCCGAACCGTGGGACGTCGGCCCGGGCGGGTACCAGGTGGGCAACTTCCCGCCGCAGTGGACGGAGTGGAACGGCAAGTACCGCGACACGGTTCGCGACTTCTGGCGTGGCGAGGCGGCCAGCCTGGGCGAGTTCGCCTCTCGCCTCACCGGTTCGGCGGACCTCTACGAGCACACCGCGCGCCGCCCCGTCGCGTCGATCAACTTCGTCACGGCCCATGACGGGTTCACACTGCGGGACCTGGTGTCCTACAACGAGAAGCACAACGACGCCAACGGCGAGGACAACAACGACGGCGAGTCCCACAACCGGTCGTGGAACTGCGGCGCGGAGGGCCCGACCGACGACAAGGACATCCTCGAACTGCGGGCCCGTCAGCAGCGCAACTTCCTGACCACGCTGTTGTTGTCACAGGGTGTGCCGATGATCAGTCACGGCGACGAACTCGGCCGAACCCAGGACGGCAACAACAACGGGTACTGCCAGGACAATGCGCTGACCTGGGTGGACTGGTCCGAACTCGACAAGGATCTGCTCGCGTTCGCGGCCAAGGTCGCAAACCTGCGCGCCGAGCACCCGGTGTTCCGCCGCCGCAGATTCTTCACGGGCCGCCCGGTGCGCCGGCGCGGCGCCAAGGGCCAGCCCGACATCTCGTGGTTCCGGCCGGACGGTTCGGAGATGGACGACGAGGACTGGGATTCGGGCTTCGGCAAGTCCGTAGCCGTCTATCTCAACGGGCAGGGCATTCCGGATCTGGA
The DNA here is from genome assembly GCF_010729895.1 of Mycolicibacterium confluentis. Lineage (NCBI taxonomy): Bacteria > Bacillati > Actinomycetota > Actinomycetes > Mycobacteriales > Mycobacteriaceae > Mycobacterium > Mycolicibacterium confluentis. The sequence continues at coordinate 4,889,599 of NZ_AP022612.1, forward strand.
CCCGCGCGGCCACCGCGTGGTCGACGACTCGTTCGTGCTGTGCTTCAACGCCCACCATGAGCCCATCGACTTCACGCTGCCGCCCAAGGAGTTCGGCGCGCAGTGGACCGTGGTGATCGACACCGCGGAGAACGCGTCGGGCGACGAGGCGATCGCCGCCGGTGCCACGGTGTCGGTCGAGGGTCGCGCATTGGTGGTGCTGCAGGCGGCTTGATCTGGCGCTGCCACCCGGCCGGGCCCGCCCACGGATCCGACCGGTACGCCCGCACTGCCGCCCGCCCCGGCAGGCATGCCTCTCCCCCGCGTCGAATGTGCGGGTTGTTGGGGATTCTCGCCGTTCTGCACCGAAATCCTGCACATTCGACGCAACCTGTGAGTCATGTCCACATCCCGCAAGCTGCTGTGCACGCTCTACGCCGTGATCGCCCTGGCCGCGCTGGTCGCGACCTGGACCCAGAACATCGCCTATCTGGAGGCGAATCCGCTGAGGTTCCTCGCGAACTTCTTCGGCGACACCCGGGCCAACGAGGCCACGCAGTCGATCACGGTCGACATCGTGCTGCTGTTCCTGGCCGCGGCCATCTTCATGGTGATCGAAGCCCGCAAGCACAACATCGGCCTGGTGTGGCTGTACATCGTCGGCGGCATGCTCATCGCGATCAGCGTGACGTTCCCGCTGTTCCTGATCGCGCGCGAGCGCAGGCTGGCCGAGAAGGGGGACGTCAACCCCGCACTGCCGGTCCTCGACAAGGCCCTGCTCGCGGCGTTCACGGTGTTCGCGGCCGTTGCGGTGGTGTGGGTTGATCTGGCCTGACCAGCCCCCCGAGTAGACACTTCCGCGAGTCTGTTCACAGATGTTGCGAAGTCCACTAGCCTCGGCTGATGCGTAACCCGCACGCCGGCGTCCCGTTCGACACCTCCGACGCGGAGATCGCGGCCGCGCTGGAGGACGTGTCGATACCGACGCTGCTGCTGTCGTGCGTGCACATGAGTGGCGATCCCAGCCTGCTCGACGGGCCCCTGCGCCCAGCCGGATTGTTCCTCAACGAGGTGCAGGGCTACATGTCCGAGGAGGACAAGGCCGCCGCACGCGCGCTGGCGCTCGACATCATCCGCGACTACCGCGACCGCGGCTGCCCTGAGCCCGGCCCGGTCGATCCGGCACTGCTCAAACGCATGATGGAGTGGCTGGTCTGCACTGAGGTCCCCGACGAGTACGTCCCGATGATGGTCGAGGAGATGGAACTCGACGGCCGTGACGCCCGCGCGACGGGCTTCGAGTCGGACGCCCAGTCACGCGCCGACTTCCCAGTGGTGATCGTCGGCTGCGGCCAGTCGGGCCTGCTGGCCGCGATCCGACTGCGCGAGGCGGGCATCCCGTTCACCGTGATCGAGAAGAATGCCGGTGTCGGCGGAACATGGTGGGAGAACACCTATCCCGGCGCCCGCGTGGACGTCGGCAACCACTTCTACTGCTACAGCTTCGAACCCGACGACCACTGGACCGAGTTCTTCGCCCAGCAGCCGGAACTGCAGTCCTATTTCCAGGGCGTGATGGAACGCCACCGCATCACCGAGCACGTCCGGTTCAACACCACGGTGCACAGCGCCACGTGGGACGAGGCCGCGGGCACCTGGTCAGTGCTCACGTCCACCGCCGACGGAACCCAGACGACGCTGCACGCCCGGGCGGTGATCAGCGCCGTGGGCCAACTCAACGCTCCGCATGTGCCCGAATTCCCGGGCGCCGAGCGGTTTTCCGGCCCCGCCTTCCACACGGCCCGCTGGCAGCACGACGTCGACCTGACCGGCCGGCGCGTCGCACTGATCGGCGCGGGCGCGACCGGATTCCAGGTTGCGCCCGCGATCGCCGACACCGTCAAGAGCCTCACCATTTTTCAGCGCACCGCGCAGTGGATGTTCCCCAATCCGAACTACCACGCCGCCGTCGGTCCCGGTGTGCGGTGGGCACTGCGACACCTGCCGTTCTACGGCCGGTGGTACCGCTTCCTGATCTTCTGGCCCGGGTGTGACACCGGACTGGCCGCGGCCAAGGTCGACCCCGACTGGCCCGATCAGCAACGCGCCGTCAGCGCGGCCAACGACCTGGCCCGGATGATGTTCACCGAGTGGATCAGAAGTCAGGTCGGGGACGACACCGATCTGCTGGACAAGGTCATCCCCGACTACCCCGCGACCGGCAAACGCACGCTGCAGGACAACGGCAGCTGGTTGCGCACCCTCACCCGCGACAACGTCGAGTTGGTGCGCACGCCCATCGACCACATCGAACCCGATGCCGTCGTCACCGGCGACGGCATCGCACACCCCGCCGAGATCCTGGTGTATGCGACCGGTTTCCGCGTCAACGACATGCTGTCGTCGGTGAAGGTCTACGGCCGCGACGGAGTGGAACTGCACGAGGCCTGGGGCGGACGCCCCGCCGCGCACCTCGGAATCACGATCCCCGGCTTCCCCAACTTCTTCTGCCTCTACGGCCCCGGCACCAACCTGGCCAGCGGCGGCAGCCTGATCTTTCACTCCGAGTGCGAGGTCCGCTACGTCATGGGCTGCCTGGACCACCTGCTGGCGACCGGTCACCGCGCGATGGAACCGCGTCAGGAGAGCTACGACGACTGGTATGCGCGCTCTCAGGCTGAACTGGCGACGCTGGTCTGGTCGCAGCCCAGCATCAAGCACAGCTTCTACAAAGACGATGCCGGCCTGGTCCATTCGCTGAGTCCCTGGCGACTCGTCGACTACTGGACATGGACGCGCCGACCCGACCCAGAGGACTTCGTGTTCTCCTGACCAGCAAGGAATGTGAATGCGCACCGTCGTGATTGACGCACCCGGACAGATCCGCGTCGACACCCGCCCCGATCCGGGTCTGCCCGGCCCGGACGGGGCCGTCGTGCAGGTCACCGCTGCCGCGATCTGCGGTTCTGACCTGCATTTCTACGAGGGCGACTACCCCCTGATCGAACCCGTCGCGCTCGGGCACGAGGCCATCGGGACCGTCGTCGAGAAGGGCCCAGAGGTCCGCACGGTCGAAGTCGGCGACCTTGTGCTGGTGTCCTCGGTCGCCGGCTGCGGCCACTGCGTGGGATGTGCGACCCGCGACCCGATCACGTGCGTGTCCGGACCGCAGATCTTCGGTTCGGGTGGCCTGGGCGGCGCGCAGTCCGAACTGCTGGCCGTGCCCGCCGCCGACTTCCAACTGCTGCGGATCCCCGACGGCATCGACACCGAAGAGGCGCTGCTTCTGACCGACAACCTGGCCACTGGATGGGCCGCCGCACAGCGCGCCGACATTCCGCCGGGCGGCACCGTCGTGGTGCTGGGCCTGGGCGCAGTGGGCCTGTGCGCGGTGCGCAGCGCCATCGCGCAGGGCGCGGGCGCGGTGTTCGCCGTGGACCCGGTCGAGGGACGACGTGACCGCGCCGCGCGGTCGGGCGCCACACCGCTGGCGTCGCCGGCCCTTGAGACGGTGCTGGAGGCGACGGGCGGGCGCGGCGCGGCGGCCGTGATCGATGCCGTCGGCAACGACACCACGATGAACGATGCGCTGGCACTGGTCCGCGCGGGCGGCACGGTGTCGGTGGTGGGTGTCCACGACCTCAATCCATTCCCGTTCCCTGCGACGCTGAGCCTGATCCGCAGCATCACCCTGCGGATGACCACCGCGCCCGTGCAGCGCACCTGGCCCGAACTGATCCCGCTGGTCCAGTCCGGCCGCCTCGACACCAGCGGGATCTTCACCCACTCGATGTCCCTCGACGAGGCCGCCGCCGGTTACGCCGCGGTGGCGGCGCGCACCGCGGACTGCGTCAAGGTGACCCTGACCCCGTGAGCCTGTTCTCGCGCCTGCGCGGACGGGATGCGTTCGCACAGGCCGCGCTGCCACAGTCGTCCACCGCGGACGGCAAGATCGCCGACCTCACGGGGCCGGGGATCACCGACAGGTGGGGCGTGACCGCCACCGACCTGGGCGCGGTGGTCCGCGCCGCCGACGGCAAGCTCGTCGCGGTGTTCGGCGACACGTTCTCCGGACACGGTGTGGGCCGGGGTGATTGGCGCTCACCGGTGATCCTGATCGGTTCAGGAGACGCCCGCACGTCGATCGTCTGGGAGAAGGCCGGCGGACCGGATCCGGACTACGCCCGTCAACTGCGGCACTACATCCACGACAGCGGCCCACGCTGGGCCCGCGGTGGTATCAGCACCGTGCTGCCGTCGGACGTGCTGCGGGTGGACGACATGCTCTACCTGCACGTCATCGTCAATCGTGGCTTCCCGCATGTCATCTGGACTGAGATCTGGTCCTCGGCCGACCACGGCGTGACGTGGGAGCACATGGGCGAGGCCGCCAAGTTCCCCGCCGACCTCTACGACGGCCACGCTCAGCTGTGGTCCTGGGACTACGACCCCGACGACGGCTGGGTGTACGTGATGTCCACCGGCTTCCAGCGCAACAAGGGCATCATCCTGCGCCGGGTGCGACCCGACGACATCGGCGACGGCAGCCGGTATCAGGCCTGGAACCGGACGGACGACCGGTGGAGTTGGGGCACCCACGCGTCAGTGCTGACACCCGAAGGCGAGCGGTGGGGCGAACTCTCGTTCCGCAGACTCGGCTCCCGAATGTGGGTGCTGGGTGGCTTTCTGGCCTCCGAGTACGCGCTGGGATACCGGACCCTGTCGGCACCGACGGCATCACTGCACCGTGCGCCCCTGCAGAAACCTGTGCTGGGCTGCCGCTGGCACGAGGAGAGTCACGTCGACTGCCGTGTCGCGCAATTGTACGGCGGGTACGTGCTGCCCGGGTCCCGTCCCGGCGTTCCCGGCGGCATGGGTCTGGTGGTGTCGCACTGGCACACCGACCGGGGCTGGCCCTATCGCGTCATGCAGTTCCGCGCCACGCTGCGCGACACCACGGGACGTCAGTACGCGGGGTCCTCGCCGACCACGTCGTAGAACGACTCACCATCCTCAGGAGCACCGTCGACCTGCCCCCGGTGCCTGCGCGTCGGCCGGGCTGGTTCGGCCTCGGACCGCCGCACGGAGTCGGGTTCCTCGGCAGCCAACTTCTCGTCCAGCGTGTGGTCCTCACGCGCCTCGATCCAGCGGTCGGGCGGATCCACGACGGTGTCGCCGTCGTGGTTGCGCACCTCGTCGGAGTCGAGGGATTCGCTCGGGCTCAGTGTCCCCTCGGGACCGTCATCGTCGTAGTCGCCGTCCATCTAACCGAGTCTAGAAGTTGCATCGGCCCGCGACCAGGGTGCGATCTGACGCTGCGACCACTCCCACAGGCGTTCCACATCGCCTGGGTCGGTGGCGTGCGGCGCGGCCAGGCCCACAGCACAGTCGGACAGATACGCCCCTCCGTGCTCCGCGAGGTCGGGGGCGGTGGCCGCCCAGACGGAGGTCGCGGCGCCGTGCGCGACGTCGGTGAGTTCGAGGTTGCCCAGCCCCGAGAAGTCGGAGGGCCCGAGATGACGCGACAGTTCGGTGGGGATCACGCCGGGATGCACCGCGAACGCCTGAACACCCCGGTCGGCGAGCCGACTATGGAGCCCAAGGGTGAACAGCACATTCGCGGACTTGCTCTGCCCATAGGCCAGCCACTTGTCGTACCGCGACTCGTCGGTGAAATTCGGGTCGTCCCAGAGCATCCCGCTGATCTGATGACCGTCACTGCTGAGATTGACGATACGAGCACCCTCAGCCAGGTTCGGCGTCAACCACGACGTGAACACGAAATGACCGAGATGGTTGGTGCCCAACTGCATTTCGAACCCCTGTGCGGTGCGCAACAGGGGTGACGCCATCACACCGGCGTTGTTGACCAGAATGTCGATGCGGGGCAGTTTCTCCGCGATGCTCGGCGCGGCGGCCCGCACCGAATCCAGGTCCGCCAGATCCACGGCGACGACGTCGTTCTCCGCGCTCACCACACGACGCGCCTTGGCCACATCCCGCACCGCGACCAGGACATGGCAGCCCGCGGCGGTCAGCGCACGTGCGGTCTCCACACCCAGACCCGAGGAGGCCCCGGTGACCACCGCGGTACGGCCGCTGAGGTCCATTCCGCGCAGCACGTCGTCTGTGGTCAGCTGTGAGGTCAAGCCGGTTCTCCAATCTCACTGGCCCGCGATCGCCAGATCGGGGCACGTTTCTCACGCCACGCCGCGGCCCCCTCGGCCGCGTCTGGTCCGCCCATCAGCAGGTGGTGGGCCCGGGTCTCCTCGTCCGCGACGGTGTCGAGGTCGGCGTCCGACCACAGCAGGCGCTTGCTCAGCGCGACAGACGCGGGATTGGCGTTGCGCGCGACGTCCCGCGCCAATTCAAGGGCAGCCGGAAGCACCTGGTCAGCGGGCAGCGCGCGGGTCGCGATGCCCCGTGCGGCGGCCTCGGCGCCCGTGAGGGTGCGGCCGGTGAGCAGCAGATCGGCGGCCGTGGCGAGTCCGACGGCGTGCCGCAGGGTGTAGTGCGCCTGGCAGTCGGGGATGGTGCCGCGCCTGACCTGCGGGATCGCCAGCTTGGCGTCGTCAGAGACAAGTCGGATGTCGCACTGCAGCGCGAGCGTGAAGCCGACTCCCATGGCGTGCCCGTTGATGGCCGCCACCACGAGCTTGCGGACCCGCCACGCGGGTGGCTGCACGGGTGACGCCGAGAAGTCCTCGCCAGGCTTGCCGAATGAGTCGGCCTCGACGGACAGATCGGCGCCCGCGCAGAAGGCTCGGCCCGCGCCCGTGAGCACCACGGCCCGGATGTCGTCGTCGGCGTCGCATCGGCGAAACGCCGTGCCCAGTTCGTCGGCCGTGCCGGCACTGAAGGCGTTGAGCCGCTGCGGCCCGTCGAGGGTCAGCGTCGCGACGCCGAGGTCATCGACATCGAAGCGCACTGCGGTGGACACACGCGCATCCTGCCCAACTGAGCGCGCCGCGTGTGCGAAATTGGATGCGAAACAGCGAATTCACGTCCAGTTCAGCACACTCGCGACTTCTCAACCAGACTCAGCCCGCCTGGAACTCGTTGAAGGCGTCCACCAGGTAGCTCGGCAATCCGCCGGTCCCGCAGCGGTTCTGCAGGTCCACGAGAGGCGCGGTGATGCCCTTGAGGTCGAGATACTGTCCCGGGTTGGCTGTGAAGTAGTTTCGCACGGTCGCCCGCGCCTGATCGGCCGGTTGAGAGCGCGCGTCGCTGAGCACGCGGTCGGCCTCAGGATGCGCGACCAGATACTGACTGGCCGCACCGGAGACCGAACTGATGGTGCCTGCGGCCTCCGAGACGGAGCACGGTGCCGCCCCCGCGGTGGGAGCGACGAACGTGGCGACAGCCCCCGCCGCAGCCATGGATGCGATGACGAAACCGCCCACGCAGCGGCACGAACTCTTGTTCATGTGCAGTCCTTCGTGTCGTCCGTACCCCGTCCCGAAACTGCAGTTACCCCGGCATCGACAGCGGCAAACTCGGCGCTCAGCCCAGGCAGGTGGCGGCCGTGGAGATCTCGGCGCCCATGTTGCGTTCCATCATCTCAAGCGCGGCCTTCCCCAGGCCGGGGTCGATGTGGGCGACGGCGTCGCGCGGGACGACCACGTCGAGATGCCGCACGTAGGCGTCCAGGGCACTGTAGAGGATGCACTGCTCGGTCACCTGCCCGATCAACACCACTCGTTGGGTCTCCAACCGCCCCAACAGGTACGCCAACGGCGACGCGTAGAACGCGCTGTGCCTGACCTTGGTCAGAAACCTCACACCGTCATCCGGGACCACGGGCCGCACCAGGTCCGGACGGTCGCCGTCGAGCGCGGCCCGCACGAGATCGCTGGGCTGCGCGGCGAAGTCCCCATAGTTGTCGTTGACGTAGATCAGGTCCACGTCCTCGCGGTCGCGGGCCAGCGCCACGAGTTCCGCGAGCGGCGTGACGATGTCAGCGACGTTGGGGATCAACAGTTCTGCATCGGGATGTTGGTACGCGTTCATCATGTCGATCACGAGGACCGCGGTGTCAGCCACGGCAGGTCACTCCCGCGCGAATGCGTCGACGACGGCCGCGCAGAACGCGGGCAGGTCGTCGGGGTTACGACTCGTGATCAGGTTGCCGTCGACGACGACCTCCTCGTCCACCACCGTGGCGCCGGCGTTGCGGAGGTCGGTGCGGAGACTGGGATACGACGTCAGCGTTCGTCCACTGGCCACCCCCGCCTCCACCAGGGTCCACGGACCGTGGCAGATCACGCCGACGGGCTTCCCGGACTGGACGAAGTCCCGCACGAACGACACCGCCGCCCCGTCCAGTCGCAGTTTGTCGGCGTTGACCGTCCCTCCGGGGATGATCAGACCGTCGAACTCATCGACCGTCGCGGCACCGACCTCGCGGTCGACGGAGAACTCGCCGGCCGGCTCCAGATCATGGTCGCGCGCAACGATGCTGCCCAACTCCAGCGACAGCAGTTCGACTTCGGCGCCGGCATCGCTGACCGCGGCCCGCGGTTCCTCGAGTTCACGCCGCTCCACCCCGTTGGTCGCCAGGATCGCGATTCTCTTGGTGCGCAAGCTTTCGGACATGGTGCACCTCCTCTGACCCTCACCTACCCACTCCACCGCCGTTCACACCTCAGGTGTCGGAGTCGCGCCTGATGGGTAGCCTCGGACCATGAGCACCGACCCGTCGGTCGAGCACGTCGCGCCCACCGAGATCCGTGAGGGTGACGTCATCGAGGATCCCGTCGGCAACCGATGGGTGACGGTCCACGCGATCCAGCTGAGCTCCGATTCGGCGAGCGGTTCGTACAGCTTCTACGGCACAGGCCCTGATGACCGGGTCACCTTCAACGGGTCCGAATCGGTCACACGACAGAAGTGAGGCGTAGGTGTTGGGTCTGCCGGACACCATCCGGGCGTGCCTGTTCGACCTCGACGGCGTGCTCACCGATACCGCGAGCGTGCACCGGAAGGCATGGAAGGCGATGTTCGACGACTTCCTGCGCACGCGCGGCGGAGACCAGCGCCCCTTCAACGACGCGGACTACCGCGCGTACGTCGACGGCCGCACCCGCGATGACGGAGTGCGCAGCTTCCTGGCCAGCCGGGGCATCACCCTGCCGGAGGGCACCCTTGACGACGGACCCGACGCGGACACAGTGCACGGCCTCGCGAACCGCAAGAACGGACTGTTCCACCAGCGTCTGCGGCAGGACGGCGTCGACGTGTTCGCCGGCACCGTCCCCTACCTGCAGGCCGTCACCGAGGCCGGTCTGGCGGTCGCCGTGGTGTCCTCGAGCGCCAACACCGCCGAGGTCCTCGACATCACCGGCCTCGCACGGTTCGTCGACTGCCGGGTGGACGGCGTGACGATCCGAACCGAGGGGCTGGCCGGCAAACCGGCCCCGGACTCGTTTCTCCGCGCCGCCCAACTGCTGGACGTCGCACCGGCCGAGGCCGCTGTCTTCGAGGATGCGCTGTCCGGAGTCCAGGCCGGCCGGGCCGGGAAGTTCGGTCTAGTGGTGGGGGTCGACCGGATCGGCGACCCGGAGTCGTTGCGGCACAACGGAGCCGATGTCGTGGTCGCCGACCTGGGCGAGCTCCTGGCGGCATGATGATCTCCGATGAGTCGTTCCCGATCGAGCCGTGGTGTGTCCGCGAAACCGCACTTCACCTCAGTGTGCTCGCGCAGACGGAATCGGTGTTCGCGCTGTCCAACGGTCACATCGGACTGCGCGGCAATCTCGACGAGGGGGAACCGCACGGGCTGCCCGGCACCTACCTGAACTCTTTCTTCGAGGTCCGACCCCTGCCCTACGCCGAGGCAGGCTACAGCTACCCCGAAGAGGGACAGTCGATCATCGACGTCACCAACGGGAAGGTGCTGCGCCTGCTGGTGGATGACGAACCGTTCGACGTGCGCTACGGCGATCTGCTCGAACACGAACGGACGCTGGATCTTCGGGCAGGGGTGCTCAGGCGACACGCGCGGTGGTGCTCCCCGGCGGGCAAGCAGGTCGAAGTGCGGTCCACCCGCCTGGTGTCGCTCGCGCACCGCAGCGTTGCGGCGATCGAGTACACCGTGCAGGCCGTGGACCAGTTCACCCGTGTCACAGTGCAATCCGAGTTGGTGACCAACGAGGACCAGCCGGAACCGTCGGCCGACCCGAGGGTCGCGGCGGTGTTGCGCGCTCCGCTTGAGGCGGTCGCCCACGAGGGTGGGGACCAGCAGGCGATGCTGATCCACCGCACTCGGGCAAGTGACCTGACGATGGCCGCGGCCATGGACCACATCGTCGAGGTTCCAGGCCGGGTCGAGGTGTCGACCGAGACCAGCGCCGACCTGGCCCGCACGACCGTGGTCTGCGGCCTGCGTCCCGGTCAGACACTGCGCATCGTCAAGTTCCTGGCCTACGGGTGGTCCGGCCTGCGTTCTCGCCCCGCGTTGCGCGATCAGGTCGCCGGGGCACTGACGGGTGCGCGCTACACGGGGTGGGAAGGTCTGCTCGGCGCGCAACGCGCCTACCTCGACGACTTCTGGGACAGCGCCGACGTCGAGGTCGAGGGTGACCCGCACTGTCAGCAGGCGGTGCGGTTCGGGCTGTTCCACGTGCTGCAGGCCAGCGCCCGCGCGGAGCGGCGCGCGATCCCCGGCAAGGGCCTCACCGGCACGGGCTACGACGGTCACGCGTTCTGGGACACCGAGGGCTATGTTCTTCCGGTCCTCACCTACACCGCTCCCCGCGCCGCCGCCGACGCCCTTCGTTGGCGCGCTTCGACTTTGGACCTGGCCCGGGACCGTGCGGCCGAACTCGCCCTGGAGGGGGCGACGTTCCCCTGGCGGACCATCCGGGGTCAGGAGTGCTCCGCGTACTGGCCCGCAGGTACCGCGGCATGGCACGTGAACGCCGACATCGCCATGGCTTTCGAGCGCTACCGGATCGTGACCGGCGACCAGTCACTGGAGGCCGCGTGCGGCGTGGAGGTGCTCGTCGAGACCGCCCGCCTGTGGCATTCGCTGGGGCACCACGACCGCCATGGCAGATGGCACATCGACGGCGTGACGGGACCCGATGAGTACACCGCCGTGGTGAACGACAACGTGTTCACCAACCTGATGGCCGCACACAACCTGCGTGCCGCCGCAGCCGCCTGTAATCGTCATCCCGAACTGGCAGAACGCCTTTCGGTGACGCACGAGGAGACCGCGGCGTGGCACGACGCGGCCGACGCCGTGCACATCCCCTATGACGAGGGACTGCGGGTGCACGAGCAGTGCGAGGGATTCACCCACCTGCGTGAGTGGGACTTCACGGCCGACACTGCCTATCCACTGCTGCTGCACCAGCCCTATGTCCGGCTGTACCCGTCGCAGGTGCTCAAACAGGCCGACCTGGTGTTGGCGATGCACTGGCTCGGGCATCACTTCACCGATGAGCAGAAGGCCCACAATGTCGACTACTACGAGCGGCGCACCACCCGTGACTCGTCGTTGTCGGCGTGCACGCAGGCCGTGCTGTGCGCTGAGGTGGGACATCTCGAACTCGCACATGCCTACACGGTCGAGGCCGCCATGATCGACCTGCGCGACCTGCACCACAACACGCGCGACGGCCTGCACATGGCATCGCTGGCCGGCGCGTGGACCGCGCTCGTGGGTGGGTTCGGCGGCCTGCGCGACGACGAGAAAGTGCTGACCCTGAACCCCCAGCTGCCCTCAGGCATCTCGCGGCTGACGTTTCGGCTGCGCTGGCGCGGGTTTCGCGTCACGGTCGACGTCTGCCACGAGACCGCCACGTACACGTTGCGCGACGGCCCCCACGGCCGATTGCCGATCCGGCATTCCGGCGAGGACGTCGAGTTGACGACGGACGCTCCCACGACGATGCCGGTTCGCGTCAGGACTCCGCTGCTTCCGGCGCCGGTCCAGCCGCCGGGACGCGCGCCGGCGCACCGGCGCGGCGAACGGACCTGACCGTCGGTCGGGCAACCCACGCACCGCCGTGTCGCCGTGGCGCACCGCCGCGGCGAGCGGATCTGTCCGTCAATCGGGCACCCCACGCACCGCCGCGGCGAGCGGATCTGTCGTCAGTCGGGCGGTTCCTGGGCGCCGCGGGGAGTGGTGCTCTCGTCGACCGCGCTGTCCTCGTTCTCGGTCGCTGACTTGTCGGCGGCGGCCCGGCTCTTGTCCTCGTGGTCGTCCTCGTCGAGATAGATTCCGCGTCCACGCGGCATGGCTTCCCCTTTCGTCACTCAACGGGTTACCCAGTAGCCGGTCAGGACTCACGGTTTTGCCCCGGCGCAACGCGGGAATGCTCCGGGCACACTTCCCGACGGCACTGACATCGGAGCACATCCTGAACACCAACTCGCCGACCACGCATCGTCAGTACCGAATGGGCCCGCCCGCGGTGCTCTTCGACATCGACGGCACCCTGGTTGACTCCAACTACGTCCACGTTCACGCGTGGCTGCGGGCCTTCGAGTCCGAGAAGGTGCCCGTCGAGGCGTGGCGCATCCATCGCAGCATCGGCATGGACGGCGACACGCTGCTTCAGACCCTCGCCGGCGACGCCTCGGAGAGCGTCCGCAGCCGGCTCAAGGAGCATCACAGCCTCTTCCACCGCGAGTCCAGCAGTCTGCTGCGACCGCTGCCAGGCGCTCGCGAGCTGCTGCATCACATCGCCCACGACGGCATACAGGTGGTGCTCGCGACGTCGGCACCCGATGATGAACTCGCGATCCTGCGCGACGTGCTCGACTGCGATGACGTGGTAGCGGCCATGACATCGTCCGCCGATGTGGACACCGCCAAACCCGAACCCGACCTCATCGCGGTGGCCTTGGAGCGCGCCGGTACGACGGCCGATCGCGCGGTGTTCATCGGCGACGCGGTGTGGGACATGCAGGCCTGCGTGCGCGCGGGTGTGCGGTGCATCGGTGTCCGAAGCGGCGGTGTCGGCCGCGACGAACTGCTCGAGGCCGGCGCCGAGTCGGTGTTCGACAATGCGCAGGACCTGCTCGACCATCTGGACACCACCCCGATCCCCGACCTGACCGACTCGGCGCAACGGGTTTGACCTCCCCCACTTCGTGGTACGCGGCACAGCAGGAGGTGCAGCATGACGGGTCCCCGGAGTGAGAAGGCCGAAGAGTCCGCCGAGGAGTCCACCGAAGAGGACTTAGCAGCCGATCCGCATGTCGCCGGAGCCCGGGACAGCCGAGACGGCGACACCTACGTGGGCCGGAAGTCATCAGACGATGACTTCGACGCCGGCGAGACCGGTGCGGAGAAGCGCGCGGAGGACTGAGCGAATTCTGTTGTGTCACAGAGAAGAGAGCAGGCGATAGTGTGACTGAGCAGACCGGCACGGTGACCGAACGCCCCCGTGGGGGCAGCGCGGTTCTGAACTGGACGCTGGCGCTGACAACGATCCTGGGCGCGGCCGCGATCGAAATCTTCGCCTACGTACAGGTTCTGGGCACGGCCGGGTGCAGTGACCGCGCCTGTCCACGGCTTGGGCCGGGCGAAATCGGTTACACCATCATCATTTACGGCGCACCGATTGTCGCGGTGCTGGCGATTCTGCTGTCCTTCGTGACTGCACGACGCCCCAAGGGCATCCTGGTGCCCGTCGTCGCGTGGATCCTGCTGCTCGCGGCATTCGTGGTGCTCGTCGTCACCTTCCCCTGAGGCAGCTTTCCCCGATCCAATCCGACAGTGACCAAATCGTTATCTTGCCTGGCCAGGGGGCGGTATCGACCGCGCCAACAGGCGTTGGTTACCCGCCAGTAACCAAATGCACAGCGCCCTCGGTTACCGTCGGTGGGCATGAATGATCTTGGTTTCAGTCCTGGTTTCGTCGACCTCGACGGTTCGCGTGTCGCGTACCGGGACTCCGGTGCCGGCAACGGCCCCGAAACCCTGCTGCTGCTGCACGGCATGGCCGGAGCCTCAGACGACTGGCTCGGAGTGATTCCCGGCCTCGCCGAACATGCCCGCGTCATCGCCCCAGATCTGCTCGGGCACGGCCACTCGGACAAGCCGCGCGGCGACTGCTCGCTGAGCACGCTCGCGGTGTGGGTCCGAGACCTCCTCGACGCCCTCAACATCCCGCGCGTGACCGTCGTGGGTCATTCGTTGGCTGGCGGCATCGCCATGCAGTTCGCTCATCAGCATCGCGACCGCTGCGATCGCGTGGTGCTGATCGGCAGCGGCGGCCTTGGACAGGATCTCGGCTGGATGCTGCGCGTGCTGTCGACACCGGGCGCCGAGCATCTGATCCCGGCCGTCACGCCCAAACCCGTCGTGTCGGCGGGCAACGCCGTGCGGGACTGGCTGACCGCCGCCGGGGTGCGCGCACCGCGTGCCGCGCAGATGTGGAGCACCTACAGCGCCATCGCCGACCCCGACACCCGGTATGCGCTCATGCGCACACTGCGGTCGGTGCTCGACGTCAAGGATCAACCGGTTACCGCGTTGACCCGACTGAACAGGTCGGCCGCGATGCCGGTGCTTCTGGTGTGGGGTGAGGAGGACGGGGTGATCCCCGTGGCGCACGGCCGCGACGCGCATCTCGCGCTGCCCGGAAGTCGCCTCGAGGTCATTCCGGGTATCGGCCACCATCCGCACATCGAAGCCCCGGAGCGCGTCGCCGGCATCCTGCGGGACTTCCTCGCCTCGACCGAGCGGCGGTCCATCACCCTGACCCGCTGCTAGCCGAGAAGGGGGCGGTCAGAACGCGATGAACAGGATTTCGTCGCGCGAGTACTCGTGCCCGGGGTGGTTCTCCGAGAGGTGCTTCTGGGTCTTCTCGACCAGGTCGTCCTCATTGGTGCCGACGATCGATTCGCCGCAGGGGCAGTTCAGGTGAGTCTTCATGCCTAAGTGTCTACCTGACGGCTGTCGTGTGCGGTAGACACGGTACCCATGTGGGACTTCGAGACCGACCCGGACTATCAGACCAAGCTCGACTGGGTCGACGAGTTCATGCGGCGCGACGTCGAACCCCTGGACCTGCTTCCGCTCGATCCGTACGACAAACAGAACCCCCGCGTCATGGCTCTGCTGCGGCCCCTGCAGCAGCAGGTGCGTGATCAGGGCCTGTGGGCCGCGCACCTCAAACCCGAACTCGGCGGGCAGGGTTACGGCCAGGTCAAGCTGGCCCTGCTCAACGAGATCATCGGGCGGTCCCGCTGGGCGCCCACGGTCTTCGGCAGCCAGGCGCCCGATTCCGGCAACGCCGAGATTCTGGCCCTGTTCGGCACCGACGAGCAGAAGCAGCGCTACCTGGAACCCCTGCTGGCCGGCGACATCAGCTCGTGTTACTCGATGACCGAACCGCAGGGCGGGTCCGATCCGGGCCTGTTCGTCACCCGGGCCGAACGGGACGGGGAGTCCTGGGTGATCAACGGCGAGAAGTGGTTCTCGTCGAACGCGCGGCACGCCAGCTTCTTCATCGTCATGGCCGTCACCAACCCCGACGCCCGCACACGCGACAAGATGTCGCTGTTCATCGTCCCCGCGGAGACCCCTGGCATCGAGATCATCCGCAATGTCGCGGTGGGCACTGAAAGTGCCGACCACGGCACTCACGGCTATGTGCGCTACACCGACGTCCGGGTGCCGCTCGACCACGTGCTGGGCGGCGAAGGGCAGGCGTTCGCGATCGCGCAGACCAGACTCGGCGGCGGCCGCATCCACCACGCGATGCGCACCATCGCGATGGCTCGCCGCGCCTTCGACATGATGTGCGAACGCGCGGTGTCCCGGCAGACGCGGCAGGGACCGCTGTCGAATTTTCAACTGACACAGGACAAGATCGCCGACAGTTGGCTGCAGATCGAGCAGTTCCGGCTGCTGGTGCTGCGCACGGCGTGGTTGATCGACAAGCATCACGACTATCAGTTGGTGCGCCGCGACATCGCCGCGGTGAAGGTCGCGATGCCCCAGGTGCTCCATGACGTCGTCCAGCGCGCGATGCACCTGCACGGTGCACTGGGCGTGTCCAACGAGATGCCGTTCGTGAGGATGATGGTGGCCGCGGAGTCCCTGGCGATCGCCGACGGCCCCACCGAAGTGCACAAACTCACGCTCGCGCGCCGCACGCTGCGCGAGTACGAGCCTGTCGACACGATGTTCCCGTCCGCGCACATCCCCACGCGTCGCGAGGAGGCGCGGGCCCGGTTGGCCGAGATCCTCGAACTCGACGTCGCGGAGCTGTAGACCGCGGCCAGCGCCCCAGCGGGCGGTGTGGAAGGCTTCTCGACAACATGAATTGGCTGCTGCTGTTCGTCGCCGGCATCGCCGGCGGACTGACCGGCAGCATCGCAGGCCTGGCCTCGGTGGCCACCTACCCCGCTCTGCTGGCCGTGGGCCTGCCACCCGTGACGGCCAATGTGACCAACACCGTGGCGCTGGTGTTCAACGGTGTCGGCTCGATTCTGGGCTCGCGGCCCGAACTGAAGGGGCAGGGCCGCTTCCTGCTGCGCATCGCGCCGCTGACGCTGCTCGGCGGGGCGGCCGGCGCGCTTCTGCTGTTGTCCACTCCCGCAGAGGGTTTCGAGAAGGTCGTGCCCATCCTGCTGGGCGGCGCGTCACTCGCGATCGTGTTGCCCCACAAGCCACCGGCCGCGGACGACACCAGTCGACGCAGCCGGACAGTCCTGATCTTGGAGGGCGTGGCGGTCTTCGCCATCGCGGTGTACGGCGGGTATTTCGGCGCCGCGGCGGGGGTGCTGCTGTTGGCCCTGTTCCTGCGGATGAGGCATGCCACGCTGGCGCATGCCAACGCATCGAAGAACGTCCTGCTGGGCCTGTCCAACGGCGTCGCGGCGGTGATCTTCGCGGCCGTCGCGCCGGTCCAGTGGGGCGCCGTGGCCGCACTGGGCGCGGGCTGTCTGCTGGGATCTCGGCTGGGTCCCGTCGTGGTGCGTCATGCCCCCACGACGCCGTTGCGCCTGCTGATCGGCGCGGCCGGGCTGGCGCTGGCGATCGCGCTGGCCATTGACGCCTACTGACTGCCGCTGTCGGCACTTTTGTGCGGAATTGCATGCTTTTCGGCAAAAAACCCTGCAATTCCGCACACTCTAGGCACGAATCTGCCGCAGCCTGACCCCCGAAGCCGCCCCTAAGCTCAAACCATGACCCTGACCGCCAGCGACGTCCGAACGGCCGTGTTCTCCGCGCCGCCCCTCTTCCGGCGCGGCTACAACGAGGACCAGGTCGACGAGTTCCTCGACAGGGTCGTGGACCGCCTGGAGGACAGGGGTTACCTCAATGCCGACGACGTGCGCGAAGTGCGGTTCGGCAGGCCGGCGCTGGGGAAGCGCGGCTACAACAAGGACGACGTCGAGGCTCTGCTCGAACTCATCGCCGCGACGTTCGACACGCTTCCCCGCCGGCGTATCCCCGATCAGAACATGTAGCGCAGGATGCTCTCGGCCACGCAGGCCGGCTTGTCGCTGCCCTCGACCTCGAACGTGGTCGCGACGGTCAACTGCAGCGCGCCGTTGCCGAGGTCCTCGACCTTCTGCAGCGTGGCGGTCGCGCGGACCTTCGATCCGACCGGCACGGGCGAGGGGAAGCGAACCTTGTTCAGGCCGTAGTTGATCGCCAGCTTGATGCCCTCGACGGAGAAGATCTGGTGCATCAGGACCGGCACCAGCGACAGCGTCATGAAGCCGTGGGCGATGGTCTGGCCGAAGGGCCCCTTGGCGGCCTTCTCGGGATCGACGTGGATCCACTGGTGGTCACCGGTGGCGTCGGCGAACTGGTTGACGGCCTCCTGGGTGATGGTCAGCCAGTCACTGGTGCCCAGTTCCTGGCCCTCGGCGGCCTGCAGTTCCGCTGCGGAGGTGAAGGTGCGCATGAGCGGTTCCTCTCTACTTTGTTGGAGTTGGTGTACTTGCCGTTTCGCGCGCCGCGATGACGCCTTCCTGAACCAGGGTCGCGCACACGTCGCCGTTGGCCCCGATCAGGCTCGCGGTGACGACGCCGCGTCCGCGGGCCCCGGCGGGGGAACGTGACTCCAGCAGGTTCCACCGCTCGACCCGGAGGGGCCGGTGGAACCAGACGGAGGCGTCGGTCGTGCCACTTCGATGCGTGCGGTCACGCATCGTGTGGCCGTGAACCCGAAGGGCCGGGTCGATCATGTAGACGTCGGTGACGAACAGCGCAAGGCACGCATGTGTGAGCGGATCGTCAGGCACCGGAACCGTTGTGCGCCACCAGAGTCGGCGCACGAAGTCCTGCCCCTCGCCCGCGTCCGACATCCTGATGTCGAGTTCGTCGAGTGGCAGTCCGGGCGCAGGACCCGCGGGCCCGCTGGCCTCGAGACCTTCGGGATCCTGCGGCAGTGGATCGACGTGGCCGTGCTCGGGCCCGTCCATGGATCGCGAGAAGGACACCGTCGCGGTGGTCATGATGCGGCCCGCCTGACGAGCCACCACCCGCCGAGTCTTGGCGGTGCGTCCGTCGTACGTGCGCTCGACCTCGTAGGCCGTGGGCTCGGTGGGATCACCACCGCGCAGGAACGTCAGGTGCAGGCTCGTGGGCAGCGCCTCGGCGTCGTCGACGGTGCGGGCCGCGGCGGCCAGCGACTGGGCCAAGAACTGGCCGCCGTAGGCCCGTTTGCCCGCCGGACCATGGCCGACGCCGGCCCAGACGTCGGGTTCCCCACCGCGCAGGGCGAGGATCTCCAGCAGTGCGCTCATGGCGCCCCGTCGACGGATGGCCCTGCCACAGTTCCGGTTTCAGTGAGGGTCGCGACGTCTGCGGCGGACATCCCCAGACGTCCGGTGAGCACGGCCTCGGTGTGGTCCCCGAGGGCCGGTGCGGGCACCGCAGGCGAGTGGGCGCCGTCGACGATCAGCGGCAGGCCAGGCGCGAGGTGCTGGCCGACCCGGGGCTGATCCAGCAGCGAGAACAGTGGATTGGCCGTGACTTTCGGGTCGGCACTGGCTTCGGTGAAGGTGCGGTAGCGCTCCCACAGAATCGACGTGCCGGCCAGGCCCGCGGCGATCTCGTCGCCGGTGTGCTCGGCGAACCACACGCTGAACAGCCCGGTCAGCGCTTCGCGATGCCGGTAGCGCTGCCCCTCGTCGTTGAAGTCAGCCTCGAGCGCCTCGGCAAGCGCGGCAACGGCTTTGGCGGTGCCGGTGAGTTCGGTCAGATCGCGGAAGTGCCGCGGGGTCAGGGCCACCAGCATGAAGGAGACTCTGTCGGCGCTGGTGAAGTTCGCGCCGTACTGGCCGTAGAGCGAGTTGCCCAGGCGCTGCCGCTGCGAACCGGTGATCATGGGTTCGGTCAGGAAACCCAGATTGCCCGCGGTGGCCAGGGCGACGTCCTCCAACGGCAGCCTGATCCGACTGCCTGCCCCCGTGGTGTCGCGGTGGCGGAGGGCGCTGACGATGCCCAGTGCCGCGTACAGCCCGCACGCGACATCCCAGGCCGGCAGCACATGGTTGACCGGACCGGCCTCGGTCGCGGGCCCCGTCACGAGGGGGAATCCGACGCCCGCGTTCACGGTGTAGTCCACGCCGGTGCCGCCGTCGGCCCGACCGGACACCTCGAGATGGATCAGGTCGGGTCGGCGGGCGAGCAGTGCGTCGTAGCCATGCCAGTCCCGTCCCACGACGTTGGTGATGAGGATGCCGCCTTTGGGACCGCCCTCGGCGATGAGGCGGGCGATGACTTCCTGGCCTTCGGTTGAGCGCATGTCGACCGCGACCGACTGTTTGCCCTTGTTGAGCCCGGCCCAGTAGATGCTGGTGCCCTCGTCGGTCAGGGGCCAGCGGCGATAGTCGGCGGCGCCGCCGATCGGGTCGACCCGGATGACCTCGGCGCCCAGTTGGGCCAGCGTCATCCCGGCCAACGGCACGGCGACGAAACTCGAGATCTCGACAATCCGCACACCCGCGAGCGGACTGATCGATATCGGGGCTTCGGTCATGCTGACTCCCTATGCGGATCCGACGAGGCCGACATCACTTCGGCGTCAGTCAACCAGGACCGGCGTGACACCCGACATTCCGGTACCGCTGGCGCCTATCCTTCCCTTCGTGAGGTCTCGGATTGACGCGGCGATTGAGCGTGCCCTCGATGCACGTCAGCGTGAGGCCACCGAGGAGGTCGAGCGGATTCTGACCGCCGCGCTCGCGGTCGTCGAGCGCACTGCCCCCGCTCCCCCCAAGGTCAGCGACATCGTGGCGGCCGCGAGCACGTCCAATGCCGCGTTCTACCGGTATTTCACCGGCAAGGACGAACTGCTTCTGGCCCTGATGGAACGCGGTGTCGGCATCACCGCGGCCTACCTGGCCCGTGAGATGGCCCGCCACGACGACGCGGCAGCCAAGATCCGGGCGTGGATCGTGGGCGCGCTCGGCCAGGTCGGGGATCCGCGCCGCACCGAACGCAGTCGCGCCGTGCTGAGCCAGTTCGCCTCGATCCCCGACGGACAGATCACCGCCCCGATGCGCGACCTGTTGGTGGAGCCATTGATCAGCCTCGGCTCTGTCGACCCCGAACGCGACGCGGACGCGCTGTTCACCACAGTCAGCGGAACCCTCCGGCGCCACGCCGCGGCGATCACCTCACCGACCCCCGAGGAGATCGACCACCTGGTGCGCTTCTGCCTGGCCGCCGTCGACGCCGAAGGGACGCACTGATGGCGATCGACCCCGGACAGGTGTCACTGACCGGCCGAGTGGCGGTGGTCACCGGCGGCGGAGCGGGCATCGGACGCGGGATCGCCGAAGGCCTGCGGGCATTTGGCGCCGAGGTGGCGATCTGGGATCGTGAACCCGAAAGCTGCCGCGCGGCCGCCGAATCTCTGTCAGCGCTGGGCCTCACCGTCGACGTCCGCGACGAGTCGGCCGTCGATGACGCGCTGAGTCGCACCCGGGCCGAACTCGGCACGCCGTCAATCCTGGTCAACAACGCCGGCGGCGTGTTCCGGTCGCCGCTGCTGGACACTTCCGCCAACGGCTGGGATGCCCTGTACCGCAGCAACCTTCGGCACGTCCTGCTGTGCACGCAGCGCGTGGCCCGCGAGATGGTGGCCGCGGGCCTGCCCGGCAGCATCATCAACGTCACCTCGATCGAGGGCGTGCGCGCCGCCCCCGGGTATGCGGCATACGCGGCGGCCAAGGCCGGCGTCATCAACTACACCCAGACCGCGGCCCTTGAACTGGCGCCGCACGGCATCAGGGTCAACGCGCTGGCCCCCGACATCACGCTGACCGAGGGGTTGGCGGCGCTCGCGACTGAGGACCACGCCGAGCGGCTGGCCCAGATCGTCCCCACAGGCCGCCCCGGCCACGTCGACGACCTCGCGGGCGCGGCGGTGTTCCTGGCTTCTGAACTGTCGTCCTACATCACGGGCCAGACCCTGCACGTCGACGGCGGCACCCACGCCGCCAGTGGCTGGTACCACCATCCCGGCACCGGCGACTACGTCCTCGGACCGCAGTGACATGCGACTGCTGATCATCTCCGACACGCACGTACCCACGCGCGCCAAGGACCTGCCCGCGGCAGTCTGGGACGAAGTCGACCGCGCCGACGTCGTGATCCATGCGGGGGACTGGATGGAGGTCGGCCTGCTCGACGCGCTCGAGGCCCGCTCCGCGAAGCTGGTGGCCTGCTGGGGCAACAACGATGGCCCCGACCTGCGAGCGCGTCTCCCCGAACGTGCCGACGTCACCCTGGGCGGGGTCCGGTTCACCGTCACGCACGAGACAGGTGCTTCAGCCGGGCGCGAGGCACGGATGTCGAAGCTGTACCCCGACACCGATGTCCTGGTGTTCGGCCACAGCCACATCCCGTGGGACACCACCACCTCGACCGGGTTGCGACTGCTCAATCCCGGCTCCCCCACCGACCGGCGCCGTCAACCCGCGCACACGTACATGACGGCGACCGTGGCCGACGGCGTGGTGTCGGACGTCACCCTGCACACCCTGCCCTGAGCTCTGGTCCGCCCTGCCCTGCGGGCACAGTCCCACCGCACTGAGCGGCTGTTGATCGGACGGTGCGCACCGGCGATGGTCTGGCCTGGACCGCGCCCGATCCCGGCCCGGCGGACGTCATCGGGTAAACCGAGTGCGGTTTGCCAGCCGGTGGCACCATGGATCGGTGACCGGAGTCGGACCAGACCGCGGACGCCTGTCCCCCGCCCACCACCTGCGGCGGATGTCGGGCCGCGATCCCCACGAGGAACACAGGGCGGCGACGCCACTGGAGTTGCTGTTCGACCTGACCTTCGTCATCGCCTTTGGCGTGGCGGCATCGGAGTTCGCGCATCTGCTGGCGCAGAACCACGTCGGCGCAGGCCTGGCGGGCTTCGCGTTCTCGGTGTTCTCGGTCTGCTGGGCGTGGATCAACTTCACGTGGTTCGCCTCGGCCTACGACACCGACGACTGGGCTTACCGAGTCACCACGATGCTGCAGATGGTCGGCGTCATCATCCTGGCCCTCGGTATCCCGCCGACCTACTCCTCGATCGCCGAAGGCGAGCACGTCGACAACCGGGTGATGATCGCCGGATACGTGGTGATGCGAATTGCCCTGTTGTTCCAGTGGTTACGCGCGGCCCGGCAGGATCCCGCCCGCCGGGCGGCGTGCCTGACCTATGCCGTGGCGATCACGGTCTCACAGATCGGCTGGATCGGGGTCATCATCCTCAACACCTCGGTCGAGGTGACCCTGCTGCTCTACGTGGTGCTCGGTGCAGTCGAGTTCGCGGGCCCGTGGATCGCCGAACGCGTCAAGGGCGGCACCCCGTGGCATCCCCGTCACATCGCCGAGCGCTACAGCCTGCTGGTGATCATCGCCCTCGGTGAGGGCGTGGTGGGCACGGTCGCGTCACTGTCGGCGCTGATCGGTGAACGGGGCTGGACCGTGGACACCGCACTGCTCGCCGTCGCCGGGACCGGCCTGACGTTCGGCCTGTGGTGGGTGTACTTCGTCGTGCCGGCAGCGCCCCTGCTCGACGCACGCCCCGGGTCGTCATTCGTCTTCGGCTACGGACACATCCCGATCTTCGGTGCGATCGTCGCCACCGGCGCCGGACTGCATGTCGCGGCGTACTACATCGAGCATCACTCCGAACTCAACTCCGTCGACACTGTGCTGACGGTCGCGGTTCCGGTCGCCGTGTATCTGCTCTGCGTCTTCGTGCTCTACATGTATCTGGTGCGCCACCTGGACGCGTTTCATGTGGTGCTGATGGCCGGTGCCGCGCTGGTGCTGGTGGCCGCGGTGGTGCTGGCTCACCGGGGTGTCGACATGGCGGTGTGCCTGTTGGTGGTCATGGCAGCACCCATCGTCGTGGTCGTCGGTTACGAACTCGTCGGGCACCGACGTGCCGTGGACGCCATCGACGAGGCCATGTCACGGGAGTTGTGACCCCCGCCCGCACCCGGTGCTGCAGACCCGATGTGTACTGGGCGAACGGTGCCGCGAAACCCTTTCCGCTCAGGCGAACACGCCGAGCGATGGTCACAACGCGGTGACGAATCGGCCTCCGGGCTTTATCCCAATCGTTTCCTAACCGCGACAGCGTCACGGGGTTTTCTGACCGCTGCCACCGGGAAACACATGATTCACTTGCGTCACATCAGTAACACAGGCTTGTAATTACACACGGAGGAGCGACAGTCGTGAAGTTCGTTGAGAAGATGCGCGGTACGGCAAAGGCATCCCTTCGCCGGCTCACGGTCGCCGCAGTTGCGGCCGCCGCGCTGCCCGGGTTGATTGGGGTGGCTGGGAGCGCGGCGCCCGCCGGGGCGTTCTCGCGTCCGGGACTGCCCGTGGAGTACCTCGATGTCCCGTCGCCGTCCATGGGCCGCGACATCCGGATCCAGTTCCAGGGCGGCGGACCGCACGCGGTCTACCTGCTCGACGGTCTGCGGGCCCAGGACGATTACAACGGCTGGGACATCAACACCCCGGCCTTCGAATGGCTGCACGGCTCCGGCCTGTCGACCGTGATGCCGGTCGGCGGCCAGTCCAGCTTCTACGCCGACTGGTACCAGCCTTCGCAGGGCAACGGTCAGAACTACACCTACAAGTGGGAAACGTTCATGACCTCCGAACTCCCCGCCTGGCTGGAGGCCAACCGGGGCGTGTCGCGCACCGGTAACGCCGCGGTGGGTCTGTCGATGGCCGGCAGCGCGTCGTTGACCTACGCGATCTGGCATCCCGACCAGTTCAAGTACGCCGCTTCGCTTTCCGGCTTCCTGAACCCGTCCGAGGGCTGGTGGCCGACCCTGATCGGGCTGGCGATGAACGACGCGGGCGGCTTCAACGCCAACAGCATGTGGGGCCCGTCGTCCGACCCGGCGTGGAAGCGCAACGACCCGATGGTCAACATCAATCGACTGGTGGCCAACAACACCCGCGTCTGGATCTACTGCGGCACCGGCACCCCGTCTGAGCTCGACACCGGTGCCAACGGCGCCAACCTGATGGCCGCCCAGTTCCTGGAGGGCTTCACGCTGCGGACCAACATCACCTTCCGCGACAACTACCTCGCGGCCGGTGGCACCAACGGCGTGTTCAACTTCCCGGCCAACGGCACCCACAGCTGGGGCTACTGGGGACAGCAGCTTCAGCAGATGATCCCCGACATGCAGCGAGTGCTCAACGGAACGCCCGGCGCCGTCTAAGAACTCGTTCCCCCTGTGGCCCCCGCTCCGGCGGGGGCCACAGTTTTTTTCTCTCCCACACCGACACATGGGAGCGAAAGTGCAAGAAAAGTCCGTTATTTCGTCGATCGCGGGGAGCTCGGTCAAGCCGAGGATCGCAGCGAGACCAGTCAGCCGGACGTCCGCAGCGGGTCAGCCAACCGGCGCTCGCGGCGAGCTCAGTCAGCCAACCGCTGCCGCAACCCCGTCGCCCGCACCACGCGACGCGCCAGCGCGGCCCGAAGTTGCGGCTCGGTACCCACGACACGCACCTTCGACTTCGCGCGGGTGACCGCGGTGTAGAACAGCTCACGCGTCAGCAGCCGTGAATCCTCGGGCGGCAGAAGCACCGTCACCTCGTCGGCCTGGCTGCCCTGACTCTTGTGGATCGTCATGGCGTGCGCGGTCTCGACCTCGGCCAGCCTGCTGGTCGCGAAGTCCACCACGCCGCGCGCACCGGCGATCGCGGCGCGCAGCGCCCCATCGGCAAGCACCGCCACCCCGGTGTCACCGTTGTAGAGGCCCAGCCCGTAATCGTTGGCCGTCACCAGCACGGGCCGGCCCAGATACCATTCACCCCACAGCGATTCACCGGTCTCCTCGGCCAGCCACCGCTCGATCTGACGGTTCCACCTGCGCACGCCGAACGCGCCCTCGCGGTGCGCACACAGCAGTCGGTGCGCGTCGAGCGCCGCCAACGCCGCTGATCCCGACATCGCGGCCGCGTCGCGCACCGCCAACACATGCGGCATCAACACCTCCCGCAACGCCTCAGCGGGGTCAGCCCTGTTCACGAACTCGACGTGATCGCCACCGCCGGTGAGGATCTCCAGCACACGGTCCGCATCGCCCTCGCGAATGGCGTTGGCCAACAGGCCGATGGTCTCCCCGAAGCGGTGCGACGTCGACAACTGGGCGACGCGCCGGTCCGTCCGAGCGCCCAGCCCGTCCACCAGGTCGGCCAACACGGCGCCTGCCTCGACTGAGGCCAACTGGTCGGGGTCGCCGACCAGGATCAGGCGCGTGTCGGGGCGCAGCGCCTCAAGCAGCCTGGCCATCATCGTCAGCGACACCATCGAGGTCTCGTCGACGACCACCAGATCATGCGGAAGCCGGTTGCCGCGGTGGTGCCGGAACCGTGTCGAACTGTCGGGCTTCGATCCCAGCAGGCGGTGCAACGTGAGAGCCTGCAGCCCCTGCAACCGGGCGCGGTCCGAGTCACCGAGTCCGGCGATCTCCGCACGCACGGCCTCCTGCAGACGGGCCGCAGCCTTCCCCGTCGGCGCTGCCAGCGCGATGCGGGGTGGTGGGCCGCCCGCGAGTTCTGCCTGCTCGGCCGCCAATGCCAGCAGACCCGCGACTGTCGTCGTTTTCCCCGTGCCGGGCCCGCCGGTGAGCACCGTGATCCACTGCGACAGCGCAATTCGCGCGGCTTCGCGGTGTTCCTCGGAGTTCGGGCGGTGGAACACCCGGCTCAGCCCCGCCGTCAGCGCCGCCTCGTCGACGACCGGTGGGGCGGGCCGCGGGGCCAGCAGGTCACTGCAGACCTGCTGCTCCTCCCGCCAGTACCTGTCCAGGTACAGCAGCCGATCCTGCTCGAGATGCAGAACGGCGTGCTTGGTCAGCAGCGGGCTGTTGCGCAGATCGGCCAACCACGCCTTGGGGTCGGGCCACGGCACCTCGGGCTGGTCGACGTCATCGAGATCCTGCGCGACGCTGAGGATGTCGACGCAGACCGAGCCCGAGCGCAGCGCGCGGACGGCAAGCGCCACCGCCAACGCCACAAGCTCGCTGCCTTCGCCGCCCTGGATCGTCAGCCGCGTCGCCACATGCACATCGGCGACTTCCAGCACACCCGCGTCGTTGAAGACCCGAAGCAGTCCCCCGGCGTTGACGGCTCGCCGCCAATCGAAGGCGTCCTCGACAGTGTCAGTCACGACACCACCCCGTCGAGCAGATCCGACAGCGCGGTCACCAATCGTGCCGGGGGGCGCCAACTGAAGACGCCTGCCGGATGTCCGTCGATCACCGGCGTCTCCGCACCACACATACCCCTCAGGAACAGGTACATGACGCCGCCGAGATGCTGTTCCGGCTGGTAACCGGGCAGCCGCCACCTCAGATACCGATGCAGCACAACGCTGTACAGCAGCGCCTGCAGCACGTAATCGGAGTGCAGCATCGCGGCGGCCAACTGAGCCGGACCGTAGTCGGCCGCCACTGGGCGACCGTTCTCCCCGAGTCGGTTGGTCTTGTAGTCGACCACGACGAACCTGTTTCCCACCGCCGGGTCCGGGATCCGCAGGACGACGTCGATCGACCCGGACAGATACCCGCGCAGGGTGGCCGCCCCCAATGCGGGTGCCCGCAGTTGGCCTGCGTATCGGGCCACTGGGTCGTCAGCCGGCAGCAGATCGTCCAGCAGGTCCGCCACCTGAGCCAACGTCACCGGGCCGATCGATGACACCAGATCACCTCCGGTCAGAGGTATTTCGAAGTCCAGCTCCCGCAGCCGGTCGGGCATTCCGATGGCGCGCAGGGTGCGTCCGTCGGCCAGGGGGCCCAGCGGGGTGTCGTGCACAGGGATCAGCGCGGCGGCGATCTCGGCGATCGGCGCGTCCACAGGCCACCACGCGAAGTGCCGCTCAAGCTGCGTGGTGAGTTCGGCCTCGAGGTCGGTGGCCAAGGGGTCGGCCGTCTCGAGCACGGCGTGCACAAGAGATCCGAAGGTCGCACCACCGGGCAGATCCGCCATGGGCGACACGGGCCCGTCGGCCACCTTCGCCCCGTCGGCACCCTCGGCCGTCGGCTCGTCGGCCTCGTCATCTTTGCCGACGGTCTCGGGTTCACTGCCCACACCGACGATGTCGTCCTGCGCCGCCCGCACCAGTGCGGAGTACGACGTGCGCCGCCACGTGGTGTCGACGGCGCGGTCAAAGGTCCTGATCGCCAAGCCCTCCGGCGGCGCCGACGGCGGCACCTTCGACACGCTCGCGATCACCGACTCCTCGACCACAGGCCCGCCTGCTGCCTGCCAGTCCAGGAATAAGCGCCGCGCGTCGTCGTCGCTGATGCCCGCCACACAGCGGTCCGGAACCGCAGACTCCCCGGGCCTGCGCCCCCGCAGCAGCCGAGACAGCCCGCCGTTGACCTCATCGCGCGACGGGGCCCACCACGTGACGACCTGAGACTTCGCGCGGGTCATCGCGACGTAGGCCAAGCGCAGCGCCTCGCCCGCCGCTTCGGCCGTGCCCCGTGCGACGGCGTCCGCGAAGTCGGGACTTCCACCGCCGCCGATGTGAAGACACCGCGTCCCCGCGTCGTCGTGGAACAACACCCGATCGCGGGACTTGACGTTGCGGTTGAACATGAACGGCAGATAGACCACCGGGTACTCGAGTCCTTTACTGCCCCAGTACGTCATGACCTGTACGGCGGACGCCTCGCTGTCGAGTTTCCTGGTGCGCTCGGTCCCGTTGCTGTTCCGGTGCCCGCGCAGCAGTGCGGCAAGGGCGGGAAGGGCCAACCCGTCACGATGCGTGGCCTCCTGCAGGAGGTCCGCCAGGTGCGCCAGGTCCGTCATCCGCCGCGCTCCGCCCGGGCTGGCCAGAACGCGCTGACCCATCCCCGCGAGGTTCGCGGATTCAAACACCGCGGCGACACCCAAACGCCGCACCCGATCCGACCAGTCTCGCAGGGTTTCCGCGATCAGATCGGTCAGTGCGTCCCCACCCTCGGCGAGACTGGTCCCGGTGTGGCCGAAGAAACTGGTCAGCGCGGCGGCGCGGACCAACGTCGGGCGGTGCGTCTGCTCCATCGCCTCGATCAGACACAGCCAGTCGCCGGCGGCGTCGGAGCTGAACACGTCGGCGTCGCCCGAGTACACCGATGAGATGCCCGCCGCGGCCAGGGCCCGGCGACACGGCGCGGCGTCCCACCGGTTGTCCACGATCACCGCGATATCCCGCGCCGTGATCGGTTCACCGTCGAAAGTCGCGCCGCTGGAGAGCAGTTCGGCGATATCGGCGGCCAGGTCCTTGGCGATGTACCGGCGCAGGTCGCCGATCGCGATCGTCTGATCATCGCGGCGGCCGAACCGCTCGCGACCCACCACCCGGAGCCGGAACGGGTCGTTGTGCGGTGCACCGGCCATCCGGTGCCCCTCGTGGTGCGCGGCCACCTCGCCGACCACGATGTCGGCGTCACCGAGTTCGGCGCCCCGCAGCACCGCCTGCACGGCGTCAACGAGAGGACGGTCGCTGCGCCAGTTGGTCGCCAGCGTGCGGCGATCGCCGGCTGCATGCGCCGCGGCGAGATAGGTGACGATGTCGCCACCGCGGAACGCGTAGATGGCCTGCTTGGGATCACCGATCAGGACCAGCGTCGCGGCTCCGACGAATGCCCGCTCGATCACGTGCCACTGAATCGGGTCGGTGTCCTGGAACTCGTCGACGAGCACGATGCGCCACCTCCTCCGCATACGCGCTCGGGCCGGGGCGTCGGGGTCCTGCAGGGCATCTGCGAGTCGGCTCAGCAGGTCGTCGTAACCCTGGATCCGCAGGCGACGCTTGCGGGGTTCGAGTTCGGCCAGCACTCGGCGGACGAAGTCCAATCGGACCGCCGCGTCCGTACCCGCCGCCGCCTCGACGGGACGGATCTGCGTGCCCGGGTTCCCGACGACGTCGCGGGCGAGTTCGAGCGCCTCCTCCCGGGTCATCGGCGGCGTCATCTTCTGCTGCCCGAAATGCGCGAGGTACACGTCGTCGACGATCTCGCGGACCAGGTCGTCGAGGCTCTCCACCAACTGCACATCCGGATCGCCGTCACCGGCCACGCCAAGCGATTTGAGCACGATCTGGCAGAACTGATGGGTGGTCGCGATGGTCGCGGAGTCGAAGTTCGCCAGCGCATGCCGCAGTCGGCGGGCACGAACCGCGCACTCCTCGGGGCCCGCGTCGAGCAGGTGCTCGATCAGGTCGTTGGATTCACCCGGTGCGGGCGGGGTGGCGAATGCCTCGACCGCCTCGACCAGTTGGGCGCGGACACGTTCCCGCAGTTCCCGGGTGGCCGCGCGACTGAACGTGATGAGCAGCATCTCGTCGAGCGTCGCGCCCTGTTCGGCGAGGTAGCGCGTGACCAGCGCCGCCAGTGCGAAGGTCTTTCCAGTGCCCGCGCTGGCCTCCAGCACCGTGGTCGAATTCGCTTCGGGCAGTGGCCCCAGCAGGTCGAACGGTTTCATACACCCGCCTCCTGTTCGGCCGCCAGCATCGGATCCCAGACCCGGTCGGCCAGCGCCCCGAGGCGCGTGCCCTCACCGCGCGTCTCCTCACCGGCAGCGGGCGGGCCGAGCAGAACCTCCAACGGGGCCCCCTCGCCCCAGGCTCGAATGTGCGCCGGTGCCGCGTCCTCCCCGGGATACTTGTCGGACTTCCATTTGAACGACGCCGCGCGGAGAGGATCGGATCGGGTGCGCCGGGCCTCGGTCCACGCATAGGATGTCTTGAGCGGCAACGGAATCGGTTCGCAGCGGCCGGTGTCGTACAGCGCGACCAGATCACCGAGCAGGTCGGCGGCCGGCCTGGCGGGGCGGCCGAAGCTGCGCACGCTGACGGCGTTTCCGCGCCGCCGCCCGATGCACACCGCGGCCCAATCCTGAGTGGGTTCGGCCGCGGTCAGCACCAATAGCCGAATCCACGCCTGCAGAAGGTGTTTAGGCGCCAGTGTGGAGTAGGTGACCGAGACGTAGCGCCCGGAGTGCACGGGGTTCACCGTGCCGGTGAGCCGATGTCCCGACGGCAGTTCCAGGTCCACGTCGACGGCCTCGGCCGACCCGATCCGGTATGCCGACGCCGTGTCGGCCAAGCGCTTGGCCATCTCCTGGGTTCGCTGCGCCGTGCGCCACCCCAACTGCCCGGGTGGCAGCTGACCACGGCGCCATTCCGCGTGCAGGGCCCAGTCCGCATCGTGTCCGCGGAGGAGGTCGTCGAGCATCCGGTCGCCGACGGCCCACGTCTGCAGTTGGTCGATCTCCACCGGGATCGCATCCTCGACGACGTCGGCGTCATAGGGCAGTGCCACCTCAAAACTGCGGAAGAACCCCTTCACCGGATCGTTGAAGAAGGTCAGAAGATCCTGCAGCGCAACATCTCCGGGAGGTGGGACGGCGAGGGGCGCGTCGAGGAAGCTGCGATTATCGGCCTGCCGAGAGCCGCTCGCCTCGGGCACGGTGATCAGGGCCGTGGGGTCGAAGGTGAACGGTGTCGGCTCCCCGAGCGCCCCCGGCGTGACGTTCCTGCGGTCGAACGGTTGCAGCGGATGCGCCACCAGCACGTGCTCGCGCACGGGCGCCGGGGTGGTGCGGTCCAGGGCGTCGAGGATCTCGGCCAGGGGTACACAGGGCGGTCGCGACTGGCCGGTGTACTCGTCGGCGCCGGTGTAGGTGATGACCAGTTTCTCGCCTGCCGCGCCGATCGCGTCGAGCAGCAGTTGGCGGTCCTCAGACCGGATGTCACGCTCGCCGACGACGGGTTCGCGCGCCAGCACGTCGTCACCGTCGGGTGCGCCCACCCGGGGGAACACGCCGTCGTCGAGTCCCACCAAGCACACCACGCGGTGCGGCACCGACCGCATCGGCACCATCGTGCACACCGTCAGACTCCCGCTGCGGAAGTTGGCGCGGGTCGGACGGCCCGCCAGCCTGCGCGTCAAAAGTGAGCGGACATCGTTGAGCCGCAACGGGTTCGCGCTGCAGTCGGCGGCGTCGGCGACGACGTCGGCGAACTCGGTGTGCAGCTGGGCGGCCTGCCAACCGTCGTCGACGCCGACCTTCGTCAACCGCTCGACGCCCTCGCGGAGCAGGTTCATCCATTCGGCCAGAGTCTTGGTGCCCGACAACGAGTCGACCGTCCACTGCAGGCGGTCCACGAACTCGGCGAACCGGCCCGCGAGTTCGACGCGGTTGCTGCCCACATCGTCCAGCGGAAGCGTGATGCCCAGCCAGTCCTGCGAGTCGTCCGACATCGCGACGCCACACAGCACTCGGTCCAGGCCGAACTGCCACGTGTTGTGCACGAACGCCCCAACCCCGAACGGTGCGCGGTGGGCCTGGTCGAATCCCCATCGCACGCCGGATTCCCGGACCCAGGCGCCCAGGGTGTCCAGGTCGTCGTCGCTGAACCCGAACCGGGCCCGCACCGGCGGCGCCTCGGCGAGGTTGAGCACCTCACTGGCGGTCGCGCGGCCGCCGACCAGGTCGAGCAGGGCCGCGGTGACGGCCAGCAGCGGATTGGTCTGCACCGGCGAGCGGTCGGCCAACCGAACGCGCAGCCGGTGGGCGGGATGGCCGGCACCCGAGTTCGCCTCGCCCAGGCCGAAACCGGCGATGATCAGCGGCGCGTAGGTGTCGATGTCGGGGCACATCACCAGGATGTCGCGCGGTTCCAGCGTCGGGTCGTCCGCGAGCGCACCCAACAACACGTCCCGCAGAACGTCGATCTGGCGCGCGGGGCCGTGACAGCCGTGCACCCGGAACGATCTGTCGTCGGGCGAGAACGCCCGCCCTTCGGGGCGCACCGCGTTGTGCGCCAGATCCGACTGCAGCCATCCGAGAAGGGTGTCGGGCTGGGTGACCGCACCCAGTTCCCCGTCGTCCACCGCGACCGCGGGCAGCGACTGCGCAAGCTCGCGGACGTCACGGCCGAGGGTGACCAACAGTGGGTGATCACTCTCGGATTCGTCCACGGCGGCACGACGGAGCCTGGTCACCGGCCGGGTCCTGTGGCTCTCCCACAGCGCCGGGCTGGGGTGCGGAAGCCACAGGTGCACATCGTGATGGGTGGACAGCGCCGCGAGCAGGTCGAGATCGGTTGCCGCGAGCCGGGTCTGGCCGAACAGCGACATCCGCGGCGGCAACTGCGACGGCGCAGAGCGCAGGGCCGCGACGGTGGCGGCATGCCGCACGTGCGGCGGGTCGATTCCCATTCGGCGCACCAGTTCCCGCCACAGCTCGGGCTGCCAACGCAGGTCGGAGTCCAGCACACCGCCAATGCCATCGCTGTCCGTGCCGTCCAACCAGTCGACGAGAAGCTGTGGGCGCTGGGTGGCGTAGGACGCGAAGAGGCCCGCGATTCTGCGGGCCACGGCGTAGCGCCGGCCCAGCCGCAGCTCGGCCTCCTCACCGTCGCGGTGGAATCCGAGGTGCTGGGCCAACGCGCGGCACCACGACGCCTCGGCACAGCCGTCGATCGTGTCCAGCAGCGGCCACACCATCCGGTCGGGCGACCAGGGGTCGTCGTCATCGGTTCCGGTGAGTTCCGCGATCAGGGAGCGCGGTGACCGGAACGACACGCCGGCGCAGACGCCGTCGGATCCGTTGCCGCAGCCCAAGCGGTGCGACAGCCGCTGCGAGAGCCAGCGTTCGACGCCGCGCGCGGGCACGAGCACCAGTTCTTGGGCGAACGGATCCGGCTGCGGGACAGCCAGGAGGTCGGCGAGTCCGTCAGCGAGGAGATCCGTGCGTGCGGCGCGGTGAAGATGTAGGCCCATCGCAGCTCAATCTAGAGCCTGCCCCCGACGCGCGGCCCGAACCCTTGTCTCCAGCGTCGAGCGCAGGGCAGACTCGGGTCAGGAGGCCAAGCCATGATCCAGCAGTCAGCCCAGATCAGCGCACGGCGACCCGCCGAAGAACACATCGCGGTGCGATGCGTCGACTCCGATGTGCATCCGGTGCCGCGAAGCGGCGAGTTGGTGCAGTACATCCCGGAGCCGTGGCGCAGCCAGTATTTCCTGACCCATAAATACGCCGACCTGATCTACTACGACGCCCCCGACTACGCACACGCGTTCGCCATGCGCGTCGACACCTTCCCGGCCGACGGCGAGTTCGCCGGCAGCGATCCCGATCTGGCGTTCCGCCAGTTGATCATGGAGGCCGGCGCCGACATCGCGATCCTGGAACCCGGCGCCTATCCGGCGCGGTTGGCCGAGGCCGATCACGCGATGAGCCAGGCACTGAACGACTGGCAGGCCAATCACTGGCTGGATTCACACAACAACTGGCATCAGCGCTGGCGCGGATCGATCTGCGTCTCGATCGAAGCACCCGAGCTCGCGGCCGCCGAGATCGAGAAGTGGGCCGGGCACCCCTACATGGCGCAGGTCCTGATCAAGGCCGAACGCAGGCCCTCCTGGGGCGACCCGATGTATGACCCGGTCTGGGCCGCGGCCACCAAGCACGACATCACCGTGTCCTGCCACCTGTCCCGCAGCCATTTCGAGGAGCTGCCGATTCCGCCGGTCGGTTTCCCGAGCTACAACCACGATTTCATGGTCACCTATTCGCTGCTGGCGGCCAACCAGGTCATGAGCCTCGTTTTCGACGGGGTCTTCGACCGCTTCCCCACCCTGCGCATCGTCCTGGTCGAACACGCCTTCACCTGGATCCTGCCGCTGATGTGGCGCATGGATGCCATCTACGAGGCCCGCAAGCAGTGGCTGGACATCAAGCGCAAGCCCAGCGAATACGTCAAGGACCACATCAAATTCACCACCCAACCCCTGGACTATCCCGAGGACAAGACCGAACTGTCTCGAGCGTTGGAGTGGATGGAGTGCGACAAGATCCTGCTCTACAGCAGCGACTACCCGCACTGGACCTTCGACGACCCGCGCTGGCTGGTCAAGCACCTGCCCGAACACGCCCGCGAGGCCATCATGTTCCGCAACGGAATCGCCACCTACCACCTGCCCGAGACCGTCCCCGCCCTCGAGGGACAGGTCCGGGTCTTCTGAAAGCCTGCCCTTAGGGCGTCCAGGCGACCGGCAGTCTCTTGATGCCGTGCACGAAGGCCGAGCGGAGGATCGCCGGTTCTTCGGTGGCGACGATGTCTGGGACCTGCATCCGCAATTCGTCGAACAGCACCCGAACCTCACGGCGCGCCAGATTGGCCCCCAGACAGAAGTGCGCCCCGCCGGCGCCGAAACCGATCTGAGGGTTGGGATTTCGGGTGATGTCGAACATCCACGGATTCGCGAACACCGACTCGTCGCGGTTCGCCGAGTTGTACCACATCGAAACCTTGTCGCCAGCCTTCATCTGCACGCCACCCATTTCGTAGTCCGCGGTGAGGTTGCGGCGCATGAAGATGATCGGCGACGCCCACCGGACGATCTCCTCGACCGCGGTGCCCGCGCACGCGTCGAAGTCGTTGAACCACTTGGCCCGTTCGTCGGGATAGCGGGTCATGGCGACCATGCCGTGACTGATCGCGTTGCGGGTGGTCTCATTGCCGGCCGCCAACAGCAGGATGAAGAAGGACTCGATCTCCGCCGTCGTCAGACGCTCACCGTCGACCTCGGCGTTCACCAGGTTCGTGGTCAGGTCGTCGGTCGGATGTGTTCGGCGGGACTCGGCGAGGTGCACGCCGTACTTGCCGAGTTCGAGCACCACCTTGACGACGTCGTCGAAGTCGCCTGAGGCCTCGTCGTCGCCGGTGCCCATCAGGACGGTGGTCCAGTGGAAGATGTCGGATTCGTCCTCCTCGGGGATGCCCATCATGTCGCAGATGATCTGCAACGGCAGCGGGCCCGACAGCGCCTCGACGAAATCCGCGCGTCCGTCGGGGTGCTGCTCACGCATGTCGGCGACGAGTTGGCGCGCGCGGTCTCGCACGCTCTGCTCGATCCTCGCCAGCACCTTCGGCGTGAAGGCCCGGTTGACGATCGACCGCAGGCGAAGATGCCGAGGATCGTCGAGGGTGATCATCGATCCGAGGTACTCGGAGATCTCCGGCGCGACGTCGTTGAGCGACGTGCTGGTCGGACTGGAGCTGAAGAGTTCGGGGTTCCGGCTCGCGAAATGCACATGCTCATGCTTCGTCAGCGCCCAGTGCCCGGCCCCCGTCGGGAATCCGGGCATCTCGACGACGTCGAAGAACTTGATCGGCGCCTCTCGACGCAGCGTTGCGAACGCCCCTTCACGCCGGTCGTCGCCCCAAGCCCAGAAGTCCAGCGAGCCGAGGTCGATGTCGGCAAGTGGCACGTCGGGCGGAGGCACGCCGTTCTCCCGGCGCGCGATGCCCGTATCGAGGATGACGGTCATGGAGTCCCCCTTTTGCGTAAGTCAGACTTGAGTGTGACATCTGTCACGTTCGCCGCCAAGTGGCCTCGCCACCGGCCGCACGCTGAGGATTCCGCGTGTCGTTGGCCCAGATCAGCCGTTCCGCGGTGTATACGCGTGTGAAAGGCGAGACAAGTGAGGCGATGTCTGTCACCCTCTGAGGGATGAATCCGACGCCTCGGTCCTGGTGGGCCCGATCCGCGATCGCGCTGTGCGCGGTCGCGGCGCTGGCGGCCTCGGTCGCCACGGTGGTCACGCTCAACGATGCGCGGCAGGTTTTCGAGACCGAGCACACGCGTCCATTGGCGGTCGGGGACTGCGTGGTGGTGGATGCCGGTCCGCCGGATCAGGTGCAGTCGCGCCGGTCGTCATGCGGCGAGGACCCCAGTTACACCGTCGGCGCCCTGGCGACGTCCACCGGAGAATGCCCCAGCGCGGAGTACCAGCACTTCCCCGGGCCTGCAGCGGACCGGGCCACGGCCAGCCTCTGTCTGGTGCCCAACCTGGTCGCCGACCACTGCTACCGCCTCGGCATGCCGGTCGGAGTGGTCGAGAGGGCCGAGTGCACTGAGCGAAGTGCCAGCAACGGTGTGCTTGTGCAGATCACGCAGCGCCTCGATGTCAGAGACCGACAGGCCTGCCCGTCCTCAGCCGGCCAGTATGCGTGGCCGTACCCGTCCCCGGCCCGGACCTACTGCACTGCGACGGTGTTCTAGCTCGGTGCCAAGGCTTAGCTCTCCACCACGGCTTTGATGCGGTTGAGCGTCTTGGTCATGTCGCGACGATTCCGACGCGTCCGCAGCTGTCCGCCGAACAGGCCGAACAGTGTGCTGAACAGCGACTCGTTCATCCGGAACGATTCGGTGACGTCGGTGCCGTCGCCGGCGGGAACCAACTGGTAGCGCCAGTTGTTGACGGGGCGGTCGCCGAGGAGCACCTCAAAGCCGAAGTCACGTCCCGGTTCACAGGACGTCACACGACAGGTCGTCCAGTAGACGGGGCCTATCTCGTTGCGCCGCACGTGCCCCCGAAACTTCGCCCCCAGCGCCGGACCCGTTGCGCCGTCGAGCCATTCGGCTTCGAACGTCTCGGGCGAGAACTTGCCGGTGTTGCGTACGTCGGCAATCAGATCCCAGATCTTCTCGGCCGGTGCGTCCATGTGCACCGTCACAGATGCCTGCATTGAATGGCCCTCTCGTTCAGTACACCAGAGCGGAGATCGACCGCAGCGGAATGGGCAGCCAGTCTGGACGATAGCGCGCCTCGTAGGCCGCTTCATAGACCGCCTTGTCCAATTCATAGGCGATCAGCACCCGCTCGGAGTCGCGCGGATCCTCGCCCGCAACCTCGGCGTAGCCGTCGCAGAACGCCGCGCGATTGGCGGCGCTGAACGCCACCGCCGCCTCCCGGTGCTGCCCATCGGTGCCCACGAGGGGCTGAAACGCCGCGTATTCGTAGGACCTCAGCATTCCCGACACGTCCCGCAACGGGGAGTCGGGCCTGCGTCGCTCGGCAAGGGGCGCGCCGGGCTCACCCTCGAAGTCGATCACCAGCCAGCCCTCCGGGGTACGCAACACCTGCCCCAGATGCAGGTCTCCGTGCACGCGCTGCACTGTGATGGGTTCTGCGGCAAGAGATCTGAATCGCTGCTCGATCTTCCCGGCGAGCGGCTGAAGTTCCGGCACCTGGCTGCTTGCGGCACCGAGCCGGGCCAGCGCGACGTCAACCGGGTAGTGCCCCTCCGACGTGCCCAACTCCGCGGCCAGCGCGGCGTGCACCGCGGCGACGGCACGGCCGAGCTGTCGCGACTGCTCGGTGAAGTCCCCACCCGGTTCGCCGGCATAGTGAGCGCGGGCCGCGGCGGTCGCCAGCGCCCAGCCCTCGGATGCTCCTGCGGCAAATGCCGTCACCATGCCCAGCGGACAGGGCCTGTCGTCCCACGTGGTGTCGAACGACGCCAGCAGGCGCGCGACGTTCGGGTTGCCTGCCCGGCCGAGCACCCGGTTGAGTTCGATGTCGGGATTGACGCCGGTGTGCACGCGGCGGAACACCTTCAGAATCGCCTCGGCACCGAACACCACGCTGGTGTTGCTCTGCTCAGCACTCGACACCCGCGGCGCGACGTCATCGCCCGGCAGCCTCACATCGGGTTCGGCGGAGAACACCACCTGGCCGCGCACCGCCGATGTCGCGCACAGTCGCATCAGCCGCGACGCCGACTCCGGATGGTGCAGCGCATCGTGACCGATGCGTCCACCCGCGGCACCGATGACGGCTGCGTCGGGAAATCCGTCGATCACCTCGTCGGCCCACCGCACGACGACCTGATAACGCTCGGGCGCCCCCTCGGCATAGGTGACGTCGACCAGGATCAGATCCAGACCGTCGTCCAGCGCCGTGATCTCCGCGGCTGTCGCTGCCGTCAGCTTCCGGTTGCGCCCCGCATACCAACGTTGCCGGGGCAACCATTCGGCGAACGGCAGGTCCATCGGAATCACGTCATCCATCGGTCTGGGCTTACCCACGCATGCGGGCACTCAATCGTAGGTCGTCCCGTCACTGGCCGCACACGCTCTGACCCTGCTCGGCGCCGCCGCGAACTCCATTGCGCGCAGGACGATTTGCTGACACTGGTAGCTGTTGAAAGAGCAACCACGGCACGCCGAGTTCTCCAACATTGCGCATGTTTGCGCAACCGCTCCTGTTCACGCTTCTGACGAGACCGCGAAGATCAAGGAGCTGATCGCCGCCCTCGGCGGCTAGGGCCCGCGACCACCAGCACGGGCGTGGGATCGATCCGCAGACGCACTCGCATACCCGTGGCGAGCCGTCTCGCACGCCCGCCCGAGGTCTGAGCGATCAGTCGAACACCGCCTCGCAGTTGAAGTTTCACGCGCGAGATGGATCCGAGGAAGGCAATCTCGACGACCGTCGCATCCCCCTCGGGATCGGGGGTGACGTCGATGGCCTCGGGTCGTACCAGCGCCGTTCCCGGCCCTGACACCGAACCGGGCAGTGCGGGGACGACGGCGCCGAGCACCTTCACAGCGCCGTTGACGGCGCGCGCCGGGATGCGGTTGCTCAAGCCGACGAAGTCGGCGACGAATGGTGTCGCGGGGGCTGCGTACAGGTCGACGGGTGCGGCGATCTGCTCAAGCCTGCCCCGGTTCATCACGCCGACGCGGTCCGCGATCGCCAACGCCTCCTCCTGGTCGTGCGTCACGAACAGGGTCGTCGTCCCCACCTCCGACTGCACCCGCCGGATCTCGTCGCGAAGTTGTACGCGCACCTTGGCGTCCAGCGCGGACAACGGCTCGTCCAGCAGAAGCACCTGGGGCTCGATGGCCAGGGCACGCGCCAACGCCACACGCTGCTGCTGTCCGCCCGACAGTTGGCTGGCGTACTTGTCCCGCTGCGCGGACAACCCGACCAGGTCGAGCATTTCGGCCGCGCGCGCGTCGCGCTTGGCCTTGGACGCACCCCGCACCTTCAACCCGAACGCGACGTTGTCGAGGACGGTCAGATGCGGGAACAGGCTGTAGGCCTGGAACACCATGCCCATGTCACGTCGGTTGGGCGGAGTGGCGGTGACGTCTCGGCCCCCGACCGCGACGCGCCCGGACGTCGGCTCGTCCAGACCGGCCAGAATCCGCAGTGCCGTGGTCTTACCGCATCCCGACGGTCCGAGCAGGGCGACCAGTTCCCCCGGCGCCAGGCGCAGCGTGAGGCCGTCGAGAGCCTTCACGGTGCCGAACACCCGGCTCAGGTTCACCAGGTCGACGGCGACTCCGGCGCGGCGCGGGCTCATCGCGGCACTCCCGTCGGCAGGTCGGCGTCTTCCCCGGCGTCGACACTGCGGCCCCGCCGCAACCGCTTGGTGAGCACCGACAGGCCCAGGAGCAGGACGAAGCCGAACAGCAGCACCGCCAGTGAGGCCGCCACCGAGGTCGGTCCGTCGCTCTTGCCGATGGCCACGATCTGCACCTGCAGGGTCTGGAAACCAGACAGCGACGCGATGGTGTACTCGCCGAGCACGACCGCGATGGAGATGAAGGCCGCCGAAACCACACCGGAGAGGATATTCGGCACCACAACGCGCAGGACCGTGGTGGGCCACCCCGCCCCCAGCGAGCGGGCGGCCTCCGACAGTGTCTGCAGGTCGATCGACGACAGCGCGGCGTCGAGTGCCCGGTAGGCGAAGGGCAACACCACGATGACGTAGACGAAGGTCAAGGTCAGCGCGGACTCGCCGAGCAGGTAGTTCACCCACAGGTACACGTTGCGCAGCCCCACCACGATCACCAGTGCGGGAATGGTCAACGGCAGCAGGCACAGGAAGTCGATCAGCCCCTTGGCCCACGGCGCGCGCAACCGCACCCAGATCATCGTCGGCAGCAGGAGCAGCAACATGACCACCACGGTCAGCACCGACAACAGCAGCGAGACGACGATCGCCGAGTACAGCGCATCGTCGGCCACCAGGTTCGTCCACGCTGTGAGCGTGCGGCCCTCACCGCGCAGGTTCCGCGTGGAGAAGTCGGCCATCGCGTACAGAGGAAAGAAGAAGAACAGGGCGAACGCCGCCACCAGCACGGCTCGAAATACCGTGAAGCCTTGGATCTTCGGCTTCACTGCAGCCACCTCGCGGTCCGCCGCGTCAGCACGTGATAGCCGATCATCACCACTGCGACGACGACGATCATCTCCAGTGCGAGCGCGTAGGCGAAGCCCTCCTGCCCCAGGACGACCTCGCTGGTGAGCGCCGACCTGATCAACAGCGGCACGATCGGGCTGCCCTGGCTGACCAGAGCGGCTGCGGTCGCGTACGCCGCAAAGGCGTTGGCGAACAACAGCAGCATCGATCCGAAGAACGCCGGCGCCAACAGTGGGAAGCCCACTTCCCGCCAGTACTGCCACGGCGTGGCGCCCAGGCTGACGGCGGCTTCGCGCCACTGCGCGCGAAGGCCCTCGAGGGCGGGCAGGAAGACGATGACCATGAGCGGGATCTGAAAGTACGTGTACACCAGGATCAGACCGGGCAGGCTGTACAACCATCCGTCACCGGCCAGGTCCAACCCCAAGTGCTCGGCGGCCCACACCGTCAGGACGCCGTTGAGGCCGATCGTCGCCAGGAACGCGAAAGCCAGCGCGACACCACCGAATTGGGCCAGCACGCTGGACAACGCCAACACCACCCGACGCAGCGTCGACTCGACGGGCCTGCCCACGAACAATCCGGCCAATGCGGCACCGAAGACCGCGCCGATCACGGCCGTCGCGGCGGACAGGACGATGCTGCGCCACAACGCCGTCAACGCCGTCGCCGAGAAGAGTGCGCCGACGCGCTCGAACGAGAAGGTGCCGTCGAGGTAGAACGCGCTGACGACCACCGTGACGGTGGGGATGATCAGGAAAATCCCGACGAACACCAGAAACGGCAGCAGCACCAACGCATCCCGCAGGCGTCGCGCGACCCGGGGGGCGTCGACGACGTCAGCCAATTGCCTTGGCCCAGTTCTCCGCCAGGTACTTCGCCGCGACATCGGTCTGTTCCTTGGTCGGCACCGTGACCGGACCGTCGATGGCCGGCAACCGGTCGAACGCCTTGGGGTCGAATGTGGTGGCGAAAATCATCGCGTCTGCGCGAACGGGCCGAACCCCGCTGGCCGCGAACAGATTCTGCCCCTCGTCACTGAAGAGGAACTCCTGCCACAGCCGCGCTGCCGCGGGATGCGGCGCGTCGGCGTTGATCGCCTGGTGGTAGTAACCCGCCACGGCGGCATCGTTGGGCACGAAGATGCGCCACGTCGGCTTCTTCTCGCTCACAGCGCCGTTGAGGTAGTTCCAGTCGATGACCACCGGGGTCTGCCCGGACTCGATGGTCGCGGGTGTCGGGTCGACCGGCAGGAAGTTCCCGATCTCCTTGAGCTTGCCGAAGAACTCGACGCCGGGTGCGATGTCGTCTGCGGACCCGCCCTGCGACAGGGCCACCATCAGAACACCGGAGAATGCGGCACCGGCCTGGGTGGGATCGCCGTTGAGGGCGACCTTGCCCTTGAACTCCGGGTCGAGCAGGTCGTCGATCGCGGTGATCTCGGGAAGCACCGCCGAGTCGTAGCCGATCGACATGAACCCGCCGTAGTCGTTGACCCATCTGCCGTCGGGATCCTTCATCCCGGGTTGGATCTGGTCGAAGTGCGTCACCTTGTAGGGCGCGAACATCGACGTGTTGGCCAGTGCGACCGCCTGACCCAGATCGAAGACGTCGGGCGCGGTGCTCTTGCCCTTCTGCTGGATCGCCGCGTTGATCTCCTCCTGCGACGAGGCCTCCGGCTGAGCCGAATTCACCTTGATCCCGTACTTGTCGCTGAAGGCCTTGATGATCGCGCCGTAGTTGGCCCAGTCCGGCGGGAGCGCGATGACGTTGAGCTCACCCTCGGCCTGGGCCGCCTCGATCAGCTTCTCCATACCGCCGAAATCCGCCGCCGAGGTCGCCTCCGACGCGCCACCGTCCTCGGCCTTGCGCTCGGGGGGTGCACAGGAGGCCAGCCCCAGCGTCAGCACAGAGGCCGCCGTCGCGGCGAATGCGCCGAGGTGCCGAGGTGTCGTCATGACCCAAACCTTCCAACGAGCACGAGACCGGGTGGTGTCGCGGGGTTTTCCACTGCTTGAACTGAAACCGACATGTTCGCGCGAAAGGTCCCGTTGCACAAGGGCAACGGGACCACAGACACGAAATCCCCCAACTGTGCGTTGGGGGATTCCGTGTCTGGTCAGCTCACGATCAGAGCAGGTGAGCCTGCAGATCGGGCTTCATGGCCTGCAGCTCCCGGCCCCAGTACGCCCAGTTGTGCGTGCCGTTCTCCGGGAAGTTGAACACACCGTTGTGGCCGCCCGCGGCGATGTAGTTGTCGCGGAAGGTGATGTTGGTGCGAATGGTCAGACCCTCGAGGAAGGTGGCCGGCAGGTCGCCGCCGCCCAGTTCGTTGGGTGTGCCGTTACCGCAGTAGATCCAGATGCGGGTGTTGTTGGCCACGAGGCGGTCGATGTTGACCATCGGGTCGTTGCGCTTCCAGGCGCTGTTGGGGTCTTCGGTCTTGCCCCACATGTCGTCGGCCTTGAAGCCGCCGGCGTCACCCATCGAGATGTTGATCAGGAAGGGCCACCAGCCCTCGGACGGGTTCAGGAAGCCCGACATCGAGCCCGCGTAGGTGAACTGGTTGGGATGCCAGATCGCCAGCGTCAGCGAGGCCGAACCGGCCATCGACAGGCCGACCGCTGCGTTGTTGGTGGAGCGCACGCCGCGGTTGGCGGACAGCCACTGCGGAAGCTCCGAGGTCAGGAAGGTCTCCCACTTGTAGGTCTGCGTCGGTCCCTTGTTGCGGGCCGGTGCGTACCAGTCGGAATAGAAGCTGGACTGACCGCCGACGGGCATCACGATCGACAGCCCGGAGTCCAGGTACCACTCGAAGGCCTGCGTGTTGATGTCCCAGCCGTTGTAGTCGTCCTGCGCCCGCAGGCCGTCAAGCAGGTACACGGCGGGCGAGTTCTCGCCGCCGCTCTGGAACTGAATCCGGATGTTCTTGCCCATCGAGGGCGACGGCACGTCGAGGTACTCGACGGGCAGTCCCGGACGGGAGAAAGCACCTGAGGTCGCCGACTGTCCGGCGATACCGATCAAGCCGGGCAACGCGGCCGTCGCGACGGCGGCAACGCCAATCCGGCGGGCCCATTTCCCACGCAGGTTCTGAACGAATTTCATACTTGTATCCAGCCAATCTGTGTGTACGACGCAGTTGTCGCCGTCGTGTAGTTCCCGCCGTACCGCAAAGCGGTCGACGATCTATTCATCGCGGTCAACGACCATTTCATTACGTCTGCGCACTGATGCATAGTTCCCCTCGCCCGGTGACCCTACAGGGCGACTCCTCGATTCGATAGTCGAAAGCACCTGTTCTACGGCGCGTCGTCCCGCCTTCGAGCGCGCCGG
The DNA here is from genome assembly GCF_010729895.1 of Mycolicibacterium confluentis. NCBI lineage: Bacteria > Bacillati > Actinomycetota > Actinomycetes > Mycobacteriales > Mycobacteriaceae > Mycobacterium > Mycolicibacterium confluentis. Next base: position 4,933,383 of record NZ_AP022612.1, read on the forward strand.
TCGTGACATTCCCAGGCGCGGCGGTTAGCGTGGCCGGATGCCCCGACCTGCGCAAACAGCCCGAAGCGAACGCACGCGTGAGGCGTTGCGGCAGGCCGCGCTGGTGCGTTTCATGGCGCAGGGCGTCGAGGAGACGTCCGCCGAGCAGATCGCGGCCGATGCCGGAGTTTCGCTGCGGACGTTCTATCGGCATTTCGACTCAAAACACGATCTGCATTTCGTCGGCTATGACGCAGGACTGCAATGGTTCCGCACGGCGTTGCTGGCCCGTCCCGCCGACGAACCGGTGATGGATTCGGTGCAGGCCGCCATTCATGCATTTCCGTTCGATGACGCGGCCGTCAGAAAGATCGCCGAACTGCGCACCGCCGAGGTGGATCCCAATCGCATCATTCGTCACATTCGCCAGGTTGAGGCCGAATTCGCAGAGGCCGTCGAGGCCCGCCTGACCCGCACCCATGCCGCGACGTTCGAGCAGGTGGCGGACGCCAGGCTGCACATCTCGGTGGCCGCGCGCTGCATCGCCGCCGCGGTGTTCGGCGCGATGGAGGTGTGGATGCTGCAGAGCGGCCCAGGCGCCCCTTCGCTGGATGAGTTGTCCCGAATGTGCCAAACCGCCGTGACATCTCTGGAAACCGGCATCCTGGCACCCCTTGTTTTGTCATAATTGACAAAACTTGCACGCGGAGGGGTGAACCGTGTCCGAACAACTCTCGGAATTCGACGCGATCGTGATCGGCGCGGGACACAACGGCCTGACGGCGGCCACGCTGCTCGCGCAGTCCGGGCGCCGCACCGTGTGCCTGGACGCCAAGCTGTACGCCGGCGGCATGGCCTCCACCGTCGAACTCTTCGACGGTTACCAGTTCGAGATCGCCGGGTCACTGCAGTTCCCCACGTCGCTGGCGGTGAGCCGCGAACTGGGCCTGGACACCCTGCCCACCGTCGACCTCGACGTGATGTCAGTGTCGCTGCGCGGCGTCGGCGACGATCCCGTCATCTATTACACCGACCCCATGAAGCTCCTGACCCATCTCAACGAAGTCCACGGCGCCGACGCCGTCAACGGGATGGCCGGCCTGATGGCGTGGAGCCTGGCGCCCACGCGCGCACTCGGACGCTTCGACGCGGGGCAGAAGCCCAAGACCTTCGACGAGATGTTCGCCTGCGCGAGCAACGCCAATGAGCACGCGGCAATCAACGACGTGCTGTTCGCGTCAGTCACCGACGTGCTGGACCGCCACCTTCCCGACAAGGAGAAGCACGGCGCGCTGCGCGGAATGTTGGCCTTCCTCGCGGTCAACACCACCTATCGCGGCCCCGCAGTCCCGGGCACCGCGGCAGCCTTGGCGTACGGCCTGGCGGTGCCCGACGAGAACGCGGCGCTGATGAAGAAGTTGCGCGGCGGCATTGGGGCGCTCACCACGCATCTGCGGCAACTCTTCGAGGACGCGGGCGGGCAGTTGAGGCTGCGCAACCGGGTCGACGAGATCCTGGTGCGCGACGGTCGGGTCACGGGAGTGCGCACCGAGCACGGTGAGGTGCTGTCTGCGCCGGTGGTGATCTCGAGCCTGGCTCCGGACCTGACCGTGAACACCCTGGTCGACTCCGCGGCCGTCGCACCAGAGGTGCGGGAGCGGTTCACCCGCATCGACCACCGCGGCAGCTATCTGCAGATGCATTTCGCGCTCGAGGAGATCCCCCGGTTCGCGGAACCCTACGAGATCCTCAACGATCCCGAAATGCAATCCGCCATAGGCTTATTCAGCACCCCCGAGGAACTGCAGCAGCAGTGGGAGGACAGCAGGCGCGGCATCGTGCCCGCCGATCCCGCGATCGCACTGCAGATTCCGTCGGTGCACGACCCCGACCTCGCGCCCGCGGGCCGGCACGCGGCTTCGGCGTTCTCGCTGTGGTTCCCCATCGAGGAGCACGACGCCAGTTACGGCGAGTTGAAGGCCGAAATGGGTCAACGAGTGATCGACAAGATCACCCGCATCGCCCCCAATTTCGAGAAGTCGGTCATTCGGCACACCACGTTCACGCCCAAGCACATGGGCACGATGTTCGGCGCGCCCGGCGGCGACTACTGCCACGGCCTCCTGCACTCCGATCAGATCGGGCCGAACCGGCCCGGACCCACCGGATTTCTCGATCAACCGCTCGGGGTGGCGGGCCTCTACCTCGGCGGCGCCGGGTGCCATGGCGGTCCGGGTATCACCTTCATCCCCGGTTACAACGCCGGCCGGGCCGCCGTCGAGGAGGGCCAGCCGCCGGGGTGACGTATCGTGCGGCCATGGCCACTCGCGACCATGGCGACCCCGGCGACGCGCCGTCTGTTCCGCCACCGCTGACTTCCATCGCCAACTCGACCCGCCCGTCGGCGGCCGAGGAGGCCCGCACGATCGTCGCGTCCACCAACACCGGCACGCTGGCGAGCCTCACCGAGTCGGGCGACCCGTGGGCCTCGTTCGTCACGTACGGCCTGCTGGACGGCGCACCCGTGCTGTGTGTGTCGAACATGGCCGAACATGGCCGCAACCTCGCCGGCGACCCGCGCGCCAGCATCGCGATCGTGGCCGCGGCCACCGAATCCGACCCCCTCGCCAACGCACGAGTGACGCTGGCAGGCGTCGTCGAGAAGCCCACCGACGCCGAACGCGACGCGGCACGCGACGCCCACATCGCCGCCGTCCCGGCCGCCAAGTACTACGTCGACTACAGCGACTTCGCCCTCTGGGTGCTGCGCGTGCAGCGCGTGCGGTGGGTCGGCGGCTACGGTCGAATGGATTCGGCTGCTGGACAGGACTATTCACTGGCCGAACCGGATCCCGTCGCACCGCACGCCGGGGGCGCGATCGCGCACCTCAACGCCGACCACGCCGCCTCCCTGGCGCTGATCGCGCGGGCTCTCGGCGGCTATCCGGACACCGACACCGCGGTGTGCACGGGCGCGGACCGTTACGGGCTCGACCTCAAGGTCACCACGCCGCGCGGAGTGGCCTACACCAGGATCGGCTATCCCGAGCCGCTGCATGCACCCGACGAGATGCGTGCGGCGACAGTGGATCTGGTGAACCGGGCCCGCGCCGCGGGCTAGGTTGTCCGGCACCGAAGATCCCGTGCCGAGGGTCACCCGACCCCAGGTCGGCTCAGCCGGACCCGCGCTCCGGTCCCCCGCCGCAGCAGCGCCTCAGCTCAACCGGCCCGTCCGGTCCCCCGCCGCAGCAGCGCCTCAGCTGAGCCGGCCCGCCGGTCCCCCGCGCCAGCGCCTCAGCTCAGCTCAGCCGGCCCAACGCCGCAGCAGCGCCCGAGTCCTGGCCCGACCCTCCGGATCGGGGTCGAACGTCGCGGCGACGAACTCGTCGACTCCCGCGTCCCGCAGCCCATTGAGGCGGTCGATGACCACGTCCTCGTCGCCGATGAGCGCGGCGTCCTCCGGGCCGGCATACCCCTCACGGTCCAGCATCGCGCGGTATGAGGGCAGGTGCCCGTACGTCGCGAACTGCTCAGCTGCCACCGAACGCGCCTTGTCGGCGTCATCGGTCACGCTGATCGGCAGCGAGGCGACCACGCTCACCTCCGATTCGCGACCAGCCTCGGCGGCCGCCGCACGCAGGACCGGCCCGACGTGCTCGGCGAGCGTGCGGGGCCCGGTCATCCAGGTCATCGTGCCCGCGAGACGACGCCCCGCGACCTTGAGCATCTGCGGTCCCAGTGCTGCCAGGTAGACCGCCGGTGGTGTCGCGTCCGGGATGACCAGTGCCCCGCGGGTCGTGACCGTCTCGCCGACCGCGTCCGCACCCTGTCCGGCCAGCAGGGGCAGCAGACCATCGAGGTACTCGCTGATGCGCCGAATCGGCTTGTCCCAGGGGATGCCCCACATGCCTTCGGTCACCACCCGGTGCGTCATGCCCAGTCCGAGGATGAACCGCCCGCCCGCGATCAGGTTGAGGGTCAGCGCGCGCTGTGCCATCAGCATGGGGTGCTGGTTCTGGATCGGCAGCACACCGGTGCCGATCTCGATCCCGTCGACCTCGCGGAAGGCCACCGCCAGGACCGTCAGCAGGTCCCGCTCGTAGGGCATCTGCGAGCACCACATCCGGCTGAAGCCTTCGGCGTGCAGTTGGGCGGTCTGCTCGACGAAGGCGTCGACGATCGTCTGCCCCTTGGCGCGGGCCGGATAGTCCAAGATGCTGATCTGCATCGGCTCACGGTACCTACCCTGGTGAGGTGCCCGAGGCGATCTCCGACGATGCCCTCCGCCGGTTCGCCGGCGCCCGGATCGCACGCCTGGCAACCGTAACGGCCGAGGGTCTGCCGCATGTGGTCCCCGTGGTGTTCGCGGTCGACGGCGACATCGTCTACACCGCGGTCGACGGCAAGCCGAAGTCGACCACCCGCCTGCGTCGACTGGCGAACATCGAACGCAACCCTGGGGTGAGCGTGCTGGTCGACCACTACGACGAGGAGTGGTCGACGCTGTGGTGGGTGCGCGTCGACGGGATTGCCGCACTGCACAGCGCGGACGCGGCCGCCCACCACGGCCGCGACCTGCTGCGGGCGAAATACCCTCAGTACCGCACCGTCTCGCTCGACGGCCCGGTCATCGCCATTACGGTGCGGCGCTGGTCATCGTGGTTCGCCAACCAATGACGTGACATTTTAACGTCGCTCTGTAAAGCTTTCTCGGTGACTTCATCGCTGCCGCGTGGGCTTGGCTTATGGGCCGGGTTCCTCGATCGACTCCCCGCCGCCGATGCGGTGGCCGGCGCGCGCGAGCTTGAGGCCGCGGGGATCACCACAATCTGGCTGCAGGAGTACAGCGGGGTCGACCCGTTCGTGCGCGCGGCACTGTATCTGGGCGCGACCTCACGGTTGACGGTCGCCCTCGGCGTGGCCACGATCCATGCCCGCGACCCCGAGGCCATGGTCGCGGCGGCCAGCACGCTGCACGAGGCGTTCCCCGGCCGGTTCGTGCTCGGTCTCGGCGTCAGTCACCGGCATCTCACTGAATCGCGCGGCCACAATTACCGTGCGCCGCTCGAGACGATGCGGACCTACCTGGCCGACATGACGGCCGTCGCGCGACGACGCACCCTGCCGCCGATATTCCTTGGCGCCCTCGGGCCCCGCATGACCGAACTCGGCGCGCACCTGACCGCCGGCGTGCACAGCTACTTCTCCCCCGTCGAGCACACCGCGGCCTCGCGCGCCGCTGTGGGCGAAACCGCTTGGCTCGCACCGACCCAACTGGTCTGCATCGGGGCAGCAGAAGCCGAGTGGCGCGAACCGATCCGCGAGTACTTCGGCCTGTGCCTGGGAATGCCGAACTATCGACGCAATCTGGCACGATTCGGATTCTCCCCGGACGAGTTGGAAGCCGTCGACGACCGGTTGATCGATGCTCTCGCGGTTCCCGACACATCGTCCGAGTTACGCGAGCGAATCGAGCAGCACCGCGTGGCAGGTGCCGATCATATTGTCCTGCAGTTCATTCCCCCACCGCGAGCCGACGTTGTGCTGCGCCGGGTGGCCGAACTCAACATCGTCGAACCGAACCAGGAAGGACATCTTCAGTGGGCGTAGTCACCACCACGTCGTCGACCACATTCCCGTACCCGCCCGAGGTGGTGTACGACTTCGTCACCAATCCGGCGAACTGGACCAAGACCTATCCCGGCAGCAACTACGTCGGCAACCTCGACGATCTCCCGCTGAAGGTGGGCGACACCTGGGAGGAGGCCGGCGCCGACGGCGGCCAGATCTACACCTGGCACCTCGCGATGGCGACGCGGCCGAAGCTGTGGATGTTCACCTCGGTGGGACGACTGGGCCACGACCGAGACGGCAACGGTGGCGTCGAGGGCCGCATCACGGTGCAGTACCACTTCACTCAGCCTGGGCCGGACACGCTGTTCACCCGGACCATGACGATCGAGGCCTACCGTGATTCCCCGCTCCCGGATCGGCTTTTCCGCGTGGTGAATCCGGCATACATCGACCGTTACCACGATGCCATCGCCCGGGAACTCGCGGCGGTACCGGCGGTCGGCTGAGGTCTGATTGCGCGCGACACACCCTCCCTCACCGGCCGATGCCGCACGGTTTCGCGCCGAAGGCCGCTGGCGTGAGGCGCAGTCGGTGGGCCGGCACCTCGCGGAACTGGCCAGTGGAGGAGACCGCACCGCTCTGATCGACGACACGGGCACGTGCAGCCATGCTGAGTTGGCGGGGTTGGCCGACCGCGTCCGCGCAGCGTTGGTGCACGCCGGGGTCCGTCCAGGGGATTCTGTCCTCGTGCTGACACCGCTGCGCATTGGTGCGGTGGCGGCGATGCTCGGCAGTCGGCTGGCGGGGTGCGTCACGGTATTGGTGGACCGCAGGGCGGGCGCGGCCGATGTGGCCGCCGCGTGCACGTCCCTGCCGGCGCGCGTGATCCTGGCGTACGACGCGGATGCCGAGAGATTGAGCCTCTCGACGTACGGCCAGGTGCTGCCGGTGGAGCGAATCCTTCTGGCAGGGAGCTCCTCTGATCCCTCGGATCCTTCCGGCCCCTCTGAGCCTTCCGATCCCTCGGATCCTTCCGGCCCCTCTGAGCCTTCCGATCCCTCTCATTCCTCCGATCCCCCTGACTCTTCCGATCCCCCTGACTCTTCCCATCCCTCTAATCCCTCCGAGCTTCACCTCGGGCCCGACGATGTTCTCCTCGACCCCGACACACCGAACCTGGTGCTGTTCACCTCTGGCACCACGAGTGCGCCGCGCGGCGTGCTGCACACCCTGAACAGCCTGCGCTGCGGCACCCAGAACATGGTCGATACTTTGGACCTGCAGGCGGGCGACACCTTCCTGTTGTCCAGCCCGCTGGCGAGCATCACCGGCGTTCTCCAGATCGAGTCGGCGCTCATGGCGCACGCGGGTGTCCTACTGGCGGAGAGGTTTTCACCCGAGGACGCGTTGGAGTCCGTGCTGCGGCATGGAGTCAGCGTCATCGGTGGGGCGCCGATCATTTCCGAGACGATCTTCGCCGAGTGTGACCACCGCGGGATCACGAGGTTGCCGCTGCGCTGTATTGCGCTGGGCGGGACGATGATCGGCCCGGCTGTGCTTTCGGCCGCCGAGCGGTTGAACGTCGGTTATGTGCGGGTCTACGGCTCCTCTGAGGTGCCGTTCTCGACTGCCACCGAGTTCAATGACGATTCCGGTCATGACGGCGCACCTCTACCTGGTGTCGATGTGTCCGTCCGCGCTGAGGGACCCGACGAGCTGTTGATTCGCGGGCCGCATCAGTTCCACGGATACCTCAATCCCGCGGACAATGTGAATGCCTTCTGCGACGGGTGGGTGCGCACCGGGGACCAAGCTGAGGTTGCCGGTGGCCGTGTCCGAATCACCGGACGCCTCAAGGATGTCGCTGCGCGTAAGGGGTTGAAGATGTCGCTGGCCGAGATCGATGCCGCAGCAGCAGTTCTCGGTGAGTGCGCGGCCTTCGCCGTCCCCGACCCCGTGACAGGTGAGCGTGTGGCGCTGGCGGTTCGCGCTTCTGTTGCCTCCGACCTGAGCTTTGACGACGTGGTCGATGCCCTGCTCGCCACCGGCCTAGCCCGCTGGAAGCTCCCCGAGCAAGTCGTGGCGTGGGACGGGGAGTTCCCCCGCACCGCCAGCGGCAAGATCATCCGCCGCGACCTCGCCGACGAGCGCCGGCACCTGCGCACCCTCTACGCGCCTCGACTGCGTTAGTTGCGGTCGCGCCCCCTCAACTCCCGCCGAAGCCCGGCTCGGACGGCCTCGACTGCGCCGGGCCGCCCCGGGTGCCCCGGCGGCTCAGTTGCCGTCGGGGTCATCGGCTCCCGGTTGGGGTGACCCGGGCCGCCCTTCATTGCCCTCCTGGTAGGGGTTGAGGAGGTTTTCGGGGTGGTGGTGGTCGTTGACCCGTGGTCCACCGTTGTCGAGGTGCGGTGGGGGGATCCATTCGCAGCGGCCGTCATCGCGGATCCGCGTGGTCCATTTCTCAGGTTCTGGGCCGACTTTGCGGTTGTCGGTCCCGCAGGCCAACGTGAGTTCGTTGACGTTGGTTTCTCCGCCCTCGATCCAGTCTTGGGCGGCGTGATGGACCTGGCATTGGTAGAACGAGGCGGTGCACCCGGGGGCGGAGCAGCCACGCTCCTTGGAGAACAGCACCAGGCGCTGGGCGGGGGTGGCGATCCGCTTCGCCCGCCCCAGATACAACGCCTGCCCGTCATCGTCGAACACCGACAGGTAGTGGAAGGCGTGGGAGGCCATCCGGATCAGGTCACGCATCGGCAGCAGAGACCCGCCGCCAGTGATCCCGAACCCCGCCCCGGACTGCAACTCCTTCAAGGTTGTCGTCACCACCACCGTGACCGGGAGGCCGTTGAGTTTCCCGAGCTTCTTCGACGCCAGGATCGTCCGGCCGCCGGCGAGCAGAGCGTCGTGCTGGCGTTGAGCTTTGGTGCGGTGATCGGCCTTGATCTGTTCCTCGGTGGGCCTGCCGGTGACACACGGGTTCTCGTCGTCGGGGTTGCACATCCCGGGGGCGGCGTTCTTGGCCATCACCGGCTCCCAGACCGCCCAGGCTTCGGGGGTGAGGTGTCCACTGACTCGGATGAGCCCGTCAGCACCCTGTTTGCCGAAGGTGAGGCCGCGGCGGCGTTGGATGTCGGCGTCGTTGAACGACCCATCGGGATCCAACCACAACAGCATCCGATTCAGCGCGGCTCGAAAGTCGGGCACCCCCAGGGTGGAGGCGTGTTCGGCGGCCAACTTCTCGGCCTCAACCCGGGCGCTGAGATCCACATGATCAGGCAACGCCTTGAAGAACTCCCGGCAGCTCTTCACATGTGCGGGCCCCACCCGGCCCTCAGCGACGGCGGCGGCGACGTGGGGCATCACCGGTTCCAACACCTCACCGGTGAGAGCGTGCCGCGGACTCAACACTGCGGCGTCGGCGACGCGCTGGCGGGCCTCTTCGGCGGGGATCCGTAACCGGTGTGTCAGGACTTTGGTGACCTTGTCGCCGCCGAGTTCCTCGGGCCCGCACTCCTGCAGGCGTGCAACGAGTTTGTGGTCGACGGCCGCGTCGGACCAACCCACCTTCTGTAGGCGTTCCATCACCGTCAGCACCTGCAGTGCGGAGAGGCCATCGACGGACGCGGCGGCGAGGCGGGCGTGGACGGCCTCAAGCTCTGAGAGCAGGTCGGCCACCGAGGTCATATTCGAACACTAGTTCGGTCCACCGACAAAACATGTCCCGATGTGGCTGGAGAAACCAAAGGGCCAGAAGGGATTTACCCTCCCGGCCAAATTCGCTCATAGGCGGGCATTTCAGACACCCACCTCCCAGGAGCAGCACGCGCCCACCGAGCAGCACCGCCCCCAGCGCCGCACCACTTCACACCCCGCGCAACGTTCACACCCCGTGCAACGCCGTCCTCAGCGCCGCACCCTGGAGGTCAAACAACTGTCTGCTGACCTCCCACTGCGGCACCAGAGAGTCAAACCCGTGGCACGTGCCCGGGAAGACATGCAACTCCACACTCACACCGGACCACATCAACCGCAGCGCGTAGTCGATGGCCTCGTCCCGCAATGGGTCGAGTTCCGAACAGGTGATCAGCGCTGGCACAAGCCCATCAAGCGACTCCGACCGCGCTGGCGCCGCTGCGACAGACACCGACCCCGAAGGCACATAGTGCTTCCACATCTGTTGTGCGGCAACCCCGTCAAACCCCGGCGTGGTGGTGAACTCCTCCTTGGACGGACTCGGCCGGTCATCGAGCACGGGCTGGTGGAGCAGCTGGAACACAATCGGCGGAAGGGAACCGGCCGCAGAGCACTGCGCCAACCGGGCAGCTAGCGCCCCACCAGCGCTGCTGCCAGCCACCGCGATGCGGTCGGCATCCACACCCAGCGCCGTCGCGTTCTCAACCAACCAGCCCAACACCGCTGCCGCATCGTCGAATCCGGCCGGGAAGGGATTCTCGGGGGCCAACCGGTAGTCGACCGAAATCACCGTGCACTCAGCAAGGCGCGCAAACTCGGCACACTGCCGATGATCGGTGTCAAGGTTGCCCAGGACGAACGCCCCACCATGGCAGTACAGCACCGCGGGGGCGGAATCATGCCCACCACGGTAGATCCGAATGGGTACCACGCGACCGCCATCGACGGCCACCACGTCGTCGACGACGGCAACCCCCGGGGTCTCAAGCAACTCGGCGATCTCACGCCGACGCGAGTCCAGCGAGGCACGCACCGTTTCGAGCACTTCGGGTGCCAGGTTGGTGCGGAACTCGGCGAACGGTCGCAACGAGGGCGCCAATCGCGAGATCACGAGAGCGCCGCCGAATGCGACGAGACGACGATGGGCCGCACGTCGGGAATAGCCGAAGGCTCGAAGCTGTAATCACCCGGACGGAATCGCCGGGTCATGGCCCAGAACACCCGAGCACTTCGAGGCCACTGCGTGACCACTCGACCGTTGGCGGCTCGAAAGTAGTTGCTGCACCGCGTCGTCCACACTGTGCCGACCATCCAGCGATCGATCTTGGCGATGTAGTCGGCGGTCGCAGAACGTCGCACGGCCACATAGGACTCGCCCCTGCGCCGCATTCGTTTGAGAGCCTGCACGATGTAACGGGCCTGAGCCTCCAGCACGAAGATCACGCTGTTGGAACCCACGTTGGTGTTGGGTCCGTAGAGCATGAAGAAGTTCGGGAACCCTGGCACCGCCATACCCATGTATGCGTAGGCGCCGTCGCGCCAAGTGTCGTGCAACGAGACCCCGCCCTCGCCGCGCACCTCGATCTGACCCAGATAGTCCGCGACGGCGTACCCCGTCGCACAGACCACCACGTCGACGTCGAGTTCGGTGCCGTCCTCGGTGACCAGAGTCCTGGACCGCAGCGCCCGCGCTGGCGAGGACACGACCTCGACGTTGGCGCCCGCCAAAGTCTGCAGGTAGTCGGTGGCGAACACCAACCGCTTACACCCGAGCGGATGATCCGGTGTCAGCCGCTCACGCAGGTCAGCGTCCGGAATGAGGGCCTCCAACTGCTTCAAGGCAATGGCCTTGAACTCCTGCGTCTTATCGCTGCCGTGCTCGATCACCGAGATGTTCTTCTCGCTGCGCAGCCAGAGCCTGGTTCGGTAGATCCGCTTGGCCAACGGCACGTACTTGAACAACCATCGCTCGCGATCGGTGTACGGGCGGTCGGGCTTGGGCAGGATCCATGTGGGCGAGCGCTGCACGGAGTACACGTGTGCGGCCTCCTTCGCGATCTCAGGAAGCACCTGCGACGCAGTGGATCCGGTGCCCAACACCGCGACGCGCGCACCGGCCAGGCTGACCGAGTGATCCCACTGCGCGGTGTGCATCACCGTGCCCGAAAACGGCTCCTCCTCCACGAACTCGGGGGTGAGTGGCTGATTGAACACCCCCACCGCCGACACCACCACGTCGAACGTGTGCTGCTCGCCGGTGGCCGTGGTGAGCTGCCAGGTCTTGGTATCGCCGTCCCATGAGGCCGACACGATGTCCGTGTTCAACCGCAGGTGCGCGTCCAGGCGGTGTCGCCGGGTGCATTCCTCGAAGTACCGCAGGATCTCTGGCTGACCGGCCCACAGCCGGGTCCAGTCGGCGTTCAGATCGAAGGAGAACGAGTACAGGTGCGATTTCACGTCGCACGCCAGACCGGGGTAGGTGTTGGTTCGCCAGGTGCCGCCGACACCGTCCTCGCGGTCGAAGATCGTGAAGTCCTTGAACCCCGCCTTCTTCAGGAACACTCCGAGGGCCAGCCCGCCCGGGCCGGCGCCGATGATTCCCACCGAAAGACTCTTGGCCACAGTGTCATCCAATCCGCAGTGTCTGGCCGCCGTCGACGACGAGTTCTGAACCGGTGATGAACGACGCCTGCTCGGAGAGCAGGAAGGCCACTGCGTCGGCGATCTCACCCGGGGTGCCCAGCCGGCCCGATTCAGCGAGCCTGGCCTGCGTGCGTTCGTCGAGCATCGGAGTCTGCACCGGGCCCGGCAGCACGGCATTGACCCGGATACCGTCGGAGGCCAACTCGGCGGCGGTGATCTGGGTCAGTCCGCGCAGGCCCCACTTCGAGGACCCATAGGCAGCATGGTTCGGGAAGGCGCGGACAGCGCCCGTGCTGCAGGTGTTGACGATTGCCGCACCAGAGGCCTCACGCAACGCGGGCAGGCACGCCTGAATGCCCAGGAACGGGCCCAGACAGTTGACTCGCCACGCACGTTCGAATCCTTCGGCGGTCTCGTCTGACAACGACGCACGTTGCAGCACACCGGCGTTGTTCACCAACGCCGTCAAAGAACCGAACGACGACACGGTCCGCGACACCGCGTCCTGCCACTGGGACTCGGAGGTGACGTCCAACTCCACAGCGATCACACCGTCGAGTCCTGCGACACTGGCGGTGAGTTCGTCGCTCGAGACATCACACGCGGCCACCCTGAACCCATCCCGGACCAGGCGCGCGGCGATCGCCGCACCTTGCCCGCGGGCGGCGCCGGTGACGAGAGCGACAGGCCCGGAGGCCGTCACTGCTGGTCCTGCGGTGAGTCGGAAAGGCCGTCTGGCGTGAGGAACTGACATCGGCGGCGACGGAACCGCCAGCGTCCGTCCACCTTTACGAGGTCGTCGTCGTACAGGGCGGGACGCATGGAGTGACTGGCGGCGTCGACGAAGAGCACCTGTGTCGTGGCGGTGGCGGAGTCGCCGTCGATCCGAACCCGGGACACCCCCGTCAGATGCATGCCACGCGGCGCACGGGTGAACATCTTTCGCACGCGCTCAGGTCCCACGAGAGTCTTGCCGAACACAAGATACTCGGAGTCCTCCGTGAACAGCCCGACGCAGCCCTCGATGTCGTCGGTGTCGAGGGCCAGCGCGTAGTCGGCGATCAGGTCGCCGATCGCCTCGCGGTCAGAGGTCATCTCGTTCCTTTCACCAGGACCTGGGGAGTCCGAGGAGTTGCGTGGCCAGCACGTTGTGCACGATCTCGGAGGACCCCCCCGAGATGGTGAGGGCGCGGGACCACAGGAAGGCCTGCTGCCAACGGCGGTGCACGACATGTCCCGCTTCGGTCAGGCGTCCCGCGTTGGCCAAAGTCATGGCGTAGCGGCAGAGGGCAACGTTGAGTTCGGTGTACAGCAGTTTGGCGATCATGCCGTCGGTCGGCGTGTCGGTGCCTGCGCTGACCTTGGCGACAGCATCCTGTGCGATGTGCTGCACCGCGGTGACCCGCGCCTTGAAGTCGGCCAGTTCGGTGCGGACGACGGGGTCACCGATACCGGGACCGTCCGAAAGCTCCACGCACCTGGCGAGTTCCACGAGGTCATCGAAGAGCAGTTCGAGCATCACGGTGTTGGCACCAACATAGGCCCGCTCTGAGGCCAGACCTGAATTGGCGACGGACCAACCCTGGTTCACCTCGCCGAGCACGCTGTCAGCCGGAAGCACCGCGCCGTCGAAGTAGACCTCGCAGAATTCGTCGGAGCCCATCATCTCGCGGATGGGTCGCACGTCGATTCCGGGTGTGGACATGTCGACGACGAACATCGTCAGGCCCGCATGAGGTTTGGCTGCCTGCGGATCGGTCCTCGCCAGCAGGACGCCCATCTGGGACCACTGACCGTCGGTGGTCCACACCTTCTGGCCGTCGACGCGGAACGTCCCGTCCTCCTGTCGGATCGCCTTCGTGCTCAATCGCGCGAGGTCGCTTCCCACGCCGGGCTCACTGAGCAGTTGGCACCAGATATCTTGTCCAGAACGAATTCTCGGAAGGTGCCGACGCTTCTGCGAGGCAGTGCCGAAGGTGACGATCAGGTGGGCCGCAAGCATCACCTGGTCGATCGGTCGGGGCGCGCGCGCCCGGACGATCTCCTCCATGACCACCGCGTCGTATTCGGGCCGGTGGTCGGTGCTGCCGCCGTACTCGACCGGCCAGGAGCCGCCCATGTAGCCCGCGTCGAACAACGACGCATACCAGTTCCGCACCGCGCGTTCGGTTCCGGTGTCTCGAGGGACACGGACGCCGTCGTACCACTGTCCGGCGGGGGCGTTGGCGGCGATGAACGCCCGCACCTGATCGCGGTACTCGACGCCGACCGTGGTGGCGCTCACCAGCCCATCTCCTCGGCGAGACGGTGGTGCGGACGTCCGGGTCCGCACGCGATGGCGTCGTTGGCCACCACGCGGCGCAGGTGGAAGTGGTGACCCCACTCCCAGGTGAAGCCGATGCCGCCGCACAGTTGGATGCAGTCGCTGATGATTTCGGCACCCCGTCCCCAGAAGAGTGTCTGAGCGACGGTGACCGGCGCGGCCCAGTCCGCGGACCCGCCGTCGAGTGCGGCAACCGCCGCGGCCAAAGTCAGTCGAAGCTGACGAACCATGACCTCATGATCGACCAGGCGGTGCGCGACAGCCTGGTACTTGCCGATCGGCACCCCGAATGTGGTGCGCTGCTTGGCGTATTCGACGGTCTTCTCCAGGACCTGCTGGACCGATCCCAGGGTGTCGGCGCAGTACAGCAACGCGCGCACGGCGCGGGCGCGTGCGGCCACCTCGGCGCCTGCCACCCGATCCGCGGTGCTTGAGTAGCGCACCCAGACCCGCGTCACGTCCAGTCCTGGAACGTCCTCGGCACTGGCCTCTCCCGCGCGACATGACGAGACCCCAGATTCGTCGACGATCAGCAGCATCGTGTCCGCCGGCACCCGTACGGCCTGATCACCGAGGCCCACGAGGACGGCAGGGTCGTGTTCCACATTGACGGACGCCGCCGCAAGCGCATCGCAGCCGGGCCCGGGGTACAGCGCGCGACCGAGTTCCTCGGCGACTACGACGGCCATCGCGAGCGATCCGTCCGGGGGATCGATGGTGGACCACAGCCCCTGATCACGCAGCACGTCCCAGCTCTCCGGCCAGGACTGCGCCCAGTCGTCATCGGGAAGGCCCGGGAACAGCGCTGTGAGTGACTCGCGGACCGAGGAACGCAGCAGCGCGATCTCGGCCGGGTCGGGTCCGACTCGGTGCTCGGTCACCGCGGTCACCTCAGCTGTATCCCTTCGCGCCCGCACCGTTGTCGCCGGAACTCCCCGTCGCCTCACGCAGATGCTCGGCCGCACCCCGGCGCAGTGCCTGCGACTCGGAGGCCAAGGTGATCATCTGAAAGCCCCACGAAGCCATCATGTTTCCGGTCTTGCCGGCACCTGCGTGGATTCCGGCTACCACGCCGGCCCGCTTGGCCGCCGCGGCCACGCACCGAATCGCGTCGGTGACCTCAGGGGTGGTCCACATGTCGGGTACGGCATGTCCCAGCGAGATCGCCAGATCGGCCGGCCCCACGTAAACACCGGTGAGGCCTGGCACGGCACAGATCTCATCGACGAACGGCAGCGCCGCCGCAGTCTCGATCATCACGAACACGCCTGCGCGTGCCTCCAACTCCGCGGCATCCATTCCCAGGCTGGCCCGCAGTGGCCCGAAGCTGCGTACTCCCGCCGGTGCATACCTGGTCGCCGCGACGGCCTGCGCGGCCTGTTCGGGTGTCTCCACCATCGCGATCACCACGGCGTCGGCACCTGCGTCGAGGACCCGCCCAATGGGCGCGGGATCGGTCGACGGCAACCGCACGACCGTGGCGATCGGCACGTGTTCGAGCCTGCGAAGCATCAACGCGACATCGGCATCGCTGAGATAGCCGTGCTGCATGTCGAATCCGACGTAGTCATACCCCGTCCGAGCGAACTCCTCGGGTCCCAGGAACGTCGGGCCGACCACCCAACCGCCCCATGCCACCGAGCGTTCTGCCACCGTCACGTCGATCCTGCTCGACATCGAATCAGCCCTCCGACCCGGCGATGGCGATCTTGACCCGGGTGGGGTCAGGACGCGCGGCCAACTCGAACGCGGCCTGCACCTCGTCGACACCGAAGGTGTGCGTGACGTAGTTGGGCAGGAGGTCGCGATGTTCGCGCGCGAACGCATCCGCGGCCCGCAGCACCCGGGCCCGGTCGAGCGTCACCCCGGACTTCAGGGTGAGGTTGTTGCGCAGCATGGTTCGCATCGAGAGGGGGTAGCTGTCGTCATCGGGCACACCGAAGTAGAAGACGGTGCCGCCGGGTGCGGTGGCCTCCACCGCGTGCTGCAGTGTGGCCACCTGATGGCCGACGGCCTCGATCACAATGCCAGGCTTGGCCGTCGGGTCCAGGTGACTCACCCATCGGTCGCTGGTGGCGCGCACGATCGAGTCCACCCCGAACCGCGGGCCGATGGCCGACCGGTCGATCGGGTCCACACCCGTGACGTGACCCGCGCCCAAAGCCTTGGCCGCATAGGCGAACAACAGCCCGATCGAACCCTGTCCGATGACCGCCACGTGACGCCCGACGATGTCCGGAATCTGTTCCAGCGCATACAGCACGCACGCCAACGGTTGCAGGCCGACCGCCAGCGCCGGGGTCAATGCCGGGTCGTAGGCGGCCAAGCCGTTGCCGTCGGCCACCACGACGCCCTTGAGTCCGTCGAAACCCGAGGCCCAGCCGACCACTCGGTCGCCGGTTCGGTGGTCCGGGTGCCTACTGGCCAGCACCTCGCCGACGATCTCGTGAATCGGGAATCCGATCATCTCGGCCGCGCTGGCGCCAGTGTCACCCGGCAGTTTGCCCTTCGCGCCGCGGAACCCGGGCAGATCGCTGCCGCAGATTCCGGCGGCCAGGAAGCGCAACAGCACCTGGTCCGGCCCAAGCGATTCGGGAGACGGTTCGGGCAGTTCGAGGCGCTCGAATTCGTACGGCGCGACCAGTCGATAGCTCCACACCATCAGACCTCCACCGGGATGCTGTTCCAGCCCCATTGAAAGCTCGACGGCGGCCGCAACGCCGACTCGGCGATGATGCGGTAGTCGCCCACCCGCTTGAGGAACTCCTGGATCATGATCGTGATCTCGAGACGGGCGACGTGCACACCGAGGCAGAAGTGTTGGCCACGCCCGAATGACAGCAGACGCTCGATCGGCCGGTTCCAGATGAACTGATCCGGGTCGCTGTACTCGCGTTCGTCACGGGCGGCCGAACCCAACAGCGTGATGATGCGCTGGCCCGGGTTGATCGTCGTACCATGAATCGCGTACGGCCGTCGCGCAGTTCGGGCGAACCACTGCGCGGGAGCGGCGTACCGGATGATCTCTTCGCGGGCCACCGGCACGTTGGCTTCGAGATCGGCGCGGACCGCGGCCAGTTGATCGGGGCGCTGCGCCAACTGCCACAGCCCCGATGCGGTGATCTTCGGCACCGTCTCGGTGCCGCCGATGAACACACCCAGCATCTGGATCGCGGCCTCCATGTCGGAGAACGCCGAACCGTCGGGCAGTCGGAAGTTGATCAGGCTGTCCGCGATCGGGCAGGAACCGTCAGCGCCTTCGGCGCGGCGTTGTTCGACGATCGGCGTCAGATACGACAGGTAGCCGGGCCTCGCGTTGCCGACCTCGACCCCTTCACCGGGTTGCGCGAGGCTGCCGGCATTGACGGTGGCCAGCACCTCGGAGGCCAGATCTACAGGCAGACCTACGAATTCGCACACCATCGCGGCCGCGACAATCCCGCCGTAGTCCTGGGTCAGGTCGAATGTGCCGCGGGGAAGCAGTTCATCGAGGCGCTCGTTGGCCAGCGTTCGGATTCGGTCGGCGAGCTTGGCCGCCGACCGCGGGCGGAATTGGGCCGAGGTGCACCGCCGGACGTTCTCGTAGATCGGCGAATCGAAATTGGCGTGAAACGGCATGGGGTGCAACGGCGGATCCGCGACCGGCCCAGAGTTGTGTTCGCTCAGCACGTTGGCGGCGGGCAGGGTGCCCTCGGAGGCGACAAAGGTGCCGTCGGTCAGTCCGAGCACCTGCCAGATGTCCTCGAACCGCGACAATGCGTAGGTGTCCCACTTGGGGATGTAGTAGACGGGATGGTGGTCACGTAACACCCGGTAGTAGGGCAGCGGATCGGCCATCACGTCCGGGTCAAACGGATCGTAGGTGAAGTCCTGCAGCACGGGCTGATTCATCGCATGCCTATTTCAGGGGCGAGGGCGGCAGCGCGGACAGGATCGAGTCCTCCCAACCGTCGCGCAACGCCGGCGCGACACTCATCCATGTGACGATCTCGGCGGGCGGTTGGTCCTTCCACGACGGATAGTGGTTCTCGAAGCAGTCCCAGTCGCCGTCGAGCGCCCAGTAGTGGATGACCTCGTTGAACCGGAAAGTCGTGATGAACGACCCCAGCCAGCGCTTGCCGGTGGACTCTGACCACGGCACGTACAGGCGTTCCAATTCGCGGATGTAGTCGTCCTGCCGGCCCGGTTTTGTCTGCATGATCTCCTGGATCACCAGGCCAGCCGAGAACTTCGCCTCCCGCAGTTGGGCCAGCGTCCTGTTGTACTTGCCCGCGTACATGATCCGGCCCTCACCGGAGGCCCCGATGCCAGACAGGAACTTCTGCCAGGCCGTTGCGGCGTCGGCGTGGCTGCCTCCGCGGGCCTGGGCTCGGCCGATCCGCGCATAGTCGGCGAACGCGTCGATCTCCCAGATGACGGTGACCTGCGGCCAGTGCCCGTTGTAGGGCGTGCTCTCCCAGAGCGAGTACAACCGCGCCCCCAGCGATTCCATCATCGGCTGGTAGATCTCGGTGAATGCGCCGGTGAACTCCTCGGCGCTGCCCGATCCCAACTCGATGGTCTCGTGCAGATACAGCAGCGTGTGGCCGTAGTACTTCTTCATCGTCATGCGCAGACGCCTGTTGACAGTGACACCCTGCGAGCGTGACACTTGTCGCGTGTTTTGTAAAGGTGTGATCTCGTGAACCAGATTGCCGACGGATTCTGCTTCGGTGAAGGTCCACGGTGGTTCGAAGGCCTGCTGTGGTTCTCCGACATGCTGGGCGAGGCCGTGCACACCGTGACCCTCTGCGGATCGATGACGACGGTGCCCATTCCCGGCCACGCGCCGTCGGGTCTGGGGTTCTGCCCAGACGGCTGCCTCCTGGTGGCGTCGACCGAGAAACGCCAGCTCCTGCACTATGACGGGGAGGAGTTGACCGGTTTCGCCGACCTCGCCCGTCTGGCGCACGCCAACCTCGGCGATCTGGTGATCGACGAGCACGGACGCGCCTACGTGGGGTCGCAGGCCCGGTCTGGCGGAGTGATCATTCGGGTGGACCGCGACCGCAGCGCACGCGTCGTCGCCGCCGGCCTCGACTTCCCCAACGGCATGGTGATCACGCCCGACGGCGGCACGCTGATCGTCGCCGAATCGCTGGGCCGACGGCTGACGGCCTACCGGATCGACCTCGCCGGCAACCTGCACGACCGGCGGATCTTCGCCGACGGTCTCACCGCCGCACCCGACGGCATCGCACTCGACGCCGACGGCGGCGTGTGGGCGGCGATGACATTGGGAGGACGGTTCGATCGGATCGTCGAGGGCGGCGAGGTCACCGACAGCATCGACATGGAGGGGCGCGCCGCGATCGCATGCGCCCTGGGCGGGCCGGAACGGCGCACGCTGTTTCTGCTGTCCAGCCCCGATGCCTATCCCGAACGCCTGATCGGCACCAAGGACTCGCGCGTCGACACCGTGACCGTCGATGTGCCCGGAGCGGGGAGACCGTGATGTCGGACAGCTATTACGAACTCGTCGATGTCGACGGCCAGCGGGAACGATTCACCTGCACCGACCTGGTGCGCAGCACGTGGTCGGCCCGCATCCAGCACGGCGCCCCGGTGTCGGCCCTGTTGTCCCGTGCGCTGGAACGCTGCGCGCAGCGAGAGGACACCAGGCTGACGCGCGTGGTGGTGGACCTGCTGGGCGGGGTCCCCGCCGACGGTGAGATCTGGGTGTCCTCCAGGCTCGAACGCTCCGGCAAGCAGATCGAACTGGTCAGCGCGGAGATGCTCGGCGTCGGACCGGATGGCCAACCCCGCGCAGTCGCACGGGCGACGGGGTGGCGGATGCAGACGCTCGACACCGCGACACTCGTGCACGCCCCAGCTGAACCGATCCCCCCGTTGGCGCAGGCCGAAGCCCGGGACATGCGCAAGGACTGGGACCGCAACTACGTGCACAGCCTCGACTGGCGCTGGCTCACCAGCCCGCTGAACGACGGTCCCGGGATGTCCTGGCTCAAGCCGCTGGCCGATCTGGTCAAAGGTGAGACCATGACGCCGCTGCAGCGGCTGTTCTCGGTCGCCGACTGCGCCAACGGTCTGGGGAACAAGCTCGACATCCGGAAGTGGACCTTCCTCAACACCGATTTGACGGTGCACATCCACCGCGTGCCGGACGGTGAGTGGACCGGCATTCGGGCCGAAACCAGTTACGGGCCAGACGGTGTGGGCGCGACCCTGGGCACGCTGTACGACGAGCGGGGCGCGATCGGCGCGATCGCACAGTCGGTTCTGATGCGGCCGCAGCCCCCGCGAAAGTAAGGGACGAGCGCAGCCGTCAGGAGATGTGCGCTGGCAGGCGCTTCACACCGTGCACGAAGTGGCTGTAGAGCAGGTCGGGCTCGCCGAACTCGATGTGCTTGACCCTGGTGAGCAGTTCCCGGAACAGATGCCGCACTTCGGATCTCGCCAGTCGGTTGCCCAGGCAGAAGTGCGGGCCGCCACCGCCGAAACCCAGATGCGGGTTCGGTGAACGCGACAGGTCGAAGCGATCGGGATCGGTGAACACGGCCTCGTCGCGGTTGGCCGAGCAGTAGAACAGGCCCACCTTCTCGCCGGCGCGGATGGTCTGCCCCGAGATCTCGACATCCTCAGTGGCGAACCGCGCGAACTGCAGCACCGGTGTGGCCCAACGGATGAACTCCTCAGTGGCCGTGCCGATTCGGGAATCGAAGTCCTCGGTGAGCCATGCCCGCTGATCGGGGTGGGCCGCCAGTGCCAGCATCGCATGAGTCGTGGTCTGCTTGGTGGTGTCGTTGCCCGCCGAGGCCAGCAGGATCAGGAATGCGCCGATCTCCTCGTCGGTGAGCCGGTGGCCGTCCACCTCGGCGTTGACGATGCTGGTCATCAGGTCGTCGCCCGGGTTGGCCCGCCGAAACTTGGCCAGTTCTACGCCCGTTCCGGACAACAGCATGATTTCGTTGATGGTGTCCTGGGCGCGTTCCTCGAGCGTGCTGTACTCGTCATCGCTCATGCTGAACAGCTTCTCGGCGGCCTTGGCCAGGGCGGGCTGATCCGCGGCAGGCACCCCCAGCATGTCCAGGATCGTGGCCATCGGCAGACGCGCCGCGCACGCCTCCACGAAATCGACGTCGCCCGCACCGATCAGATCGTCGACGATCTTCACTGCGTTGGAGTGGATCTGCTCCTCGATCAGGCGGATGTTGCGCGGTGTGAAGGCCGCACTGATCAGGCTGCGGTACACCGTGTGCTGCGGCGGGTCCATGACCAGAAAGAACGCCGCGAACTGCTGCATCTCGGCAGGCATCGGATCGAGCGACACCCCGCGTGCTGAGGTGAACAGTTCGGGATGCTGGCTGACGAAGACGATGTCCTCACGACGGGTCAATGCCCAGAAGCCGGGCTCCTCAAGCTCGAACAGCGTGGGCAACGGCGGGTGCCAGGACAGGCCTTCGGCGGCCCGCAGTCGTGCGAACGTCTGGTCCCGAATGTCGAAGGGCTGGCTCCAGAAGCTGTGCGAGGTGATGTCGTGCGAGCTGTACTCGCGCGACTGCGGCTCGCTGACTACCGTCACTGTCGGTTCCTTTCGACGATCTGCGGCACCAAGCGTGACATTCTGGTACAACTTTGTAAAGTATGCGAATCTGAAACCCGACGTCGAGGCCCGGCAACGCGTGAGGCGGTGCAACGTGAATGAAGCGCCCGAGGACACCTCGTCGCGGCAGCGAATCCTGTTGGCCACCGCCGAGGTGCTGGCACTCAGCGGTCAGGCGAAGCTGAGCCTGTCGGAGGTCGCCTCACGCGCCGGCGTCTCCCGGCCGACCCTTTATCGCTGGTTCGCCTCCAAGGACGATCTCTTGGAGGAGTTCGCCGCGTTCGAGCAGCGTGCGTTCAACGAGGGGATTGTCGCGGCCACCGCGGGACTGCGCGGCAACGCGCGCCTCGACGGGGCACTGAAGTTCATCGTCGCGTATCAGCAGTCGTACTCGGGCGTGCGGATCATCGACATCGAACCGGAGGCCGCGATCAGGCGGTTCTCCCGCGTGATTCCGCTCATGCGGTCGGGCCTGCAACGCCTGTTGCCCGGCAACGACGGGGCCGAGAAGGCTGCCACCGCGGTGCGAGTCGCGGTGTCGCACTACATCATCCGCGGCGACGACGCCGATCAGTTCCTAGCGCAACTGCGCCATGCCGTAGGGCTCAGGTCCTAGGCTTCGGCGGCGAGTAGTTCGGCTTGCCGAGTCCCAGCGCATGCTGGGCGATCATGTTGCGGAAGACCTCCAGCGTGCCGCCGTAGATCCCGGTCGGCCCGGCCAAGCGGAACACGTACTCCGCCGCACCGTCGTCGACGGCCCCCTCGGTGTCTGCGGGCAGCAGTGCGGGGGTGCCGAGGATGTCCATGAGTTCGGGCGCGACCTCACGCATGGTCTGCGCGATCGCGACCCGCCCGAACATCTCCGGTGTGCTCAACGCGGCCTCGGTGCGCGCCACGGCGCGGCCCAACCTCGACTGCACGGCCGCGTCGTCGATGCGCCGCGATCCGTCCGCACCGGGCGCGCCCACCTGCGCCGCGGTGCCGTCCACCGCCTCACCCAGCAGAAGGCCGTGCTCGGACATCATTGCGATCTTCTGCAGGCCAGCCGAATCATGTTCCATCACACCGTGTTCGGCGTCCAACGCCACGCGCATCACGGTCCATCCGCCGTTGACCTCGCCGATGCGGTACCGATCGGAAACTCGGACGTCGCTGTAGTAGACGATGTTGGTGCGGTCGCCATCGACCGTACGCAGGCCCTGAATCTCGACGCCCGGGGTGTCCAACGGAACCAGGAACATGGTCAGGCTCTGATGCTTGGGCGCATCCGGAGCGGTGTTGGTGAGCAGAAAGACGAACTGCGCGTTCTGTGCGTTCGAGGTGAACATCTTGGACCCGTTGATGATCCACTCGTCACCGTCGCGCACGGCCCTGGTCTTACAGGTCGCGACGTCCGACCCACCCTCGGGTTCGGTGTAGCCCAGGCACAGTCGGATCCGTCCCGCGAGCATCCCGGGCAGCACCTCATCGAGCAGGTCCTGCGGCGCAAACTTCTCCACGATGTGGGCCACCATCGCCGTGGTGCCCCAGTGGAACCACGGGGTGTGCGCGCGTCCGATCTCCAGATCCCAGATACGCCGCCGGAGACGCGTGAACCCGCCGTCCGTCTCATCGGTGAAGTCCGCCGCCAGATACCCCTTGTCGGCAAGGGCGAGGTGCACGCCCTCGTCGAAATTCTCGCCGGTGTCGCGATCGCGCCGAATGACCTCCTCCGTCACGATCTCACCGAGGAAAGCACGCAGGTCATCCTGAAATGCCTGATCGTCGGCCGACAGAGCCACGCGCGAGAAGTCCACCGAATCCTCCGTTCCCAACCCCCTCGTTGAGCGTGACACTTATCCCGATATTTGTAAATACGGACGGTTCCCCTCGACAGGGTTACAGTGACCACTGTGACGCAGCCACGCACGGGACTGGTGCAGCCGTGAGCCTGGTCGCAGGCCGCGGACCCTTCGGATCCGACCGCGCCGGATGGTTCTCGACGCCGGTGCCCGACGACCTCGTCTACGTCGAACCGCACCCGCGCCGGGTGCAGGCCATCCGCGGCGGCGTGACGGTGATCGACACCGAGCGCGCGCTCATGGTGCACCGCAACGGCCGGCCGCTGAGCTACGTGTTCCCGGTCGACGAGACGGCCGATCTGCCAACCGAACTCGAACCGCACGCGCCCGGCTATGTGCACGTGCCATGGGATGCCGTGGACGACTGGTTCGAGGAGGGCCGGCGGCTGGTGCACTATCCGCCGAACCCGTATCACCGGGTCGACTGCCGCCCAACCAACCGCGGCCTGCGGGTGGCTGCGAACGGAACCGTGTTGGTCGACACGACCGATACGACGATTCTGTTCGAGACGGCGCTGACACCGCGCCTCTACGTCGACCCGGCGTTGGTGCGCACCGAACTGCTGCGTCCGACCGCGACCACGAGCTACTGCAACTACAAGGGCACCGCGACATACTGGGCCGTGCACCTCGAGGACGGCACCGTGATCGAGGACGTGGCGTGGAGCTACGACGATCCCCTGCCGGAGTCGCTGGCGATCAAGGGTTTCCTGAGCTTCGACGCGACCCGGGTGGATGTCCTGGCCGAGCTGCCCGCGGGCGACGACGGCGACTGCGGCTGCCACGCCTGACACTGTCGGTGTGTCGGAGCGCACCGCCCCGGCGGTGGTGCTGTGATGGACGAGTGTCGCCCACGGACAGCGTCAGAGGCCGGGTCTGGCGAAATGGCGTGCCCCAGGACGACTTCGACTTCGACGCCGTGTCGGACTACCTGCAGCAGGACGACACCCTGGTGTGGGTCGACATGTTCGACCCCGACCACGAGGCGCTGCAGGCGCTGGCCACCGAACTGGGGCTCAACATCTGGGCGGTCGAAGACGCCGTCGCTCCCTCGGAACGGGTCAAGGCCAACCTGTACGGCAGCCACACGTTCTTCACCGTCTACGCGGTCGACATCGCGCCTGCCGGCGCCACCACACCACCTGGATCGCTGCTGACCAAGCACCGGATCTCGGCGTTCGTCCTGCCCCGGGGCCTGGTGACGGTGCGGCTGCCACCACATTTCGACATGGACCGGGTGGTGCAGCGCTGGGACGATCTCGACGGTCAGCAGCACGGGGTGGGCGCCCTGGTACACGGTCTGCTGGACGTGGTGGTCGACGGCCACTTCGAGGCCGTCCAGGCGCTCGACGACCGCATCGAGGACCTCGAAGATCTGCTGTTCGACACCTCGTCACGGCTGCCGAACATCCAGCGCCGCACCTTCGAGTTCCGCAAGGATCTCGTCAACCTCCGCCGCGTGATCCTGCCGATGCGCGAGGTGATCAACGCGATCCAGCATCACCGCGTGGAGGCGCACCACTCGTCCGAGCTCGATCCGCTCTACATCGACCTCTACGACCATGTGCTGCGTGCCTCCGAGTGGACCGAGTCCCTGCGAGACATGGTGACGACGGTGTTCGAGACCAACCTGTCGCTCCAGGACGCGCGTCTGAACACCGTGATGAAGAAGCTCACGGGATGGGCCGCGATCATCGCCGTGCCCACCGCCATCACGGGTTTCTACGGGCAGAACGTGCCGTACCCGGGGTTCGAGATGTTCTCCGGGTTCGTGATCAGCAGCGTGCTCATCGCGGTGCTCAGCATGCTGCTGTACGTCATGTTCAAACGTCGGGATTGGTTGTGACGCATGGACCGCCGGTGTGTCGCCATCGGTGACAGCCAGACCGAAGGTCTGTGGGACGGCGACGACGTCGGTGTGTGCGGCTTCGCCGACCGCCTCGCCGCTCGCCTGGACGCGCTCCACCCCGGCCTGCAGTACGCCAACCTGGCAGTTCGTGGGCGCCGGGTGGCCGACGTCCTCGGCGACCAGTTGCCCCGGGCGTTGTCGATGCGACCCGATCTGGTCACGGTCTGCGCAGGAATGAACGACACGATCCGTCCCGGGCGCGCGTTCGAGGCGGCCCTGGCCCCCAAGCGTCCAGCCCTTCGTTCTGTGCGGTGACCGACCCCGCGACCCGAGCCCTGTCGGACCCCGACAGTTCTTGCCTGACACCGCGGCGCGGCGCGGCGGACAGCGACGCGGGCGTGGCGGCGCAGCGCCTGTTGCGGCGACCACGATCTGTAACGAACCGCGGGTGATCAGCGAGTTCATTCAGTGACACCGCGCGTTCACTACGATCGGTAGACGTCGGCCAACCGAAGGGATCACCACAGTGCGCCATGCTCTCCGCGTCACCCTTGCTTTGCTGGGAGTGGCGACACTCACGTTGGGGGGCTCGACGGCGGTGGGCGCCGCCGCCGTGCCCACGCCGAAACCGGACCTCAACGTGGTGAGTGTGCAGCCGACAGGCGCGCAGAAAGTCGGTGTCGGCCACCCGGTCGTCGTGAACTACCGCACCCCCGTGACCGACCGGGCCGCGGCCGAGCGGTCCATCCGCGTGGTCTCTCCCGCCGCGATGACCGGCAGCTACGACTGGGTCAGCCCGTCGACCGTGCACTTCGTGCCCGACGAGCTCTGGCCGGCGCACTCGCAGATCAAGCTGATGGTGGGCGGTATGCCGCGCAGCTTCGAGACGGGGGCCTCCGTGGTGGCCGTCGCGGACGTCTCCGCGTACACGTTCACGGTGAGCATCGACGGCGTGGTGGCCCGGCAGATGCCCGCCTCCATGGGCAAGGCCAAGTTCCCGACGCCGATCGGCCGGTTCACGGTGCTCGGCAAGGAGAACCCTGTCGTGATGGATTCCCGCACCATCGGCATTCCCCTTGACGACCCCGAGGGCTACAAGCTGACCGTCAACTACGCGGTCCGCATCACCTGGGGCGGTGTCTACGTGCACTCCGCCCCGTGGTCGGTGGGCTCGCAGGGCTACGCCAACGTCAGCCACGGCTGCATCAATCTCAGCCCCGACAACGCGGCCTGGTACTACAACAACGTCGGCCTCGGCGACCCGGTCGTCGTCCAGGCCTGAGGGATTTCGGCGCGCTTACCGGCGGTCAGCGCCGGAAAGCGCGCCGAAGATCCGTCAGCGCTCCTCGATGGCGTGCTCGGGGCACGCCGCGATGGCCTCCTGCACCGCGGCGTGGAACTCCGGCGCGACGTCGTCCTCGATCGCCTCGGCATAACCGCCGTCGGTGAGGTCGAAGACCTCGGGGCACACCGCGACGCACACTCCGTGGCCGCGGCACAGCCCGTCGTTGACCCAGACCTTCATCGCCGCGTCACTCCTTCGGCTGGCTCGACGGGGTGACCTCGAGCTGCAGCTGGGTTAGGCCACGCAGGATGAACGTCGGCACGTAGCTGTATTTCCGCGCTCCGGCCGGACCGTGATGCTCCTCGGAGATCCGGATGTCGCTGGTGCGGTCCAGGATTCGCTCGATGCTCACCTTCGTCTCGGCGCGGGCCAGCGGCGCGCCCGGGCAGCTGTGCACACCACGGCCGAAGGCGATGTGCCGCCGAGCATTTGACCGTTCGATGTCCAGCACCTCGGGGTTCTCGAACTGCCGCGGATCGCGGTTGGCCGCGCCGTTCATCACCATCACGGTCGCACCGGCCGGCACGTCGACCCCGCCGATCGTGGTGTCGCGCTTGGCCAGTCGGAAGTCGCCCTTGACTGGGCTCTCGAAGCGCAGGCACTCCTCGATGAAGTTCGGGATGCGGTCACGCTCGGCCCGCAGCTGCTGCTGCAGTTCGGGGTCTTCGGCGATGATTTTGAGTGCGGTGCTGAGCAGTCGGACCGTGGTCTCCTGACCCGCGGTGTAGAGGTTGGCCGCGATCCGCACGACGTCCATCACCTCAGGAGTGCTGCCGTCGGGGAACTTCGCGGCGGCCATTTCGGTCAGCGCGTCGTCGCGGGGGTTCTCCCGCCGATCGCCGATGTACGCCGAAAACTTTTCGTACAGGTACTCCAGCGGGCTGTGCGACATGGTCGCGTTGTCGGTGCCGCCGACGCCACCCTGGCTGTGGTCCATGTGCTTGGCGAATTCCGCCCGGTCCTCTTCGGGGACCCCGAGCAGGTCAGCGATGATCGCCAACGTGAAGGGCGCCGCGAAGCCCTTGATGAAATCGCCGCCACCGGCCGCGATGTACGGATCAAGGACCGTGTCGGCGTGCCGCCACATGAACTCCTCGTTCTCCTTGAGGCGCTTGGGCGTGATGAGCCCCATCAGCAGCGCGCGGTGCGCGGTGTGCTTGGGCGGGTCCATGACTGTGACCTGGTCGCTGAACGGCAACTGCTCGCGGTACTGCTCGATGAGATCCGAGACGTCTTCGGCCTGCCCCTCGATGGGCACCGGGAAGCCCGGAAACGGTCCGGTGACCGCGGTGCACGACGAGAACGTGTCGGAGTCGCCGAACACCGCGACGGCCTCGTCGTAGCCGGTCACCACGAGCACGTTCTGGTGCGGTTCCCGACGAACTGGGCACCCGGAGCGCATAGCCTCCATATACGGGTAGGGGTCCGCCACCAGGCTCTGGTCGGTGAAGAAGTCGAGCTTTTCGAGTTCGGTCATCGGGTTCGCTTCCAGGTTCGTACGGGCTGCTTCGACCTTTACGATCGACCAGTACGTTACTATACGATCGTAAAGTTGGATTCGGCAACGACTCGGACCGGCCAGGAGGCGGAGAATGACCACCACCGCAGTCGCTGCCGACAGTTCGCGCCGGGACACCCGGCAACGGCTGATCGACGTCGCGGTCGAACTCTTCATCCAGCACAGCTTCGCGGGCACGTCGCTGCAGATGATCGCCGACGAACTCGGTTTCACCAAAGCCGCCATCTACCACCACTTTCGCACCCGCGAACAACTGCTCGACGCGGTCGTCGAACCCTTCCTTGAGCGACTCCGAGACGTGATCAGCGAGGCCGAGGGACTACGGGGCGCACACGCCCGGGCCGACCACATGCTGACCGGATTCGCCCAACTCGCGGTCGAGAATCGCGTGGTGTCGGTGCTGGCCTCCGACCCCGCCGTCGCGCGGATGCTGCGCGCAAGTCGCGAATGGGATGCGCTGATCGAGCGCCAGATGGCCCTGCTGGCCGACGTCAACCCCGGCCCGGCCGGCCATGTGAAGGCATCGGTCGTACTGAGCGGCATCGCGAGCGCGTCCGGTCCCACATTCGCAGGCATCGACCGGGACGACCTGCTCGCGTACCTCGTCGAGACCGGCCGTCGCGCCCTGGGCCTTCGCGTTCCGCGCGCTCAGTCCTGAGTCCACCAGCCCATACGGAAGGAACCACATGTCAGAGAGCAATGGGGAGAAAGTCGCCCTGGTGACCGGCGGCGGATCCGGCATCGGCAAGGCCATCGCCGACCGCCTGAGCCGGGAGGGCTACCGGGTGGCCGTCCTCGACCTGAACCCGTCGGGCACGCCCAACTCGTACGCGGCTGACGTCACCGACCGCGCCCAGATCGACGCCGCGCTCAAGAGCATCCACGAGGACCTCGGTCGGGTGTCGATCCTGGTGAACGCGGCCGGAGTCGACGGCTTCAAGCCGTTCCTGAAGATCTCGTTCGAGGACTGGCAGCGGATCGTCAACGTCAACCTGCACGGCGTCTTCCACATGATCCAAGCGGTGCTGCCGGACATGATCGACGCGGGCTGGGGCCGGATCGTGAACATCTCGTCGTCGAGCACCCACTCCGGCACCCCCTACATGTCGCACTACGTGTCGGCGAAGTCGGGCGTCAATGGCCTGACCAAGAGCCTTGCGCTGGAGTTCGGCCCGGCCGGGGTCACGGTGAACGCCGTGCCGCCGGGCTTCATCGACACCCCGATGCTGCGGGGCGCCGAGGAGCGCGGCTATCTCGGCGACATCGAGAAGACCATCGAGGCCACGCCCGTGCGGCGGATCGGCAAGCCCGAGGACATCGCGGCGACGTGCGCGTTCCTGGTGTCCGAGGACGCGGGTTACATCACGGGGCAGATCATCGGCGTGAACGGCGGACGCAACACCTAGAAAATGATTGTGCGGCAGGCGATTTACCGCCTGCCGCACAATCATCAACGCGTCAGGACGGGAAGCCGGCCAGAATGACGCCGTTGCAGTCGGCGGCGGCCTGCCGCAACTTCACGGCAGCCTGGTACTCGTCGGAGTAGTACCACTCCTTGGCCGCGTCCACCGATTCGAACTCCAACACGACGGTCTGTGATCCGTGCCAGCTGCCCTCGAGGACCTCGGGCTTGGTGTCCACGGCAACGATCTTGGCCTTACCCATGGAGGGCATGGCCAGCTTGGCGTACTCCTTCATGCCCTCGGGGTCCTTGATGTCCTCGGTGATGATGACGTAACCCTTGGCTGCCAACGGTCTCTCCCTTGTCTCGAACCGGCGGCGCTGAAGAGAATGCCGCTCTACTATTTCGGTAGTGAGATTCCCAGAGACGGTGCGCCACGTCAACGCCCCGGGGGTGACCGCAACCACTTCTAGAACGTGTTCTAGATTGGCTCACAACATTGGCGGGTGATCTGGGAGGTCATGACCAACGTGAGCGCTGATCCGATCAACTTCAATCTGGGCACGGTCTTCTCGACGGTGGCGGACGCCATCGGAGAGCACGAGTTCCTGGTATGGCGCGACAAACGCTTCACGTATGCCGAATTCGCCGCGCGCGTCGAAGGCGTGGCCAACCACCTGGCCGCGGCAGGCCTGGGCTGTCACACCGAACGTCCACACCTGCGCGGGCATGAGACCGGGCAGGACCACCTGGGCCTGTACCTGCGCAACGGCAATGAATACCTGGAAGCGATGATCGCCGGCTATCGCGCCAGGGTGGCACCGTTCAACGTCAGCTACCGCTACGTCGAGGAGGAGTTGGTCTACCTTCTGACCGACTCGCGCGCAACGGCTTTGGTGTACAACGCGGAGTTCGCGCCGCGCGTCGCCGCGATCCGCGACCGCCTGCCCGATCTGCGGGTGCTGATCCAGGTCGCCGACGAGTCGGGCAACGAGTTGCTGCCCGGTGCGGTCGACTACGAGTCGATCGTCTCCACGCCCGCCCCTGCCGAGGGTCTGCCCGAACCCACGCCCGATGACCTGTACGTGCTCTACACAGGCGGGACGACCGGCATGCCCAAGGGTGTGCTGTGGCGTCAACACGACATCTTCATCTCCGCCATGGGGGGCCGTCCGTTCGGCAGCGACACCGCGCTGACCTCCTACGCGGAGATCGCGGAACGCGCACGCGCCGCCGCCGGAGCCATGTCGCTGTTGATGCTCCCGCCGTTCATGCACGGTGCCGCGCAGTGGGCCGCCTACAACATCATCACCATGGGCGGGCGCATCGTGATCCCCGACGACGTCGAGCGCCTGCGACCCGACGACGTGCTGCGCCTGGTGGAACGTGAACGTGTGCTGAGCATTCCGGTGGTCGGCGATGCCATGGCACGGCCACTGGCCGACGAGATCGAACGCGGCGGCTACGACCTGAGTTGCCTCATCTCGATCACCAACGGCGGCGCCCCGATGTCGCCGACGGTGCGGGAACGCCTGCGCGCGGTGCTTCCGCACGCGCTGCTGATCGACGCCGTCGGGTCCTCGGAGGCCGGTCAGCAGATGAACACCGTGACCACGGGTGAAGACAAGCCCGCGGTGTTCAACCCGCAGTCGGACACGGCCGTCGTCTCAACCGAACTCGACCGCGTGCTCTCTCCCACCGAAGACGACCCGGTGGGCTGGCTGGCCCGACGCGACCTGATCCCGCTCGGGTATCTGGGCGACGAGGCCAAGACCGCGCGCACGTTTCCGACCATCGACGGCGTGCGCTGGTCCGTGCCCGGCGACAAGGCGCGCTATCTGCCCGACGGTCGCATCGAACTGCTGGGCCGCGACTCGGTGACCATCAACTCCGGCGGCGAGAAGATCTTCGCCGAGGAGGTCGAGAGGGCCATCGCGGCGCACCCGCACATCTACGACGTCGTGGTGGTGGGCCGACCGTCGGAGCGCTGGGGCAGTGAGGTTGTTGCGATCGTGCAACTGGCCGAGGGCACGTCGGCCAGCGACGAGGAACTCGCCGACATCTGCAGTCGCAGCATCGCGCGCTACAAGGTGCCCAAGGCGTTCATCCGGACGGACAAGATCACGCGCTCGCCCGCGGGCAAGGCGGACTACCGCTGGGCCAAGGACATCGCGATGGCGCACGCCGACGCCTGAGGACGCTATCGGGGCAGTGGACGCCCCGCCGACTCGCGCAGCGTCAGCACCGTCAGCAGTGAGATCACCGCTGCCGCGATCACGTAGTACGCCGGTGAGATGGCGTTTTCGGTCGAGGTCGTCAACCACGTGACGACATAAGGCGTGGTGCCACCGAATACCGCCACGCACAGGTTGTAGCCGACCGCGAACCCGCTGTAGCGCACGCGGGTGGCGAACAGTTCCACTCCGGCGGACACAGCTGCCGAGATGTAGCAGCATTCGATGACCGCTAACCCGATGTGGGCCGCGATCGCCGCGGGCAGCGAACCCGAATTGAGCAGCAGGAACAGCGGATACGCGAACACCACGAATCCCACCGAGCCCGCGATCAGCAGCGGGCGCCGTCCGATCCGGTCCGACAGAGCCGCCAACGGAAGGATCAGAATGATGGCCACGACACAGGCCACCGTGATCGAGATGAAGGCGTCGGTCTTGGAGAACTTCAGGGTCTTGATGAAGTACGTCGGCAGGTACGTGAACACCACGTAGTAGCCCACGTTGAACACGATGAACAGGCCGATGACCTGCAGGATCCGCCGCCAGGAGGTTGTGACCGATTCCCGCAGCGGAGATTTGGCGACATTGTCGGTCTCGCTGAGTTCCTTGAACTCCGGGGTGTCGTCCAGTCGCAACCGGATGTAAAGGCCCACCAGGCCCAAAGGCCCGGCGATCAGGAACGGGATGCGCCACCCGTAGGAGTCCATGGCCGCGGCGGGCAGCAGGGCCTGCAGCAGCGTGACGGTCACCGATCCGAGCAGGAAGCCGACGACACCGGACCAGACCATGAAGGTGATGGTGCGACCCCGGTGCGCATCGTCGGCGTACTCGGCCAGATAGACTGCGCCGCCGCCATATTCACCACCAGCCGAGAATCCCTGCAGGCAGCGCATCAGGAGCAGCAACAACGGTGCCGCGATACCGATGGACGTGTAGGTGGGCAGCAGACCGATCGCGAGTGTCGCGGCCGACATCAGCAGGATCACCAATGCCAGCACTTTATGCCGACCGATGCGATCCCCGAGTGGGCCGAAGACGAATCCGCCCAGTGGACGGGTGAAGAACGCCGCGGCGAAGATCGCGAACGTGTTGAGCAGTGCCGCGGTGTCGTTGCCTGCCGGGAAGAAGTTGGCCGCGATGTAGGTGGCCAGGAACCCGTAGATCGCGAAGTCGAACCACTCCACGGCGTTGCCGATCGACGCGCCGGCGATGACCCGACGCAGCGCCGGCGCCTGCGGTTCGCGCAGTTCAGTCACGGAAATCCGCCTCTCGTGTTACGAGAGTGGAGTTTACAAGTCACCGGCGCCCCTTTGGGCGCGACACTGAAACCTCTGCGGAGACGCGCCGGGGTCCGTCGCAGAGGTTTATGTCTCGGCGCCGGAGCGGGGGTCGGCGCCCCCTACGACGGGCGGTACGCGCCCCGACCCGTCCCCAACGGCAGATCCAACGTCGTCCGGATTCCGGGCGGCGCCGCGACGACGTCGGGAATGGCGTTGACGATGCGTCCTGCGGCGGCCAGGATCGCGGCGTAGTTGTGGTCGCCACGCCTGCTCGTCGGACAGATGTCGACGACGTAGGACGGTTCGCCGGTGATCTCGACACGGTAGGACCCGCCGGGTTGGGCGGGTCGCGCCCAGTCGGGTCGCAGATCGTCGCGCACGCGCGTGACGTGCTCGACGACGATCACCGGCTTGCCGTCGACCAGGCCGTTGATCTCAAATCGCATCGCCGCGATCGTCCCCTCGGCGACGAGACCCGCCGCGACCTCGATGTCCTGCGGCGCGGGCTCGAATTCGTGGCTTGCGGTGATCTCGTCGACCTCGACGCCGATCCCCGCCGCGAGCATCTGGATGGAGGTGCCCCACGCGGACGCCAGGTATCCGGGCAGGAACAGGAACCCGGGTTGGTCGAGTGGTTTGCCGAAGCCCATGACGTCGAACATCACCTCGGCGCCGTCGTACGTGGCGTAGTCGGCGATCTCCATGGTCTTGATCTGCTCGATGTGCTGGCACGTGCTGGCCACTGCGAACGGGATCAGGTCGGTGACGAACCCGGGATCCACACCCGTGATGAAGACCGACGAATCGCCCTCGCGGGCAGCGTCTTCGACGCGCTTGATCGCCTTTTCCGGCACCGCACCACGCCACGGGAACTGTAGACCGCCCGGCGCCGAGCCCACGACGTTGATTCCGGCCGCCAGCGCGGCGCACACCTCGCGGGTGGCCTCCACCGGACGCGTGTCGCCCATCGCGCAGTACACCAGGCAGTCCGGCTTGGTGGCCAGGGCCGCGTCCATACCCTTGGTGGCAAGGATTCCGGTCGTGACGTCCACGCCCGCCAGTTCGCCGGCGTCCTTGCCGACCTTGTCGTCGGTCGACACCCCCACCGCGGTCAGTTCGAACCTGGGGTCCTCGATCAACTGAATCAGCGCCAGTCGGCCACAGTTGCCCGTTCCGATCAGTGCCACGCGGATGGCCATGGATGAACTCCGTCCTGTAGGGATGCCCTCGCAGTATGCGCGGTCTCGGACCAAATTGAAACAGGTTCTAGTTTGGTGCGGTAACGTCACCGCCCATGGGACGCGTGGACGGCAAAGTGGTGTTGATCAGCGGCGGAGCGCAGGGAATGGGCGCCGCGCATGCACGAATGCTGGTGGCCGAGGGCGCCAAAGTGGTGATCGGTGACATCCTCGACGAGCCGGGCGAGGCGCTGGCCGCCGAACTCGGAGACGCCGCCCGCTATGTGCACCTCGACGTCACGCAACCCGATCAGTGGGACGCCGCGGTGGCGACGGCGCTCGAGTCGTACGGTGGCCTCACGGGCCTGGTGAACAACGCGGGCATCGTCGCCCTGGGCAAGATCGGCAGTTTCGATATGGCGCAGTGGCAGAAGGTCATCGACGTCAACCTGACCGGCACGTTCCTCGGCATGCAGGCCGTGGTGGGTGAGATGAAGAAGGCCAAGACCGGTTCGATCATCAACGTGTCCTCGATCGAAGGTCTGCGCGGAGCGCCGATGGTGCACCCGTACGTCGCGTCGAAGTGGGCCGTGCGAGGCCTGGCGAAATCGGCCGCGCTGGAACTGGGCCGGCACAACATTCGGGTCAACTCGGTGCATCCGGGTTTCATCCGCACCCCGATGACCGAGCACTTCCCCGAGGACATGGTCACCGCGCCGCTGGGGCGCCCGGGTCAGTCCGAAGAGGTCTCGACGTTCGTGGTGTTCCTGATCAGCGACGAGTCGTCGTTCGCCACCGGCGCCGAGTTCGTCGTCGACGGGGGCCTGGTGACCGACGTCAACCACAAGGACAACGTCTTTTAACCCCGCGAGCGTGCGCGTCTGTACGGTGACACGCCGCAAATCGCGTACAAGAGGGGGCGCTCGCGGGACCCAAACCGGCCGCTCAGCGGGTCTGCGTGAGGAACGCGCGATGCTCGCTGGGCCCGCCGAACAACGCCCGGTTCAGCGTCGCGCGCTTGAGATAGGTGTGAATGCCGCTCTCCCACGTGTAGCCGATGCCGCCGTGCAACTGCATGGCCTTGCCCGCGACCTCGACGGCGGCCTCACCGCAGTACGCCTTGGCCTTGGCGGCAGCCCGTGATGCGTCCGGATCACCTTG
This sequence comes from Mycolicibacterium confluentis, assembly GCF_010729895.1. Taxonomy (NCBI): domain Bacteria; kingdom Bacillati; phylum Actinomycetota; class Actinomycetes; order Mycobacteriales; family Mycobacteriaceae; genus Mycobacterium; species Mycolicibacterium confluentis. The sequence goes on from NZ_AP022612.1 coordinate 4,969,007, forward strand.
GGCTACAGCAACACTGGCGGCACTGACCAACTGCCGCGCGACCGTCACCCGCACCAGCATGTCGGCGCATGCGTGCTTGACGGCCTGAAATGAGCCGATCGGACGGTCGAACTGCTCGCGCACCTTCACGTAGTCGACGGTCGCGTCCAGCATCGCGGCGGCCACGCCCAAGCTGTCGCACGCCAGAGCCACGCAGGCCCGGTCACGCACTGCGCCGAGAACAGACACCGGGTCACCGGCGAACGTCAGCACCTCAGCAGGCACTGAATCCGCGGACACCGTTGCCAGGCTGCGGGTCTCGTCGAGCACGGCCTGATCAACCACCGAGAGCTGCTCACCCTGTGCCGCTGCCACCACGACATCACCGTCAACGCCGACAGCAGGCAGCAGCACCCCCGACGCGCCGACGACATCGGACACGAACGCCGCACTGCCGCTCACACGACCAGCGCTGTCCACCCTGAAAGCCGGTTCAAAGTCGCGATGTTCACCAGAGATCACAGTCGCGACACCTGCCGTTCCCGCCGCCAGCCCGGACAGTAGCCGGTCGCGTAAACCACTGGGCTGCAGCTCATTCAGCAGTCCCGCGCTGAGCACCGCGGCGCCGAGAAATCCGCTGGCAACAGCGACGCGGCCCATCTCCTCGCCGATGATCGCGACCTCACGGAACGTCGCACCCGCGCCCCCGAAGTTCTCGCCGATCTCCAGTCCGGTCCACCCGGCCTGCGCCAGCACGTTCAGCGCCACCGCGCCGCCGCGCTCCTTGCCCAGCAGATCACCGGCGACCGAACGAAGTTCGTCATGAAGGTCACTGAAATCGAGGGTCATCGAACGCTCGGCTCCCGCGGCAGGCCGAGACCACGCTCAGCGATGATGGTGCGTTGGATCTCGCTGGCGCCGCCGGGAATGGTCCATTCCCACGACCCGATGAAATCCAGCACCCACGCGCCGGATTCCCATCCACTCGACGGCGGTTTGGTCAACACGGTGTGCGCGGCCACGCCACCGATGTCGACCGCGAAGTCGGTCATACGCTGCAGCAGTTCGCTGTAGTACAGCTTGACGATCGAGGCATCCGCCGCACCGGACGTGCCGGCCTCGCTGCGTTCCACCAGATCTCGGCAGAGTCCTCGCAGCCCGTCGATCTCGATCTCGAAGGCGCTCAGGCGATCCTGGACGGCGGAGTCGTCGATCGACCGGCACGCATCCACGAGCCAGCGGAACCCCGCATGACCCAGGCGCTCGGCGAGTTCCAGCATCGTCATCCCGCGCTCGGCGCCCAGCGTCGCCTGCGCGACCTGCCACCCGGCGTTCTCCGCTCCCACCAGGTTCGCGGCCGGGATCTCGACGTCGTTGAGGAATATCTCGCAGAAGTGTGACTCGCCGACGGCGTTGCGGATCGGGCGGACGTCGATTCCCGGTGTCGTCATGTCGAGCAGGAAATACGAGATGCCCTTGCGCTTGGGCGCATCGGGGGCGGTGCGCGCGAGCAACAGGCACCAGTCGGCGTGCAGCCCACCGCTGGCCCAGAGCTTCTGGCCATTGACGACGTAGCGGTCCCCGACCTTACGGGCCGTGGTCCGCAGGCTCGCCAAATCCGATCCCGCCTCGGGCTCGGAGAAGCCCTGCACCCAGATCTCACCGTCCAGGATCGCTGGCAGGTGCCGACGACGCTGCTCCTCGGTCCCGGCCACGAGCAGCGTCGAGGCGGCATGGTGGATGCCGACGAACGCCAGCACCAGGCGTGGTGCATCGTGGCGGGCCAACTCCTGGTACAGCACGATCTGCTCGGCGACCGACATGCCGCCACCCCACTCGGCGGGCCAGTGCGGCACCGCATAACCCGCGGAGTTCAGTTCGGCGAACCACGACTTCTGAAAGGCCACGAACTCGTCGTCGCCGACACCGGTCTGGCGCGCCCGCCAGTCGGTGGGCACATGCTTGGCGCACCAGGTTCGGACGGTCTGGCGAAACTCCTCCAGCGCAGCGTCGGTCATGCCGAGTACAACCCGCTCAGACCGCGGCCGTCGACCCGGCCGGTCAGCAGATCACGCGTCGCCGAGAGCCCGAACGGCAGGCGCCGCAACGGTTGGCTGTACCGCGACAGCCACGACAAGGTCGTCTCGTCGCAGAACCCCACCGCTCCGTGGAGTTGATGGCACACGCGGAACACCACCTCGGCCGCCTCGATCGCGGCCATCCGCAGGGCGAGCGCATCGTCGAGTGCGACATCGGTCGGCACCCCCGAAGACGGCCCGGCACTCCACAGCGCATGCTTGGCCAGGATCTCGACGCCGCTGCGCTCGACCTCGGCGTCGGTCAACTGGAACTGCACACCCTGGAATCCGGACAGCGGCTGCCCGAACTGCTGACGCAGCTTGACGTGCGCCACGGTCAATTCCAGTGCGCGGTCCATCATTCCGAGCAGCGTCCAGCACGGCAGCACCAGACCGAGCGCCACCAGATCGCCGCCCACCGCGTCGACAGACGACAACGAGAGTTCCGCAACGAAGACGGGGCGAACGGCCGAGGTGCCCACGACGGTGCTTCGCGCACCGTCGAGCGTCACGGCCTCCCACGGCCCGTCGACCAGGGCTATCGGCGCGGACGGGTTGTTCTCGGCGACCACCACCAGGCCCGCCCCGCCCGGGGTGGCACTGGACAGTCGTTCGGCCACCGGATACGGCAGCGCCCAGTACCCTGCGCTGCGGCACAGCGCCGCCGCGGCCTCAAGACTGTCGGCGTCGGTCCTCGGGTCCAGATCCCACGCCCCCAGTTCGGCCAGCACCGGGCCGACGAGTGCCTCGCGGGTGTCGGGTTTGGCCTCGGCCTGCTGCAGCAGTTGATCACCACCGGCGACCTCGAAGGCACGCTGTGCCTGCCGCCCGAATTCGGCTGCCTCGTCGCTGAGTTCGAGGATCATGATGCCGCCAACAGGGCACGCGACAGCAGGATCCGCTGCATCTCGATGCTGCCCGAGGAGACCGTGGACGCCTGGGAGTACCGCCAGTGGTCCTCGACCTCTTCGCGGAATCTGCGCACCGCGGGGTCGGTGACGTCAGCCGCGGCCACGATCTCCATCAGCACCTCGGCGCTGTCCTGGTCAAGCTTGGTCACCGCGATCCGATAGCCCGAGGCGTCCCCGGGGCGCACCTGCCCGGCGCTCTGCAGCGACACCAATCGATAAGCCAACAGGCGCGCCCGACGGCAGTGCACCAGCATGCGAGTCCATCTGGCGCGCAGCTCATCCGGCAGCTCGGCCCAGGCCGAACCCAATGCCGAAGGAGCGGTCTGCAGCAGCTTCTCGCATCGTGCGTAGCGGGCGATGCCGACGCGTTCGAAGGACAGCACGTCCTGCACGATCGACCACCCCGCACCGACCTCGCCCAGCACGTCGGCCTCGGTGACCCGCAAGTCGTCGAAGAAGACCTCGTTGAGATGGTGAGGGCCCATGATGCAGCGGATCGGCCGCACCTGGATCGCCGGGTCCGACATCGGCACCAGGAAGATCGTCAACCCCTTCTGCTTCTTGTCCTCTTTCGAGGTGCGGGCCAGCAGGAAGCACCACTGGGCCATGGTGGCGTACGACGTCCAGATCTTCTGACCGCTGACCAGCCACCCGTTTCCATCGTCGGCGGGGCGTGCCGTGGTGCGCAGCGACGCGAGGTCGGAGCCGGCCTCGGGTTCGGAGAATCCCTGGCACCAGATCACCTCCCCGGCTGCAATGGGCGGCAGGTGCTTGCGCTTCTGCTCGTTGGTGCCGTGCCGCATCACGATCGGCCCCACCCAGTTGACGCCCATGTACTGCGCACCCCGGGGTTCGTGGTGCGCCCACATCTCCTCGCGCACCACGGTCTGCTCCCACACCGAGGCATCTCTGCCGCCGTACTCCTGCGGCCACGACATGCACAGCAGTCCCGCATCCGCCAGTGTCCGGCAGAACTGCTGTGCGGCAGCAAGATCCGCCGGGTTGTCGGTGAACGCGCCCATGAAGTCTTCGGGCAGGTGCGCGCCCACCAGGTCACGCAGTTGTGTGCGCAGCGCCGCGGCGTGGGCACCCATGTCGAAATCCACTGTGTGCGTCCCCTATCCCGATCCCGCTGCGGACTCGGCGTCGGTGGTGGTCGGGCCCAACTCATGCAGCACCGCGGCGGTGTCTGCACCCAATTCCGGTGCCGGGCCCCGCACGTGCCCGGGGGTGCGGGAGAACCAGGTCGGCACACCCGGGAACCGTACGGGACCATGCGGCGTCTGCACGGTTTCGAACAGGCCGACGGCGGCCAGATGCGGATCATCGAACAACGCGTCCGGTGTGCGGATCGGCGCCGCCGGGATCTCGAGTTCGTTGAACAGCTTGAGCCATTCGTCGGTGGTGCGTTCCTTGAGCGTCTGTGCCACCAGTCCATAGACCGTGTCGATCTGCCGTGCCCGGCGTTCCAGCGTCGCGTACAGGTCGCTGTTCCACGTCGGTTGGACGGCCTCGATGAACGCATTCCAGTGCTTGTCGTTGTAGATCAGCGCCGCGATGTGCCCATCCTTGGTCTCATACGGGCGGCGGTTGGGCGCAACGGTCCTCGGATAGACGGCGGGTCCGAGTGGAGGGTCGAACATGGCGCCGTTGGCATGCTCGACCAGCATGAACGAGGCCATGGTCTCGAACATGGGGACCTCGACCTCCTGCCCCTGGCCCGTGCGCTCGCGGTGGAACAGCGCCATCATCGTCGCGTAGAGAGCGGTCAGGCCGGCGACCTTGTCGGCCATGATGGTGCCGACGTAGTTGGCCTCGCCCGTCAACTGCTCCTGGACGGCGGGGATCCCGCATTCGGCCTGAATGGTGTCGTCGTAGGCGGGGCGGTCAGCTTCGGGGCCGCGTCTGCCGTACCCGTAACAGTTGGTGTAGATGATGTTCGGGTTGATCGCCGCGACCTCGTCGTACGAGAAGCCCAGCTTGTCAACCGCCTTCGCGCGCATCGAGTGGATGAACACATCCGCGGTGCCGATCAGCGCGCGCAGCGCGTCCCGGCCGGCGTCAGTGCGCAGGTCGAGCACCACGCTGCGTTTGCCGCGGTTGACGTTGACGAACACGCCGCTCAATCCGGGTGCGGGTCCCACCGAGATGTACCTGGTGTTATCACCCTGCGGCGGTTCGATTTTGATGACGTCGGCGCCCATGTCGGCCATGATCTGCGTGCAGTATGGGCCCATCACCATCGCGGTCAGGTCGACCACGCGCACGCCCTGCAGCGGCCCCGGGCTAGTCATGGGACACCGTCTGCGCGGCCATGCCGAAGCTGTACCGGATGTGGTCAGTGTGCCCGTCCGGGACCACGGGGAACACGACCTGCTCCGCGGTGTCACGGATGGCGGCCATCTCCGCCGCGACCTCTTCCATGGTCCACGACGGACGGTGGACGCCCTGCGTCTCAGCGATGTAGGCGCGGGCCACCCGGCCTGCGATGGCGATCAGGATCTCGCCTGTGACCGAGCAGGTTTCGTGCGCGAGCCAGCCGGCCGTAGGCGCGACGAGGTCGGCGCCCATCGGCGGATACGCCGACGTGTCGAGGCCTTCGGCCATGCGGGTGACGGCCCCGGGCACGATGACGTTGCACGTGACGTTCGCCGCCGCACCCTCGAGCGCCGCGACGTTGGACAGCCCGATGATCCCGGCCTTGGCCGCGCCGTAGTTGGCGACGTCGTGGTTGCCGTAGAGGCCACCGATTGAGGACGTCAGGACCAGGCGGCCGTAACCTGCCTGCGTCATGTGCGCGAACGCGGGGCGGACCACATGGAAGGCCCCGCGCAGGTGCACATCAAGCACGGCATCGAAGTCCTCGTAGGACATCTGCGCCAGCGGGGCGCGACGGACGTTGCCCGCGTTGTGAATCAGGATGTCGAGCCGGCCGTAGTTCTCCAGCGCGGCGTCGATGATCGCCTTTCCGCCCTCGGGAGTCGCCACCGACGCCGAGGAGGCGACGGCTTCTCCACCGGCCAGGATGATCTCCTCGACCACCTCCTGCGCCGGTCCGGTGTCGGCGCCCGCACCGGTCAGCGATCCTCCGACGTCGTTGACCACCACCTTGGCCCCGCGCGACGCCAGCAGCAGCGCGTACTCGCGGCCCAACCCGCGGCCCGCGCCGGTGACGGCGGCGACCCGGCCGTCGAACCGCAACTCAGGTGCGGAGGACGAGACCATCGAGGTCGCCCTTGTCACGCCACTCCCGCAGCAGCTCACCGAACGCGTAGAAGCCGGGACCGTACGGTTCGCCGAGGTGCGAACGGATGCCCTCACCCGCGTCCTCCCCCTGGCCTCCGCCTTCGTTGTTGTAGTACCCCGGTGTGCACTCGGCATCAAACGCCGAGGTGTCGACCGCGGTCTCACGAATCGTGGCGCCCCAGGCGGCCTGGGCCTCCTCGGTGGGTTCGACCGTGGTCGCGCCACGGTCCAGCGCTTCGGCGATGATGTACGCGATGTGCTCGCCCTGCAGTTCGTAGTTGGCCGAGATGTTGGCCGAGATTCCCACCTGGGTGAACCCGGTGAAGAACTGATTTGGGAAGCCTCGACTGGTCATTCCGTGCAGGGTCCGATAGCCGTGCGCCCAGTTGTCGTACAGCGACACCCCGTCCCGGCCCTCGACGGTGTCGATCGCATAGCGACGGCTGATCTCGGTCGTGATCTCGAACCCGCTCGCGAAGATGATGCAGTCGACCTCGAACTCCTGCCCGTTGGCCACGAGTCCCTTGTCGGTGATCCGTTCGACACCCTTGGTCTCCGAGACGTCCACCAGCGTGACGTTGGGGCGGTTGAACGTCTGCAGGTAGTCGTCGTTGGAACATGGCCGCTTGCACAGGAATCGGTAGTACGGCTTGAGCGACTCCGCGGTGTCCGGGTCGTCCACCAGGGCCTCGATCCGGCGGCGCAACCGCTCCATGAGCTTGTAGTCCTCCTCCTCGCGGATGCCCATGAACTGCTCGGGCGTCATCGAGGCGGGGTCGGGCAGTGCCAGCACGCGGGCAGCGGTGTTGCGGCCCAGCTCGGTCCAGAAGTCGCACACCAGGTCGGGTTGGCCCAGCGCCATGCCCTCGAACGTCCAGGAGTGGAAGTTGCGCTGGCGCTCCTTCTGCCACCCGGGTTGCAGGTTCTTCGCCCACTCCGGGTCCGTCGGCGAGTTGTTGCGCTCGTCGACGGTCGACGGTGTGCGCTGGAAGACGTAGAGGTGCTGGGAATCTCGGCCCAGGAATGGCACCAACTGCACGCCGGTGGCACCCGTGCCGATCAGGGCGACCTTCTTGTCGGCGAGCTTCTCCAACCCGCCGCTGGCGTCTCCGCCGGTGTAGTCGTAGTCCCACCGCGAGGAGTGGAAGATGTGTCCGCCCGCGTCGACGAACTCCTTGATGCCCGGGATGCCGGGAAGTTTGGGCCGGTTGAACGAACCGGAGGCAAGCACCACGAAACGGGCGCGGATGTCGTCACCGCGGTTGGTGCTGATCCGCCAGCGGTTGATGCTGTCGTCCCATTTCAGGTCGCGGACCTGGGTGGAGAAGATCGCGCCGTCGTACAGGCCGAAGTGCTTGCCGATGTTGCGGCAGTGCTGGTAGATCTCGGCGCCGTCGGCGAACTTCTTGCTCGGTATGAAGTCGAGCTCTTCCAGCAGCGGGACGTAGCAATAGGATTCGTTGTCACACTGGATTCCCGGATAACGGTTCCAGTACCACACCCCACCGAAGTCGCCGCCCTGCTCGATGATGTGCACATCCTCGACGCCGGCCTTCTTCAGGTAGGCGCCGCACAGCAGTCCCGCGAAGCCGCCACCGAGGACGGCCACGTCGATGTCGGTGTCGATCACGTCACGCTCGACGAACGGCGTGTGGGGGTCGGCCTCGGCGAATCCCGCGTATTGGCCCGTGGTCTCGATGTACTGCTTGGAACCCTCCTTGCGCAGGCGCTTCTCGCGCTCGGCGCGGTACTTGTCCCGCAGGGCGTCGATGTCGATGTCGGTGGGCGTCTCGGTGGGACCGCAGCCGTTCTCAACGGTCGTCATGCGTTGGCTCCCTCCGGCAGTGCGGCGGCGTGCAGGGGCGCCGCCATCTCATGCACGGCGGGCAGCACCTCCTGTGCGAACAGCTTGACGCTGTCCATGGCGTCCTCATAGGGCATGGTGCCGAACTGCGGGACGATGGTGACCTCGGAGAACGAGCACGCCTCCTGCGCGGCCTTGAGCTTCTCGAACACCACCTCGGGGGTCCCGATCAACAGGTTGGAGGCGTGGTATCCGGGCGGGCCGCCCTTCTTCTGGTCGCCGGTCACCGCGGACGCCAGCACCGCGGTCGCGGTGGCCTCGCGAGCCGCGTAGGACTCATAACCCTTGACGCCCTTGAAGTTCGACGCGTCGGCGAAGCCGTAGTGCACGTTGACGTCACGGTTGGCGGTCCAAATCCACTCCTCGGTCAGCGCCGCGAGCTTCTCGTCCTCCTTGGGAGTGCAGTACATGAACATCACGTTCTTGGGCTGACAGGGCTCGAAGCCCTCCTCGGCGCGGAACGTGTTGACCTTCCGCACCTCTTCGCCGGCATCCCAGATCGGCTTGTTGCCGACGAACAGCGGCACCATCCCGCGTCGGGACAGGATCTCCAGCGATTCGGCCGTCGACGACGAACTGTAGATCCGCGAGAACAGGTCCTTGCTGATCGGTTCGGGGCGCAGTGACATCTCGGGGAAGGAGAAGATCTCACCGTCGTAGGAGAACCGCTCACCGCTGAAGGCCAACTCCAGGATGTCGAGCGTCTCGTTGAACCGCTGCCGACTCTGCTCGCGCGGCACGCCGACGGCATCGAACTCACTCTTGGACACCCCACGGCCAATGCCGATCGTGTTGTAGCGGCCGTTGGAGACGATGTCGAGGTAGGCGATCTGGTGCGCCAACCGGACCGGATTCCACCACGGTGCCACCGCGACGAACGTGCCCAGGCTGACCCGCTCGGTGCGGGCAGCGAAGTAGGTCAACGCCTGAATGGGGTTGGGCGTCATGCCGTATGGCGTGCCCTGGTGCTCGGGGAACCAGATGCCGTCGAAGCCCAATGGCTCCGCGAGATCACCGAGCGCCAGCGCGGCCTGCACGCATTGGTAGTCCGGCGTTGCCGGTGGGCTGCTGAAATCCCCGGCGAGTACGCGCTCCCAATCGCGGGAGTTCTGCGCTCCCGTCCCCAGATTGACTTTCATGCTTCTCCTTCGTTTTGGGCGCGATAACCGGCGGTGAGTTCCGGAAAGCGCGCCGAAGTCGCTAGCGGGGGCGCGGCTCGCCGGTGCCCATGTACTTGGACAGTTGGTGGTGCAGGTTGACGGTGCTGCGTTCGCGATATGGGTTGGGCAGGGTGCCCGGGAAGCCCGCCGACTTCATGCCCTGCTGCACGGCCGCCATGTTGGAGAAGTCCTGGGGCAGCACCGACAGCCAGTTCGGGCTGTCCTGCGGGGTGTACTCCCATTCGGTCTGTGGTTCTTGACCTTTCGGGTACAGCTCCAGGGTGGCCACCTCGAAGATGCACTTGTTCGGGTCGTAGCTCGGGTCGGGCCGCGCGCTGTAGCACAGCGCGGTGGTCAGGCCCTGGCCGATCTGGAAGTTCGGGAAGATCTGCCAGGCAGTGCCGGCCTGTCCGAGGATGTCGGCCGGAATGGTCGGCCAGACGACACCGCGGGCCTCGTCGTCGCGCCGGGCCGAGGACAGCCAGTGTTCGAGCACCTTGTCCGGCGGCGTGCCCTCGGGCAGCTCGTCGACCAGGCGCTTGGCGGCGTTCACCAGCGTCTCGGTGGTGGTCGCGTTGGTCTGCTCCCAGGTGTACATCTGCATCTCCGCGGTGGAGACGCGGGGGTCGTCACCGGTGCCCAGGCGGATCTTGGACTTGGTGGCCTCCATGTTCTTCGGGGCGTCGTAGCCGATGTTGCTGTGCTTGCCCTGCGCCTTGGCCCAGCCCTTGAATTCGCCGAACTTGTTGAACTCCGGGTGCGTGGTGAACACGTGGTAGGTCTCGTTGAACGCCTCCAGCGCGACCTTCCAGTTGCAGTCGAAATACAGCCATTTTCGCCACTTGCAGCGCATGTTCTCCAGCCCGAACGGGTCGAGGATCTTGGCGGCGGGGAACAGGTAGTCGGCCAGCGGTTCGCAGTCGGGATCCATGTTGATCCACAGCCAGCCGCCCCAGGTGTCCACGCTGACCCTGGCCAGATGGGTGTTGGCCGGTGTCAACGTGCCTTTCCAGTCGTCCTGCTCACGGATGTGCGTGCACGCCCCGTCCAGTCCGTAGGTCCACCCGTGAAACCCACACACAAACGACTTGCGGGCCCGTCCCACAGCGTTCTTGGCTCCGGCAGGCACGTCGATAAGGCGACGGCCGCGGTGCATGCACACGTTGTGATGGGCCGCGAACTCATTCGGCCCGGTGCGCACCACGATGATCGAGTCGTCGAGGATGTCGTAGGTCAGGTAACTCCCGACCTCGGGCAGGTCCTCGACGCGGCCGACCTGCTGCCACACCTTGCGCCACAGCCGGTCCCGTTCTGCGCGGGCGTACTCCGGTGAGATGTAGGCGTCGACCGGAATGGTCACGGGCTCTGACAGTTCCTCCGCGTGATCGATCGCGGGGATCTCGGTGTCGGTCACGTTGCCTCCCAACTGGTTATGGCCGCACGGAACGATTCGTCCTTGAGGAACAGCGACGTGTTGTCCGCGCCGAGATGTGTCCAGCGCAGGTTCAGTCCCCCGTCGACCAACAGGGTCTGTCCGGTGATGTAGCTCGACAGTTCCGAGAGCAGGAAGAGGATCGCGCCCGCCTGCTCCTCGGGCCGGCCACGGCGTCCCATGGCGATCGCGCGACGATCGCGGTCCGGGTCGGCGTCGACGTAGGTGCCCGACGCGGGGGTCTCGGTGACGCCGGGTGCGACGGCGTTGATGCGAATGTTGTCCGCGGCCAATTCGACGGCCATGGTGCGGGTGGCCGCGACGACGGCGGCCTTGGCGGTGCCGTAGGCGACGTGGAACGGCGCGGTGTTGATGCCGCTGATGGAGGAGATCGACACGATCGAACCGGGCAGCGCGCCGGCGCGCAGTTCGGCGGCCACGGCCTGGCTCATGAAGAACATCGTCTCGAGGTTCTGGGCGAACAGTGCGCGCCAGTCGGACCGGCTGACCCGGGTGGACGGCATCCAGGTCTGCGGCCCGGCGCCCCCGGCCACGTTGACCAGTCCGTACATCTGGCCGTCGGCATTCCGGGCGGCCTCGAGCGCGGCGTCGATGCCCTCATCGGTGCCCGCGTCAGCGGCGACCGGGATGACCTTCAGCCCCTCATCGACCAGCGGTGCGACGTGCTGATCCAGGTTCTCCTTGGACCTGCTGACCGCGACGACGGTGGCGCCCGCACCGGCCACCATCCGAGTGACCGTCGTGCCGATGCCGCCACCAGCGGCGCCAGACACGATCACCACGCGGCCGTCCAGCCCCAACAGCTCGTTCGTCACAGACCTCACCCGTCAGCACCAGCCGCTAATTGTCTGGACATAAAATGCGTGTGCACTCATTTGAGAACATCATTCTCTACAGTTCGTCCGCCCGTCAAGACCGAAATTCACCCCATGCAGACGCTATTGTCTGGACCAGACTGGATTGATAGTGTCCGAGCCGTGAATGCCGGACAGATGACCCGCTCAGGCCCATTTCCGCAGCACTCCGAAGCGGCCGCCGGATGGCGGGTGGACCGGCTCACCCCGCCCAGTCGACTGTTCGGCGCCAACGGCTTGCGTACGGGCCCGGACGGCCGGGTCTACGTCGCTCAGGTCACCGGCAGTCAGATCAGCGCGGTGAACCTCGGCACCGGCGACGTCGAGACGGTCAGCGCCAAGGGCGGCGACATCGTCGCGCCCGACGATGTCGCCTTCGATCCGTCGGGAGCGCTGTACGCCACCGAGGTCATGAACGGTCGAGTCAGCGTGCTCGACATGTCCGGCTCAGGCCGGTCCCGCGTGCTTCGCGACGACATGCCATGCGCCAACGGCATCACGTTCCACAACGGCCGCCTGTTCGTCGGTGAATGCCGCGAAGGCGGTCGGATCTTCGAACTCGACCTCAACGGCGGCCAACCGCGACTGCTGCTGGACAACGTCCCCTCCCCCAACGCCATGGAGGTGGGCCCCGACGGACTGCTCTACTTCCCGGTGATGGGCGCCAACGAGATCTGGCGGATCGATCCCGACGGCGGTCAACCCGAAACCGTGGCCACGGGCCTCGGCGTGCCCGACGCGGTGAAGTTCGACAGCGCCGGGAAGATCGTCTCGACGCAGGTCGCCAGCGGCCAGGTGCTGCGAATCGACCCGCGCACCGGTGAACAGAGCGTGCTGGCGACCCTGTCGCCCGGGCTGGACAACCTGACCTTCGCCGACGGCCGCCTGTTCGTCTCCAACTTCACCGGTGAGATCACCGAAATCCTCGACGGCCGGACCGACACGCTGCTGCCCGGCGGGCTCAACTGGCCGTTGGACCTGGCCATCGGAGCCGACGGCCAGTTGTACGTCGCGGACGGCACCTACTTCTACGTGCTGCGCGATGGGACGCTGCACACCGTCGGGATGCTCTTCACCCCTGGGTATCCCGGGTTCCTGCGCGGCCTGGCGCCCGCGGGCCCCGACGAGTTCGTGGTGACCACTTCCGGCGGTCAGGTGGCCCGCTTCCGGCCCGCTGCGGGTGAAACCGATTACCTGGCTGACGGTTTCGATCAGCTCTACGGCGTGGACCTGACCCCAGACGGTGCGGCCGTGGTCGCCGAATTCGGCACCGGGCGGCTGCTGTCGGTGCAGGGCGCCGACGTTGAGGTGCTGGCGACAGGCCTGCAGGGACCGGTCGGTGTGCTGGTCGAATCCGACGGTTCGGTGCTGGTCACCGAGTCCGGTGCGGGCCGGGTGACGCGAGTGTCGTCCGGCACGACCAACACCGTGCTCGACGGCCTCGTGACGCCGCAGGGCATCACGACACGCAGGGGTCGCGTCTTCGTCGTCGACGCCGGCACCAAGTCGGTGGTCGAATTCGATCCCGCCAGCGGGTCATCCAGCGTGATCGCCGCGGGTCTGCCGGTGGGCGCCGCACCGGGAGTGACGCCCAAACCCCTGCTCGGCATGCCGCCGTTCTCCGGCCCACAGGGCCCCTTCGCGGGTATCACCGCCGCCCCCGACGGCACCCTGTACGTCTCGGCCGACGGTGACGGCAGCGTCCTGGCACTGCGCCCGGTCGGCACCTGACACCCCATGACGACGCAGAACTCCTCGACGGATCCCCGCTACCTTCAGGTGGCGCGCGTGCTGCGGCAGGAGATCGTCGACGGGATCTACCCTGTCGGCTCGCAGCTCCCCACCGAACATGCCCTGTGTGAACGCTTCTCGGTGAGCCGCTACACCGTGCGCGAGGCGTTGCGCCGACTGCGCGACGACAACCTGATCGCGTCGCGCCCCCGCGCCGGCACGATGGTGGTGCCCCGCACGTCGACGAGTTCGTACGCCCAGGACGTCATGTCGATCGACGACCTGATGGCCTTCGCGACGGGTGCGCGCTTCGTCATCAACGCCAACAAGATGCTGACCGTGGACGCCGACCTCGCGGCGCGCACCGGTCTGACGGTCGGCGAGGAGTGGCTCGCGGTCGGTGGCTACCGGCAGGTCGAGGGCGCCCCCAACCCGGTGTGCTTCACGGAGTACTACATCAATCGGTCGTTCGCGGCCGTGGGCCGAATGCTGCAACGGCACAACGGCCCCATCTTCCCGCTCATCGAGGACATGTTCGGCCGCAGCATCGTCGAAGTGCACCAGGAGATCTCGGCCGTGCTGATGCGCACCGACCTGGCCGCACGCCTCGATGTGGACCCCGGCACGGCCGCCCTTGAGGTGCGCCGCACCTACACCACCTCTGACGGTGAAACCGCGCAGGTCACGATCAACACACATCCGGCGTCCCGCTACCGCTACTCGATGACTCTGCGCCGGGTGAAGGGATGACGCGGGTGCCGGTCACCGAGGACATCCGGGAGTCAGCACATCGGCACGAATGGTGGGTGTCGACCACACTGGCCGACACGCTGCGCGAGGCCGCCGAGGCCACCCCGGACCGCGTCCTGATCGTCGACGGGGACGTGCGTCTGGACTGCGCGACGCTGCTGCGCCAGGCCGACACCCTGGCGCAGGCACTCGTGGCCCGGATGCCGGTGGGCAGCGTGGTGTCGTTCATGCTGCCCAACTGGCACGAAGCCGCCGTGGTCTATCTGGGAGCGACGTTGGCCGGCATGGTGGTCAACCCCATCCTGCCGTCGCTGCGCGACCACGAACTGCGGTTCATCCTGGACGACGCCGACTCTCGAATGATCTTCGTGCCCTCCGAGTTCCGCGGTCACGACTACGCCGCCATGCTCGCCCGCGTCGTCACCGAGGTGAGCGACCCCCCGGAAGTCGTGGTGGTGCGCGGCGACGGGCACATGCCCTACGCCGACCTGTTCCGCGATTCGGGCACCGGCCTGCGGCTTCCACAGCTCGATCCCGACGCCGTCCGTATGATCCTCTACACCTCGGGCACCACGGGCCGCGCCAAAGGGGTGCTGCACAGCCACAATTCGCTGCACGCACTGATCTGCCAACTGCGCGACAACTGGCACATCACACCCGGGGATCGTTTCCTGGTGCCGTCGCCGATCGCGCACATCGGCGGGTCCATCTACGCATTCGAGTGCCCGCTGCTGCTGGGTACCACCGCGGTGCTCATGGACAGATGGGACGCCGACGACGCGGTGGCGCTCATGACCGCACACCGCTGCACACACATGGCCGGTGCCACGCCGTTTCTGACCCAACTGCTCGACGCCGCGCGCCGCGCCGGAACCAGGCTGCCCGATCTGAAGGTCTTCATCTGCGGCGGCGCCTCAGTGCCACCGTCGTTGATCCGCAGTGCGACGGAGTATTTCGACCGCGCTCTGGTCAGCCGGGTGTACGGGTCCACCGAGGTGCCGGTCACCACGGTGGGCGCGTGCACGCCCGGTGACACCGACCACGCCGCGGACACCGACGGCCGCCCCGGCATCGCCGACGTCGTGATCATCGACGGCGAGATCAGGGCCCGCGGGGCGCAGATGCTGCTCGGGTATCTGCATGCCGAGGACAACACCGAGGCCTTCGACACCGACGGCTACTTCCGCACGGGAGACCTCGGCGAATGGGTCGACGGCGACTACCTCATGGTGACCGGACGCGCCAAGGACATCATCATCCGAAACGGTGAGAACATCTCTCCCAAAGAGATCGAGGACATCCTCATCACCGAACCCGGCATCGCCGAGATCGCGATAGTCGGACTGCCCGATCCTCGCACCGGCGAACGCGCCTGCGCGGTGGTCGTACCCGACGGCTCCCCGCCCGACCTCGCACGCCTGCACGACGTCCTGGTGGCCGCCGGCGTGGCCCGGTTCAAAGTCCCCGAACAGGTGGTCGTCTGGGATGCGCTTCCCAAGAACGATGCGGGCAAGGTACTCAAACACCGGATCCGGGCGGCTCTGGCCGAGCCGAACTGAGAGGAACAACCCATGCAGGTAGCGATAGTCACGGGAGCCAGCAGCGGCATCGGATTCGGCTGCGCCACAGCGCTTGCCCAGCAGGGGATCGCCGTCCTGGGCACCGGCCGCGATGAGGATCGGCTGGCGGCCCTGCGCGATGCGGTGGCGCAGAGCACGGGCGACCCGGACCGGGTGGGCACCATCGCGGTCGACCTCACGGCCGACGACGCGCCCACGCGGATCGTCGAGGCTGCGATCCAGCGCTGGGGGCGCATTGACTTCCTGATCAACAACGCCGGCGTCGGAAGCCCCAAACCGCTACACGAGACCGACGACGAATCCCTCGATCACTTCCTGGGTCTCATGCTGCGGGCGCCATTCCGATTGGCGCGCGACGTCATTCCGCACATGCGGGAGGGGTCGGCGATCATCAACATCACCTCCACGTTCGCCGTCGTGGGTGGCCTGCGTGGAGGCGCCTATTCGGCGGCCAAGGGTGGGCTGACCGCGCTGACCACGCACATCGCGTGTCAGTATGGGCCGCAGGGAATCCGCTGCAACGCCGTCGCCCCCGGGGTCACCATCACTCCAATGGTCGAGCACCGCCTGGAGGACGAACGCTTCCGCAAGATCAACACCGAGATGACCCCGCACCAACGTCTCGGCCGGGTCGAGGACATCGCGTCCACGGTGGCCTTCCTGTGCTCGCCGGGTGGCTCATTCATCAACGGGCAGACCATCGTGGTCGACGGCGGGTGGAGTTCGACCAAGTACCTCTCGGACTTCGCACTCGATTCTCAGTGGGTGCCCCGGTGAACATCTTCGGCGTGCTGGACAACGCAGCCACGCGTTTTCCCGACCACGGCGCGGTGTACCTCGGCACCGAGCAGCAGTGCACATTTTCCGAACTTCGCGACCGCGCACTGCGATTGGCGTCCTCGCTGCGGCGGTCCGTCGCACCCGGCAGCCGGGTCGCGCTCGCCAGTGAGAACCGGCCCGAACTGCTCGAGGTGTTGTTCGGCATCTGGGCCGCCGACTGCGTCGTCGTGCCGATCAATTTCAAGCTGCACCCGCGGGAGATGGTCGACATCCTGGGGGACTCCGGTGCCGCCGCGGTGTTCGCCTCCCCCAAGATCGCCGAATCCCTGTCGCCGTTGGCCAACACCCCCATTGACGTTTTCGGCACCCCGGCCTATCTCGACCGCTTCGATGCCGAGCCTTCGTCCGGACCGTCGGCGGATCCGTCCGCGCTGGCATGGCTGTTCTACACCAGCGGCACCACCGGCAAGTCCAAGGGCGCGATGCTGTCCCACCGCAGCCTCACGGCGATGACGCTCGCGCACCTGGCCGACATCGACTCCCCCGACCACAACTCGAGCCTGATCCACGCCGCGCCGATGTCACACGGTTCCGGGCTGTACATCCCGGCCTACGTCTCACGCGGTGCGCGGCAGGTCATTCCGGCCTCCGGCATGTTCGACGCCGACGAGTTCCTCAACCTGTGCAGCGCGCATCCCCGCTGCGCCGCGTTCCTGGCTCCGACCATGGTGCAGCGGCTGGTGGACACCGGCCGGTCAGCGCCCGACAACCTGCGCACCGTCGTGTACGGCGGCGGACCGATGTACGTCGACAGCCTCAAGAAGGCCATGGCGGCATTCGGGCCGATCTTCGCCCAGATCTACGGACAGGGCGAGTCCCCCATGACGATCACCGGGTTGCCCCGAGCCGACCATGTGTCGGCCGACGACGCGGTCCTCGGCTCGGTCGGCTACACCCGTTCGGGCGTCGAGGTCGAGGTCGTGGGCCCGGACGGATCCCCGCTCGGGCCCGGCGAGATCGGCGAGATCGTGTGCCGCGGCGATGTCGTCATGTCGGGGTACTGGAACAACCCGACCGCAACCGCGGAGGCGCTGGCCGGGGGTTGGCTGCACACCGGGGATTTGGGCTCCTTCGACAACCGCGGACACCTGACCCTGCGAGACCGCTCCAAGGACGTGGTGATCAGCGGTGGAAGCAACATCTACCCACGCGAGGTCGAGGAGGTTCTGCTCGAACATCCCGACGTGCGCGAGGCCTGCGTCGTCGGAGCGCCCGATCCGGAGTGGGGCGAGATTGTGGTCGCGTTCGTGGTCGGGACGGCCGACAAAGGTGTGCTCGACGCCCACCTGCTGGAGCGGATCGCCCGCTTCAAACGTCCGAAGCGCTATCTGTTCGTCGATGACCTGCCGAAGAACAGCTACGGAAAGGTGCTCAAGCGCGAATTGCGTGCTCGTCTGGGCTGATTCACCACTCGCGGTGGGGCGTGCCGATCGCGAAGAACTTCTCGGTGCGCCCGACGGCACCTGACGCCGCCGAGGCGAGCGCCAGGGCGTGGCTCTTGAACGCGCGCGCCGCCGCGGTCAACGGATGCTCGACCGGTTCAACCTCGGTGCCCTCGCTGACGGACGCCGGCGTCATGTCGCCCCAGAAGGACACCTCGACGGATCGCCGACGCAGGGCCGCCGTGACCTCTCGGTTGACGCGCCGATCGCCGGTGAAGATGTCGGCGGCGACCGCGATCGCGTCAGGACGCAGACCGCACGCTGATTCCAGGGCCACGTCGAGGTTGTATGCCCGCGCACCCAGGATCTCCAGCGGACGCACGGTGGGACTCGCGTCGTCGAGGCCGGGGATCAACACGCTGACCTCCCACCCCGCCATCACGCGGTCGAACAGCCAGCCGCCCGAGTACGCGACCGCGTCGGCGACTGACGGCGCAAGCACGGCAAGCTGATACTTCAGCGAGTTGCCGTCGGCAGGGCCGGAGATGGGTTCGTCCTGCACGACTGGCACGGCTGTCATCGATCGAACCTCCCGTTTCGGGCGCGATGTTCCCGATAAGGAAGCGTGACATTCAGGCCTTGATATGTAAAGTCACGATTTGGCCGCGCGGAGTCGGCAGTGGGCAGGCTGGATCAGCCGGCGATCCGCTCCGGGGCCTCGTCGACGGTGGGCACCAACCCCTCGGGGTCGCACAGTGCCAGTACGCGCGACACCGCCGGGCCCGGCATCAGCGACCAGTCGACCGCGGTTCGCGCCAGGTCAGCCCTGATCGCGTACAGCGCGGTCATGCCATCAAGCGCCAGGAAGGTCACACCACTGAGGTCGAGCAGGACTGAGGAACAACCGTGCGCAAGCTCCATCACGTGGTCGGCGAACAACCGCGCATTGGCAGTGTCTATCTCGCCGGTGGCAGTGATCATCGAGAAGTCCGCCCTGCGCCTCCCGACGATCGATAGACGGCGGTGCGGAGTCGTTGCGGTGACGAGGCAGGCGGGAAGCTGCCCAAGACGAGCAACAGTCATATCCCACCTCCCAGGTGACGCCGATCGCAGTCCTGGCGCTTGTACCCCAAGCGGAGGTGGTCTAAACAAAAATCACTGAAGGACGGAGGACCGCTCCGTCATGTTGTCGCCGACCCGGTCGAAGCGCATCCGGACGGTCGTACCGTGCGGGGAACGCTCGATGTCGGCGTCGTCGGCCAGGGACCGCATCAGCGGAATCCCGCGCCCACGGAGCGCAGGGATGTCACTGCTGGTCGGCTCGCGCCAGTTCCCGTCGTCGGAGATCCTCACGGAGATCGACCGGGACGGCGCGTCAAATCTGGCCACGAGTCGGACCTCGCCGGGCGCCGAATGGCGCACGTAGGCGAACTCGGCCGCGTTGGCCAGCGCCTCGTTGACCGCAAGCACGAGGTCGTTGTGCCGGTCTGGACTGAGGTCGAACTGTCGGAGCCAGCGGCTGAACTCCTCACGCACCTGACCGACGCGCGCAGCGTCGGCAACAACACAGTGTTCGAGAGTCTCAGCGGCTGTCATAGCGGTGGTGGTCTACCCGATTTCCTCAGCCACTACGCGGCCAGCTTTGCCAGTGCCTCATCAAGATTCGGATACACGTCAACGATGTCTGCGATTCCCACGAGTTTCAGCGGGCGTCCCGTAACCGGGCCATCTGCGACGACCGCGAATCCGACACTTGGACTTGCCTTCTGGTGAGCGGCGATCAGAACACTCATCCCGGCCGAGGCCAGGAACTCGACATCTGTGAGATTGACCACCAACGCGGAGGGCTTCCGCTCGAGCACCGCAGAGATTCGCTCTTCAAGCTGTGGCGAAGTCAGCATGTCGACCGTGCCGGCAGCGGATACCACGACGACCTGGTCGATCCACTGTTCCTCGACGACACACGAGGGGTTGGCGATCAGTTCTTCGGCGATATCGGAATCTTCTGGCATCAAGCACCTCACTGTTTTCGCTTCCCGTGCTACTGCGTCTGACCTGCGAGGCTGCGTTTTGAACCCCGGTAGGCGTGGCGGCACGGCACCGCACTCGCGGTTGCGCGAGCGATGTGGCTGATTAGAAGGTTATCCCAGGCGGCGCCCATCGTCCCTGTCCGACCGTCAATTCACGTGGTTCGGCGTGGTCAAAGGCGCCGTTGAAGCCATCTGACGCCGGATTGCCTCTACGATCTGGTTCATTGTGCGAAACAACGAGCCATTGACCGCGGCCGTCGACCCCGCCGAGGACAACTCGACCCGGCGGCGAATCCTGGCGGCGACCGCCGAGGTCCTCAGCCGAAGCGGACAGTCCAAGCTGAGCCTGTCCGACGTGGCCCAACAGGCCGGGGTGTCCCGCCCGACGCTGTATCGCTGGTTCGCGTCCAAGGAGGACCTGCTCGACGCCTTCAGCATCTACGAGCGCGAGATGTTCGACACGGGCATCAGCCGGGCCACCGCCGGCCTGCGTGGCACCGACCGCCTGGACGCGGCGCTGCGGTTCATCGTCGACTACCAGCACTCCTACTCGGGAGTGCGCGCGATCGACATCGAACCCGAGGTGGTCATCGCCCGGTTGTCGCAGGTGCTGCCTGTCATGCGGGCCCAGCTGGAGAAACTGCTCAGCGGACCCAGCGCGCCGGTGAAGGCGGCCACAGCGATCAGGGTGGCCGTCTGCCATTACATCGTCCGAAGTGACGACGACGACGGCTTCCTCGACCAACTGCGTCACGCGGTCGGGATCAAGACCGCCAGTCGGTAGCGGTTCGGGGCGTTCAGCCCGTGGGGCTGCTCAGCCGACGACGATCCGGTACGGCTCGATCAACACTCCCGTACGCCACCACAGCAGGACGGCGAACACCACGAGCAGCGCCACCGTCACTCCCGCCCCGACCGCGGCACGCCGCTGGGCAGGCGCATACGCGAACGCCGCCCCCACGATGGATCCGGTGACCAACCCGCCCAGGTGGCCCTGCCAGCTGATCGGTCCGGCGCCCATGGCCGGCGCGACGACCGTGATGACGACGTTGATCAGGATCAGCGCCGCCACCCAGCGCACATCCAGGTTGAGGCGACGGCCGATGACGAAGGTCGCGCCGAACAGGCCGAAGACCGCACCCGAGGCGCCCAGCGTCAGGCTTGAGGGGTCCGAGAGCAGGTAGACCGCGACGGACCCGCCCAGCAGGCTAAGCACGTACAGCGCCACGTACCGCAGGCGGCCCAACCACATCTCCAACGCGGGGCCCACGATGTACAGCGCCCACATGTTGAACAGGATGTGCAGCGTCCCGTCGTGCAGGAACGCGGAGGTGATGAGTCGGTACCACTGATCGAAGTGCGCGACGCCGTTCGGCCACAGCGCGAAGTCCGGTTCGAGCTGACCGACCGCCATCTGCAGCACGAAGGCCAGAACGTTCAGGCCGATGAGAGTCCAGGTGACCACCGGCGTCGTCGCGGTGCGCAGCGTCCCGCCGAACTGAGTCTTGGGCTCGCGCACAGAGGCCGCGGCCTCTTGGACGCAGTCCACGCACTGGTGGCCGACCGCTGCCGACCGCATGCAGTCTCCGCAGATGGGCCGGTGGCAACGCGTGCACGTGACGTAGGTGACGCGATCGGGATGCCGGTAGCAGACGGGGGTCTGCGGCGCGGCGTGCGGCGGGCCCGGATAACTCATGCCCGTAAAAGTACTTGTGCCGCCTGATTGGATATCCGGCATGTCGATTTCCGATGATTCAGCGGCCCGGGTGGTCACAGCCAGTCGCGAGATCGCGGCGCCCGCGGCGACCGTTTTCGAACTCATCGCCGACGTCGCGCAGCAGCCGCGATGGGACGGCAACGACAACCTCGCCGAGGCCACGCCGACCCGCGTCCGCGCGGTGGGCGAGGTGTTCTCGATGACGCTCACGACCGGTCAGGTCCGGCAGAACCATGTCGTGGAGTTCGAGGAGGGCCGACGCATCGCCTGGCAACCCTCGGAGGTCGATCAGCCTCGGCCGGGGCATCTGTGGCGGTGGGAGATCGAACCGCTGGGTCCGTCACGGTGCCGGGTGACGCACACCTATGACTGGACTCAGTTGACGGACGAGGCCCGGATGGTGCGGGCTCGGACGACGACTTCGGATCGGCTTGCGGGGTCGATTTCGCGGTTGGCTGCGATCGCGGAGGAGTTGGGCTGAGGCTTGGTCTGAATTGGGTTGCAGTGCAACGGGTGCTGCTCGCTGGCTCTGCGCGGGCCCGCGAAGCCATGCGACCGGAGGCGCCCTAAGAACGCCCCAGAGACCTTGCGCTGACGCCGAGTTCGGCCGCCCTCGCCAGCGCATCGCTCGGCGAGTTTGCCTTCCCGGCTCAGAACCCCTCCTGTGATGACACTCGTCCTCCCCGAACTCCTCGGCGCTGTACTGGCTCCCGACGCGGATTCACTTGCCATCCGAAACAGCTCGATTCCCTGAATTTTCTTCTGCCCCTTGGGTTTCTCCAGTCACATCGCGACGTTTTCTGTCGGTGGCCCGAACTACTGTTCGAATATGACTTCAGTGGCCGCCCTGCTCTCTGAGCTTGAGGGCGTCCACGCTCGCCTCGCCGCCGCGTCCGTCGATGACCTCTCCGCACTGCAGGTGCTGACGGTGATGGAACGCCTACAGAAAGTCAGCTGGGCCCACGCCGCCGTCGACCACAAACTCGTTGCACGCCTGCAGGAGTGCGGACCCGAGGAACTCGGCGGCGACAAGGTCACCAAAGTCCTGACCCACCGGTTGCGAATCCCCGCCGAAGAAGCCCGCCAACGCGTCGCCGACGCCGAGGTGTTGGGTCCGCGGCGGGCGATGACCGGCGAGGCGCTGGAGCCGATCATGCCGAACGTCGCCGCACAGGTGGCCGAAGGCCGGGTGGGGCCCGCGCACGTGGAAAGGATCCGGAAGTTCTTCAAAGCACTGCCCGACCACGTCGACCTCAGCGCCCGAGTCGCGGCCGAGAAATTGGCCGCCGACCACGCCAGCGAGCTCGGGGTGCCCGACCTGCGGGCCGCGTTGGACCGGATGCTGTTGTGGTTGGATCCCGACGGGTCGTTCAACGATGCCGACATCCAACGCCGCCGCGGCCTCACCTTCGGCAAGCAGGGGCCTGACGGATTGACCGAAGTCCGGGGACACCTCACCCCCGAAGCCGCCGCGCTCCTCGAAGCCGGCTGCGCCAAACTGGGCGCCCCAGGAATGTGCAACCCCGACGACGAAACACCGTGCGTGTCGGGGCGGCCGTCGGAGGAACAGATCAAGGCCGACCACCGCACCAAAGCCCAACGCCAGCACGACGCCCTGGTCGCCGCCGGACGCATGCTCCTGGCCTCGAAGAAACTCGGGAAACTCAACGGCCTGCCCGTGACGGTGGTGGTGTCGACGACGCTCAAGGAACTCCAGTCCGGGGCCGGGTTCGGCATCACCGGCGGCGGCTCCCTGCTGCCCATGCGCGACCTGATCCGGATGGCCTCCCATGCCTTTCACTACCTGTCGGTGTTCGATGACGACGGGCAGGCGCTGTATCTCGGGCGGGCCAAGCGGATCGCCACCCCCGCGCAGCGCATCGTGCTTCATGCTCGCGACCGGGGTTGCACCGCCTCGGCCTACCAATCCCAAGTCCACCACGCCGTCCTCGACTGGGGCGACGGCGGAGAAACGAATATCAACGAGCTGGCTCTGGCCTGCGGGCCCGACAACCGCAAAGTCGGTCCCACCGGCTGGAAAACCCGCATGCGCAACGGGCGGTGTGAATGGATCCCACCGCCGCATCTCGACAACGGCGGACCACGGGTGAATGACTACCACCACCCGGAAAACCTCCTCGCACCACGCGACACGGAGGACAACCAAGGCGGCCCCGACCCACCCGACCCCGACCAGCAGAAGGACGACGGCTGAGCCGGGTCTGGCGGAATCGCACGTCAGACCCGGTGTTCAGCCGCGCGTTCGATCAGCTTGGCGATCACCTACGCGACTGGATCCCGCTCGCGACGCTCCGTCCCCACCCAATCGTCCAGCGGCATGGTCCCGATGGACTACGCGACGGTCGACATACTGGTGGCACACGACCGCTGCCGTGACAGCGCGCCTCGGCCAGAACCGCCTAGCCCCGCTCCCCCGACAACACCGCCACCACCTCGCGCAGCGGCTCGGGACTGACGGCGATACCCCCGAGGAACGGGTGGGAAAGCTGGAGCACCAGAAAGAGATTGGTGGCCACCAGCGTTCCCACGATCGCGACCATGGGGTAGTGCATCATGGGATGCTCGACGCCGTAGATGATGACGGTGCCCAGCACCATCGCGCTGGTCAGAAAGATCACCGCCCACAGCGGCCAGGGCGGACCAGTGTCGGTGCGGGCCTGCACAATCCGCTCCGTACGCGCCTGACTGATCTTGTCGAGGTTCACCACTGACGTCGTCAGGACAGACTTCTGCACGTCGTCGGCCGGGCGGATCTGGCGATATGTCGAATACAGATCGGCCAGGGCGGAATCAGCAGCCGCAGAACTCCCGTGGATGGCATTGGACCACTCGTCGATCGCCGCCTGCTCATAGGTCAACAGGCTCGCGCGGATGCGGTCCGCGTCCGCGGGAGCGAACACCGAAGCATCGCGCGCCATCTGGACCGCCGCTGAACCCTCGGCGCGGGCCTTGCCATCCGCGGCGCCGATCTGACTCCACATCGCCGACACCACGAAGCCGATGAAGAACGCGTAGACGAAACCGATGACACCGTAGGTGAACTTGGTGACATCGTTGTGGTCCTCGCGGCGCAACACCGGAAACCGCCGCCGGACAAGGACCTGCAGGGCCACCGCCCCACCGGCGATCACGACGATCAGCAGCACCAACAGCAGGCCCGCCGGGATATGGCTGACCAGCCACGCACTCACCATCGACGACCCTCTCAAGCACCGCCGGGCTGCAATGGCCCACCCGTTCGCGCCGCAAGATGCCGCCCATAGACGATCCCGAGGAAGGCCGCGACGTTCTGGGCCACCAGGTGCGCCCGCACCGAGGCCAGCGCGTCGAACATGTGATGGGCGTTGGGCAGTTCGGCGTACAACACCGTCGCCGCACCCGCGGACCGCAGGGCCGCCGAGAAGACCCGTGACTGACCGGGCGGTACGACGTTGTCCTTGGCGCCATGCAGCACGAAGAACGGTGGGGCATCGCTGCTGACATGGCACACGGGCGATGCCAACTCGTAAGTGTCGCGAGAGCCTGCCAAAGGCATCTTCAGCACCGAGCGTTCCAGGAACGGCATCATCTGCGGATGCATGATCCGCGAGTCGGTCAGGTCGAACACGCCGTACATCGGAACCGCGGCATGCACTGTGGTGTCGAGGGATTCGAACCCGGGTTGGAATCGAGGTTCGTTGGCTGTCAGCGCGGTCAACGCGCTCAGGTGCCCACCGGCGGACCCACCCGTCACCGCGATGAAACTGGGATCTCCGCCGAAGTCGGCGATGTTCTGCTTGACCCACGCCACCGCGCGCTTGACGTCGATCACGTGCGCGGGCCACGCGTGGTGCGGGCTCCGACGGTAGTTGATCGATACCCCGACCCAGCCGCGCTCAGCCATCGCGGCCAGCAGTGGATATCCCTGCCCGCGTTTGTCGTTCACCGACCAGGCACCACCCGGGATGTGCACCAGCACCGGGGCGTCACAACGGGTGTCCGGCCGTCGCCAGATGTCGAGGGTGTGTGCTCGCCCGCCATCCCCATACGAGATGTCCGCGGCACCGCCACAGTAGCGACGCCGGTGTCGAAGGACCGTGACCGGCCCGCGGGAACCCACCCGACGTGGCGGCGTTCTGGGATGTACCGCGTCGTCGGCGAAGCCGTCGCCGAACGCCTCCCGCAACGCTCGGTCCAAGACCGAGTCGGCGTGCTGGGCGGCAACCCCACGGGCGATGTCACCGACCGGACCAACGGGGACGGGCAACGAGGAGATGGCCTGAGCAGCCAGCACATGTGGCCGGCACTCAGCGGCCAACCAACCACCCGCCATCGCGGCCAACACACCGGAGTGCCGCACCGCACGGCTTCCCGTCCGATAGATGCCCGCAGGGTCCACCAGCACAGTCTGGCACCCACGCCGCCCGCGAAGGCGTCATCCAATCGAATCGGAAGCCGCGTCGTCAGGTTCGGGCGCCTCGACCAGGAGCGCAAGTCCGTGGTGCGGCGGCATGTCGACGGCGAAGCTGTGCAGATCGTCCACGGTGGCCAGCGATTTCCCGCTGAACATGTCCGACACGTGGCCTCCGGCGGGGAGCTTGTCCGAGCGCACCGTGCCGGCGATGTGCTCGTTGGCGAAGTTGAGCACCGTGAGCTGATAGACGCGATCGTCTTCGAGTCGGTGCACCATGACGAGCATGCCGCGGTGCGAGACGTCGGGGATGTCGATCTGACGACTGGTGGCGATGCCGTAGTGCGACCGCACGCGAAGGATCGCCTGCAGCTGACGCAGGAAGCTCGCCTCGTCGGCCAACTGCTCCGGGATCGATCCGTAAAGACTTCTCCCCCTTGGCATGCCGGCCAACGACCGCTCCGCGTCGGGGTTGACACCCATGAGGTCGTGTGCGGCGCGGTGGATCCATCGGGTGTCACCGCTGCGCAGCAGCGCCGAAACCTGCTCGGCGGGAAGGGGGAGCATCCCGCAGAGGTCCCAGCCGGACAGCGCGAAGACGCCGGGTTGTAGGGCGTTGAACATTGCCAGCAGCAGGTGGGCGCGCCGGACGTGGTCGATGTCGACCATCTCGTCCAGTTTCGCCAGGTCGGTGACCCCCAGCGTGGCGGTGATCAGAGACGCTGTGGTGCAGGCGATTCCATTGGTGGTGAACACCCGGTTGTACGGCGCGTTGGGGCCGGTCAGCTTCTCGCTGAGGTCACGACGGATGATGTCGCCCAACTGCTCACCGGTGACCTGCTCGTTCTTGTATTCGTAGATGTCGTCACGGTGGCCGGTGGACCAGTGCACGAGTTCATAGGTGAGTTCGTCGTGGTTCTGCAGGGCATGCACCAGCGACACGGGGTCCACGCCCAACTCGAGCGTGGTGCGCAGCGTCAGGCGCAGGAACTCGGTGTCGCCGGTGACGAAGGCGTGCTGATAGGCGGGTCGGCTGATGAAGTCGTAGGAGAGGTCGGCCCCCGCCTCACCGATCTGCCTGATGTCGTCGATGGTCAGGTTCAACTCCTGGAAGGTGAACCCGCCGACCTTGCGGACCATGCTGGCGATGAGGTGGTTGGCGGCCTCAGACAGCGGATGACCCTCCGACCATCCCGGGTTGTCCTCAGCCGCGGTCTTCTCCGCGCCCAGAAAACCGTTGGCGTCCAGCCTGAGTCCGCCGGTGCCAAGATCCGCCAGCGAGTGCAGCGCGTCCCCGATCACCAGGCGCATGCCGGCGAACGACGGGTCGAGCCAGTTGATGGAGGGCTGCCCGTCCTTGAAGTAGTGCAGGTACACCCATCGCCGGACGATCCCGTCGACGCCCAGAACGGGTCGGGTCACGCTCCAGTTGGTCTCCTTGACCCCTTCGGCGTAGAAGATCACCCGCTGCAGACGTCCGATGATGTACCCGGCCTTGTCCAACCAGTCCTCGGTGGCCGCGTCGATGTTGACCGAATCCGCTCCGGCCGGCACGTCGGGCAGGTTGTCCCAGTCCAGGGGGTCCACCTCGACCATGTGGTAGATGCCCGGGTAGTCCGCGTACTTCATCTCCGCGAGCCGGAAGTCCGCGCCCTTGCCCGTATGGCCGGGCACGATGTCGTCGATGATCGTGCCGCCGTACCAGTTGGCGGTCCCACACAGGTGGCGGAACTCCTCTTCGGTGCCGAAGGCCGGATCGATCTGGGTGCTGATGCGGTCGAAGTGGCCGTCGACGCTGGGGGTGTGCTGCCAGCCCGAGATGCCACCGGCACGCTTGACCGGACCGGTGTGCACGGCTTCGATGCCGATCTCGGCGAACGCCTTCCACAACTGCTCATCCGCGATGGCCTTGAGGAAGGACTCGTCGGGTCGGGTGATCAACGAGATCGGGTAGGCGGTGAACCAGACCGAGGCGGTGTCGACCGCGCCGCGCGGATTGGGGTTGGCGTAGGGGTTCTGCCACATCGACCCCTGCCCCGAGAACTGTTGGCTGATCTCGTTGGCATCGCTGAGCATCGACTGCGACAGCAGCCACGACACGTAGGCCGGGTTCTCGGCGGAGGCGGGGCCGTCCTGCGCGAGGGAGCGACGGGTGAAGGGGGATTTGACGCGCGGCCGGTACCGCAGAGTCCGAGGCCTGGCGGGGTGCAGATGTTCGTCGAAGGTGATCTCGGTCGGTTCGTTGGGCTGCTCAGACTGGTCACTGAGCGCAGATTCCACCGATTGCGACATGCAACTCCTCCCTGACTTCGTGCCCGCGACCCCGAATCCGCTGAGCACGCAATGCCGAGCCTACGGATGCCTGGCACGATGCGCTTTTCGGCGAACCTCGTAAGACGAACCTCGCGGGCAGTATTGCCGCGCGAGTGGTCCGCTGAAACGCACCTCCGAAACGCACCTCCGAAACGGACGCCCAGAACACGCGTCGAAACGCACAGCGAAAGCCCGCCTGAGACAGACGGGAGCACCCGCTAGGTCGACTCCCCCATCGACGAGGTGATCGCGGCCGACAGGAAGGCGACGGCCTGGTTCCGGCTGACCGACCCCATCAACTGGGCGGCCGCGCGCATGTCCTCGCCGACGAAGACCGTCGGCCCGTTGGTGAGGTTGTCGAAGGCCTCGGTCACGACGGTGGACACGTCGACGGCACCGTCCGGCACGTCCTCCTCGGATGCGATCTGGCCGCGCTCGTATTCGAGCCGGCGCAGTGCCGGGGTGTTCGTCTTGCCCAGGATCAGGCCGACGACGTCGACCCCGGCCGGGTTGAGTTCGGCCCACAGGGCTTCGGCGAACACCATGTCAAACGCCTTGCTGGCGGCATAGGCCACCATGTTCGGACCGCCGGCCAGACCCGCGCCCGACCCAAAGAGCACGATCCCGCCGCGTCCGCGCGCGACCATCCCGGGCGCGAAGTGGTGGCACAGTCGCACCGGGGTCAGGCAGTTGCGAGCAACCATCGATTCGGCCGCCGCGAGCGTGTTGTCGAGGAACGGTCGGAAGTCGGGATCGGCCCCTGCGCAGTACACCAGGAAACCGACTTCCAGGTCGGCGGTCGCCTCGGCGATGGCAGCGGCGGCGTCCTCGTGGGCCAGGTCGACGGCCAGGCTGCGCGTGGAGACCCCGGTCCGGCCTTCGATCCCGGCGGCGACCTCATCGAGCACCCCCTGTCTGCGGGCCACCAGCACGATGTTGAGTCCTCGCTCGGCCAGGCCCTCGGCCAACGCGGCGCCCACCCCGTCGGACGCCCCGGCGACGACGGCCCACGGCCCGTACTTCTGCGCGAACGTCACGGTGCCCCCACGGTCGTCACGCGCGCCGCGGTGAACCGGCGCCGCGCGATGCGCCACCCGTCGCCGGTGCGCACCAGGTCGTCGTCGTAGACGCCGACGGCGTTCACACCGGACTGTCCGTCGGGCGCGAGGATCAGGCCGTCGATGTACGTCCGGGCCTCGGCCGTGTCCCCCGCGACCGTGATGGCCATGTTGCTGAGGCGGTGCAGGGTCTGCCCGGCCATCGCGTGCGCCTGCTCCATGAATTCGGTGACGGCGTCCACGCCATGGAAGGTGCCGATCTCGCCGTAGTCGAGTTCGCAGTCGGTGGTGAAGACCGTCCGGAACAACGGCCAGTCGCGCCGATCGATCCCGGTGGCGTACCTGATCAGAACATCGGAGATGTCCTGACGATCGTCGGTCATACTCGCTCTTTCGTTCGGATGCGGGACACAGCGCGCTCTCGTGTGCCGATCAGCGATTCGGACTTTACAGCTCGGACCGCGAACGTCACGCTGAGTTGATGAGCGGCCCATCCGAGGACCGAGTGTTCACCTTCTGCCGGTACTGCCTGGCCTCGTGCGGTGTCGAGGTCACGGTCGCCGACAACCGCGTCGTCAAGATCTCCGCCGACAAGGACAACCCGCACAGTTGGCGGGACTTCTGCGCCAAGGGCCGCAACGCGCATCAGCTTGTGTCGCACCCGCGCCGGATCGTCGCCCCGATGAAGCGGGTGGGCGACCGCTACATCGAGGCCACCTGGGACGAGGCCATCGCCGACATCGCGGCCCGGATGATGGCGCTCATCGACGCCGACGGACCCGACACCATCGGCGCCTACTACGGAAACCCGGCCGGATTCTCGTCGTCCAACCTGATCTTCATGAACGCCTGGCTCGACGGGATCGGCACCGCCAACCGCTATGCGGTGGGTTCGGTCGACCAGAACGCGCTGCACGTCGTCGCCGAGGCCATGTACGGCTCGCCGATCATGGTGCCGGTGTCCGACATCGACAACTGCGACTACTTCCTCCTGGTCGGCACAAATCCTGCTGTCAGCGCGTGGAATTGGGTCGAGACCGCACCCGGCGGCTGGCAGCGCGCACTGCAGCGGCAACGCGAGGGCGCGACGATCGTCGTCGTCGATCCCCTCCGCACCGAGTCGGCGGATCGGGCTGACACTCACCTCGCGGTCCGCCCCGGCCAGGATTGGGCGCTGCTGTTGGCGATGGTCAAGGTGATCCTGGACGACGGCCTCGAACACACCGCGGACTGCGTGGACCGGGCCACCGGGTGCGAGGAGCTTCGACGCCTGACCGACACGGCCGACCTCGACGATCTCGCGACGCGCTGCGACATCCCGCGCGCCGAGATCGAACGGATCGCGCGTGAATTCGCCACCGCGCGGTCGGCGATGGCGATCACCCGCACCGGGGTGTCGCTGCACATCACGGGCACGGTCGGCGAATGGTTGGGGCACGTCCTCAACGTCATCACCGGACGGATGGATCGGCCGGGCGGACGCCGATTCGAACCGGGGTACCTGGACGCGCTGCGACTGGCCGGCCTGGCCAAAACCCCCGACCATCTCAGCCGGGTCGCGGGTCGGCCGATGGTCGCGGGGGCGCATGCACTCAGCGAACTGCCCGCCGAGATCACCACGCCGGGACCCGGTCGGATTCGAGCCATGGTCATCAACGCCGGCAACCCGGTGGTGTCCGGACCGGACGGCGCGGCGTTGGACGAGGCACTGGCTCAACTCGACCTGCTGGTCGCCATCGACTTCGTGCAACGCGAAAGCCACCGACATGCGCACTGGCTGCTGCCCGCGGTGCACTGGCTCGAACGCGACGACCTGCTGGCGCTCACCAGCAATATGCACGACGAACCGTATGTGCAGTTCGGCGCGAGGGCCGTGGCCCCACCGCCGGAAGCTCACGAGGAGTGGCGGATCTTCGTCGACCTCGCGCTGGCCATGCGCACTCCGCTGTTCGGGTCCGCGATGGTGACGCGGTTCATCGCCGCCACGCGCACGCTTGCCCGAGTGACCCGGCGGCCCGCGTTGGCGTTCCAGCCGAAATGGATCGATCGGCTGATCATCGCGATGTCACGAAAAGTGAACGGCCACAAGCTGTCATGGCGGAAACTGCAGAGACACCCGCACGGCATGGTGCTGGGACCGCGCGAGTACGGCCGGTTCGACGCCGCGCTGCGCACCTCCGACGGGCGCATCCACCTGGCGCCGGACAGCCTCGTGGCGCGGGCCCGGGAACTGCTCGACACACCCACCCCGACCGCACCGCCGGGCCACCCCTTCCTCCTCGGCAACCGCCGCCACCGGCATTCGATGAACTCCTATCTCAACGACCTGCCCGGTCTGCATCCCGGCGGCAGGCGCAGCGTCGCAGTGATCCACCCCGACGACGCGGCCGAACTGGGCATCGCCACCGGCGATCGGATCCAGGTGTTCTCCCCCGCCGGCGCGGTGGAACTCGACGCCGAGATCGACGACCGGCCTCGCCGCGGGGTGGTGATCGTCGATCACGGCTGGGGTTCGCGGGTCTTCGACCCGGCCGGGTCGGCCCCGGCGATCGTCCACGGCGTCAACCGCAATCTGCTGGTCACGGGATCCCCGGTGGATCCGCTCTCCCAGACACCGGCATTGAGCTCGACGTATGTCGGAGTGCGGCCAGTGAGCGCCGTCACCGAAGGTGAAGACCGGCGCGAGCAAACGTTTACACTGGGAAGTTATGAGGTCTAAGCAAACCATCGGGCTGGCGGCTGCGCTGGCAGTCGCGGGCTGGTGCGCCTCGACCGCGATCAGCGCCGCTGAGCCGACACCACCGGGGCCGCCTCCTGGCCCGGCGCCCGGCCCCACCGCGACGATCGAAGGCAGCGGCACCTACGCCGTCGGCACCGACATCACGCCCGGAACCTACAGTTCAGCCGGCCCAGTCGAGGGCAAGGTCTGCTACTGGAAGCGCACCAACGGCGAGGAAATCGTCGACAACGCCATGAGCAAGAAGCAGCAGGTCGTCAAGATCGAGGCCAGCGACACCAGCTTCAAGACCAGCGACTGCCAGCAGTGGCAGCGCATCGATGACTGTCTGCCGGGCTGCGCGCCCGCCGGAGCGAGTCCCGCCGAGATCCTCGGCCAACTCGGACGGATCGTGCTGACCAATCCGGGCCCGCCCGCGGGCTGAGGTCCAACCCCGTCGCCTAACGTGGGTCATCCTCCACCCGGTCCCTAAGGAGCGACGATGCCCGAGGCCGATGCCGATCTGCCCGCTGACCACCTTGAACTGCTTCGGCGACGAGCCCTGACTGAGGACGAGGCTCGGCCCCAGGCGGTCGAGCGTCGTCACGCGGCGGGCGGACGGACGGCCCGGGAGAACATCGCCGATCTGGTCGATTCCGGATCCTTCCTGGAGTACGGCCGATTCACGATCGCCGCGCAGCGAGCGCGCCGTTCGGTCGAGGATCTGACCGCGAACACCCCCGCGGACGGGCTGATCGCCGGCACGGCCCGCGTCAACGGCGATCTGTTCGGGCCCGAGCGCAGTGCGTGTGCGGTGCTGTCCTACGACTACACGGTGCTGGCCGGCACGCAGGGCGTCTTCGGGCACCACAAGAAGGACCGCCTCTTCGAACTGATCGAGCGCATGCGCCTGCCCGCGGTGTTCTTCGCCGAGGGCGGCGGCGGCAGGCCCGGTGACACCGACTACCCGACGGTGTCCTCGCTGGAGGTCCGGGCCTTCAAACTGTGGGCGTCGCTGTCCGGCCTGGTTCCGCGCATCGCGGTCGTCAAGGGTCGGTGCTTCGCGGGCAATGCCGTGATCGCCGGATGCTCCGACCTGATCGTCGCCACCGCGGACACCTCGATCGGTATGGGCGGTCCCGCGATGATCGCCGGCGGCGGCCTCGGGGAGGTCGCTCCCGACGACGTCGGCCCCATCTCGGTTCAGGAACCGAACGGCGTCGTCGACGTCGTGGTGCCCGACGAAGCCGCGGCCGTCGCGACCGCCAAACGCCTGCTCGCCTACTTCCAGGGCCCGGTCGCCGAATTCCAGGCCCCCGACCAGTTGCCTTTGCGCACAATCCTTCCCGAACGCGCTCGGCGCGCGTACCCGGTGAACCCCATCATCGAGACCCTCGCCGACGTGGATTCTGTGACGTTCCTGCGGCCCCGCTTCGCTCCGGAGATGGTGACCGCCCTGGCGCGCATCGAGGGTCGCCCGGTCGGCTTCATCGCGAACAACACCATGGTCATGGCCGGTGCCATCACGGCCGCGGCCTCCGACAAGGCCGCGCGCTTCCTGCAGTTGTGCGACGCCTTCGGACTGCCGGTGATCTCCCTGGTGGACTGCCCGGGCTTCATGGTGGGCCCGGACGCCGAATCCGCGGCGCTGGTGCGCCGGGCCTCCCGGATGCTGGTGGCCGGCGCGGCGCTCGAGGTGCCGCTGGTCGCGGTGATCCTGCGGCGCGGCTACGGCCTGGGCGCGCAGGCGATGACCGGTGGAAGCATGCGCGAACCCCTGCTCACCGCGGCCTGGCCCGGCGCCCACCTCGGCCCGATGGGCCTGGAGGGGGCCGTACGCCTGGGGCTGCGCAAGGAACTCGACGCCATCGCCGACCCCGAGGAGCGTGAGGCGCGGGTCCGGGCCGCCACGGCCGCGGCGCAGGAGAACGCCAAGGCGCTCAACGCTGCTGCGATCTTCGAGATCGACGACGTCATCGACCCGGCCGAGACGCGCAGCCTCATCGCCGCGACACTGTCGGCCGCCGCACTGCATGAGCGGGGCCCGCGGCGGACGCGGTTCGTCGACACCTGGTGAGACGAACCAATTTCGACCCAGGTCTATCTTGACGGGTGTCGATTTCCTATGGTGGCTCAGGTGAGCACCGCTGCTGTTGACTCAGACCGGGTCGCCGATCTCGCCGAACAGGTGATCGCCGACCACAATCCGAAAACCGTGCCCGTCCAGGAGTACCTCGGGGCCTGCTACGACGCCGGCCTGTCCTGGGTGCACTTCCCCGCGGGCCAGGGCGGCATCGGCGTCTCCCGGGGCCTGCAGGCCGTCGCCGACAGGATCCTGCAGGGCGCAGGTGGACCCGTGCCCCTCGGGCTGAATCCCATGGGCTACGGCATGGCCGCCCCCACGATCCGTGAACACGCACAATCCGACGACCTCAAACGGTTCTGGCTGCGTCCGCTGGCCACCACCGAGGACATCTGGTGCCAGCTGTTCTCCGAACCCGGCGCCGGTTCGGACCTCGCCGGATTGGCGACCTCCGCCGTCCAGGACGGTGACGAGTGGGTGCTCAACGGGCAGAAGGTGTGGACCAGCCTGGCTCACCGCGCCCGCTGGGGCCTGCTGTTGGCGCGCACCAATCCCGATGCGCCCAAGCACAAGGGCCTGACCTACTTCGTCATCGATATGCACGGTCCGGGCGTGGAGACCCGACCTCTGCGTCAGATGACCGGCCAGGCCGAGTTCAACGAGGTCTACATCACCGACGCCCGGATTCCCGACGAGCATCGCCTCGGCGCGATCGGCGACGGTTGGCGCGTCGCGATGACCACGCTGATGAATGAGCGCAGCGCGCTCGGCGGCAGTGGCAGCAGGCGTGGTGCGGGCACCATCTCGGACGCGGTGTCGCTGTGGGCGTCGCGCCCCGATCTGCACACCCCGGTGCTGCGTGACCAGCTGACCCAACTGTGGCTGCGCTCCGAGGCGCAGCGCCTGACCGCGGAACGTTCCCGCGCCTCGGCAGGTGTGGGCGGCCCCGGTCCGGAGGGCTCGATCGGCAAGCTGGTGGGTGCCGAACTCAACCAGCAGATCTACCAGTGGTGCATGGATCTCCTTGGGCCAGAAGGGGTTCTGTACCACACCTACGCATTGGACCGCGAGGACGACGGTGAGTCCGACTGGCGTGGACCCGTCCAGCAGCGCTACCTGCGCAGCCGGGCCAACACCATCGAAGGCGGCACCTCCGACGTCATGCGCAACATCCTCGGTGAACGCGTGCTCGGCTTGCCCGGCGATCTGCGTGCCGATGCCGGCATGCCCTGGAAGGAGATTCCCCGTGGCTGAGTTCAGCTTCACCGACGAGCAGCAGCAGTTGCGTGCGGCGGTGCGAAAGTTCTGCGCGGACAACTTCGACGAGGCGACGGTCCGCCGCCTGATGGAATCCGATCCACCGTTCGATGCGTCGGTGTGGGCCCGCCTGGGTGCCGAACTCGGTGTGTTCGGGCTCGCGGTGT
This sequence comes from Mycolicibacterium confluentis, assembly GCF_010729895.1. Classification (NCBI taxonomy): domain Bacteria; kingdom Bacillati; phylum Actinomycetota; class Actinomycetes; order Mycobacteriales; family Mycobacteriaceae; genus Mycobacterium; species Mycolicibacterium confluentis. The sequence goes on from NZ_AP022612.1 coordinate 5,004,587, forward strand.
CCGAGGACGACGGCGGCGCCGGCGGCACCCTGGTCGACCAGGCGGTCGCGATCGAGGAACTCGGCGCGGCACTCGCGTGCGGACCTCTGTTCGGCACGGTGTATCTCGCGATTCCGGCCCTGGTGGCCGCCTCCGGCGGTGCCGTGCGCGACGAACTGCTGCCCGATCTCATCGAGGGCCGCAGGACTGCGGCGTTCGCGGTGAATGACCGGGCCGGCGCCTTCGACCCGTCGGCCGTCACCGTGTCGGCCACCGGCGGATCCGACGCCACGGTCACGGGCACCGTCGAGCGGGTGGTCGACGCGGGCGCTGCCGACGTGATCCTGGTTGCCGCAACGGGTTCCGAGGGCGTGGGGCTCTACGCGGTGGACGCGACGGGCGCGGGCGTGACGCGAAGCCCGCTGGTGACCCTCGACCTGACCCGGCCGCAGGCCACGATCGAATTCGCCGACGCCGCGGCCCGACTGGTCGCCGGACCCGAGGAGGCCGAGCGCGTGATCACCCACGCGCTGCAGGTCGGCTCGGTGCTGTTGGCCGCCGAACAGGTCGGCGCCGGTCAGCACCTGCTCGATGTCGGCGTCGAATATGCCAAGGCGCGCCTGCAGTTCGGGCGTCCGATCGGTGGATTCCAGGCCGTCAAACATCGCCTGGCCGATCTGCTGGTCGATGTCGAGCACTCCCGTTCCACGGCCTATCACGCGGCGTGGGCGCTGACCGACGGCACCGACGACCCGGCGCTGGCGGCCAGCATCGCCCAGGCCACGTGTTCGGCCGCGTTCAGCCAGATCGCCCGCGACACCATTCAGACGCTCGGCGGTATCGGGTTCACCTGGGAACACCAGGCGCACCTGTACTTCAAGCGCGCGACCACCGATGCCGCGTTGCTGGGCAGTGCCGAACAGCACCGTGATCGGGTCGCCGAACTCGTGCTGGACACCGCGTCGGCCGATCACCCGCCGCGGGTTGCGGCCGGAATCCCCTGACCCGGCTCGCCCTGACCTGACTTGGGCGCGGTTTCCGGCGGTGAGCCGGATACCGCGCCCAAATCGCTAGTCGCGCACGCCTCGGTAGATGCCGCGTCGCACAATCCATGGCTGCAGCACGCGGTCGATGGACCACGCCGGGAATCGGAACGGCCGCCCGTTGGGCGCGAACACCTCGAGGCCGTCTCGCTGCGGACCGAGCACCGAGCCCCAACGCCGCTGCGGGGGACGGTAATTCCGCAGCGTCCTGCCCGCGATCTCAGCCCGCACGTTGTGCGCCAGCAGTCCGTCGGCGCGATTGCGGGCCGAACTGCGCAACGGGTCGGTGGCCGCCACATCCCCGATCGCGAACACCCCGGGTTGCCCGGGCACCCGCAGGTCGGGCATCACACGCACGAACCCGTCGTCGTCCAGGATCTCGGCGGGCAGCCAGCCGGTGTTGGGCCGCACCCGTCCGATCGCCCACACCACCGCCTCCGCGTCGACGGGTGGTTGTCCCGTGCTGAATTCGACGGACGCGCTGGTGATCTCGTCGGCGCGGAAGCCTTCCGGCAGCACCGCGCGATACCCGGCGTGCACACCGACACCGGCCTCACACAGCCGTCGCTGCACCCGCCGCCAGGTCCGGTCATGGTGATGCGGCAGTGCGCGTGCGCCCGGGTGGTAGAGGTCGACCCGCGTGCCCGGCCAGGTGGTCGCGATGTTGGCGGCGGCACTGACCGCGGCCGCACCGCCACCGATCACGACCACTGAGTTGGCTGAGGCCAGTCGCTCGTGCGCGGCGCGCAGGTCCGCGCCGATGTCGTCCGCGGACTGCAGCATGGGTTGGCGCCAGAAGCCGTTGGTCACTCCGGTCGCGATGACCAACGTGTCGTAGGACTCGTGGATGGGTGCACCGTCGAAGCCGCGGGCGGTGACTATTCGGGCCGACAGGTCCACGCCGGTGAGTTCGGCGTGCACGGTCCGTACGCGGTCCAACCCGCGAAACCGTTCGAAGCCGATCCAGTAGTCGCGGGCCCAGTACTCGGGCCGGGACAACCGCAGACCCAGTTCCTGTCCGCTGACCAGAGCGGGCTTGGTCGAGATGCCGACAACGTCGTGGTGCCGGGCCAATCGCATGGCCGTGAGGATGCCGCTGTCCCCCAGACCCGCGACGACGATGCGGGTCACGGCGTGGGCCGCGGCGGGCGGGGCACGAACCGCGACACCTCGGCGATGACGTCGGCGTAGTCCGGCCGCCGGGCCAGGCTGCGCTGCTCCATCATCGGGATGCTGGCCCCGAGGAACATCGCCACCATCGCGACAACCCCAACGAACAGCCACCACCACTGTGCGGGCGCGGCCGCGACGCCGAACAGTGCCAGCGAGAACCAGAAGGCGCACTCGCCGAAGTAGTTCGGGTGCCGCGACCAACTCCACAGGCCGCGGTCCATCACCTCGCCGGGCCGTCTCTGCGCGACAAACCTGTGCATCTGGACGTCGGCCACGAGTTCGAGGAGCACCGCGGCCACACCGACGACGAACGCGACCCACATCAACCAGGTCACCCCCGGGCCCGGACGCGTCACCGCGACGTACACCGGCAGCATCCCGAGGAAGACCTGGACGGTCGGAATCAGGTGGATCGCCACGAGGTCGACGACGAACTCCCAGCGGCCGCCACGCTCGCGGAACATCGCGTAGCGCCAGTCCTCGTGATGCAGCCCCGGAAAGCCGTAGACCCAGTTCCCCGTCAGCCGCACCGCCCACAGCACCACCACGACCGCGACCAACCAGCAGTGCACCTGGTCCACCCCGGCATCGCCCCGCCACCACCAGTAGAAGAGCAGCAGTGGCGGGATCACGCTCCAGTAGGCGTCGTAGAAGCTCGAGTTGTGCCAGCGCCGACTGAACGCGAAGACCACCAGCGTGGCCAGCACGTCGGCGATGAGGGTGTCGAGCCACAGCAGGCCCGTGCCGGGCCCCTGCCAGAGCCAGAGGGCCGCGACGGCCACGGCCACGATGTAGGCCAGCGTGACGATCGTCAGCGACCGTGCCCTGCTGCGTGTGGTGCCGGTTTCGCTCATCGCGGTCCATCGTGGCCAATGGCGGGCGGTTGCGGGTTGAGTTGACGTGATCCGGGTCCGGTGAGGCGCGACGCCGTGCGTGGATGTACCGTTTGGTCTATGCACCCTTTCGACAGCGCGATTGCGCTGGAGCAGGTCGCCGACGGTCTGGCGCGGGGCCGCACCCAGCCGGAATGGGCCAACATGGTCGGCCCGTTCGGCGGAGTCACCGCCGCGACACTTCTGCGGGCGGCAGAACAGCATCCCGAACGGCAGGGTGCGCCACTGTCGTTGACGATCAACTACCTGGCCCCGCTCGTCGATGGCGAGTTCGACATCACGGCCCGTCCGGTGCGCACCAACCGCACCAACCAGCACTGGACGCTGGAACTGGCACAGGACGGCGAGGCCAAGACCACCGCGACGGCCGTGTTCGGTGTGCATCGCGACACCTGGACCGACACCGAGGCCACACCTCCGACCGCTGCGTCCCCGGAGGACATCCCGGCCACCGGTTTCGGTGAGTTCGTGGTGTGGGTGCGCAACTACGAGATGCGGTTCGTGGAAGGCGCGATCCCCGGTCCCGACGACGGCCCGAGTCCAACATCGACCACCACGCTGTGGGTGCGCGACGGACGCGGACGGGCCCTCGACCATGCCGCCCTGGCCGCGGTGAGCGACATCTTCTATCCCAGGACGTTCCTGCGCCGCGGCCAGTTCGTGCCGTCCGGCACCATCTCGATGACGACGTACTTCCACGCGAGCGTCGACGAGTTGGCCACCGTCGGCGACGACTACGTGCTCGGGACGGCGCGCGCCAACCGCTTCTCGGCCGGGTATTTCGACCAGAGCGGCCAGTTGTGGAGTCGCGCGGGCCAACTGCTGGCCAGCACGCACCAACTCGTCTACTTCAAGGGCTAGCGGGGGCCGCCCTAACGAACAACGGCGTCGATCGCGCGCAGGATCCGCTGCTCGCTCACGGGTCGCGGCGTGCCCAACTGCTGGGCCCACAGGCTGACGCGCAGTTCCTCGATCTGCCGCGCGATGTCGCGGACGTCCTGCGCGTCGGCTCGCGACGGTGAGAGTGCTTGGCGCAGATCGTCGTACGCGTCCTGCACGGCGTGCACGCGCGCCATTCGCTCGCGATCGGCGCCCAAGCCGTGCGGGAGCCTCTCCAGTCGCCGCCCGATGGCGAGCAGATAGCGGGTCAGATCACCGAGGCGCGCCGCACCGGTGGCGGCCACGAAGCCCGCAGGCACCAGGTTGTCCAACTGCTCCCGGATATCGGCGATCGCTTCGGCCTGCGCCGGCGACGGTGTCGTGGGCAGCGCCACCTGCACGTCGTGCCACGCCGTGAGCACGCGTTCCACCCGGGTAAGCACGTCGCCGGTCACCCGCACCAGTGCACCGGCGACCTTCTCCCGCAGTTGGGCGAACTCCGATTCACTCCACGCGGGTGCGGTCACCAGGGTGTCGATGGCGGCGTCGGCGCAGTCCTCGAGCAGTGCCTGCAGCGAACCGTCCGGATTGCTGCCCAATGTCAGCTTTCGGCGGGTGTCCAACTGCCGCTCAATGGCTTTGACCGGTGAGGAGACATTGAGCCGCAGCAGTCGGCGCGTGCCCGCGGCCATCGCCGCGGTCTGCTCGACCGGCGTCGGGAAGACCCTGATGTCCACGACGGAACCGGCATCGACCAGCGCCGGGTAACCGCGCACCGGCTGCCCCGAACTCGTGCTCTCCACGGTCCGAGGCAGTGTCGGAAGGTCGGCGGGCCACCCGCGCAGACCCGACCGCGCCACACCACCTTCGATCGCTTCGTCGACGGCCCGTTCAACGGCGCGCTGCGTGGTGCCCGCGAGTTTCTCCCGAAGGACTTCGAGGTTCTTACCTCTCGCGACCTCCTCGCCGTCGCCCGACTCGACGGCGAAGGTCACCCGCAGGTGCGGCGGCAGTTTGTCGAGGTCGAATGCCGAGATCGGCACCAGCACCCCCGTCCTCTGCCTCAGCACCCGCTGCAGGGCGTCCAACAGCGGCTCCGACCCCGGATTCAGGTGCGGAAGAACGGCTCTGGCGGTGTCGGGTGCGGGAACGAAGTTGCGGCGCAGATCCTTCGGCAGCGAGCGGATCAGCGCGGTGATGAGCTCTTCACGCAGCGCGGGGACCTGCCAAGCGAAGGCGTCACCACCGAGGCGCGCCAACACCTCGACCGGCACGTGCACCGTGACCCCGTCGTCCTCGGCGCCGGGTTCGAACCGATAGGTCAGCGGCAGTGCGACGTCGTCGGCGTGCCACGTGTCGGGGTGGTCACCGCCGTCGGCCGTCCGCAGGAGTTCCTCACGGGTGAACGTCAGCAGGTCGGGGGTGCGTTGCCGCTGCTTGCGCCACCAACCGTCGAAGTGCCGGGCCGACACCACCTCCGCGGGGATCCGGGCGTCGTACAGCGCGTAGATGTCGTCGTCGGTGACCACGAGGTCGCGCCGCCTGGCGCGTTCCTCGACCTCCGCGAGGTCTTCCCGCAGCTTGGCGTTGTCCCGGAAGAAGTGGTGCTTGGTCTGCCAGTCGCCGTCCACCAGTGCGTGGCGGATGAACAACTCGCGCGAAACCACCGGATCGATGTCCGCGTAACCGACTCGGCGCTTCACCACCAGCGGCAGGCCGTACAGCGTGACACGTTCGAAGGCCGTCGCACTGCCGCGCCTGGCGTCCCAGTGCGGCTCACTGTAGGTGCGCTGCACCAGATCTCCGGCGATCTTCTCGACGGCCTCGGGTTCGATGCGCGCGGCGATGCGCCCGTAGACCCGGCTGGTCTCGACCAGATCGGCGACCACCAGCCAGCGTGGCGGGCGCTTGGTCAGCACCGAACCTGGGGCCAGCACGAAGCGGGAGTTGCGTGCCCCCTGGTACTCCCGGGTCTCCCCCTCCCGCAGGCCGATGTGCGACAGCAGGCCCGCCGTCAGCGCCGCGTGGATCCGGTTGGGATCGGCGGGTTCATCCTCAGGTGACCCGGTCGCGATGCCCAAGCCCGCGGCGATGCTGCGCAGCTGCCCCACCAGGTCCTGCCATTCGCGGATTCGCAGGTAGTGCAGGAACTCCTGTCGGCACGTACGTCGAAACGCGCTGCTCGACAGCGACTTACGCTGCTCCACGATGTAGTTCCACAGGTTGAGGAACGACATGAAGTCCGAGTGCTCGTCGGCGAACCGGGCATGCTTCTGCCGGGCCGCCTCCTCCTGGTCGGCAGGCCGCTCCCGCGGGTCGGGAATCGACAATGCCGCCGCGAGCACCAGAACCTCGCGGACACAGCCCTGTTCGTCGGCCGCCAGGATCATCCGGCCCAGTCGGGGGTCGACGGGAAGCTGCGCGAGTCGCCGGCCCACCGAGGTGATCTCCCCGCGGCCGTCGAAGGCCCCGAGTTCCTGCAGCAGCTGGACGCCATCCCGGATACTGCGCCGGTCGGGCGGGTCGAGGAACGGAAAGCTCTCGATCTCACCGAGACCCAGCGCCGACATCTGCAGGATGACCGCCGCGAGGTTGGTCCGCAGAATCTCGGGATCGGTGTAGCGGGGGCGGGATTCGAAGTCCTGCTCCGAGTACAACCGGATGCACACACCAGGCGCCGTGCGACCGGACCGCCCGGCCCGCTGCGCCGCCGACGCCTGCGACACGGGTTCGATCGGCAGTCGCTGCACCTTGGTGCGACGGCTGTAGCGCGAGATCCGGGCCGTGCCCGGATCGACGACGTAGCGGATGCCCGGCACCGTCAGCGACGTCTCGGCGACGTTGGTGGCCAGCACGACCCGCCGCCCGGTGTGCGGCGCGAACACCTTCTGCTGCTCCGCGGTCGACAGGCGCGCGTACAGCGGCAGCACCTCTGTGTTGTGCAGCCCCTTCAGCGCATCGGCGGTGTCCCGGATCTCCCGCTCCCCGGAGAGGAAGACCAGGATGTCACCGGGCGGTTCGGCCTGCAGTTCCTCGACAGCGTCGATGACGGCTTCGGTCTGATCGCGCAGTTCGGTGCGGACGATCTCGTGGTCGGGATCGTCGGGGTCGTCGTCGGTCGAACTCGGCACCGCGACCTCCAGAGGCCGGTACCGGATCTCGACGGGATAGGTGCGCCCGGACACCTCGACGATCGGAGCGTCGCCGAAATGCGCCGCGAACCGCTCGGGTTCGATGGTCGCCGACGTGACGATCACCTTGAGGTCGGGGCGGCGTGGCAGAAGCTGGCGCAGGTAGCCGAGCAGGAAGTCGATGTTGAGGCTGCGCTCGTGGGCCTCGTCGAGGATCAGCGTGTCGTAGCGCAGCAGGCGCCGGTCGCGCTGGATCTCGGCGAGCAGTCGACCGTCGGTCATCAGCTTGACCAGGGTGCGATCGCTGACCTCGTCGGTGAACCGGACCGAGTACCCGACGACATCGCCCAATGGCGTGCCCAACTCGTCGGCGATCCGCTGCGCCACGGTGCGCGCGGCCAGCCGGCGAGGCTGGGTGTGCCCGATGGTCCCGCGGACTCCGCGCCCGAGGTCCAGGCACAGCTTCGGCAACTGGGTGGTCTTGCCCGACCCGGTCTCGCCCGCGACGACCACGACCTGATGGTCGTTCAGCGCCGCGGCCAACTGGTCGCGATGAGCGCTGACCGGCAGATCCGGGTAGGTCACCACCGGCACGGCGGCCCTGCGCGTGGCGATCAGGCGCTCGGCGGACTCGACCTGCGCGGTCAACCGCGCGACCTGGTCGGGAGTGGCCTCGCGCAGCCCCTTGAACCGGCGCGCGAGACGCGCCGCGTCGCGGAAGGTCAGATCGTCGAGGCGGGCCCGGAGTTGACGTATCTCGCCACGCGCCGAGGACGGCGAGGGTGATGACGGCTCGGACACTCAGTCGAGGGTAGGCGGCGACCAGTGCGCCAGCATGTCTGCGAACGTGTCGAATGCGGCCTTGTTGACGCCGTATGTGGCCTCGAAGTGGATGCTCAGCGGGAAGCCGAGTTCCCCGACGCCGTCGACGACGCGTTTGTACAGGTCCGTCATCATCTTCCGGCGAGGCGCTGGTTCGGCTGCGGCCAGTCGTTTGACGAAGTCCTGCTCGGCGGCGACCGCCGCGTTGCCCGGGTCCTGGATCAGCCAGTTGATCAGGCCGATCCTGCTCTCAACAGCAGGCACGAACCCGAAGGACAACAGGATCTCCGGACGGTGCTCGTTCTGCGCCGCGAACGTCGTCAGGAAGTCGACAATGGTGTCGGAATACAGCAACTGCGTCATGCCGTAGGTGGCGCCGCGGTCGCATTTGAAGCCGAATCGGCCCTGTTCGCCCTCGCGGGTCGGGATCAGGATCGCACCCCGGTTGGGGACCACGTCGTCATAGAGGGACAGCGCATCGGTGGGCGCGACGCCGGATCCCTCGCCGTCGGCCATCGTCCGCGGCACGCCGACGAAGGAGATGCCCTCCATACCGGACTCGCGCAGTTCCACCAGGCGCTGCCGCAGCGTGGCCTCGTCGAGGAACGCGGTGACCTGCGTGCACAGGCCTTTGACGCCCGGCAGTAGCGGCTTGATGATCTGCCAGAAGTCCAGGACGTCCATCTTGGGCTTCATCTCGACCGGGCGACCGTCGTCCTCTTCGATCATGCCCGGGATCATCACGTGCCGAACCCGGCCCTCCAGGCCCGCCGAGGCCGAGCACTCCAGGACCTTCTGCGCGTCCTCGATCGCCCGCTCATGCCCGTGCTCGACATTCGGCGGCACGAGTTCGAGCGCGACGGTACTCAACGTCACAAACTGCTCCTCTACGCTGGCCGTCCCCGTTCGACCCTTCGCCACTCGGCCCTGCTCCCCCATGCGGCCGGCGAACGGCTTCAATGCAGACACCTTAGCGATAGGCGGCCGGGGGTTTCCTGCGAGGACCGCACGGGCCGGACCGGCTGGACCGATCTGCGAAGCTGTCTTCATCATGACCGCGATACCCGTGATTGCACTGACGGGCCACCTCGGGGCCGGCAAGACCACCCTGCTCAACCACGTCCTACGCACGCCCGACGCCCGCATCGGTGTCGTGATCAACGACTTCGGCGACCTGAACGTCGACGCGTCGCTGGTCACCGGGCAGATCGACGAGCCCGCGTCGATCGCGGGTGGTTGCATCTGCTGCCTGCCCGACGAGGGTGGTCTCGACGAGGCGTTGGCCAAGCTCGCCAATCCGCGGCTGCGTCTGGACGCGATCATCGTGGAGGCCAGTGGACTGGCGGAGCCCATCGCGGTGTCCCGGCTCATCCGCTTCAGCGGTGTCGACAACATCCGGCACGGCGGGGTGGTGGACGTCATCGACGCCGCGGCCCACTTCGACACGGTCGATCGCGACGCGACACCGCCGGCCCGCTACAGCGCGGCGTCGCTGGTGGTGGTCAACAAGATGGATCAGGTCCCCGAGGACGCCCGCGCCGACGCCTTGGCCCGCATCGAGGCCCGGGTCCGCGAGCGCAATCCCGACGCGCACGTCGTCGCCGCCGTCGGGGCTCGGATCGACCCGAACATGCTGTTCGACGTCGCCGCACAGGACCCGGCCCCGGGCGAGCAGTTGACGTTCCGCGAACTGCTCGCCGACGCCGGGGACCACGACCATGTGCACGCCGCGTCGGTGACCGTGACCAGCACCGGTTGCGTCGATCCCGACGTCCTCTTCGACGTGCTGGAGAGCCCGCCGGCGGGCGTGTACCGAATCAAGGGCACCGTCGCCGTGCGGTACCGCGAGCGCGTGCGCAGCTACGTGGTCAATGTCGTGGGCCTGACGGTGCACATCGCGGAGGCGCAGACCGAGGCGACGCACAACAGCCTGGTGGCGATCGGCACCGATCTGGACATCGACGATGTCCGCGCCCGGATGGAGGAGGCCGTGCGCCCACTGGACGGGCCCGCGCCTGCGGCGGGGATCCGGCGCCTGCAGCGTCACCGTCGCCTGAGCATCTGAGGTGGCCTGACAGACTTGTCGGCATGAACACCGTCGCCCATCTGCGCGCCGTGGCAGCAGTTCTCCTGAGCGTGATCGTGGCGCTGATGCTCTCCGCCGCCCCGGCTGGCGCGCATGCCGCGCTCAGCAGCAGCGATCCGGCCGCCGACGCGCGCCTGGCCGCCGCTCCTCGGGTCGTCACGCTGACGTTCAACGAACCTGTGCAGCAGCAGTTCTCGACCGTGGTCGTGACCGGGCCGCAGGGCCGCAACCACGTCGTGGGTGACCCGGCGGTCGCCGGTCGCGAGGTCCGGGCCACCCTCGACGCCCTGGACGGCAACGGCACCTACACGGTCGCCTACCGCGTGGTGTCCGCCGACGGCCATCCCGTGTCGGGGAAGTACGACTTCCAGCTCAGCGCGCCAACACCGACGACCACGTCTGCTTCCACGCCAGCGCCGGAGACGACGGCCCCGAGCACGTCAGACGACGCCTCGGGTGGCGTGACGCCCTGGCCATTCGTCGCGGGTGCGGCGGTTCTGGTGGTGCTGATAGTGGCCGCGGTCTGGCTTCGAGGGCGCCGCGGAGCCGGAGCCGACACCGACGACGACAGGTAGCGTGGCGCGCATGGTGGTGACGCGGTGAGCGCTGGGCTGTTCGGGCTGCTCGATGATGTGGCTGCGCTCGCGCGCCTGGCCGCGGCGTCGGTCGACGACATCGGCGCCGCCGCAGGCAAGGCGACCGCCAAGGCCGCCGGTGTGGTCATCGACGACACCGCGGTGACGCCGCAGTACGTGCACGGAATCGCCGCGGAACGCGAGTTGCCGATCATCAAGAAGATCGCGATCGGGTCGCTGCGCAACAAGCTGATCTTCATCCTGCCCGCGGCGCTGCTGCTCAGTCAGTTCGTGCCGTGGCTTCTGACCCCCATCCTGATGCTCGGTGCCACCTACCTGTGCTTCGAGGGCGCCGAGAAGGTGTGGGGCTGGATCCGGGGGCACGACGCCCACAGCGCGCCGGCCGCGGCGGTCGGCGGCGACGCCGAGAAGTTCATGGTGACCGGCGCGATCCGCACGGACTTCATCCTGTCCGCCGAGATCATGGTCATCGCGCTCAACGAGGTGGCCGACCAGCCGTTCCTCCCTCGCCTGATCATCCTGATCGTCGTCGCGCTGGTCATCACCGCCGCGGTGTACGGCGTCGTGGCAGGGATCGTCAAGATGGACGACATCGGCCTGCACCTGGCCGGACGCGCGTCGACCTTCGCGCAGAAGATCGGCCGTGGCCTGGTGGCCGGCATGCCCAAGCTGCTCAACGCGCTGTCCATCATCGGCACAGTCGCGATGCTGTGGGTGGGCGGCCACATCCTTCTCGTCGGCACCGACACCCTCGGCTGGCACCCGCCGTACAGCGTCGTGCATCACCTCGAGGGTTATGTCGACCATGTGGCAGGCGTCGGCGGTGTGCTGGCCTGGCTGGTCAACACCGCGTCGTCCGCGGTCATCGGTCTGGTGGTCGGCGCCCTGGTGGCGCTGATCATGCACTTCCTGCCGTTTGGCAAGAAGAAGGCGTCGCACTGACGAGCGCCGGCTACAGGGCGTTGAACTCGATGTGCAGCTCGTTGAGTCCACGCATGATGAACGTCGGCTCATAGGTGTAACTGCGCGAACCCGGTTTCCCGTGATGGGTGTCCGACACCCGGATGTCCTTCATCCGGTCCAGGATTCGGTTCAGTGAGATCCGGCCCTCAGTGCGGGCCAGCGGCGCGCCGGGGCATGAGTGCGCCCCGCGGATGAACGCGATGTGTTCGCGCACGTTCACCCGTCAGCACGCGACGGGACCGTACCCGTTCGACCCGAATCTGATCGCTCAGGGCAGTCCACCAGACCGGCAGGTGCCGGGACATGAACGCATCTTCGGTCCCATCGAAGGCACTCCGCGGCCGCCCGCGGCACCGCCCGACCCGGCCGCGGCGTCGGCGCTCCCACCGAACCCAGTCCCCGAGGCCGGAGTCGCGATGTACGACCCCACCACCGGGCGCGTCGCCGGCCCCGACGGCACCGTCTTCGAACAGAACGATCTCAACTCCGCCGGGGCACCCAAGTCCTGAGAGGACCTCGTCTTCGCTGGGCCGAAACCGTGAGTGCACGACCTTCCAGGACTGCACCGGCACGATCACCAGCGATCAGTGCTGGACGGCCGACCTGATTCTCCGCAGCTTGAAGTGGAGCGCGAAGCGCACTGTGCCACAGTGGATACCGTGTCCGGACGGCACCTTCGCCGACGGCCAGCAGACCTTCACCTTCTGGGCCAGGCGCGGGGACGCCTCCGACGGGCTGGACCGGCTCTCCGGTTGGAACACGACACTGGGCCCCAGTGGCGCATGCGGGGTCAACCGGAATCTTGAGATCCGGATTCCGTTCACGCTCACCAGGATTGGGTGAGGCTCGGGAAGGTCAGGCGACAGGCCGCGCGGGTGTCTGCGCCTCGGCCCGCGCCAACAGGCTGAGCAGTGGGGCTCCCCACGCGTGTGCGCCGCTGGCCGCCGGTGCATAGGCGGTGTGGACCTCGACGCTGGCGGGCGACACTTCGTCGCTGTCGGGGTCGTAGTCGCACACTGGGTCGCCCACATCGCACACGCTGATGGTGCGCGCACCCACCGCGGGCGGTAGGGGCGAAGTGTTGGTGGAGGCCAGGAAGGAGTGTTCCTGCGCCACGCCCTTGCCCAGTCCTGGCGAGTAAGCCGTCGACCCCATCTTGATGGTCGTGTCGCCGGGCAGGCGGTCACCGTCGGCGATCAGCAGGGCCGCCGCAAGCTGCGGGTGGTCGGCGATGTCGTACAGGTTGCGGTGGACGATCATGGCGCCCTGCGAATACCCCGCGAGCACCACCAACGTGTCAGGGCAGCGCTCAGTGAAGGCCTCGAACTGTTCCGCGGTGGCATCCGTGCCCTCATCGACGCTGCCCAGGAAATCCAGCCAGCCGCCGATTCCGCCTTCCAACGGCACCGGAGCCGCGGGATACCGCACCGCCTCGGCCGTGATGGTTCGGCCGCTTGCCACCACGGTCATCCGCACCTGCTGATAGGTCTGGTAGACCACATCTCCCATACCGTCGTTGACGGCCAGCTTCGCACCGTCACGCTGGCCGGAACCCGCCGCGCCGATCCAGTGGAAGTCGGCACACGAGGGGTCGGTGGGGGCTGCCGTCGCGGTGCCGCAGGTCCACACGCCCACAGCGACGGCCGCAGCCAACGCAGCCGCCCTGAATCGCCTCGCCACCACAGTTCCCTCCACAGGTGTCCTTCCCGCCGGCCGCCCTTGACCCGGCAGCCGCCTCAGGAGGTGAATCGCGGCGGTGGCGGGCGCTCGTTACACCTCAGGCGGAGGGATGGCCGCCCCGCTTGAGTGGCGGGACGGCCATCGCCACAGGTCAGGCCTCCGGAATGACCCAGTGACCCGGGGCCTCATCGAAGAACGGGTTGACGAAGCCGTTCACCGTGGGCATCTTCTTCAGCTGCCCGGGCGGGATTCCGAAGAAGGGGTTGGCAACGCCGTTGATGAACGGTGCATTCTTCAACTGCCCGGGCGGGATGTGTGCGTCGACCGGCAATCGGAAGAGGTCACCCAGTCCCGGGAACCTCACGACGGGCACGTCCACATCGGGCAGGTTCACGGCAGGGACATTGACGTCCGGAAGATTCACGTCGGGAACGTTGACATCAGGAACGTTCACGCCCGGCAGGTTCACGTCGGGAACGTTCACACCCGGCACATTCACATCAGGAACGTTCACACCCGGCAGGTTCACGTCGGGAACGTTCACACCCGGCAGGTTCACATCAGGAACCTTCACACCCGGCACATTCACACCGGGAATCGGCGGCGGGGGCGGCGCAACGGGATCGGCGTGTGCGAGGCCTGTTCCCAAACCCACCGCACCGAATCCCAGCGCGCCCGCCATTGTGGTGGTCACTGCGATTTTCTTGAGATTCATGGTCTCTCCTTCGCCTTGTAGCACCGCGACGCTCACCCTTGTTTGGTGACGCGCGGCGTCTTGGTTTAGGAAATTGCTCGACCGCCGTCATGTCGGACGGTCGCACCGTCTCTGTACTGGACGGCAATGCAACACCTTGACCCCCCGATGTGTATGTCGGATCCCGGCCCCCTCGGCGTTATCAGCCGGAGGGGAATCGAGCGCGATCGGACGCGCGAAACACTTGGTGAGCAGGCAATCCGCCGCGAAAAGAAAAATTGAGACCAGGCGAGAAACCGTGCTGTCAGCGCCAGGCGAAGACCGGTTGTTCCAAGTGGTCCACCGGATCGGTACGCCCCTCCAGCCCCAACCACCTCAGCTGCAGCAGGACCGCACCAGTCGGAGCGTGGATCAGATCATTGCCCAAGGGGATCTGCACCACGGGGCGCGGGCTCTCCGGGATCTCGATGAACCGCGGAGAGTCTTCGCGCTGCAGTTGATGCAGCCCCACCCGATAGACCGCCACGACCTCGTCGGGGGACGGCTGCAGATCCAGGCGCCCACCGCCCCAGACCACGACCGGCGTGATGACATACCCAGACCGAGTCGGATAGTCGTCGAGCATCCCCAGAACGGCCGAATCGGCCAACCGAACGCCGACCTCCTCGTCCAACTCGCGCAGTGCGGCATCCACCACTGACTCCCCCGGGTCCAGTCGGCCACCCGGCAGCGCCCATTGCGCGGGATGCGAAGTGAGTCGAGACGTTCTGCGGCACAGAAGAAATGCTGCACCGCCCGACACGTCGATCATGCGGCCGTCGAGGTTGGAGTCTGGCATCCGCCCGGCGACCCAGTCCTCGACTGGGGCCGGATCAACGCGGTCCTCCCCGACCTCGGAGTCGACCAGCACCACGGCCACCGCCGCGTGCCGCTTGCTGGGGTCGGAGACCACGCGCCGCTCATGCCGCGCCAGATGGGTCTTGATCTGCTCCCGAAGCCCCTCGGTGTAGGTGATCGTCACCTCCCGACCATAGGCAGCAGGGGGCAAGGTCGCATTCATCACCGGCGTGGCCCGCGGTCAGGGCCGCGCCCACGCGGTCGCGATGGCCAGAGAAGGTGCCGACATCATCGCCGTCGATATCTGCAGGCAGATCGAGTCCAACCCGTATCCCCTTGCCACACCGGATGATCTCGCCGAAACCGAACGCGCGGTGAAGGAACTGGGCCGCCGCGTCGTCGCGCGGGTGGCCGACGTCCGGGAACGCCACGAACTGCGGGAAGCCGTCGAGGCCGGCCTCGCCGACCTCGGCAAGATCGACATCGTGGTCGCAAACGCCGGAATCCTGCCGATGGCCATGGGTAAACCCGACCCGATGCAGTTCGTCGACGCCAGCGACGTCGACCTGGTGGGCGTGATGAACACCTTCGCCGTGACGGTCCCCCACCTGCCCGCCGGCGCGTCCATCATCGTGACGGGATCGACCGCGGGCATGATTCGGGGCACCACGGACAACCCCAACATGGGTCCTGGAGGTCCGGGTTACGGCTGGAGCAAGCGCATCGTCATGGAGTACGTCGAGGAGATGTGCCTGCATCTGGCGCCGCGGATGATCCGGGTCAACGCCATCCACCCGACCAACTGCAACACCAGCCTGCTGCAGAACGACGGCATGTACAGCGTGTTCCGACCCGATCTCACCGCCGAGGGCAAGCAGGCCACCCGCGAGGACGCCGAACCGCTGTTCACCATCTTCCAGGCCATGCCGATCCCCTACATCGAACCCGAGGACTCGGCCAACCTGGGTGTCTTCCTGGCCAGCGACGAGAGCCGGTACATCACGGGCCAGCAGATCCGGGTCGATGCCGGATCGCTGCTCAAGTGGCCCAACGGCCCGGGCCGATGACCTAGCCAGACACCCGCGCGGTGCGGCTGACGTGGGTACGCTCGACAGCGGCATGAACCTCAACCTGCGCATCCCGGTGATCGCCGCCCCGATGGCGGGCGGGGCGTCCACACCGGAAATGGTGATCGCGGCCGCACGCGCGGGCAGCATCGGGTTCGTTCCCGCCGGTTACCGGACGGCTGAGGCGCTGGCGGACCAGATCTCGGTTGTTCGTGCCGCCTCAGTTCCGTTCGGGGTCAACGTCTTCGCTCCCAATCCCGTCCCGGTCGACCTCGAGGAATACCGCCGATACCGTGCGGCACTGCAACCGGATGCCGACAGGTTGGGGGTTGCGCTGCCCGCCGACCCGATCAATGACGACGATGCCTTCGACGCCAAGATCGACCTGCTGCGCCGCGATCCCGTCCCGATCGTCAGTTTCACGTTCGGCCTGCCCACCAGCCAGGTCATCGGGGATCTGCGTCGCGCGGGGACAGCGGTCGTCCAGACCGTCACCTCCCTGGTTGAAGCCGAGATGGCCGCCGCGGCCGGAGTCGACATGCTCGCCGTGCAGGCCAGCACCGCCGGAGGTCATTCCGGCACGTTCACACCGGATCGGATGCCGCCGCCCGTTGCGCTCACCGACCTCGTCCGACAGATCACCGATGCGATCCGGCTGCCCGTCATCGCGGCCGGCGGGATCGCTGGCCCTGACCAGGTCGTCGCGGCACTCGACGCGGGTGCCGACGCGGTCGCGGTGGGCACCGCACTTCTGCTCGCCGACGAGAGCGGCGCCTCCGCCACACATCAGCAGGCCCTGACCGATCCGGCCCGGACGACGACGGTGCTCACCCGCGCGTTCACGGGTCGGCCCGCACGAGGGCTGCGCAACTCGTTCATCGACACCTTCGAACCGTCGGCACCGCTGGGATATCCGGCGATCCACCACCTGACCAGCCCGCTGCGCAAGGCCGCCGCGGCGGCGGGTGAGGCCGATCTGGTGCATCTGTGGGCTGGGGTCGGGTACCGGGAGGCCCGCCGAGCCCCCACCGCGGAGGTGCTCGCCGAACTCGCCGGGGAGCACCCGCCTACCGGGTAGCGGTACCCGCACGGTGGCGGCCAGCCACCTGCAGTCTTGCCCGCCAGCGTCGATGTCCCGGCGGTCACGTCAAGGGATGGTTTTCACAGCTGTCGAACACAACGACTCGGCAGTCGAATTCAATTCCTTCGACAAGACAGGTGAGACCGATGGCCGATCAGAAGACCGTTCACGAAGTGACCTACGATCTGCTCCGAACACTGGGAGTGACAACCTTTTTCGGCAACCCGGGTTCGACCGAGCAGACCTTCCTGCAGGACTTTCCCGAAGACTTCACCTACGTGTTGGCCCTCCAGGAGGCCTCGGCACTCGCGATGGCCGACGGATTCTCGCAGGCAACCGGCAAGCCCGCGTTGGTGAACCTGCACACCGCGGCGGGCACCGGCAACGCGATGGGCAGCCTGGTGGCCGCCTACCGCGCGAACACTCCGTTGATCGTCACCGCGGGACAGCAGACGCGTGAGATGTCGCTGATCGACCCATACCTCAACAATCCCGACGCGACGACCCTGCCCAAGCCGTGGGTGAAGTGGTCCTATGAACCGGCCCGTGCCGAAGACGTCCCGGCGGCGTTCATGCAGGCCTACGCGATCGCCACGCAGCCCCCGATGGGCCCGGTGTTCCTGTCCATCCCGTTGGACGACTGGGACAAGCCCGCCCCCGGTCCGGCGACCGTGCGCAGCGTGAGTGACCGCGTGGCCCCCGACGCCGCACGGCTTGCCCAGTTCGCCGAGCGGATCAATGCCGCCGAGCGTCCCCTGCTGCTGCTCGGCCCCGAGGTGGACCGCACCGGCGCGTGGGACGCGGGAATCGCGTTCGCCGAGAAACTCCGGGAACCCGTCTACGGCAGCGCACTCGGTGACCGGATCTCGTTCCCGGAGGACCATCCGCTCTACGCCGGCCCGCTTCCGATGACCATCGCCGAGGTCGAACAGACCGTGCACGGCCACGATCTCGTCGTGGCGATCGGCGCGCAGGTGTTCCGCTACTACCCGTATGTCGCGGGCGAGTACCTCCCGGAGGGCACCGACCTGCTGCAGATCACCTCCGACAGCCACCTGACGGCCGTCGCGCCGGTGGGCGACAGCCTGCTCGGCGATGTCGGGATGGCGTTGGTGGCACTGACCGATCTGGTCGAGGCGCCGGCCGACCGCGAGGCACCCGCGCCGCTGGTGCGGCAGCGGCACTCCGATCTGCCCGCGACGGCGCCCATGACCTCGAACGCGGTCTACGAGGCGCTGAGCACCGTCAAGCCCGATGACGCCGCACTGGTGATGGAGTCGACGTCGACGATGCTCGACCTCTTCAACTGGCTGCCCACGACCCACCCGGGGAGCTTCTTCGCCACCGGCAGCGGCGGGATCGGCTGGGGTGTCCCCGCCGCGGTGGGACTCGCCCTGGGCGATCGGGCCCGAGGCGTCGACCGCCACATCGTGGCCACGATCGGCGACGGCTCGTTCCAGTACTCGATCCAGGCGATCTGGACCGCGGCACAGCACAAACTCCCGATCGTCTTCGTGGTGCTGCGCAACGGCGAGTACGCGATCCTCAAGTCGTTCGCAGAACTGGAGAAGACCCCGGGCGTCCCGGGCCTGCAGCTGCCCGGCCTCGACATCGCGTCACTGGCCACCGGATTCGGTTGCCGCACAGTGAACGTCGAGAGCAGCGACATGCTGGCCGACGAGTTCAAGGCCGCACTGGCCGCCGACGGACCCACCGTTCTGGTGGTGCCCACCATCCCGCAACTGCCGCACCTCGGCTGACCCGATGTTCATCGGCGGGGCTCGACGTGAGCTCCGCCGATGGCCCTGTCCCAAGGAGAGAGACCATGCCTGTCTACACCTGCACCCTCGCACAGGGAACCCTGTCCAACGAGGCCAAGTCCGATCTGGCCCGCGAGATCACCACGATCCACTCCGCCGTCAACCACGTGCCCGGCAACTACGTCAACGTGGTGTTCAACGAGCTTCCGCCGACCGACGTCTTCTCCGGCGGCCAACCCGGCCAACCGCTGATCATCAACGGCTGGGTCCGCACCGGCCACCCGGATGAGGAGACGTCACAGTTGGTGCGTGAAATCGCCGACGCGGCAACACAAGTCACCGGAGTTCCAGTCGAGAAGGTCCTCGTGGTGATCCAGAACAGCCCCGCGCACCACGCCATCGAAGCGGGCCGGGTACTGCCCGAACCGGGCCAGGAGCACACCTGGCTCGCGGCGGGAGGTTGATGACGGGCGAATGACCCCGCTCACGGACGCGGTTCTGGCACACCAGGATCAGGGGCGTCGGGCGTTCGGCCCGGCGCCTCTGATCGTATGAGCCGTCCGGCAACAGCAGCCGGCTGCCGACCCAACAGCAGCAGCGCCGCCCCGCCGAGGAACGCCGCGATGCCCGACAGCACCAGGAATCCGTCGAAACTGTCCGTCGCGTGCAGCATCCGACTCAACACCAACGCGCCGAGCGCCGACGAGACGCCGATCGCGGCAGACAGGATGCTCAACACCGTGCTGTAAACGGACATGTCGAAACGGCGCGCCACCAGGTAGGCGATGACGTCACCCTCGGCCCCCCACGCCGCCCCCAGACAGCACACCGCCAACACCAGCGCCGGGAACCCGTCCAGCGAGGACGCCAACAACACGCAACCGAGCCCGGGCAACGCCATCGCGACCGCCGCAACCAGATGCGGAGGCAGGCGGTCCAGCGCCACCCCACAGATGAACCGACCGGCGATCACCGCGACGGCGAAGGTCGAGACCAGAACCGCCACCGTCTGTCCGTCGGGCATCGAATCCCGGAGCATGATCCCCAACTGGCTGGTCGTCACGCTGTGGTACAGGTTGCACAGCAGCACACCGGTCATCAGGATCCAGAACACCCCGCTTCCGGCGATCGCCCGGTAGTCGGTGGCCGCTCGGCGCTCCCGCGCACCGGATCTGGCGTTGGCATCAGTGGCCGGGATGAGCGCCATCGCCAGCGCACCGATGGCGGCGATCGTCACCGCAATGGCGACGCATCCCGCGCGCCATCCGTAAGCGCGGTTGATGGCGTCGACCACGGGGACTCCGATGGCCCCTAGCAGCGGTGGGCCGGAGATGGCCACGGCCAGTGCCAGTCCTCGGGCTTGGGAGAAGCAGGCCGCGACAATGCGGCTGTAAATAGCAGGGGTGGTGGTCACCCCCAGAGAGACGGTGGCCGCGGTGATCGCGAAGTACTGCCAGAGAGACCCCGACATCAGTGCGTAGCCGATCCAGCACAGGGGCAGGCCGACGACGCCGACGATCGCGATCCGACGGACGCCGAAGAGGTCGGTCAGCCGGCCACACAACGGAAGGAACACGAACGTCAGCAGGGCGATGGTTCCGGTGAGTGCGAAATCAGCGCGGTCCCAGCCGAAGGCGGCCAGGAGCTGCGGACCCATCGCGGCGTTGGTGTACGCACTCAGACTCAGCCCGACGCTCAGGCCCGCGGTGGCCGCCGCGAGTGGACGCCAATGTGTCCGCAGTTCACCGAGATACGTCACCAGCGCACTCCCCACACCGCGGCCAGCCACACCGCGCTGATCACGTCGACGACCTCCTCACGCTGGCTGGCGTCCGCCGTCGCTCCGCGCTCAAGCAGCGTCCACACCGTCATTCCCATCAGTGCCGAGACCAGGCCGGGCAGGTCTTCACTGGCGGGCTTGACCTTCCCCGCGGACTGGAGCAGGTTCAGGACCTGGCAGATCTGTCCCGTGGTCTGCGTGGTCAGGTCGCTCCACTGCCGTGCGATCTGGGCGTCGGAGCTCCGAGCCTCCACGACTGCGGCCAGCAGACCGTGGTGCTGGTGCCAGATCTCGACCGCGTCGCGCGTGATCTGACGGGTCAGGTCGCTCGGTGCGCTGGTGAGGTCGAGCCCGTCGAGCAGGGGTCGCGCTGCCGCGAAACGCGCCCACACCTGATCCATGGCCGCCGCCAGCAGCGCGTACTTGGATTCGAAGTAGAAGTAGAAGGCCGACCTGGTGACGCCGGCGTGCCTGGTGATCTGCAGGACCGACAGTTCGGCGAGCGAGTGGTCGCACAGCAGTTCCTGAACGGCGCCCACCAAACGTGCGCGCTGCAGTTCGCCGCGACCGGGTGCGCGCCGGTCGCCTGACGGGCGCCCGATCTCGGTTTCGGACATCGCTGCTCCTGGTGTGTCGGCCGGTTTGGCGGAGGATACCGCGTCCCTGACCACCGTTGACATCACGTCGAGTGAACCTGACACTGTGTCAGGTTCAGTCGAACCTCGCGAGGGCACCTTGGCCAGATTCCGACGTCAACCGCACCCGGCCTCGGCCGCATGCACTGCTGGCCGGGAATGAGCGCGCACATGCCGGAACGCTGCGGGCGCCTCCGCTGATACTGAAGACCTGCGCACCGGGAGAGGATCCGATGGACGACGTCACGACACTGCTCGAGATCGAAGCGATCAAATCGCTCAAGGCCCGGTACTGCCGCCTGCTCGACACCAAGGAGTGGCAGTCCTGGCGAGCGCTGTTCACCGATGACTTCGTCAGCGACACCTCGAAGGCCGGCGGCAAGGTGATCCACGGTGCCGACGAGTTCGTCGCGTTCACCCGGCGGAGCCTGCGAGCGCAGCCCACGGTCCACCAGGTGCACGCGCCCGAGATCGAGCTGACCTCGGCGACCACCGCGCGCGGCGTGTGGGCGCTCGAGGACGTGGTGCGTTTCGGGCCCGGCGTGAATCTGCGCGGGTACGGCCACTACACCGAGACCTACGAGAAGTCCGGCGACACGTGGCAGATCAAGACCTCGACACTGACCCGGCTGCGTGAGGACGTGTTCAATGGCCTGTTCGCGGTGTACATGTCACCGCGGATCCGCCGAGCCCTGATGCAGTCGGCCCGCCGAATCACGAAGTGATGCCGACCTATTGGGCCTGATGCGCAATCTGGATGAGGTTTCCGCACGTGTTCGTCGAAGACGGCCGTGGTCACCGGCCCCATGTCGGTGGGCTGTTGGGTGAACCGCACACCGGCCGCGCTCAGTCGCTCATATTCGGCCTGCACGTCGTCGACCTCGAATGACGTGAACGGGATACCGTCGGCCACCAGTGCCGCCTTGAACGGTTTGACGGCCGGATGCTCGTCGGGTTCGAGGACGAGTTCGGTGCCGTCTGGGACCTGCGGGGAGACCACGGTGATCCACCGATGGGCACCCATCGGGATGTCGCGCTTGGGCGCGAAACCCAGGACGTCGGTGTAGAACCGCAACGCCCTGTCCTGGTCATCGACCAGGATGCTGGTGAGGTTGATTCTCATGATGAGCCCTTTCCGGGGTCATGGTTCGCGTTCACGACCCGGCGCCCCCGTCAGCCACCGCGCAACGATCGGCTCGAGCGGCGCGGTGTTGATGTAGTGGAACTTGTATCGGCCCTCGCGGCGGGTCTCCACCAGGCCGGCGGCCTCGAGGACATCCAGGTGCTGCGAGACCGCCTGTCGCGTCGATCCGAGTCCATGTCTGCTGGCCAGGCGGGCACAGATCTCGAACAGCGTCTGCCCGGTTCGCTCCGTCAGTTCGTCGAGGATGATGCGCCGAGTGGGATCCGCCAAGGCCTTGAAGACATCCCCCACACACCCACGTTAGGCAAGCACTCACTTGCCGGTCAAGGGTGTCCGAGTGCACGGTTTCAGACGCTGACTCGTTGGGTACACCGATGCCGTCCGTCCGGGGGGCGTCGATGGCCCGCGGGGTTTCCGGTTCGATGACAAAGGCGATTTATGATGCGGATCTTTCATCGTTGGCTCGTTGTTCTCACGTTGCTCTTCTCGGCCGCAGGCGTTCCCACCATGGCCGCCTCAGTCGCGCAGGCCGAACCCTGTCCGGATGTGCAGGTGGTCTTCGCCCGGGGAACCTTTGAACCTGTCGGTGTCGGCGAGACAGGACAATCGTTCGTCGACGCGCTTCGGGCCCGCACCGCGGGGCGTTCCGTCGATGTCTACGCGGTGAACTATCCCGCGTCGCTCGACTTCGCCACGGCGGCCGACGGTGTGATCGACGCCAGCAACAAGGTCCGAGACGTCGCGACGGTGTGCCCGGACACCGAGATCGTGATCGGCGGCTACTCCCAGGGCGCGGCGGTCGCCGCCTACATCACCGCGGACTCGGTGCCCGCAGGATTCGCCCTGCCGCCGGGCCTGACGGGTCCGATGCCGGCTTCCGTGTCCGACCACGTCGCCGCGGCCACCCTGTTTGGCAAACCGTCGACCGGCTTCCTGCAGATGATCTACACGGGCGCGCCACCCATCACCGTCGGGTCGCACTACGTCGACAAGACCCTCGACCTGTGCATCCCCACAGATCCGGTGTGCTCGCCGACCGGCGGCGACAACGGAACGCACACGGCCTATGCCCACAACGGCATGACTGATCAGGCCGCCGATTTCGTCGCGGGCAAGCTTCCGGCCGCCGACCGGGCCAGGACCTGAGAGCGCGACGCGACTTTATCGTGATCTTATTTTGGCCTTATTTTTCTTATTTTCCGGGTAGGGTGGCCTCCACACGCCGGTAAGCGCACCGCGCTTCACGAACCACCGGCGGCGACGGGAGGAACCCATGGAACCGAACGGCAGAACCCGGATCGTTCTGGTCACCGGAGCCTCGCGAGGCATCGGCGCCGAGGTCGCGGAGCAGTTCGCCCGCCCCGGGACCCACGTGATCGTGCACTGCCGGTCCGACCACGCCGACGCAGACCTGGTCGCCGCCCAGATCAGGTCCGCCGGAGGCCAGGCCTCGACATTTGCGGCCGACATCGCCGACGAAGCCGCCGCAGCGGGAATGCTCGACGAGATCGCCCATCGGTTCGGACGGCTCGACGCTCTGATTCTGAACGCTTCGAGCCTGCCGGACGCCGATACGGGTGTGGCGGGCGCGATGCGCAGCAATCGGGAGGCGCAGCGTCGTCTCGCGCGTCTGGCGCTGCCGCTCATGCCTGCCGGCGCCCACATTGTGTTCGTCACCAGCCACCAGGCCCACTTCTATCCGCACAAAGCCGTGCCGATGGGGTACGCCGCGGTCGCGGCGAGCAAGCGGGCCGGTGAAACCACGCTGTACGCGATGAAGCCCGAGTTTGACCGGCGGGGTGTGCACTTCACCGTGGTCTCCGGCGACCTTCGGCAGGCCACGCGGTCAGCCGTCAGGCGCGCTCCTGCGCTCGCCACCCTTGGAAGCCGCAGCATCCACCGCAGCCTCGCGTCCGTCATCGCCCAGACGACGTCGGCGACAAGCCCGTCGGGAATCGTCTACGTCGGCGGCACCGAACGCGCCGTCGACCTGCCGGCCTGACTTCAACGACGTCGTCGGAGCCAGATGACGGCGCCGACAAGAGCGGCCACCGCGACGACGGCGCCCACCGGAATCGCAGGCCGCCTCCGCACGGTATCGCTCAGTTCCGCGGTGCGGTGTGCGATGTCAGCCTTGGTCTCGGCGGCTTTCTGTTCCACCCGGCCTTTGACGTCGAGTTTGTCCGACAGCGCGCTGACGGTCTCGCCCAACTGTTGACGGGTCGCATCGATGTCGGCACGAAGTTCGTCCATGTCTGCGGACGGTCCGGGTTCAGGGTTGGGGTTCATCGGCGCGCTTCCTTGATCTCATCGATATCCCGCTTGATGCTGTCGATCGACTCCGCCGCCGGCGGCGGCACCTGCTCGACCTGCTTGCGGCTGACTGCGGCCATCACAGCCGCGACGATGAACAGGATGACCGCGACGATCGTGGCCGCAGCCCACACCGGCAGCAGGAGGGACAGGGCTGCAATCGCCGCGGCAACCAGCGCGGCCGCCCCCAGGACCGCGACCACACCGGCGACTCCGAGCAGGCCCGCCCCCATTCCGGCGTGACGTGCCGACTGCTGCAGTTCCTTCTGCGCCAGCCTTATCTCGTCCCGGACGAGCCTCGATGTCTGCAATGACAACTGCGTGAGCAGTTCCGCCGTCGAAGCCGTCGGCGCCTGCGTCGAGTGTGATGTCGTACTCATCGGTGACCTCCTCGCCTTGTCTCCTGACCTGCGTGCCCGCCCGGTCACCGGCGCAAACATGGCGGTTCCTCTTGCCCCGCGCCGGGGTAACCGAGAACGTGTCGGGGCGCGGTGCAGGAAGAGGTCGATCCGGATGACGACGCAGGGGGCACAGGATTTCGTCCCGCGCACCAGGTCACTGACGACATTGGCGCGAGCCGCACATCACTGTCGGGGCTGCCCGCTGTATCGAGACGTTCACCGATCACATCGGCATGCCCGCAATCGCGGGCATGACTCGACGATCATGTCGGGGTGGATCCAGCGCAGGCTCCGGGGGTGAATGCGATGGGCAGCACCGACGGGCCGGTGTTGCCGCTGTCGGGCAGCCACCGATCGCCGGGGAGGCGTCGCGGTGAGGTGAGTCGCTGGGCGAGCAGGTGAAGGGCTTCACTCATGTCGCTGCGTGCCACGAAGTGGCCGAGACAGTGGTGCATCCCGCCGCCGAACCCGAGCTGGGGACGCCGTTCGGCGGTGATGTCGAAGGAAACCTCGGCGCCGTCGGTGTCATCGGTTCCCGCCAGTCCGTTCAGCAGGTGGACTGTCGTGCCCTTGGCGATGTGCACGCCCTGGAACTCGAAGTCCTCCAGCGCCTCACGGGTCACCCAGGTGACCGTGGGAGCGACGCGCATGACCTCTTCGACCGCCGCACGGCCGAGTTCGGGCCGCTGGGCCAACAGCTTCCACTGGTCCGGGTGGTCGATGAAGGTGGTCAACGCAAGGCTGAGCTGGTTGCGAGTGGTGTCCATGCCGGCGAAGATCGCGTGGGCCAGCGCGGTGCGCAGTTCGTCGTGGGTGATGGTGGATTCGTCCCGCGCGGCCTGGACCAGTTTGGTGGTGAAGTCGTCTCCGGGGTTGGCGGTGCGGTCGGCGATCAGATCGTCGGCGTAGCCGTAGAGGCCGGCCAATGCCTTCTCGATCTCGTCGAGGTCGTCCCGGATGGTGACGGTCAGTGCCAGGCCGACCGCTGAGGACCAGCTGGCGATCGTCTTCCATTCGGACTCCGGGATGCCCAGCAGGATCGAGATGACCCGCGCCGCATAGGGTTCGGCGAACTCTGCGACGAAATCGCATTCGCCGCGGTCGATGAACGCGTCGATCAGTTCGTTGGCCAAGGCCTGGAATCGGGGCACCAGACCGTCGATGAGTCGCGGCGAGAACCCCGGGTTGTGCAGTCGGCGCAGCCGCGCGTGGTCGGGACCTTCGTAATTGATCACCGCGGTGCGCCAGAACTGGTGGAACAGGCCGTCGGTGACCCCGTTCTTCTCGGGCCAGGCGTAGCTGCCCTGCCGCAGTTTGCGGTTCTTCAGCAGCTTCGACATCTCCTCATAGCGCAGCACGGCCAACCCGTAGGGCGTGCGGGCATACCAACTCTGCGCTCGCGCAGCGCGGGCCTCCGCGGAGTCCATGGAGAAATTGGGGTCCGACAGGTCGAGAAATGGCACGTCGTTGGCGGTGGCGGTGTCCAGGCTCATGCTCTGACTCCTTCGCTTGGCCGGCGGGGATGCCTGCGGTGGATGCGCTGGCGACGATGACGCGTGCGAGAGGGCGAGCCGACCCCTCGGATGCCAAAACCCTACACATGGAGTTTTTAACGGCACGTATCGAGCAGAGCCGCTTCACGCGGCGGAAACGTCACTGGGACCAGCCGGCCAGTTTCGGCTTATTCCCTTGGGGCTGTTGTCATGCCGGTGAATCATCGGCGATCACCGGCCTGAACTTCCGATTGCACCGGTGAGCGCTCACCACGGTTCTTCAGTCACCACACACACCCAACCTGCCGTCAGACGCCGGCGGCCCCGTCGATGCGTTCACGGATCAGGTCGGCATGCCCGCAGTGGCGGGCATACTCGGCGATCATGTGGGTGTAGATCCAGCGCAGGCTGACCTCGCCACCGACGAACGGGCTGGTGTCGTCGAGCGAACGCGACGCGCAGTTGGTGCGAGCATGTCCGATCTCGTCCTGCCAGATCTGCGCGGCGACTCGGTATGACGACTGCGGCGTCACGTCGAAACCGCCTTCGTGGCCCTCGGGATGATCTCGTGGTCCGAAAATCGGTGGCGCATCCTCGCCGGTGAGCACCCGGCGAAACCAATTCCGCTCCACCTCCGCGGCGTGCTGCACCAAGCCCAGCAGGGTCAGCGCCGACGGCGGCACCGACGCAGCGCGCAACTGCTCGTCATCGAGGCCCTCGCATTTGGACGCCAACGTCACCCGATAGAAGTCGAGCCAATTCTCCAGCGTCGTGCGTTCATCAGCGTTCAGCGGCGGCATCGGCCGCTCCAGCGACGTCACGCCCACCGATGATGCCACCCCATTCACCCCGTGTGGGTCTGCGTCAGCTTCTGAATCAGCTCGATCTCGCGCGGCCGGTAGGCGGTGCCGTCAGGATTCAAGAGGTCGTGGAACCACGTCTTCGGCGGCTTCGGGTACGGCCGCCGCCACGAGTCCCACGGCAGATTGGTCTGGGTCTTGCCCGCCACGAGTCCCCACGCGTACGCACCGACACCGCGCCGCTTGGCGATCGGAAGGATGCCCTCGACGGTGCTGCCGAGGCTTCGGGCCAGGAACTCCGTGCACAGGATCGGCCGCCCCAGCGGTGTGAGTTCGGCGATGCGCTTCTCGAAGCCCACCGGCCCGGCATAGCTGTGAAACGAGATCACGTCGGATTCAGCGAGCTGAATGGCGGAGGCCGCCGTGCGGCGGGCCGGATCCGACCAGTTGCCCTCCCAGACTCCGCTGGTCAGCGGCTGGGACGGGGCGACGTCCCGCGCCCAGCGGAACACCTGGGGAAGCAGGTCGGCGACCAGCTTCTCCTTGTCCGGCCGTTCATACCGCTTGTACTGCGGTGCGGGGTTGTCGGGCTCGTTCCACAGGTCCCACGCCAGCACCCGATCATCGTCACGGAACTGGGCCAGCACCCCCATGACGTAGTCACACAGCAGGAGGCGCTGCCGGCGGTCGCCTAGTCGTTCGGCACCCGGACTCTGCACCCAACCCGAGTTGTGCACGCCGGGCCGGGGTGCCCGCTGCCTGCCCAGTTTCGGCGCGGGATCCCAGCACGAGTCGAACAGCACGAACATCGGCTTGATCCGGTGCCGCGCCGCGATCGTCACGAACTGCGCCAGTCGGCGCTGAAAACCGGCGCGATCCTGCGCCCACAGCTGGTCGTGCAGGAAGACCCGCACGGTGTTGAGTCCCGCCAGCCGCGCCCATCGAAGTTCTCGGTCGATGCGCAGCGCGTCGTAGGTGGCCGGCTGGAACATCTCCAGCTGGTTGACCGCAGTGGACGTGATGAAGTTTGTGCCGACCAGCCAGCCCTGCCCGTCGTACCAGCGACGTGCCCGTTCCGGGGACCAGCGTCCTGGCGCGGCGGAGGCCACGCCAAGCCGAGACAGCACCACTGCGGGCGCCAACAGCAGGGGCAGTTTCAGAAAGTTTCGGCGGTGCAGCGGGGAGGTGAGTCGTGGGGGCTCGGGGAGCAAACTGCAGTCCTTTGGGGCGTCGTCGTCACACGTTTCGCGCAGCAGAACTCAAAGGGTTCATCACCTCAGAGCGGGCGCCGGAACGCCTCAAGCGCGAGATCGAGTCGCGCGCACCTGAACTGGTCGGCGCCACAACGTCATTGAGCGGCGCACCGGTTCCGCCGGCAGCCGCGAGTCTACTGGGCCAGACACCCACCTGGCACATCCACAGGTCAGCGCGGGTCCCCACACCGGCGCGCGCGAAACCCACTTGACGTCAAGGCATATAAGCAGCAGGTTTATGGGTATCTGCCTGTTGTGGCGCTGATCACTGCGTGTGGCCGCCACCCAGGCAGGACAGGAGAAGCGCGGTGCGCTCTGAATTTCATCGACAGTTGGACGCACTCAACACGGACCTGGCACTGATGTGCCACACGGCGGGTGCGGCAATGCATTCCGCCACCGAGGGGCTGGTGGCGGTGGACGTGGACGCCGCAGAACAGGCGCTGTCCACCCTCGACGAACTGTCCCAGATGCGGCGCACCGTCGAACACAATGCGCTTGCACTGCTCGCCCTGCAGGCCCCCGTGGCCAGCGACCTTCGCGCGGTCGTGGCGGCCGTACACATCGCGTCGGACGCCGACCGGATGGGCGGACTCGCAGCCCACGTCGCCCGCACGGTGCGACGACTCCACCCCACCCCCGTCCTCCCTCATGAGGTGGTCGGACAGTTGGCCGAGATGGGCAACCTGGCGACCGACCTCGCTGAGGACGCCGCCGCGGTCATCAAGGACGGAGATCCTGTTCGAGCCAGCCGCATCCGCGACGACGACGAAGCGATGGACAACATGAACCGCGGCCTGTTCGCGATCGTGATGTCCCCGCACTGGCATCACGGGGTGGCGGCCGCCGTCGATCTGGTCCTGCTCGGCCGGTTCTATGAGCGGTTCGCCGATCATGCGGTGGCGATCGCTGCCCGGGTCCTTTTCCGCAGCACCGGTCGCGGCATCGTCAACCACGCGCCGCAGGCCCGTGGCCAGGCATCCTGACCCGTCAGCGGGTCAGGCCGGTGATGAGGCGGCGCAACGCCGACGTCAGCGACCGCGGTACCCGATCGGGGTCCATCAGTTCGTTCTCGGCTAGCGGACTGGCCTCGCCGGCCACGATGTCCTCGGTGAACGGTCGCAGCGTCCGGCCCTCGCCGCGGAGGTCCTCGATAGCCCGCAGGAACGACGCACCTTCCCGCACCCGCTGCTCGAACTCGTCGACTGTGACGCCGAGGTGCTCGCAGACGAGTCCGCGCCGCACCGACCTGACGACGGTGCGGACGTCCTCGCCGGCCGAGCTGTCGTGCGCGGCCTCGATGGCCACATCGCACTCGCTGTCGAACCCCATGGAGCGGTTGTTGAGGTTGGAGGACCCGACCCTCAGCAGCACGTCGTCGATCACCAGGACCTTGGAGTGCACGTAAATCGGCGTTCCCCCGTCGGTCACGGGCCAATACACCCCCAACCGACTGTGGGCGTCGGCCTCCCACAACCGGTGCAGCAGACGTTGGCGCGCGCTGTCCATCGACGCCTGTTCGAGACGGCTCTCCGATCTGCGCGGGATCACGATCACGACCTCAGGCCCGTGTGGTTCGGCCAGTCGCGCGGCGAGGGCGTCGACGACGGTGCGCGACGCGAGGTACTGGTTCTCCAGGTAGATGACCTGCCGGGCCGCGGCAATCGCGGCGAGATTCAGGGCCTCGATCTCGCGGATCTCGCGCTGTGGCTCGAGCCGTGGCATGGTGCGCGCCATCCCGACCTCGACGGCCCGCAGGTCGGGGTCCAGCCCGCGGGGCCACGTGGAGTGCGCGACCTCGAGCGGGGCGAGGGCCTGGCCTGTGGCGGTGCGCCAGCGGTCCCGCGCGATCTCTGCCAACGCCCTCGCCGCGGCGCCATCGACGGCGACGGCGACTTCGTGGCGCGGACCGTAGCCGCGCCCCAGCGTCCGACGGTCACGGCCGGCATCGGCGTGGGCCGTGGTGTCCCAGCGATCCAGGGTCATATCGATCCCACCGCAGAACGCCACGGCGTCGTCGACGACGACGATCTTCTGGTGGTGCACGGCGCCGGTGGGGTGCGCGCCGTCGACCGCGAGGTGCATTCGGCTGCTGCTGAGGCGGTTCACCAGACCAACTGGGGTCAGGCCGTACCAGAGATCGCCGAAGGCCGGCAGCAGGCGCAGGTTCGACTTCAGGACGTGGACATCGAGTGCTGCCCGCTTCCAGAGCAGCCAGTACAGGAGCGCCCCAAGTTGGTTCGGACCCGCCAGCGTGCGATCCCCGCGTTCGAGTGTGGTGCGGGAGTCGAAATCCCAGCCGATCAGGATGATGCGCCGACGTGCCCGCAGCAGGGCGGCCTTGACGTGCCGAAAGTAGTCGGCGCCGTCGACGATGTGGGCGAACCGCTCAGCGCGCTCGACCCGCCAGCAGGTGTGGCCCGGGACCAGCACGCGGTCGTCGGGCATGGGCTAAAAGCGGGCTGCACGGGCCATTGCGGACACAGCGGTTGTCTATCACAACGCGCAGGCCAGCGCCCGGCCAGCGAACACCAGGTGGCCGATAAATATTGATGTGCTATGCATATTCGGTGATCCCTCCGCGGTACGTCCGCCGCCGCGAATCCGCCCTGGGAAGGGTTCGCGGATGACGGCCGACAAGAAGCACGGGCTGGGTCGAACGCAGCCACGCAACGCGGCGGGGCTGATGTTCGACCCAGTGTTCGGCGTGCTGTTCTGGGGCAAGGTGTTCTCCGTCGTGGCGGTGTGGACACACAGCATCGTCGCGGCGATCGTGATGTACGACGCGACCCAGTCGGCCCTGATGGTGGGTCTCGTCGGCGTCATGCAGTTCGGCCCTCAGTTGATCCTGACCCCGACGAGCGGCAAATGGGCTGACACCGGGAACCCGGCTCGCCAGATCCTGCTCGGCAGACTCCTGTGCGTCGCCGGGTCGGGTTCCACCGCGACATGGTTCTTCGTGTCCCCCGCGATGCAGGGCATGACTGCTGCCATTCCCGTGCTGCTGGGTTCACTGCTGGTGGGACTCGGCTTCGTCGTCGGCGGACCGGCCATGCAGTCGATCGTGCCGAACCTCATTCGCCCCGGTGAACTGTCCACCGCAATGGCACTGAACAGCATGCCGATGACCATCGGACGCATCATCGGTCCCGCGGCAGGGGCCTACCTCGCGGCGCACCTCGGGCCTGCGGTGGCCTTCGCGGTCAGCACGGGCCTGCATCTGCTGTTCGCCCTCCTGCTGATCGCGGTGCAATTCCCGGCCCCGCGTCCGCTGCGCGAGGGCGCGGACTACCGGGTGCGGGTCGCGGTCCGGTACGTCATGCGGGACCGCCCCCTGCTGCTGGCTCTGCTGGCGGTGACGACGGTCGGTGTGGCGTCCGACTCCTCGATCACGCTGACTCCGTCGATCGCCGACGCACTCGGGGGCGGCCCCAGCCTGGTCGGGACGTTGTCGGCGGTGTTCGGTGTCGGCGCGGCAGTCGGCATGGGCATTCTGGCCCTGCTGCGGGGCAGGATCGTCTCGGCCCGCGTGTCGTCAATCGGCCTCATCGGCCTCGGCGCGGGGTGCGCAGTGCTCGCGGCCGCGTCAGTGCCTGCGGTCGCCGTCACGGGATTCGCACTCGCCGGCCTGGGCTTCGGCTGGGCCATGACGGGGCTGAGCACGGTGGTCCAGGAACGCGCGCCCGAGGAGTTGCGTGGCCGGATCATGGCTCTGTGGCTCGTCGGCTTCCTCGGTTCGCGGCCGATCGCGGCCGTGGTGCTCGGCGGGACGGCGGATGCCGTCGGCGTCTACGCGGCCTTCGCCGTCGCGGCCGCGCTGTGCATTGCCGTCGCGCTGTGGTGCCGGCCCGCGACCCTGACCGGCCCGCTGCCGTCTCCTCAGGGCGTTCCGGGCGCCTCGTAGCCGCGGGTCATCCAGTACACCGTGCGGTCGAGCGCGGGCAGGATGTCCGTGACGGCGATCTCGCCGGCCACGAATCGTCCCAGCAGGCCGTAGACCACGCTGGTGACGACGTCGTTGAGGTCGGCGGCGAACGCCACGTCGACCCCGTCGAGGATCTCCCGACCCGTGGGTGCCACGAAGTCCAAGCCGAAGCGGAACAGCTGCTGACCGTTCGGCGACGACCTGGCACGGAAGTACGCGGTCAGCATCCCGGGGTGACGTTCCCAGGGTTCGAAGATCGTGCGGAAGAGTTCCATCAGGCCCTCGTAGAGCGAGGCGCCCGGTTGTTTCGGCAGCGGGGTGATATTCGAGTAGCGATGCCGCTGCGTCCAGGCCTGCAGCGCCGCGAGGATCAGTTCGTCGCGGGTCGCGTACCGCTTGTAGATGGTCGCCAGCGAACTGCGGGCCCGCCGCGCGACCTCGCGCAGTTGCACGGCGTCGTAACCCTCGGTCTCCAGCATCTCCATGACGACGGCCAGAATCCGGTCCTCGCTCCGGTTGCCGTCGCCGGCGTCGGCCACCACTGATCACCCCTTGTCGCCGTCGAGTAACTCGGTTACAGTACGCGCAGTAACACGGTTACTCCACATTTCGCCCGCGCATCGAAGCGAGGTTTCATGGGTTCTCTCGACGGCAGGGTCGCGTTCATCACCGGAGTCGCGCGAGGACAGGGTCGCAGTCACGCGGTCCGCCTCGCCTCCGAAGGCGCGGCCATCATCGGTGTCGACATCTGCGCCGACATCGCCTCCAACGGCTACCCCATGGCGACACGGGACGAACTCGACGAGACCGTCGCACTGGTCGAGGCCGCGGGCTCGAAGATGCTCGGATCGGTGACCGATGTCCGCGACTTCCACGCGGTCAAGGACGCCATGGACTCCGGCGTCGAACACTTCGGTCGCCTCGACATCGTCTGCGCCAACGCCGGCATCGCGCCGACGGCGTTCCGCGAGATCGACATCCTCGAGGAACTCGACATGTGGAACGACGTCGTCGACGTCAACCTCTCCGGGTCGTTCCACGCGGCCAAGGCCGCGATCCCCCACCTGATCGCCGGTGCGCGCGGCGGATCGATAATCTTCACCAGTTCGACCGCGGGACTGCGCGGATTCGGCGGCATGCAGGGCGGCGGACTGGGTTACGCGGCCTCCAAACACGGGATCGTCGGCCTCATGCGTGCCTTGGCCAATGCCCTTGCGCCATACAGCATCCGGGTGAACACCGTGCACCCGACGGCGGTCAACACCATGATGGCCGTCAACCCCGCCATGACGGCGTTCCTGGAGGCCTATCCCGACGGAGGCCCGCACCTGAAGAACCCCATGCCGGTCGACCTCCTCGAACCCGAGGACATCAGCGCGGCCATCGCCTACCTGGTCTCCGACGCCGCGAAGTACGTGACCGGCGTGACCTTCCCCGTCGACGCCGGATTCTGCAACAAGCTGTGAGCGGGCGAATCACCGGAAAACGGGTGCTGGTGACCGGTGCAGCACGAGGGATGGGCCGCAGCCATGCCGTCCGGTTGGCCGAAGAGGGCGCCGACCTCATCCTGGTGGATATCTGCGAATCGCTTGCCGAACTCGAATATCCGCTTGCCACAAGGGAAGACCTCGACGAGACGGCCCGCCTGGTGGCCGCCCAGGGCCGACGCGCGATCACCCACGTCGTGGATGTCCGGGACGCCGAGTCGATGTCCGCGGCAGTCGACGACGGGGTGCGTCAACTCGGCGGACTGGACGCCTCGGTCGCCAACGCGGGCGTGTTGACGGTGGGCACGTGGGACACCACGACCTCAGCGCAGTGGCGCACCGTTGTCGACGTCAACCTGATCGGCACGTGGAACACGTGCGCCGCCGCCATCCCACACCTGGTGGAGCACGGCGGGAGCCTGGTCAACATCAGTTCGGCGGCAGGCGTCAAAGGCACTCCGCTGCATACGCCGTACACGGCCTCCAAGCACGGGGTGGTGGGACTCAGTCGCGCGCTGGCCAACGAACTGGCCGTGCACAACATCCGGGTCAACACCGTTCACCCGACTGGCGTCGAGACCGGGATGCGACCCGAGTCGCTGCACGGCGTGCTGGCCGAGGGCAGACCGGATCTCGTCCCCATCTTCCTCAATGCCATGCCCATCGTGATGGCCGAAGCCATCGACATCAGCAATGCGGTGCTGTACCTGGTCTCCGACGAGTCCCGTTACGTCACCGGCCTGGAACTCAAGGTCGACGCCGGCGTGACGCTGCGCTGACCGACACCTCGACGAAGGACACCCATGAAAACCAGCCCCCTCGACCGCTGCCGACAGGCGTTCGCCGATGTGATGACCGTTCCGGCGCCCGCGGATATCTCCGCAACGACGGCCACGATGCTCGAGTTTGTCTTCGCCGACGTGTGGCAGCGACCCGGATTGACCCGGCGTGAACGACGTTTCGTCACGCTGCCGTGCGTGGCCGCCGCCGACGCCGAGGGACCGTTGCGGGACCACGTGTACGCGGCACTCAACAGCGGAGATCTCAGCATCGTCGAAATGCAGGAAGCGGTCCTGCATTTCGCGGTCTATGGCGGTTGGCCGAAGGCATCGCGCTTCAACATGGTCGTCGACGAGCAGTGGGCCCGCATCCACGACGAGCGCGGCCTGCCGGTGCCCGCCGCCGAACCACTGCTGCCGCTCACGACCGCCAGCGATCCCGAGGAGCGCCTGACCGCGGGCGAGCGAGCTTTCCGGGAGGTCAACTGCCTGCCCTTCGCGCCGACTCGGGACAACCCATTCCACGGCGCGGGCATCCTGAACTTCGTCTTCGGCGAGATGTGGCTGCGCCCGGGCCTCGGCATGAAGGAGCGCCGACTGATCACGGTGGCATGCGTGGCCTTCCAGGACGCGCCGTATCCGATCCTGAGCCACGTGTACGCGGCATTGAAGAGCCGCGAGGTGTCGTTCGACGAGATGGACGAACTGGCACTGCATTTCGCCGCGCACTACGGTTGGCCCAAGGGGGCCAACCTCGCGCAGGTCATCAGCGAGCAGAAGGTGCGCGTCAGCGCCGAATGGGCCGCCGAGTCCTCATGACCGGCTGAACTCGATGCGCAACTCGCTCAGGCCACGCAGCAGGAAGGTGGGCTCGTAGCGCAGGTTTCGAGCCCCGGCGGGACCGTGGACGGTCTCGTCGAGCCGGATCTCGCTCATCCGATCCAGCATCCGGCGAATCGTGATCTGCCCCTCCACGCGCGCCAGCGGGGCACCGGCACAGGTGTGGATGCCACGGCCGAACGCGATGTGCTCACGCACGTTCTTCCGGTCCGGCCGGAACTCATGGGGATCCTCGAACTTTCGGGGATCACGGTTGGCCGCCCCAAGGCACAGCATGACGATCGTCCCGGCCGGCAGCCGCTCACCACCCAACGTCGTGGTCCTGCGCACCAGGCGGAAGTCGACCTTCGTCGGCGAATGCATCCGCAGCGCCTCTTCCATGAAGGTCGGTATGCCGTCCGGGTTCTCGCGCAGCTGCTGTTGGAACTCAGGACGGTCGGCGAGCACCAGCACTGCGGCACTGAGCAGCTTGGTCACGGTCTCCTGCCCCGCCGCGAACAGGAATGTGGCGGGCTTGACCACCTCGATGAGTTCGGGCGTCGATCCGTCGGGATAGAGCGCGGAGGCCATTCCCGACAGCACGTCCTCCCGCGGCTCACGGCGCCGCTCGGCGAGGTACCCGGCGAACTTGTCGTCGAGGTACTGCAGCGGATCGAGACCGACCGGCTCGCCGTCGAGCGCGCCTACGCGATTGCCCTCCCGGGGCTCCCCCGCGCCCAGAGCGGCCAGGAACTCGGGACGGTCCTCCTCGGGCACACCGAGCAGGTCGATGATCGCCGACGTGGCGAACGGCTTGGCGTACTCGGACAGGAACTCGCACCGGCCGTTGTCGATGAACTGGTCGAGTTGGTGGTCGACCAGTTGCCACATGTAGTCCTCGTTCTCCTTGAGCCGGCGCGGCGTCAGGAGCCGGCTCAGCAGGGAACGGGCCTTCTCGTGGGCCGGCGGGTCCATCACGACCATGTGCTCGTGGATGGGGAACTCGTGGCGGTGCGCCTCGATCAGGTCGCTGATGTCGTCGCCGACCGGCTCGAACGGCAGCGGGGGGAACGGGCCGCCGATCGCGTTGACCGCCGAGAACGTGTCATGGTCCTTGAACGCCGCCATGACCTCCTGATAGCCCGTCACCGCCACGACGCCGTAGTGCGGCTCCCGGTAGACGGGGTTCTTCTCACGCAACGCGTCGAAGTAGTCGTAGGGGCTCTGGGCGATGTCGGGGTCGGAGAAGAAGTCGGCTGCTGCCAGGTCCGTCACGGCTGGGCGTCCTTTCGTTCGGTCGTCAGTGGTCGGTGTCGGGAAGTTCGGAATCGACGACGCTCAGCGCCCCGCGGGGGCACGCGTCGATCGCTGCCAGTGCGAGCGGCCACAGGTCGTCACTCGGCTGTTCGGCGCACTCCGCAACCTCGTCGTCGGACAGGACGAACAGGTCCGGCGCGGACTCGATACACAGCGCGTGTCCCTCACACAGGTGCGCATCAACTCGGATTCGCTTGGACCCAGCCATCGCCGCCCTTCCGCCTCTGATCGATCGACCAAATTGATAGAATGCGCCCATGCTTAGCACGGCGCGCCGAAGCCGGTCAAGAATCCGCCTTGCGGGGCGGCCCTGAATGGCCACGTCCCGCAAGGCGAAGACCACCGACCACGGCGCACGTCAGCGACTGATCGAGGCAACCGCCAAGATCATGCGCGACGAGGGTTACGCGGCGGCGACATCGCGCCGGGTGGCGGCCGAGGCCGGCGTCAAGCAGGCCCTCGTGTACTACTACTTCCCCACCATGGACGACCTGTTCGTCGAGGTGCTGCGGTCGGGTGCGGAGGCCTCGTTGGAACGCATGCGAGAGGCGCTGACCCACGACGATCCGTTGTCCACGCTGTGGGCACTCAACAGCGACTCCCGAACCACCGGACTCAACACGGAGTTCATGGCACTTGCCAACCACCGCAAGGCCATCCGCGCCGAACTGAAGGCCTACGCCGAGCGTGTCCGCGACATCGAGTCCGCAGCCGTCGCGGTGGCACTGCGCACCCGCGGACTCGACCTGTCGGAGTACCCGCCGGTGGCCGTGTCGATGTTGATCGCCCAGACCGCCCGCAGCCTGTGCAATGAGAGCGCCGTCGGCGTGACCCTCGGGCATCAGGAGTTGCGCGAGTTCGTCGAGCGCCAACTGGCCGCGCTCGCGGCGCACCCCCAGCCCTGACCCGCGAGCGGGCAGGGGTCCCCGCTTGTGGGGCGTCTGCACGCCCCTTCTCGGCGTGTCCCGTCCCAGGGCGGCCGCTCGCGAGACACCACGTGGGGCACGAATGGTTGACAGTTGCACCCTCTGGTGCCACGCTTCCTGATCGATCGACCAAACAATCCACATCTCAGAAGCGAGGTATCCCCGGTGGGCGGACGAGTAGAAGGAAAAGTTGCGTTCATCACGGGCGCGGCACGCGGCCAAGGACGCAGTCACGCCGTGCGACTGGCCGAAGAAGGCGCCGACATCATCGCGATCGACGTGTGCAAGCGCATCAGCAGCACCGAGGAGATCCCGGCCTCCACGCCCGACGACCTGGCCGAAACCGCTGACCTGGTCAAGGCCCTGAACCGGCGCATCGTCACCGCCGAGGTGGACGTCCGCGACTTCGACGCCGTCAAGAGCGCGGTCGACAGCGGCGTCGAGCAGCTCGGCCGCCTCGACATCGTCGTGGCCAACGCCGGCATCGGCAACGGCGGACAGACGCTGGACCTGACCAGTCAGGACGACTGGGACGACATGATCGACGTCAACCTCTCGGGGGTCTGGAAGTCGGTCAAAGCCGCGGTGCCGCATCTCCTCGCGGGAGGCCAGGGCGGCTCGATCATCCTCACCAGCTCGGTCGGCGGGCTCAAGCCCTACGCCCACACGGGCCACTACATCGCCGCCAAGCACGGCGTCATCGGATTGATGCGCACGTTCGCCGTCGAGTTGGGCCAGCACTTCATCCGGGTCAACGCCGTCTGCCCGACCAACGTGAACACACCGTTGTTCATGAACGAGGGCACGATGAAGCTGTTCCGTCCCGACCTGGAGAACCCGGGCCCCGACGATATGGCCGTGGCCGCGCAGTTCATGCACGTGCTGCCGATCGGCTGGGTCGAGCCTGTCGACGTCAGCAATGCCGTGCTGTTCCTGGCCTCTGACGAATCCCGTTACGTCACAGGTCTTCCGGTCACCGTCGACGCGGGCAGCATGCTCAAGTAGTGCCGCAGATCGTGGCCCGGCCGGGTCAATCGTGTTCGCTTTGCAGCGACACCACGGTGATGTCCGGCCGGGCTCCGATCCGCACCGGCGGTCCCCAGTAGCCCGCCCCTCGCGTGACGTACAGCTGAGTGGAGTCCACCCGCGACAGCCCGGCGAGGGAGGGCTGCACCATCGACACGACGTGATGGAACGGCCACATCTGACCGCCATGGGTGTGGCCGGACAACTGCAGATCAACGCCACGCTGGGCGGCTTCGGTCACCTGCACCGGCTGATGGGCGAGCAGCACCGTCGGCCGGACCGGGTCAGCACCGGCCAGGGCCCGCTCGAAGTCGGGCCCATCAGCCCGCCGTGCGCCGACGATGTCGTTGACCCCGGCAAGGGTGAATGCCCCGCGACCCCGCCGGATCGGGGTGCTCTCATTCCTCAGGGTGTTCACCCCCAGTCGCTCGAGTTCGCTCAGCCACGACTCCGAGTCCTCGGTGAAGTACTCGTGATTGCCCGTCACGAAGAACGTCCCCTCCGGCGCCGCCAGATCACCCAATGGCGCAGCCGCGGAACCGAGTTCAGCCACCGTGCCGTCGACCAGGTCGCCCACGATCGCGACCAGGTCCGGCTCGGCCTCGTTGATCATCCGGACGATCCGTTCGGTGTGCCCGCGCCCGGCCAGCGGCCCGAGATGGATGTCGGAGACGACCGCGATCCGGAAGCCTGCCAACGCCGGATCCAATCGGCGTAAGCGGACGGGCACGTTCAGCACGTCGGGCCGGCCCAGCGCGGTCGTGGTGCCGACTCCGATCAGCCCGACCGACACTGCTCCCGCCGCGGCGGCGCCGGTGCGGGCCAGAAAGAGCCTGCGGTCCAGCGAGGGCCCGGACTCGGGTGCAGCAGGCGGAGTGCGCTTGACCCAGCCCCGCAGTGCCAGCCGGACCGGTTCGAGGGCCAGAAGCACGAGGAAGAGGTACGCCGCGAGCCCGAACCACAGATAGCCCGGCCAGGCGTACCAGCCCGCGCCGGTCAGTCCGGCCACCCGGGGCCCGAGCAGGGCACAGACGATGAGGACGAACCCGGCGGCGATGGCCGCGGTGCCGATCCGGCGGGACCGACCGGGCGCTGCGGTGTCCTTGACGAGGCGTTTCCACAGGTAGGCGTGCATGAGGGCAAGGATCACTGCGAGGACGACCAAGAACACGAGGCTCCTTGGGGACGGGGCGGACACCGGTGACGCGCGGCTGTCACCACCAGCAGCCTCCCACCCCGGCGTCTCACCGATCGGCACCGACCTCTGATTCACGTCACAGTCGCGTTACCCCTTACGTGGACCGGGGTATTGAATCCCTGACCGACGGGACGCGAGGGTGAGCGACCAGTTGGTACGCCGTGCCGGGTGGACCTCAGTGGCCGCTCGCGAGTAGCCGAAGGGGCCGGAAGTGCAGGAAGAAAGCGAGTCTGAGCCGTTCGAGAAGATCGTCTCGGCACTGGACTACCCGGTGTTCGTGGTGACGACGACGAGCGGTGACGGCCCATCGGGGTGTCTGGTGGGATTCGCCAGCCAGACCAGCATCCACCCGCCACGCTTCCTCGTCGGCCTGTCGCGGCGCAACCGCACGTACCGCGTCGCCCAAGGCGCGACACATCTGGCCGTCCATCTGCTCGGTCGAGAAGCCGCTGACCTCGCGGCGCTCTTCGGGGGCCAGACCGGTGACCGAGTGAATAAGTTTGATCAATGCGAGTGGCACGAGGGTCCCGCCGGGATGCCCATACTCGACGGGGCCGCCGCCTGGTTCGTCGGCGAGATCCGTGACCGCTTCGACCTCGGGGATCACGTCGGCCATCTGTTGCAACCGACTGCCGGCACGGCGCCGGACGGCCTGCAGAATTGGCTCAGCTTCGCCGATGTCCGCGACCTCGAACCGGGTCATGACGCGTGAGCCGCCCCGACGACCCGCACGTCGAGATCCTCACCGACAGCACCGGACTGCGCGAGTTCTATCGAGACGCACCCTTCGGGGTTCGAGCCAACATGATCTTCAGCGCCGACGGCGCCGCGGCGTTCGCCGGGAGAGCGGGGCCGCTCTCCTGCCCTGCGGACCAACGACTGCTGGTTGAGCTGCGTGGATACGCCGACGTCGTGCTCGTCGGAGCGGGCACCGCGCGGGCCGAGGGGTACGGACCCGCGCGACTCTCCGAACAGCAACGGGCCGAACGTGCCGCCGAGGGCAGGTCGCCGCTGCCCCGCATCGCCGTGGTGAGCCGCACCGGGCGACTTCCAGAGTCGCTGTTCACCGATCCCAGGCAGCGTCCAATCCTCATCACCAGCGCACATGCCGCGAGGCGGTACGGCCTGCGCCCCGACTCGCGCCACGAGGTCGTCCTGGCCGGCGACGAGTCCGTCGATCTGAGGGCCGCCGTCGAGACGTTGACCGACGCAGGCATGGGGCGAATCCTGTGCGAAGGCGGCCCGACTCTGCTGAACGACATGGTCACGGCGGGCCTACTGAAGGAGCTGTGCGTGACGACGGCCCCGAAACTGGCTGGAACTCAGCCGGTGGGTGCCGCCACGATCAGCACGCTCCTCACTCCCGGGGCGCTTTCATTGCGCCACGTCCTGGTGCATGAGCAGTTCCTGTTCAGCAGGTACGCCCTAGCCGGCTGAGACCTGGGGCCAATCTCCCTGCGGAAGAACACCTTCGGGGGAATGCAGGTGCCAAATTTTCTACAGAACACCTTTGGCACTCTCGACTGTCGAGTGCTAATCTGGCTCTCGCACAGTGATTGAGTCGCCCGCCAGGGTGGCGGGCTTTCATGTCGAGGAGGTGGATTGCTGTGCTTCGTTTCGATCCGTTCAGTGACCTTGATTCGGTTGCCCGGGGACTGCTGACGAACCAGGCCGGATCAAGTCGCGCACCCCGTTTCATGCCCATGGACCTGTACAAGGTCGACGACCACTATGTCCTCACCGCCGACCTCCCGGGCGTCGATCCCGGATCGGTCGACGTCGGCGTCGACAACGGGACCATGACCATCACGGCACATCGGACCGCCCGTTCCGAGGAGTCCGTCCAGTGGCTGTCCAACGAACGGTTCTCCGGAACCTACCGGCGCCAGTTGTCACTGGGTGAAGGTGTCGATGCCGAAAAGATCACCGCCACGTACGAGAACGGCGTGCTGACGATCACGATCCCGCTGGCCGAGCGCGCCAAGTCGAGGCGCATTGAAGTCACCCATGCGGCGCAGGCCCGCTCGATCGAACCGACGACAGTCGACGCCGACAACTAGAGCGGCGCGGGGAGGTGGCCACGGTCCACTGGATTCGTGGCCACCTCCGCCGCAACCCGCGAGTGATGACTCTCCCCAGGCCTCGATCCGTGCACCCGAATCCGTGCGCTCAGCTCCCCAACATGAGTTTGCAGGCATGACGTGGCGGGTATCTCGCAGTGGCGCCCCTTGGCCCGCGGTGTTCCCGAATGCGCGGGCCATCCCCCGTGGCGCAGCCCGACGCTGGAGGAGATATGGCCGCAACCCCGAAGTCCGCAAATGACATCGCGCCCGTTCCCGGTACCGACCTGCAGGGGGCGGTGGGGCCGGGCTCAAGTGGTTATCTGACCACTGCACAAGGGCTTCGGATCCCCGACACCGACCATTCACTCAAGGCCGGGGAACGCGGTCCCACCCTTCTCGAGGACTTCCACCTGCGCGAGAAGATCACCCATTTCGACCACGAGCGCATCCCCGAACGGGTCGTGCATGCACGCGGCGCCGCGGCCCACGGCGTCTTCGAGTCCTACGGCACCGCCTCGCGCTACACCCGCGCCGCCTTCCTGGGCGCCAAGGGCACCAAGACCGACGTCTTCTGCCGCTTCTCCACCGTGCTGGGGTCACGCGGGTCTGCCGACACCGTCCGCGACACCCGGGGGTTCGCGGTGAAGTTCTACACCGACGAGGGAAACTTCGACCTCGTCGGCAACAACATGCCGGTCTTCTTCATCCAGGACGGCATCAAGTTCCCCGACATCATCCACGCCGGAAAGCCGCACCCGGACAGGGAGATTCCGCAGGCGCAGTCGGCGCACGACACGTTCTGGGACTTCGTGTCCCTGCACCCCGAGGCCACCCACCACGTGTTCTGGAACATGAGCGACCGCGGCATCCCCCGGTCGTTTCGGACCATGGAGGGGTTCGGTGTGCACACGTTCCGCCTGGCCAATGCCAAGGGTCAGACGGTGCTGGTGAAGTTCCACTGGAAGCCCGTGGCCGGTGTGCACTCGCTGGTCTGGGAGGAGGCGCAGATCGCGGCCGGGTGTGACCCGGACTTCCACCGCCGGGACATGGCCGACGCCATCGATGCGGGGGCATTCCTGGAGTACGAGTTGGGGATTCAGGTGATGCCGGACGACGCCACCCACACGTTCGAGGGCATCGACCTGCTGGACCCGACCAAGATCGTGCCCGAGGAACTCGCAGAGGTTCAACTCGTCGGCAAGCTGACGCTGAACCGCAACCCGACGAACTTCTTCGCCGAGACCGAGCAGGTGGCCTTCCACATCGGCAATCTGGTGCCCGGCATCGAACCGACGAATGACCCACTGCTGCAGGCCAGGCTGTTCTCGTATCTCGACACACAGTTGACTCGTCTGGGCGGACCGAACTTCACCCAACTGCCCATCAACCGTCCGCACTGCCCTGTCAACGACATGCTGCGGGACGGTATGCACCAGACCGGCGTTCACACCGGGGTGGCGCCGTATCGTCGCAACAGCCTCGATGACGGTCTTCCGGAGGTCGCCACGGCCGCCGAGGGGGGCTACGTCCCCACACCACGTGCGGTCGAAGGTCCCGTCGTCCGCGCGCA
The DNA here is from genome assembly GCF_010729895.1 of Mycolicibacterium confluentis. Taxonomy (NCBI): domain Bacteria; kingdom Bacillati; phylum Actinomycetota; class Actinomycetes; order Mycobacteriales; family Mycobacteriaceae; genus Mycobacterium; species Mycolicibacterium confluentis. The sequence goes on from NZ_AP022612.1 coordinate 5,048,200, forward strand.
ACCGCAGTCCTTCGACGACCACTTCAGCCAAGCCGCGATGTTCTATCACAGCCTGACCCAGGTCGAGCAGGTGCACCTGGTCGAGGCGTTCACGTTCGAGTTGGGCAAGTGCTACGAGCAGTCGGTCAAGGAACGTGAACTGCAGGTGCTCGCGAATGTCGACGCCGACCTGTGCGCCCAGGTGGCCGCGGGCCTGGGGCTTCCCGCCCCGAAGGGCACCCCTCCCGCGGACGTGACGCCATCGCCCGCACTCTCCCAGGTGGTCACGGTTCCGGGCCCGATCACCGGGCGCCAGGTGGGCATCATCGCCGACTCGGAATCGGATCTGGCCGGGATATCGCAGCTGGTCAAGGTCCTGATCAAGGCCGGGGCCGTCCCGTTGGTGACCGCCCCCACCGGCGGCATCCTGAAGAAGGGCCGTCGCAGCCTCGTAGTCGAACGCACGCTGCTGACGGCACGGTCCATCGAGTTCGACGCCGTGATCGTCGCGGGTGGCCTCGAAACGCCCCCCGACATCAAGCTCGTCCTGCTGCTGCAGGAGGCCTACCGCCATTGCAAACCGGTCGGTGCCTGGGGTTCGGGAACCAATGCCCTTGCGGCGGCCGGTATTTCCGAGCAGGACCCCGGCGTGCTGGTGTCCGCCGAGGCAGACCGCGCTTTCGCCGACGCGTTGACCGCAGCGCTGGGCATGCACCGCGTGTGGGAGCGGGCGGAGCAGATCATGTCCTCGGCCGCGCCCCCGGTGCGCAGCGCACCCGTGGTCAAGCGCCGCAAGCGGTGACCACGGGCGTGGGTTTGACCACCCTCAGCATGGGCACCCGAAGGGCATGAAAGCCTCCGAAGTTGCTGCACTGCCCTTCCGTGCCGGCGCCGCGATTCGGCACGCCAGGTTGTTCCACCCCGACGGTGTGCTGTGCGGGGGAACACTCCGCCGCAGCGCGGCCTCGGGCGTGGGCCTGCCGCTCGCCGACAGCGATGTGGTGGGGCGTCTTTCGAAAGGGGTGGGCACACCCGACGGACTTCCCGACTTCGCGGGCCTGGCGTGGCGCGCCCACGCACAGGGCAGCGCCCAGCCGTGGGATGTGTTGATGGTCTCGGCCACCGCGCGCCTGCTGCTGCACCCGACAGGGTCGTGGTCTTCGCCGACGTTCTCCACGCTCATGCCCTACGGATACCGTGGCGGGGTGTTCTGGCTGCGCGCCGGCTTGACGGCGCCAGGGGATCTCGCTGGCCTCGACGTCGATGCACTGCGACGCCACATTGCCGCTGACGCGATCGTGTTCCAGATCGAGCAGGCACAGGGCCGCAACAGCTTCGAACCGCTGGCCACACTGGAGTTCGGGCGTGAACTCGACAGTTCATGGCCGCCTGAGGATGTGTCGTTCGACCCGACCCTCAACACCGCCCCAGAGGTCACCCTGTTGCCCCACTGGTTGGCTGCGGTGCGGCGTCGCGCCTACCGCAGCAGCCGACAGGGCCGCGACGCCGAGTAGCAGGCGTTTTCCGGTCCGCCGATCTGGGTATGTGCAGCACATGCTCACTGTGGTTGCTCCGCGCCTGCCCGAGGCCGTCGGTCCTGTGTCCAGTCAGGTCGTCGAGGCCCTGCACACCGGCCGTGCTGACGCGCTGACGGGCACGTCTGCGTCTGCCTTGGCGGACGAGACCGACCCTTACGGCTTGGACCTGCACTTGGCGCTGTACACCTGCTACGAACTGCACTATCGCGGCTTCGCCGACGTCGATCCCGGGTGGGAATGGGACCCCGCCCTGCTGGGCCTGCGGGCTGGCCTGGAACGGACCTTCCTCGACGCGGTGCGCACCGAAGTCGGGGAGATCGAGGACGATGCGACCGCGGCCGACGAGATGGCGGCCCTGGCGGTCGAACCCGCCGAGGGCAGGGGGTTGTCGTACCACCTGCGCGACAACGGATCCTGGGATCAGATGCGGGAGTATTTCGTCCACGGCTCGCTGTACCACCTCAAAGAGGGCGACCCGCACGCATGGGCGATCCCCCGACTGACGGGTCAGGCCAAAGCGTCCTTCGTCGCCGTTGAATTCGACGAGTTCGGTGGCGGCCACGGAGCTCGCCTGCATCAGCAGTTGTTCGCCGATCTGTTGGATGCCGCAGGGTTGGACTCCTCCTACCTCGGCTATCTCAACGACGTGCCGGCCGAAACGCTGACGGTGGTCAACCTGATGTCGCTGTTCGGCCTTCACCGACGTTGGCGGGCCGCAGCCGTCGGGCATTTCGCCGCCACCGAGATCACCTCTCCGCCCGGCTCGCGCCGGTTGGTCGAAGCCATGGAACGCCTCGGCGCACCTGAGGTCTGCGCGGCGTTTTATCGCGAGCATGTGGAGGCCGATGCGGTGCATGAGCAGGTGGTCCGCACTGATGTCGTCGGTGACCTGGTCGCACGTGATCCCAGCCTCGACCATGACGTGGTGTTCGGCATCCGCGCCCGTGACGTGGTGGAGGGCCGCCTGGCGGCCCACATGATGGCGCGATGGAACGAAGGTGCGACCTCGCTGCGACGCGACGTCGGATGACCGCTGCGACGGGATGTCACCGAACGTCGACTACGACACGACATCCGGCTTCGTCTTGACGTGGGCTTTACGAAACGACGTCGGCTGACTGCTCGACGGATTGCGCCGCCTGCTTTTCAGATCGGGCGGCCGCGCCTCGCGCGCGACGCCGGTGGCTGGTGTCGCACAGCGGATAGTTCTTGCTCCGGTGGCATGCGCAGATCGCCACCATGAAGCGGTCGGATCGCACGGTCGTCCCGTCGGCCATTTCGATGCAGACCGGACCTTCGACCATCATGGGCCCCCCAGGCACCAGTCGGACCAAACGGGGCTCGGGCGCTGTCACAGTTTGTCCGCGCGAATCACGATGAGTTCCTCGACCCGCCGACCGAGTTCCAGCAGACGAGTCCGTTCGAGCCACGCGGCCCGGGCGTTCAGGACGGGACCGAATGGAATCATCTGCCGAGCAACGACATCGGCGCTCAGCCCGGTGCCGCGAAGGAGGTTCAAGGATCGGTCGACCCCCGAGAACTCCGAGTGCACGAGGAAGAAGGTGCCATTGGGCGCCAACAAGTCCGCGACCGACAGACACAGCGGATCCAGGATCGCGCGGCCGTCGTATCCACCGTTATAGGACTGCGGTGGGCCTGCGAGCGTCGGAATGCGCTCCCGCTCGTCCTCGAAGTCGGGGACGTACGGCGGATTACTGAGCACCACGTCGAACGGCGCGAATTCAGCAGCGCGAGTCCACGGTCCGAGGTGAACGTTCATATCCACGCCCGCCACCGCGGCGTTGGTCTTCGCCTCGTGCACTGCGCGGGGGCAGATCTCGAAGGCTCGGACGTCGGCAGCCCCCTCAGCCGCCGCGGCGATTCCCACGACGCCGCTGCCAGCACACAGGTCGGCCACGCGTTGGCCGACGATCCTGCCACTGCTCACGGCGGTGTCGATCAGCAGTTGTGAATCCTCCTGTGGGGGATACACGTCCTCTGGCACCGAGGCCGGCCAGATGCCACGTCGCGCAGTCGTCACAGGTTGCCCCTCTGTCGGTCGAGCGTAGTTCAGTTCTCACATGCCCCGATCCAGCGCTGGCCAAACGTTTCTCGGCAATGACTGGGAAACTCCGACGCAACATGCACCGCCCCGGGACCGTGTGGCCCCGGGGCGGTGTGCACGTCTGCAGGCGGGTCGGCTGTACTCAGCTGATTCCGACTCAGCTGATCCCAACGACCTCCTGCGCGATGGCCGCCAGTCGGGTCTGAGCCGCGGAGACCACGCGGGCGCGATTCTTATGCGCCTCTTCGTAGGCGATGATCACGCGGATGTCGGCCGGATCGGTGAGATCCTTGACGGCCGTCGCGGCATCGTTGACGTTGAGGTCGTCGTAGTCGGCGATGGGAAGCTCGTCGGCGTCGAGGACACCGGCGGCACTGCGGGTCGCGTGGATCGCCTCGGCCGCACGTCCGGCACCCTCGTTGCGGGTGATCTTCTCAGCCGCCTCGAGCGCCGAATCACGGGCTCCCACCAAGGTTTTAGTCGCAATCTCGGTGGTGCGCTGCCCGCGGTCAACCAACTCGGAGACAGTCGGCCGGACCGAACGCACGGCCTCAGCCGCCCGCTCCACACCACGCGCGGACCACGTCATCGGCAGGTTCACGACCCGCACCACCGCTCCCGCGGCGGCCTGGACCGGAGTACGCCGCAGCGCGGCGGGTCCCCCGAGCGCGTCCTCGGCCAGAACCGTCGTCAACCAGTCGACGGTGGCGGAATGCGCCGTGATCAACCTGGTCGCGAGCTCCTCGACGTCCTTGTTCTTCGCGGCGACGGCCAGCGCCTTGATGTACCGGGACCGGTCCAGCAACTGGTTCTCGAGCGCGAGATCACCCAGAAGTGCCTCGTCGAACGGTTCGGCCTGCTCGGTCAGCGCCTTGACGGCGGCTGCCGCGCGGCCCAGGAACGGACCGATCACATCCGGGAATCCGCCGAGGTCGCGGATCGCCTTCTCGATCGCCTCCGCACGGATTCGGCCGTTCTCAGCGTTCTGCGTCAACTCAGTGCGCACCGCTTCGGTGCGGGCCTGCGCCACTCGGGTTTCAGCGACCTGGATCTCGGTGTGCGTGAGGTCCAGGACGGTCCGGAGCTGAGCCAACAGGGTTCCCGTGTCAACCTGTGTCTTCGTCGTTGCCATAGTTCTGTTCCACCCCTTGTTTGGCTTGGTGTGTCAGCGGGCGTCGTGCACCGCTCCCTGGGTCGGTTACCCGAACCCGCAGCCGGGGTAACCGGATCAGCGAGGTGTGACAAAAGCCTCGAACCGTGTAGCGCCCGGTATATGCGGGAAGCCGCGCGGCCTGGCGGGTAGTGGCAGGGGCGCGCGCGAACCGAAGCCGATGAAGGAGAAACACCCATGACCATCTGCGCCACCTGCGGCAACGACTATGACAAGGCGTTCACTGTGACGTGGCCTGATGGCCGCGCCGAGACATTCGACAGCGTGGAGTGCGCCGCGGCTCAGCTGGCCCCGGAGTGCCGACACTGCGGCTGCCGGATCCTTGGCCACGGCATCGAAACCGACGCGGGCATCTTCTGTTGCGCCCACTGCGCGCGCAAGGACACCAACGCCGACGTCAACGACCGCGACCCCGTCCCGGCGGGCGGGTGACGGGTCGCCCGAATCAGACGGGGTGGGCGGCGCTGCGTGCGCGTTCACGCATCGACGCGATGACACCGCCGTCGTTGAGGATGTCGGTGCCGGTCAGGTAGCTGGCCCTGGCGCTGGCGCAGAACGCCAGGAGTTCGGCCATCTCCTCGGCTCGGCCCCATCGGGGCACTGCCGCGTCGGCCACCATGGCACCCGCACCGGCCTGCTCCTCCAGCCTGCCCATCTCTGTGTCGATCGACCCCGGCGACACCGACACGATCCGAAGTCCACGACCGTTGAAGCGCTCCGCCTGCGCGCTGCTGTACCACTTCACGTAGGCCTTGCTCAGCGCATAGCTGATGCCGGACCGCGCCTCCTCCGGGACGATGTTGCAGGCCGCGAGCAGTTCGGACATGAACTCATCCGGGCTGTGCTGGGCGAGCGGGAACCGGGCGACCGGAATCAACTCGTCGGGCAGCATGTGGGCGGCCATCGACGCGACGTTGACCACCGCTGCACCCTCCGGGGCGGCCCCGAAGAATGCCTCGTTGACGTTCACGGTGCCCAGGGCGTTGGTCCGCATCACGTATTCGGCGTCCCCCATGCTGGGACTGACCCCCGCCGTGTGGATCACCGACACCAGCGCACCGAGTTGGGCCGCCACATCGAACACCTCTGAGACGGCCGCGCGATCGGTGACGTCGGCGTGGACGATGATCGGGGTGATGCCCAGGTCGCGCAGTGTGGCGTCCGCGAGGTCCAGGCGGTCTCTGCGGTTGTCGCAGAGCACCACGGTGTGCTCTCGGCCCACGATCTTCGCTGTGGCCACACCCATACCGCCGGCCCCACCAGTGATCACCGAAACGCTGCTCATCAGCCGAACGTATACCGTGCCTCGTCCGGTAACACCGACGGGGTGATTCGTCCCGCTCAGCGCGGTTTCCCCCGGGGTTCGGCATCAGGCAGGCTGTTCCCACGATGAACTCCTCCCCCGCCGCCCTCCTCGACGACCCGTCGAACCTGTCGCCGCTGCACGCACTGGGGGCCGACGCCGACGCGCTGTACACGTCGTTCGCCGCGTGGGCCGAGGCGGCGGGCACGACGCTCTACCCCCATCAGGAGGAGGCGCTGATCGAACTGGTCAGCGGGGCCAACGTCGTCCTGGCCACGCCGACTGGATCCGGTAAGTCCCTCGTCGCCACCGGCGCGCTGTACGCAGCGCTGGCGGGACGGCGGCGCAGCTACTACACCGCACCAATCAAGGCGCTGGTCAGCGAGAAGTTCTTCGCACTCTGCGATGTCTTCGGCGCTGCGAATGTCGGCATGCTGACCGGCGACGCATCGGTCAACGCGGATGCCCCGATCATCGCCTGCACCGCCGAGATTCTGGCGAACGTCGCGCTGCGAGAGGGCGGAGTCCGGGGTGGCGGCCTCGACGCCATGGTCGTCATGGACGAGTTCCACTACTACGGCGATCCCGATCGGGGCTGGGCCTGGCAGGTTCCGCTGCTGGAACTTCCCGACGCCCAGTTCCTGCTGATGTCGGCCACCCTGGGCGATGTCGAGTTCCTGCGCGAGGACCTGACGCGGCGGACCGGCCGACCGACCGCGCTGGTCGCCACCGCCGAACGCCCAGTGCCGCTGTTCTACTCGTACGCGACCACCGCCATGCACGAGACCATCGGCGAACTGCTCCAGACCCATCAGGCGCCGATCTACGTCGTGCACTTCACGCAGGCCTCCGCGCTGGAGCGGGCCCAGGCCTTGATGAGCGTGAACGTCTGCACCAAGGAGGAGAAGGCCGCGATCGCCGAACACATCGGCGCCTTCCGCTTCTCCACGGCGTTCGGGTCGACGCTGTCGCGGCTGGTCCGGCACGGCATCGGGGTCCATCACGCCGGCATGCTGCCCAAGTACCGCCGGCTCGTGGAGCAGCTCGCGCAGGCCGGACTTCTCAAGGTCATCTGCGGCACCGACACTCTGGGCGTCGGCATCAACGTGCCGATCCGCACCGTAGTCTTCTCCGCTCTGTCCAAGTACGACGGCACCCGCACGCGCCTGCTCAACGCCCGCGAGTTCCATCAGATCGCGGGACGGGCCGGACGGGCGGGATACGACACCGTCGGCAATGTCGTCGTGCAGGCGCCCGACCACGAGGTGGCCAACCTCAAACAGTTCGCCAAGGTCGCCGACGACCCCAAGAAGCGACGGAAGTTGGTGCGCCGCAAGGCGCCCGAGGGAATGGTGCCGTGGGGCGAGTCCACCATGACCCGATTGGTGGAGGCGACGCCGGAGCAGTTGACCAGCAACATGCGGGTGTCCACCGCGATGCTGCTCGACGTCGTCGACCGACCAGGCGACCCGTTCGAGGCTATGCGACGCCTGTTGACCGATAATCACGAACCACGGCGCCGGCAACTGAAGCACATCCGCGAGGCCGTCGGGATCGCGCGTTCGCTGTTGCAGGCCGGAGTCGTCGAACACCTCGCCACACCCGAACCCGACGGGCGCCGGTATCGGTTGACCGTCGATCTGCCAACGGATTTCGCGCTCAACCAACCCCTCTCGACGTTCGCGCTGGCCGCTCTCGACATGCTCGACCCGGAGTCGGAGACTTACGCCTGCGACGTCGTGTCGGTCATCGAGGCCACCCTCGAAGACCCGCGGCAGATCCTGGCCGCACAGTTGAAGAAGGCCCGGGGCGAGGCGATCGCGGAGATGAAGGCCGACGGCATCGAGTACGACGAGCGCATCGAACTGCTCGACGACATCACCTATCCCCGCCCGCTCGACGAACTTCTGCACCACGCCTTCGCGGTGTACCTCCAAACCAACCCGTGGGCCGCCGACGGTCATCTGTCGCCGAAGTCCGTCGTCCGCGAGATGTGGGAGCAGGCCTGGTCATTCCGCGAACTGATCAGCGCCTACGGCCTGACCCGATCCGAGGGCGCCGTGCTGCGCTACCTGTCCGATGCGTTCAAGGCCCTGCGCTCGGGTGTCCCCGCCGCGACGCGCACCGAACAGGTCACCGACATCGTGGAGTGGCTGGGCGAATTGGTGCGTCAGGTCGACTCGAGCCTGCTCGACGAGTGGGAACAGCTCACCAGTGGCGAGGAACCGCACGCCGTTTCCGCGCCGACGACGCCACCCCGTCCGCTGACCGCCAACGAACGCGCGTTCACCGCAATGGTCCGCAATGCGCTGTTCCGTCGCGTCGAGTTGTTCGCCAGGGAGCGCTGGGAGGACCTCGGCGTCCTCGACGGCAACGACGGGTGGACCGCGGAACGCTGGAGCGAGGTCGGGGACGACTACTTCGCCGAGCACGACGAGGTCGGCACCGGCGCGGACGCGCGGGGTCCGGCCCTGCTGGTCTTCGACCGACAGCGCGACCGGTGGCGGGTGCGGCAGATTCTGGACGATCCGGCGGGTCACCACGACTGGGGCTTCACGGTCGAGGTCGACCTGCGCGAGTCCGACGAGCAGGGCGCGGCAGTGCTGCGCGTCACCCACGCGGGCCGTTTCGATACCATTGGCTTCGAAATCTGAGGGGAGGGACCCACCAGTGCGTATTGCGGTCACGGGAGGCACGGGTTACCTGGGCGCCCATTCGGTGAAGGCCATGCTCAACGAAGGGCACGAGGTCAGGCTGCTGCTCGCCCCCGGGGACACCGGCGGTGCCGTGCTCGACCAGTTTCGACTGCTCGGTCCGGTGACGGTGGTCTCCGGCGACATCAGGGCCGATTCAGCGATCACCGAGCTCCTCTCCGGCGCGGACGCCCTGTTCCACGCCGCGGGCATCGTCGGGACCAGTGAGCGCCAGGCAACGGCGATGTGGGAGATCAACGCCTACGCGACCGAGAAGATCCTGTCCCGCGCGGTCGACGCAGGACTCGATCCGGTGGTGTCGGTGAGCAGTTACAGCGCGTTGTACCCGCCACCGGACGGCGTGATCTCGGCGGATTCGCCGACGGCCTCGGGGCGCAGTGCCTACGCCAAGACCAAGGGTTACGCCGACCGCGTGGCCAGGCGTCTGCAGGCCGACGGCGCGCCCGTGGTGGTGACCTACCCGTCCAGCGTCGTGGGTCCGGCGTTCCACACCGCGGCCGGGGTGACCGAACGCGGGTGGGCCCCCATCATGCGCTACGCCGTCGCACCGAGTGTGCGGGGTGGGATGCAGATGATCGACGTGCGCGATGTGGCGGACGTGCACACGCGCATCATGACGAAGGGCCGTGGACCGCATCGCTATGTCTGCGGGGGCGTGCTGCTGACCTTCGATCAGATGATCGACGCCGTGGCGGACGGCCTGGGCCGACCAGTTCGCCGAATCCCCCTGCATCCCAGTGTGTTGCGTGGGCTCGGCCGGGTCGGTGACGTCGCCGGGCGGTTCCTGCCCCTGGGCGACGGGCTCAGCTACGAGGCGGCCATGCTGCTCACCTCGGCCACCCCCACCGATGACCGCAGCACGCGTGAGGACCTGTCGCTCACATGGCGCGATCCGCGCGGAGCCATCGCGGAGTCAGTGCGCGGACTGTCCGCTGGCAGCGGTCAGCAACTCGGCGATCCGCGCGCGTAGTTCCTCGGTGTTGTCGTCGACGGCGACGGTCGTCAGGAACAACGAAGCCCCCGCGGCCAGCACCAGCAGCGCCCGCGCGTCGAGTTCGGCGTCGCTGCGCTGAGTCGACGTGGCGGCCGGGACGTGTTCGGTGTACAGCGCCACGGCCGGGCCACTGAAGCTCCCCCACAGGGTGTTCCGCAGGGCTGGGTTCTCCTGCAGGGCGAGCAGCAGCCCCGGGACCGCGACCCGCACATCGGGCTGCGAGAACAGTTGGTGACTGCCCGCAGCCAGCCAGCCGATCCAGCCGTTCAGATCAGTTCCCGAAAAGGGTGTCAGGTCGGGGGTCTCGCCGAGGATCGCATGCAGCACCAACTCGGCCTTCGACGCCCAGCGCCGGTCCACGCTGGACCGCCCCACTCCGGCCCGCGCCGCGACCAGGCGCATGCTCAGCTCATCCCAGCCCACCTCGAGAAGCAGCTGTCGGGTCACCTCCAGCACCCGATCGTCGATCGAACTGTCGCGCGGCCTTCCAGCGGATCGTTCCGGGCTGCCGTCGCTCATGAGACCCATTGAACCGCACGGCGGCGGCGCGCGTTATGCGGGCGTTGTCACAGAGTGGCTTTCGTCCGCGCTGTATCGGGCCACGAGGTCGCGCTTGATCATCTTGCCCGTCTCGGTCCGGGGCAGCTGGGCCTCGAAGGAGATCGAGCGCGGGCATTTGTAGTGGGCCACCCGTCCGCGCAGCCATTCGATGAGTTCCTCCGCGAACTCATCGGTGGCGTCCGCCGGGTCCAGCGTCTGGACCACGGCCTTGACCGACTGACCCATGGCGGCGTCCGGGATGCCGAAGACCGCGGCGTCGAGCACACGGGGGTGCCCGATCAGCAGATCCTCGACCTCCTGCGGGTAGATGTTCACCCCGCCCGAGATGATCATGTGGTGCCGACGGTCGGTCAAGTACAGGTAGCCGTCGGCGTCGAGGTGGCCGATGTCACCGACCGATGCCCACCCGCGGTCGTTGCGCGCCGCGGCGGTCTTCTCCTGGTCCTTGAGATAGCTGAACGGCAGACCGCCTTCGAAGTAGATCTCGCCGGGTTCGCCCGGGGGAAGCTCTTCGCCGTCCTCTCCGACGATGTGCGCCGCACCACCCAGGGGCCGGCCGACCGAACCCGGGTGCTGCAGCCACTCCTCGGCGCGGATGAAGGACACGCCCACCCCCTCGGACGACCCGTAGAACTCATCGATGATCGGACCCCACCAGTCGATCATCGCGCGCTTGACCTCCACCGGGCACGGTGCCGCCGCGTGCACCACACGCCGCAGGCTCGACACGTCATAGCGGTCACGGACTGCGCTGGGCAGCTTGAGCATTCGGACGAACATGGTCGGCACGAATTGGCCGTGCGTCACCCCGTGGCGCTCGATGGCCTCAAGCGCGCCCTCGGCGTCGAAGTGTTCCAGCACCACCGTGGTGCCGCCCAGCGCCTGCACCGACATCGACCAGAACGACGGCGCGGTGTGGTACAGCGGGGCTGGACTCAGGTACACCGACGTGCCGTCGATGCCGGCTGCGCCCAGCAGCGGCGTCAGCATGACCCCGGCCTGTTCGGGCGTCACGTGCGGCAGTTCGCGACGAATCCCCTTGGGCCGCCCGGTAGTTCCCGAGGAGTACTGGAGGAGGTCGCCCTCCCGCTCGTCGGGCACCGGGGTCGTGGGATGGTGCGCGACGCAGTCCGGGTAACGCTGCCAGCCGTCCAGGTCGTCGTCGGCGAGCAACCGCAGCTCCGGAAGCGCGTCCGGCAGATGCTGTTCCAGCGTCGCGCACACGTCTGCGGTGGCACGCGATCCGATGATCGCGGCGGCCTCGCTGTTGTCGACGATGTAGGCCGCCTCCGCGGCGTTCAGGTGCGTGCTGATGGTGGCGTAGTACAGCCCGCATCGTCGAGCCGCCCACATCACGGCGTGCATGTGCTCGTTGTTCTCCATGAGCACGGCGACCGTGTCGCCCTCCCGCAGGCCCGCGGCGCGGAAATGATGCGCAAGCCGGTTGGCCCTGGCTTCGAGTTCGGCGAAGCTGAGCCGCGTTCCGGAGGGATGCAGGATGACGGCCGGTCGCTCGGAGTCAATCCATTGCCTTATCTGCATGTCAGCTCATTCCCTTCCCCGCGAGCGCTGGGTTCTGCGGAGGTCACGCCGGCAGCGGGCACGGCGGGTTGTGGCCGATGCCGCACATGTTGTGGTGCACGTAGCTCGGGATGTCGTCAGCCGGAGGCTGGGTGTCGGCGTGCTGGTTGATGAAATTGAAGCCCAGCATGAACACCATCATGATCAGGTTGAACACCGCGGTGAGCGCCAGGATGCGCACCACCGGCACCCAGCGGGTGTTGCCGAGGCGTTCGATGCCCTTGTCGGTGATCATCAGGCCGTTGTTGTCACGGAAGCAGTAGATGCCGATGGACAGCACAGTCACCACACCTCCGAAGAAAACGCCCTCGTAGAGCGGGAATTGGTGCATGGTGCCACTGAAGACCGCCCAGTCGGCATTCACCCGCAGATAGTGCCAGGCACCGATCCGGTGGAAAAACTGCTCCAGCGTGATGCACAGGAACGTGAACAACGCGATCATGAACACGATCACGCCCGCCCTGTTGATCCGCGGGAACCGCTTGCGCACCGTTTCGATCAGCTTGTCGATGCCCATGATGGCCAGCGGTGTCAGCACGATGTAGCTGGCCAGGAAGTAGATGATCGGCTGCGGGTTCTCCGCACCCTTCTCGACCCAGCCGGGGATGAACTCGCCCCACGTGCCCATGTTGAAGAAGCCGCCGTTGTAACCGAACACCGGTCGGACCGCGTTGACGCCGACGTCCTGCCAGGCTGCCAGCAGCCAGGCCAGGACGAAGACGCCGAGAGTGGGGAACTCCCTCTCCCTGCGCATCTTTCGGATGATGAACCAGAAGAGTCCCACGCCGAGCACCAGGCAGCCGATCTCCCAGAACCGGATCCACGCCATGGTGGATCCTGGGATCTCGTCGGGCCCGTTGGGCGCAGGCGTGAACTTGTCGGAGAAGATCCAGCGCAGGTAGACGTACATCTGGAAGACGACGAACACCGCGCCGAGCCTGGCCAGCCAGACGATCGGGGGTGAGTCCTTGGCACCGGTCCACAGCCGATCGAAGTTCTCCGGTTCGGTCCCGGTCTTCGGATCTGCGGTCATTCCTGCACTCCTGCCTCGGTGAAAAGTCTGACGACCTGAGTTCCGTAGTGGTTGCGACGCCGCGGGCTGACAAGGAAGCCCGGAGCCGAACAGAATCCGATGTCGGGCAACCGGTTCCGGGCGGCGAGCATCTCCTTGGCCTGATCGAGCCCGCCGCACACGGCGATGGCCCACAACATCTCCTCGGAGACGTGTCTGCCGAGGTTTTTCAAGTCACCGGCTGCGAAATCGGCTCGGATGGCGGCGACCTCGTCCTGCCACCCATGCAACTCCACGAGGAAGTCGTAGGTCCGGACGGTGAGCTCGAACGCGATCTGGCGCTTGGCATCCTCCACCGCGCGCTGCGGGTCGTCGTCGTCGATCGCGGTGGTGATCCAGCCCCAGCGCCGCAGACCGGCGGAATCACGTCCGACTCCGTCCGCACCCTCGCGCAACTGCGGATCGACCACCTCGGTCCACCACCGGTCGGTGAACAGCGGATGGCCGAGTACGCCGTCGGCCACCCGGCCCGCGGTGCGGATCATGTGCTTGTTGAACGCGCCCAACAGGATCGGCACGTCGATGCGGCCCAGCACCGGCGCCCGAATATGAGCGTTGAGCGAATAGAACTCACCGTCGAAGCTGATCTTCTCGTAGTTCTCGGCCTCCAGGAAGGCCCGGATGCACGTGACGAGCTCAGCCATCCGGCGGGCCGGGTGGCTGGAGTCCACCCCGAACCAGTCCCGGTTCATCCGTGCCGTGCCCGCGCCCAATCCCAGAAACACCCGGCCCGGCGCGATCTTGTGCAGATGCCGCATCGAGGACGCATGCACGAACGGGGATCGGGCGAACGCGTACGCGATGCCCGGCCCCGAGAGGGCGGTCGTGGTGGACCGCGCCATCTCGGTGGCCGTCACGTACGCGCTGGTGTCGGCGAACTCGCCGGAGCAGAACGCCGACGCGCACGCCTCCTCGGCGGCGCTGGCGAGTTCAGCACCCGGCCACGGCATCCCCCATCGCATCACGGTCGACCGTCAGAACTTCACGCTCGCACCGCCGTCAACCTTCAGCTGAACCCCGGTGACGTACCGGGATTCGTCAGACGCCAGGTAGCAGATGGCGTTTGAGACGTCCTCGGGCTCAACGTACGGAATCGGCATGCCCTGCAGCATCGGGAATGTCAGCAGCGCGTCGTCGACGGTGGGGTTGGGCAGGTCAGGACGGAACATCTTGTACATCTGCTCGTTGTGCAGCATCGGGGTATTGACGTTGGTGGGATGAACGACGTTGGCGCGGATGGACAGCGGCGCAAGTTGTGCGGCCAGCGCCATCGTGTACCGGTCGACGAACTGCTTGGCCAGGTTGTAGCCCGCACCGCCGGCGCCGTTGGGTCCCATGCCGCCGCCCGCACCGGCCTTCTCGGCCAGCAGACCGGCCACCGAACCCACGGTGATGACCGACGCGCCCGCGGTCAGGTACTCCAGTGCCACGTGCACGGTGTTCACCACGCCGAGGAAGTCGACGTCAAAAGCGTTGGCGAAGGCGCCGATCGGCTGCCCCTGACCCAGCGGACAGATGCCCGCGTTGGCCACCACCACATCGAGCTTGCCCAACTCGGCGACCGCGGGTGCCAACGCGGCCTGCAAAGACTCGCGGTTGCGGACGTCAACCTCGGCCGAGATCACCCGGTGCCCGGACTTCTCCACCTCACGGCAGGCCTCTTCGAGATCATCCTTGGAGGCCAGCGGGTACGAGTTGTGCTCGATGTCGGCGCAGATGTCCAGCAGGATCAGGTCTGCGCCCTCCTCGGCCAACTTGACCGCGTGACGACGTCCCTGACCCCGCGCCGCACCGGTGACGAGCACCACTTTTCCTTCGACACGACCCATCTGCTGCACCTTTCAGTTCGATCCATTGGTGTGATCCAGTTGCGCTCTCAGCAGGTGCTTCTGCACCTTTCCGCTGGCCGTCCGCGGAAGTTCCGGGACGAGCACGATGCGCTCGGGAGTCTTCTGCCGAGCCAGTCCGCACTCAGCGAAGTGTCTGGCCGCGTCGGCAACCGCGAAATTCCTGCCCGTGTTGACGACGACGAACGCACACACACGTTCGCCGTAGGTGTCGTCGGGCGCACCGACCGCGGCCGCCTCGGCGACGGCGGGATGCGCGCTGAGCACGTCCTCGATCTCCTTGGAGGAGATGTTCTCCCCACCACGGACGATGATGTCCTTCTTGCGATCGGTGATGGTGAGGAACCCGTCGGCGTCGAGTCGGCCGACATCGCCGGTGCGGAACCAACCGTCGAGCATGCTCACCGCGGTGTGCCGGACATCGGTGTACCCGGTGAAGAGCTCCGGCCCGCGGGTCAATATCTCGCCTGCGCAACCGGATTCGACGTCACGGCCGTTGTCGTCGACGATCCGCACCTCGGTGCCCGGGGTGATCCTGCCGTCGGTGTCGGCCCGCTTGTCCAGTGGGTCCTCGGGCCGGCCCGAACTGATCGTCGGATGCTCGGAGGATCCGTAGCAGCGGTAGGCCCCCACTCCGAGTCCGGCGGCGCGACGGATGAGAGCACCCGCCACCCCCGCGGCGCCCGTGGTGTACTCCCGAAGGCTGGTCAGGTCCAGCCCATCACGCTCGGCGATGTCCAGGATGCCGCCGAGGTGGATGGGCGCACCGCCGGACGTCGTGACACCGTGCCGGTCGATGAGCCGTGCCGCCCTCTCGGCATTCCACGCGTCCAGCGCCAGCGTGGTGCCCGGCCGGCAGAACATCCGCAGGATTCCCAGCGTGCCTGCGATGTGCCCGGCCGGGAAGACCGACAGCGTGGTGGACTCCGTGACGGCCCCGCGCATCTCATCCATCGAGGCCAGCTCACCGAGCAGGCTCGCGTGGGTGTGCTGGACGCCCTTGGGTTCCGCGGTGGTTCCAGAGGTGTACACCAGGAGGCACCGGCTGTGGGGGTCGACGCCGGTGACGGGCGTGAACCCGGCCGCCGACGTCTCGGCGAGGTCGGAGTAGGACACCGCGCCGGGCAGTGGATCACCCACCACGACGCGCACAGCGAGATCGGTGGCGGCATCGGCGGCCGCGAACACGTCGGCGGCGTCTCTGTTGCGGATCTGCCGTGCGGTGATCAGCGCGCGCGCACCGGACTGCCGGACGATGAACGCCACCTCGGCGGGACCGTAGATCGGCACGATCGGCAGCACGACGGCACCGGCCAGCCAGAGGGCCGCGTGGGCCGTGAAGCACTCCCGCCAGTTCGGCAGTTGGACCGCGACCACATCGCCCGGACCGATGCCGTGCGCGGTCAGGCCCGCCGCAACCCGGCGGCTCTCCTCGAACAGTTCCGCCAGATCCGAGGAGTGGGGCCGGATGTCGCTGTGGACCTCGACCCGCGATCCCGGGTGACTTCTTGCCGTCGCGCAGATCTCGTCGGCCACGGTGGCGGTCAGCATGTCAGCAGCGCACATCCCGCGATCGGGCCGCCCCCGGCGGAGATCACCGCGACTTCGGGACGACGAGGCACCGCGGTCGGCCCCGCCAGTCCCCGAAGCTGTTGGCAGGCCTCATGCAGAACCCAGTAGCCGTGCATGCGACCAGCGGACAACTGACCGCCGTAAGTGTTCAGCGGCAGTTCTCCGTCGAGCGCGATCCGCCCGCCACCGTCGACGAACGAACCGCCCTCACCGTCGGCGCAGAAGCCCAAGGCCTCGAGCCAGGCCAGGGTGAGGAAGCTGAAGCCGTCGTAGAGTTCGGCGATGTCGACGTCGGCCGGGGTCAGGGCGGTCTTCGACCACATGTCGGCCGCCGCGTCGGTCGCTGCCATCTTGGGATAGTCGGGCCGGTTGAACCAGCCACCCGTGCCTGGCGCGCCGCCGGTCGCCTCGACCGTGACCGCACCGTTGGGGGCGTTGGCCGAATGCTCGGGGGTGGACACCACGACCGCGATCGAACCGTCCACGGGCACATCGCAGTCCAGCAGCCCGAGCGGTGACGAGATCTGCCGCGCGGCCAGGTAGTCGTCCATAGTGATCGGATCCCGGTACACCGCAAGCGGATTGCGGCCCGCATTACGGCGCGCGTTGAGCGCGATCCAGCCGAGTTGCTCCTTGGTGGTGCCGTAGAGGTCCATATGCCTGCGGCAGTGCATGGCCAGCCAGTTGGCCGCCGAGTACGCGTGCGCGGCGAGGAGGTGTCCGACGTCGGCACCCATGGCCGGCATCTCCGACATGCCCTTGGCTCCGCGCTGCTTCGGCGGACCGGCGTCGGCCGTTCCACCCATCATCTGCACGGTCCGGTAGACGAGAACATGTCGGGCCCGCCCGTCCGTCACCGCCTCGCACGCCTGGACCAAGGGGGTGAGCAGGCCGCTGGGCCCGAACGGTTTGCCGAGTTCGGCGGGCTCCGGGATGCCCAGTCGGACAGCGGCTTCGGCGGCCGGAGTGTCTCCGAGCGTGCAGATGGCGTCGATGTCGGCCGGTGTCAGGCCGGCGTCCGCGATCGCTGCCTGCGCCGCCTCCGCGGTCAGTTCCACTGCCGGGATACCGCTGCGGCGTTTGATCTGGGAAATGCCGGTGCCCGAAATCACCGGGGGGCGTCCGCCCGAACCCACCATCCGAACCCTCCGTGGATAAAGTTAATTCAGTGTACTCTTCATTCGTGACCAGATCGCCCGTATCAGCCGAATCGGCCGCTGTGGCCCCGGCACCGCGGATCCTGCCCGAAACGGACGAGACGACGCGGCCGTACTGGACGTCGGGAGCGTCGGGGCAGTTGCGCATCGCGCACTGCGGGGCCTGTCGCCGCTTCATCCATCCGCCGCCGCGTGTGTGCCCGGACTGCTCGGGCCCGATCACGTTCGAGGCGGTGTCCGGATCCGGGACCGTGTTCACCTACACCGTGGCGCATCAGCAGTTCCGCCCCGATGTGCCAACACCATTCGTGGTCGCGCTCATCGAGCTCGATGAGCAGGCGGACCTGCGGGTGGTCGCCAACATCGTCGACTGTGAGCCCGACGCGGTGACCTCGGGCCTGCGCGTCTCGGTCCGTTTCGAACAGCACGGCGAGGTGTTCGTGCCGGTGTTCGCCCCGGTGGACTGACCGCACGGGCCCATCACCTGATGAGCGGGTCGCGAGGGAGACCGAGGATGCGCTCCGCGATCTGATTGCGGGTGACCTCCGACGTCCCGCCGGCGATCGTCATGCCACGCGACCCCAGCACGAACAGGCCAGCGACCTTCGCCGGCGGTGCGATCAGCGCGACGTCGGCTCCGTACATCTCGGCCGCAAGTCCGGTCCGCGCCACAAAGTGCTCGGCGGTCAGCAGTTTGGTCACGTTGCCCTCGGAGCCGGGTTCGCCACCGGCCACACTGCGCGCCACCCGGCGCAGGTTGAGCAGCCGCAGCGCGTGATCGTCGGCCAGGAACTTCCCGGCGCGCTCCCCCGCGCCGGCCACGCGGTCGCCGAAACGCTGCGTCACGTCCACGATCGAGGCCGCGCCCCCGCGTCCCGCCGGCACTCCGCTCCCACCGAGGCTGACGCGTTCGTTTCCCAGCGTCGCGCGGGCGACCCGCCACCCGTCGTTCGGCTCCCCGACGACGTCGTGGTCGGGCACGAAAACCTCGGTGAGGAACACCTCGTTGAACTCCGAGACACCGGTGATCTGCCGCAGTGGCCGCACCTCGACCCCGGGCGCCGACATGTCGATGATCATCGTGGTGATGCCGGCGTGCTTGGACGCCGCCGGATCGGTGCGCACCGTGGCCAGCCCCAGTTGGCAGTACTGTGCGCCGCTGGTCCAGACCTTCTGGCCGGTGACTACCCAACCGCCTTCGGCCCGAACTCCTTTCGTGCTGACAGCCGCGGCATCCGAGCCTGCCCCCGGTTCGGAGAACAGCTGGCACCACACCTGCTCGCCGCGCAACGCCGGGGACACCAGACGCTCGATCTGCTCCGGGCTGCCGTGCTGGATCAGGGTCAGCACTGTCCAACTGGTGATGCCGAGTTCGGGACGTTTGACTCCCGCTGCCGCCATCTCCTGTTCAATGACCAACTGCTCGACGGCGTCGGCGGCGCGGCCCCACGGCGTGGGCCAGTGCGGCATCAGATAGCCGGTCTCGATCAGCTTCTCGCGCAACTGCGCGTCATCGAGGCCGGCCCACGTGGCGAACTCCGTGCGGATCTCGGTGCGCAACTGCTCCGCCTCGGGCGGCAGGTCGATCGCGTTGGTCCGCACCACACCCTTGCCCGTCAGCCGATACACGTCCGCCGGGGCCGTTCGGCCGCCGAAGATCCCCCGCAGGGTCAGCGCGCGCCGCAGGTGCAGGTGCGCGTCGTGCTCCCAGGTGAACCCAATACCACCGTGCACCTGGATGTTCAGTTCGGCGTTGTGCACATAGGCCGGGAACGCCAGCGTCGCCGCGACGGCCGCCATGAGCTCGAACTCATCCTCCCCCGCTGTCGCCGCGCGCGCGGCGTCCCAGACCGTCGCGGTCGCCGCCTCGGCCGCCACCAGCATGTTGGCCAGGTGGTGCTTGATCGCCTGGAAGGTGCCGATGGTCCGGCCGAACTGTTCACGCACCTTGGCGTACTCGACCGCCGCGTGCAGGCAGTCGTGCGCTCCGCCGACGGCCTCGGCCGCGGCGATGGTCCGGGCCAGCGCGACCGCAAGCTGCGCTTCACCGGGCAGGATGTCGGCGCCGCCAAGTTCGACGTCGGACAGACGCATCCGCCCCGACCGCCTGGTGGGATCAAGGCTGGCAGGCACGTCCACTGTCACGCCATCGGCCGTGGCGTCAAGGATCACGACGTCGTCACCCGCGATCAGCAGCACCAGATCGGCGAGTCCGGCTCCGAGCACCACGGCCTCACCCGAGAATCGGTCACCCTCAGCGGTCAACTGGGCATCGATCCCGACTCCCGCGGTGACGGTGCCGTCCACCAGGCCGGGCAGCCAGCGGGCCCGCTGCTCGTCACTGCCCGCGGCCGCGATGACCGCCGACGCGATCACGGTCGGCACGAATGGGCCGGGGGCCACCGCACGGCCGAACTCCTCGACCACGACGACGAGTTCGGGAAGCCCGAAACCGGCACCGCCGTACCCCTCCGGCACGTGCAGGCCCAGCCAGCCAAGTTGGGGCAGTTCCGCCCAGTGGCCGGGCCGCGCCTCATCCGCGGCGTCCAGCAGTGCGCGCGCGGCCCCACGTGCGCCGCGGGCCTGAAGGAAAGATTCTGCGACAGCGGCTATTTCACGGTGGTCTTCAGTGATGGCGATGCCCAACTGTCCTGCTCTCCCAACTTGCTCTGATGGGTCAGCGGCGGCCACGTCCGCCGGCCGAGTGCACCCGAGGCGGTGCGGGTCAGGTAGTCGTCGCGTTTGATGCCGCGCCACAACTGTGCGACGTAGTCGCGTTCGTCCACACCGCCGCGGCTGGCCAACTCCGCCAGCGCCGCGCGCCCCTCCGACACCGACGACGGGACCGTGCCCAGATAGGCCGCCAGTTCGGCGGTCTCGGCCGCGTCGACGACGGCACCGATCCGATCCACTTCAGCCAGATACTTGATGAGCCGCGCGGCACCCTTGACGTAGCGCGTGGCCAGCGCATCGGAAGATCTCGCGGCGGCACCTGCCATGGCCGACGCCGCGGCCTCGTACACCGGCGCGTTCTCGGAAACGTGTTCCTCGTCGGGGAATTCCACCCGCACTTCCGGGATTCCGACGACGTGCGCCAACGACTCCACCAGGAGGCGCCGATGCAACATTCCATAGATCAGGCTGTTGCCCGCATCGGGTGATCCCGACGGCGCTGAGGCGCGGATGTCGATGCTGCCCGGGCTGACCGAGGCCAGCCTGGTCTCGGCGAACAACCGGTAGTACCAGACCCTTTCCTCGTCGATCCGGTGACCGGACAGCTGCTCGTATTCGGCCAGCCTCGCCGGGAAGTCGGTGAAGGTGTCCTGCACAGTGCGCAGCGACAACCAGGCGATGTCGTCCATCGGGTCGCCGAAGTGCGCCAATTCCCAGTCGACGATGGCCGTCACGGCGCCATCTGCGTACATGAAGTTGCCTGGGCCGGTGTCGCCCTGCACCAAGACGGTCGGGCCGTCGTAGGCGGGAATGTTGCGTTCCAGCCAGTCGATGCAGAAACGCAGCAGCGGTGCGGGTTTGCCGTATCGGTCGACGCGCCTGCGCATGGCGTCGATCTCGGCGCGCACATGGGTCTCGACGTGTCCGGCCGGACCAAGGCTGTCGATGCGCAGTTCGGAGGCGTCGATCCGATGCAGCGCAGCGAGTTTGGCGATGAAGTCCTGGGCGGTACGCACCTGCTCACCCTCGTCCTGGATCAGGCGGAACCAGGTCTCGCCGCCGACCCGTTCCATCAGAACAGCCTGCGCGACGGGATGCGCAGCGATCACATGCGGCACCGTGACACCGTTCCGGTGCAACTCGGCCATGATGTCGGCCTCGACCTGCAGGGGGTGGAAAGCGCTGCCGGGCTCCGGATCTCGCGGGTCGTACCGCAGGAACAGCTCCTGCCGGTCGGCACCGGTACCCGCATCCACGAACCAGGCCTGGCGGCTCGCGCCGCCGGACACCTGCTTGACCTCGATGTGCTCGGCACCGCTGATCTCGCCGATCCACCGGAGCAGGTCCTCGGGGACCTCGGGTTTTCCCCTGCTCATCTGGGCGCCCCCGATTTGGATGCGGCGGCCAGCCACCGCTTGACGGCTTGGCGGTGCTCCTCGGTCAGCGCGCTGCGCACCATTCGCTCACTCTCCCGCCGCAGTGCGACGTCCAAGGGAAGTTGTTGGGCATCAGCGATGTTCGCCTTGACCCCGGCGAAGGCGAAGGTGGGCCCCGCAGCGATCTC
Source organism: Mycolicibacterium confluentis (assembly GCF_010729895.1). NCBI lineage: Bacteria > Bacillati > Actinomycetota > Actinomycetes > Mycobacteriales > Mycobacteriaceae > Mycobacterium > Mycolicibacterium confluentis. The sequence continues at coordinate 5,069,991 of NZ_AP022612.1, forward strand.
GGCTGCCCAGCGCAGCGCGGCATCGGGCAGTTCATCATCGGAGACCACCCGATTGAACAGACCCAGCCGCTCCCCCTCGACGGAGTCGATCGGGGCGTCGGCCACCAACAGTTCCAGCGCTTTGGACGGTCCCAGAAGCCTGGTCAGAAACCACGCGCCGCCGAAGTCTCCCGAGAACGCGAGCTTGCTCCACCCCGGGATCAGTTTCGCCGAACGGGCCGCGATGCGAAGATCGGCGGCCAGCGCGATGCTCATCCCGGCGCCCACGGCCGCGCCGGGCAGCGCCGCGATCGTCACCTTGGGAATCTCGTGCAGCAGCTGGACCATTCGCGCGTTCTCGGTGAGCAGGTCGCTGCGCGCCGCCACCTCAGCCTCGGGGTCACCGCTGGACACCTGCCGTGCCGATCCGCCGTCGCGCACATCACCGCCGGCGCAGAACGCGCCGCCCGCTCCCGTGATGACCACCGCACCGATGCCGTCGTCGGCGCCGAACCGCTCGAGCAGGCGAGGCACGGCCTCGTAGATCTCGGTGTGCAGCGCGTTGCGCCGGTGGGGCCGGTTGAGCGTGACGACTCCGACACCGTCGACGACCTGTGCCAGGACGGTGTCGGTGCCCGTCTCGATACGGTGAGTGTCGGCCTGGGTCACCGCAGCGTTCCGTGGGCCAATTCGTTGTGACGGGCCGTCATCGCAGCCGCCTTGCGTTGGAGTTCCTCACTGGGCCGCGGCAGCACCACGGGCCCGAGTTCGCGACTGGGCAGCGCCACCGTGGCGGTGGCGGGCGCGGTGATCTCCCCGCGCTGACTGGTGGCCCGGAACTCGACGTCAACGACGCCGTTGCCATTTTCGACGCGCTTGCCGACGACTTCGCCGGTGATGATCTGGACGTCACCGATGAAGTTGAACTTGCGCATCTCGTCGTGCTGACGCACCAGCCAGCCGTCGTCACCCATCCAGTCCGTGAGGTAGTGGGTCAGCCAGCATTCCCGCATGACGCCGTAGTCGTAGGCCATCGGGTTGCCGATGGACTGCGACCACTCGTTCTCCCAGTGCAGGCGCTGCGCCACGTCGGGAATGCCCGCGGCGTTCTTGATGTAGAACTTCGGCGCGCGCTGGCGGTTCTTGTAGCCGACGCGGGCGGGACCGATGCCGTAGGGCGCCAATCCGTATCCGCCGGTGTGGAAGCAGATCATGTCGGTGAGGGTGAACGGACCCTTGGCCATCTTCGGCAGCACATCGCCGACGTTCACGTCCTCGTAGTAGCGCGGTTCGGCGCCGCGAGGTCCCTCGGCCGCGTAGATCTCGTCGATCTCGGCGATCTCGGCGTCGGTGTAGGTCGCGGCCTTGAGATCCATGTACTTGCCGCGTTCGCGCGACTTCTTGCGTTCGGTCGCGATCAGGATCATCCGCGTCACCGCCACAACCTCGGCCCGCTGGTTCACCCGCACCGAGCGGATGATCCGGATGATGGAGCGGCCGGCGTACTCGCTGGCCTTCTCCTCGATGGATTCCAGGCCGCCGAAACCGTAGAGGGTGTCACCCGGGTACACCGGGGCGAACCATTCGGTGTCCTGACCCGAGACGAACATATGCACGCCCGAGAACAGGCCCCTGGTGGCCTTGCGGATGTCGTCCGGGATGGGATCGCCCAGCATCTTGCGCGACATCGCGATGTGGATCATCGGTGGCGCAATCGGACCGCCCCAACGGGTTCCCGCCGCGTACTGGGGATCCGCGAACAACGGGTTGTCGTCACCGTAGGCGCGGGCGAAGTTGCGGATACCGTCGGCGCTCAGTTCGCGGTAGTACTCGTCGATACTGGTCGGGGCGTCGACACCCAGGAGCAGCTTGGCGCGCTCGATGTCCTCGTCCTTGATCGCGTGGTCGAAGTCCTGGGCCTGGTCTGTCTGTGTCATCGTCTCCTCTTCCCAGTCGTCTCGGTGCTTCCGCACGGGGTCGTTCTCAGTGCCTCAGCACGGGGTCGTATCAGTACATCCGGACTGGTAGCTTCGTGAGCCCGCGAAGTGACACCGTGGGCTTGTAGCGGAGGTCGTCGGGCCGGGCCGCGAGTTCCCAGTTCGGGAAACGCTCAACCAGCGTCGCCAGGGCCGTACGCCCCTCCAGCCGGGCCAGTTGGTGTCCCAGGCAGTAGTGGATTCCGAATGCAAACGCCAAGTGTCGGTTCGGCTTCCGGGTCAGATCCAGTTCTTCGGGTTTCTCGAACACCGATTCGTCGCGGTTGGCCGAGGTGATCGCGCCCAGCACCTGCGAGCCCCGCGGGATCGGCACTCCGTGGATCTCCATGTCCTCCAACGCGAACCGCGCTGCGCCGTCGGCCACCGGCGAGGTGAAGCGGAGCAGTTCCTCGATGGCGGTCGACTCCAGCAGTTCTGGCTGCGCGCGCAACAACTGCTGCTGGTCCGGATTCTCGATGAGGGCCAGCACGCTGCTGCCGATCAGGTTGGCCGTGGTGTCATGACCCGCCAGCAGCAGCAGGAAGACCATGGAGACGAGTTCTTTGTGGCTCAGCCGGTCACCGCCCTCGTTGGCAAGGACCAGTTCGGAGATCAGGCCCTCGTCCGGATTCAGGCGTCGGTCGTCGATGAGCTCTTCAAAGAGCTTGGCAAGCTTGCGCGCGGTCGGGAACCCGCGCAGCATGTTGCCCTGCTGGTTCCCCAACTTCTCGACCAGGAACTGAAACTTGTCCCGGTCCTCGTCGGCGACGCCGAGCATGGTGGCGATCACGGCCATCGGAAGCCGGACGGCGTACTCGTGCACCAGGTCGACATCGCGCATCGCGGCAACCTGATCGGCGAGTTCCTCGGCGATCTTGCTGACGTCGGCCGCCATGGTCGAGACCAGCTTCGGCGTGAACGCCTTGTGCACCAGCGTGCGTAACCGCTTGTGGTCGGGGTCGTCCTTGAACACCATGGTCTGGGCCAGCATCCGCAGGCTCGGCGGCAGCAGCCAGATGAACTTGCCCGCCGGCGAGTTCTTCATGACGTCGGTCGAGAACCGCTCGTCGCTGAAGACGAATTGGACGTCGTCGTAACGGGTGAGCATGTAGCCACCCTTGCCCTGCAGGAGGCCAGTCGCCGTCGCCCAGGACACGGGGTGGTTCTCCCGCAGATGGGCGTAGCGCGCATGCGGGTGGTCGAGCATCTCGCGACTATCAAGATCGGTCTTCTCCAGTGTGCCAACCACTCTGGACATCGCTACTCCCATCGACACGCCGCTCTCGCGTGAAGTCCCATCGGTCGGCGGGGCGCCTCGGGGACCGAACCGGCCCGTCCGGACACCTCATTGCCGCACTCCGCAATCCCCGTCGTTCACTCCGGTTTATTAGTACACTGATTTCCATGATTCCCGCTACCCCCCAGGAAGATCTGGACGCAGGCCGGCTTGAGTCCGGCACGCTTCGGGCCATCGAGTTCGAGGTGTCGGAGAACGTCGCCACGATCACTCTGAACCGTCCGGACGCACTGAACGCCATTTCCGGCGAGATGGCTCATGAACTGTCGTGGGCGTGGCAGACCGTGCGCGACACCGACGACATCCATGTGGCGGTGTTGCGGGCCGCGGGAGATCGCGCGTTCTGCACGGGCGTCGACGTCAAGGGGGACGGCAGTTGGTTCTTCAGATCCAACGTGTGGAACACGTTCGATCCGGGCACCGTCGTCTCCCCCAAGATCACCCACCGCTGTTGGAAGCCCGTGGTCACCGCGGTCAACGGACTGGCCGCAGGCGGCGCCCAGTACCTCATCAACGAGTCCGACATCGTGATCTGCGCCGACGATGCGGCGTTCTTCGACCCGCACGCCAACGCCTCGATCGTCTCGGCGCTCGAGCCCATCGGGATGCTGCATCGCGGCGTCCCACTCGGTGAGGTGCTGCGCTGGGCCCTGATGGGCACCGAGGAGCGGATCACCGCGGACACCGCCCTTCGCATCGGCCTGGTGTCCGAAGTGGTGCCGCGCGAACAGCTGTGGGCGCGCGCGCACGACATCGCGGCGTCCATCGCAGCGCGAAGCCCGCAGGCCATCCAGGGCACGATCCGCGCGATATGGGAATCTTTAGACATGACCCGGTCGACCGCTCTCCAGAACGGCATGGCCTACACCCACATCGGCAATCCACCGCTGGCCGAACGGCGCGCCGCCCCGCGCCGCAACGGGCCGCCGACGCTTCGATGATCTCGTGAGCGAACTGATCGCACCGCGGATCGATTCGCGGAAGGCCAAGCTGGCCGGGCGGGCCGCCGAACAGATCGTCTCCGACGTGATCGAGTTGGGCTGGCCAGTCGGCCACGTCCTGGGCTCGGAGGCCGAACTGCTCGAACGCTATGGCGTGAGCCGTGCGGTCCTGCGCGAGGCGGTCCGACTCGTCGAGCATCAGCGCGTGGCGCGGATGCGGCGCGGCACCGGCGGCGGCCTGGTGATCGACGAACCCGACATCGAGGCCGTGATCGGCCCGGCGATCATCTACCTGCTGCGCGTCGACGCCACGCTCGACGAGATCTTCGACACGCGGATCCTGCTGGAGGAACTTGCCGCCGAGATCGCCTCGCAGCGCGCAGGCGAGTCCGACATCCCCCTGCTCCGGGCAACCCTGGAGCGCGAGGCCTCCGGCGGGCCCGCCGACCACCGCCTGCTGCACTCGCAGGTCGCGGCCCTGACCCTCAACCCGGTCCTCGAACTCTTCGTCGAGACCTTCAGCCGGGTGAGCAACTTCTACTTCGCCGACGAGGCGGCCGTACCGCCCGAGGTCGCCCGCGAAGTCCACCGAGCCCACGACGCCATCGCCAAGGCGGTGCTGTCCAACAACCCCGGCCTGGCGCGCGAGCGCATGCGTCGGCACCTGCGCGCTGAAGGCGAGTTCATCCGGGCCCAACCCGACACCGTGCAACGCCTCGATCCGGCGGTCGCACTCGCCGGGTCCGTCGGCGACAAGCGCGGTGAGGCGCTGGCACGTCAACTGTTCGCCCAGATCGTCTCCACGGGCGCCCAGCCGGGGGCCTTCATCGGATCCGAGACCACGCTCATGGAGCGGCATCAGGCCAGCCGCGCGGTGGTGCGCGAGGCCATCCGCATCCTTGAGTACCACCAGATCGCGCTGACTCGGCGAGGTCCCGGCGGTGGGCTCTTCGTGGCCGAACCGGACAGTTCGGCGTTGGCGGACGTCATCACGATCTACCTTCGGCGACGCGGCGTGGAGTTGCGCCACATCGCCGATCTGCGCACGGGTCTGGAGTTGGCGGTGGTTGAACGCGCCGCCGCGAGGTTGTCCGAATTGCGGGCCGACGACATCGACGCGCTGCAGCGCTCCCTGCGCACCGAGGCTCAGCAGGGCCTGGAGATGGCGTTCGCCCAAGCCGAGGACTTCCACTCGATGCTGGCCAGGTTGACGGGCAACCGCGCGCTCGAACTCGTCCATCGCGTGACGATGCGGTTGGGCTGGCAGTTCTACTCGGAACTGGCCACGGCCAATCCACGGGTCAGCGCCCTGTCCGCACCGGCCGTCATCGAACCCGCCCACCAGGACATCACCGATGCCCTGGTGGCGGGCGACGCCGAACTGGCGATCATGCGGATGCGCGCGCACATGGCCGCGACCGCCAGCCCCTCCTGAAGGTGAGGAATGCGGCCTGCCGAGACTTTCCAGATTTCTGGATTAAGGATACTGTTCTATCCAATTGAATCTTGGGAGGGTGGATGCAGCATCCGTGGGATCAGCGCCTCGGCGTGTGGTGGATAGCGGAGGACCATCCGGACGCGCCGGCGATCGCCGAGTCCCCCAGCGGTCGCACCCTGACCTTCGGCGAGTTGACGTCCGCCGCGCACCGGGTGTCCCACGCCCTGCGCGCCCATGACCTGCAGACCGGCGGTGTGGTGGCCTACGCGCTGCCCAACGACGTCGACGCGGTCATCTGGCAGTTGGCCACCAACCAGATCGGGTTGCGCTACCTGACGCTCAACACGGCGCTGTCGGCCGAGGAGTTCGCGTCGATCCTCGAGCATTCCGGCGCCACGGTCCTGGTGAGCCACGCCGACTACCTCGACCGATTCCCGGCCCTGCCTGACGACATCACCCTGCGCATCATGGTGGGAGACCACGAGGCGGGCGGCGGCTTCGTCGCCGAGGCGGACTTTCTCGCCGGCCACCCGGACACCCCGCCGGCCGATCGCACCCAGGGCGACGCGATCCGCTACTCGTCGGGAACCACCGGCAAACCCAAGGGCATCGTCAGGGCGCTCGACGGCAGAGAGGCGTCCGAAGCCGCCAACGCTCTGGCGATCTTCGGCCGCGCGTTCGACTTCCGCCCCTTCGACGGCACGCACCTGGTCTCGACGGGCATGCACCACGCCGGATGCCAGAGCTTCTACCTGGGCGCGCTCAACGTCGGGCAGGCCTTGGTCATCCAGGGCCGGTTCGACGCCGAGAAGACCCTGTCCGCCATCGAGCAGCACGGGGTGACCACCGCGTACATGGTCCCCACGCAGTTCGTCCGCATGCTCAAACTGCCCGCCGACGTCCGCGAGAAGTACGACGTGTCCAGCCTGCGCTCGGTGGTCCACTCCGCGGCACCGTGCCCGCTGCAGGTCAAGAAGGAGATGATGGCCTGGTGGGGCCCGGTGATCTGGGAGACCTACGGCGGCACCGAGGGCCCGGCGACCATCGCGAAACCGCAGCGTTGGCTGGAGAGGCCCGGCACCGTCGGTCGCCCGATTCGCGGCGTGCGGGTCAAGATCCTCGACGACGGGGGGCGTGAACTGGGCGCGCATGACATCGGGGACGTCTACATCGAACGAACGGACGGACAGAGTTTCGAGTACCGGAACGACGCCGAACTCACCGAATCGGTGCACCGCGGTACCGCGTTCACGATCGGCGACGTCGGGTACCTCGACGACGACGGCTTCCTGTTCATCTGCGACCGCGCCAAGGACATGATCATCAGCGGCGGCGTGAACATCTATCCCGCCGAGGTCGAAGGCGTGCTGTCCAGTCACCCCGCAGTCGCCGACGTCGCCGTGATCGGCATCCCCGACCCGGAGTGGGGTGAACAGGTCAAGGCCGTGGTCGAACTGGTTCCGGGCCACGAACCGGCCACCGGGTTGGCCGACGACATCATCGCCTTCTGCCGGGCCCGCCTGGCCGGCTTCAAATGCCCCAGATCAGTCGACTTCGACTCGGCGCTGCCCCGCACCGAGGCAGGCAAGCTCGTCAAACGCCAGATCCGCGACGTGTACTGGGCCGACGCGGGCCGCCAGGTCTGACGTCCCCACCGCAGGAAGGAAGACCACGGTAATGACCGAGACGACCGCGACGGCGGCCGACCCCATCCCGATCGTCGGCTATCTGCATCTGGGTGAGTCTCCCCATCTGACCGCGACAGTGTGCGCGGACTGCGGCGCCTACTACTTCGATCACCGGGACGCGTGCGCGTCGTGCTTCGGCACGTCCTTCACGACCACGCCGGTGTCGACGACGGGCACGCTGCAGACCTTCACGGTCGTCGCGGTCGCGGCGCCGGGCGTCGCGGTCCCCTATGTCGCAGGCGTGGTCGACTGCGACGGAATCTCGGTGCGGGCCAACGTCGTCAACGTCGAGCCGACCGTGGACGCCGTCCGGCTGGGAATGCCGTTGCGGCTGACCACCTTTCCCATTGACACCGACGACGAAGGCCGAACCGCGATCGGTTTCGGCTTCGAACCGGCAGTCGGACCCGAAGGAGGCGAGGCACGATGAACGGCGACATCTGGATCCTGGGCATCGCGATGACAAAGTTCGGCAAGCGCCCCGACCGCGATGCGGTCGGCCTCGGCGTCGACGCCGCGAGCGCGGCGCTGTCGGACGCCCGTGTGACGGTCGGCGACATCGACGTCCTCACCGCGGGCAACCTGCTCGGCGCGCCCGGTTACGGGCAGGCCGTTCAGAAACAGCTCGGCCAGACGGGCATCCCGGTCTTCAACGTGGCCAACGCGTGCGCCACCGGCGCCACGGCGCTGCGCACCGCGATTCTGGCCATCAAGGCCGGCGAGGCCCATCTCGGACTCGCCGTGGGCGCCGAGAAGCTCGCCGGAGCCGGAATGCTCGGAGCCGGCGGGAAGTCCCGCTCCGGGGCCAAGACGTGGCAGCCCACCGGCCGACTGGACGCCGTCACCAGCCTCGAGGGACATGTCGGAACGGACCTGATGCCAGGGGTCTTCGCGCAGATCGGGATGCAGTACCTGCATCGTCACGCCTACGAGGGCACGCCGCTGGACCTGTTCGCCCGGATCAGCGAGAAGAACCACTTCCACTCGACGTTGAACCCCCTGGCGGCGCACACCAAGGCGATGTCGGCCGAACAGATCCGCAATGACGTGATGATCGCCTACCCGAACACCAGACCGATGTGCTCGGCCAACTGCGACGGCGCCGCCGCCGCGGTGCTGGTGAGCGATGAGCGACTGCAGACCCTGTCCGCCGAGCAGCGCCGTCGCGCGGTCAAGATCAGCGCGTCGGTGCTGACCACCGACCCGTGGGAGGAGGCGTGCCAGATCCTCCCCAACGTCAACACCGTCACGCGCAACGCGGCCGTGCAGGCCTATGAGCAGGCCGGTGTCGGCCCCGAGGACCTGGATCTGGTCGAGTTGCACGACTGCTTCGCGACCGCCGAACTGGTGCACTACGACAACCTGGGCCTGTGCGAACCCGGTGGTGCGGTGGACTTCTTCGAGAGCGGCGCACCCTGGCGGGACGGTCGCCTCCCGGTCAACGTCTCGGGTGGGCTGCAGTCCAAGGGGCATCCGATCGCCGCGACCGGGATCGCCAATGTCTGGGAGGTCTGCCAGCACCTCCGCGACGAGGCCAAAGAACGCCAGATCGAAGGCGCGCGAGTCGGTTTGGCGCACGTGATCGGACTCGGTTCCACGTGCGGCATCCATATTCTGGAGCGGGCCGCGTGACGGTTGCCCGCGCCTCCGCCGTGGGCTGAGTCGCTGGTATGCAGTTTCATCGACTATTCCCTAAATTAGTATCCTTTAGTTAGGATTGCGCCATGGTGCGTGCAGCCACCCCGGACGCGGCGGAGTCGACTCCGCCGGTCACCGCCGACACCCCGTTCGTGGCGGCGGACGACAACTTCCACGCGTCTCCCGACGGCAATCCGTACTGGGCCGAGACCACGTGGTGGTCGTTCAATGTGCCCGAACGCAAGCTGGGCGGTTGGCTGCACGCGACGTTCTACACCAACCAGGGTTTCGTGATCTGGCGCGTGTACGTGTGGGATCCACGGGGTCCGCACCGCGAGCAACTGCGGTATTTCCGTATGGAGGAGAAGGTGCCGGTGACCGACCCGGCGCCCGACCTGCGCGACATCACCATTCCCGGCGGCGGGTTCAGCGTCAGGATGCTGAAACCGCTTCGGGACTACCAGATCGAGTTCGCTGATCCGGCTTCGGATTTCGCGATCAGTCTGCACTTCGCAGGGGTGCACGACCCCCGCCGTTACACACCCGGCGAACCGCCCTTCATGGATCACACTCATCTCGACCAGCTCGGCCACGTCACCGGCGAGCTTCGTCTGGACGGTGAACTGATTCCCATCGACTGCTATTCCATCCGCGACCGGTCCTGGGCTCCACGCGGGGAACCCAGGCCGCCGTCGACCAAACCCGTCGCGCCGGCCGATCCGCCGCAGTCGCGCGTGCTGCATCCGGGTGGTCCGCCGTGGCGGGAGATCGAGCGGGAACGCGGCCGTGGCCGAATCCAGTACATCTTCGGGCACGCCGGGCCCGACACCGGCTTCCTGGCGTTCGTCCGGGTCGCCGATGGCGACGCCGACGGCTGGTCACCGCTGAACCACGGCTGGCTTCTGCGCGACGGACGCTTCGAACGTCTGGACAAAGCCACCAGCGTCATGAAGAACTACCGAGATCCGTTGACGGGCTTGAGTTCCCATATGCAGGTGCGACTCGTCGATCTCAGTGGCCGGACCATGGACGCCGAGGGTTACACGGTCAGCCACATCTGCGAACGGGCTGACAGCGGCAGTACCGCGCTGATGCGGTGGGACTTCGACGGCCAGATCGGGTGGGGCGAGGATCAGGACATCTGGCATCCCAAACATTTCACGCGTATGCGCGAGGCGCTACAAGCGGTGCGCTGAGCCCTCAGACACCGCAGAACAGGAGAAGACTATGACCGGACCGTTCGAGGGTGTGCGCGTCATCGAGGTGGCGTCGTGGACCTTCGTCCCCGGTGCGGGCGCGATCATGGCCGATCTCGGCGCCGACGTCATCAAGGTCGAACCGCCCACCGGCGATCCGCAACGCGCCCTCCGCAACGCGCTCAACGCCGATGACTCGGCACCCAATCCCTTCCTGCAGGTGCCCAACCGGGGTAAGCGCAGCATCACGCTTGACCTGCAGACCGAGGCCGGGGTCGCGGCGCTCATCCGGCTCACGCAGGGCGCCGACGTGTTCCTGACCAACTATCTGCCGAAGGTCCGCACCAAGCTCGGGATCGACGCCGACACCATGCGTGCTGCCGATCCCCGGCTGATCTATGTCCGCGGAACAGGCTGGGGCAGCCAGGGGGCCATGGCCGACACCGGCGGGTTCGACTCCGCCGCGGCGTGGTCGGCGGCCGGCGTGCAGAACAAGCTCACCGATCCCGGTGCCGCCACGCCGGTCCCGCAGCCCGCGGCGTTCTACGACTTGCAGGGCTCCAGCGCCATCGCGGGTGCGGTGGCCATGGCGCTGTTCCGCCGTGAGCGCACGGGCAAGGGCGGGGTCGTGGACGTGTCGCTGCTCGGCACCGGCATGTGGACCATGGGACCGGACCTGGTGGCGGTCGCGGCCGGATCGGGCGAACTTCCGCGGCCGAACCGTTTTGACGCGCCCAATCCGATCGTCAACTACTACCGCACAGCCGATGACCGGTGGCTGAATCTGGTGTGCCTGCAGGCGGATCGGTTCTGGGCCGAACTGTGCAAACTCATCGAACGACCGGACCTCGCCGACGACGAACGCTTCTCCGACTCCATCAAGCGCTTCACCAACCGCAGCGCGTGCATCGCCGAACTCGACAAGGCATTCGGGTCGCGACCGCTGGCCGAGTGGCGCGAGGTGCTGTCCGGATTCTCCGGCGTCTGGTCGGCCGCGGCCACCTTCGAAGAGGTGCTGAGCAATCCGGCGGCCACCGACAACGGCTATCTGCCCGAGGTCGTCGGCGCCGACGGTCACCCGTTCCGGGTGGTCGCACCGCCCTATCAGTTCGACGGTGTGCCCGGCGCCCCCGCGGGTCCGGCGCCCGAACTGGGTCAGCACACCGAGGAGGTGCTGCTGGACTTCGGGTGGGATTGGGACGAGATCTCGACGCTGCGCGAGGACGGCGTGCTGGGGTGACGGTGGAGTCAGAAGTACAGGTCGATCACGGACTCGGTGGCCAACTGGCCCCAGAGCATCTTGCGGCCTGCGTGACTCATATGGGAGGCCCACAGGGCACGCGCCCCGTCGGCGTCCTTGGCCTCGACCAGCGCGATGAACTTGTTGAAGTTCCGGAGCGTCTGCTTGAACTGCTTCTCGATGACGGCGGGATCGGTGGTCGAACTGACCACCCGCTCCATGTGACGCGTGACGACTTCGCGCAGCACCGCGCTGATCAGGGCCACCGTGGTGTTCCCGGACCGTTCCATGATCAGGTCGTGGAATCGGAAGGTGGCCGCGGACCACTCGCTCAGGTCGGCGTTCTCGGTGCCCTCGTTGACCATGCTCGCCAACTCACCCGCCGCGGCCTTGAGGTCGGCGATGTCGTTCGACGTCGCACGCGTGGCCAGCATTTCGGCCGCCGCGGGCTCGAGCACCATGCGGGCCTCGTAGACATCAGCCAGCGTGGTTCCCGACATCTGCAGGAGGAGCCCGAAATCCCGCGCAGCGACCGAGGTTTCGGGCGAGGACACCAGCACACCGCCGCGGGAACCACGCCTGACCACGATCAGCGACTCGCTCTCCAGGATCCGAAACGCCTCCCGCAACGTGGGGCGGGACACCCCGAACTGCTTAACCAGTTCAACCTCGGTCGGCAGCGCGTCGCCCTTCTTGAGCACGCCGCGCACGATTCGACTGCGCAGTTGATCGGCGATGAGTTCCGCGGTCTTCGGTGCGCGAACCAGTTTGGCCGCCGCACCGCTTCTGTTCACCACGTCCATTCCTTCGCCCGCTTTCCATTCCGTCAATCTCTTAAATCATGCTACTCAATCAGCGCACCCAGGAGGACATCGTGACGTCGACATCACTGGACACCCGCAAACTCTTCATCGATGGCGCCTGGACCGAGGGAGCCGGCGACGAGACGCTCGAAGTGCTCAACCCGGCGACCGAGGAGATCATCGCCGAGGTGCCCCAGGCCACGCCGGCCGACATCGACACCGCGGTGGCCGCGGCCCGCAGGGCGTTCGACGAGGGCCCCTGGCCACGGATGAGCCCGGCCGAACGCAGCCGCATCCTGAGCGCGATGGCTGACGAACTCACGCGGCGGCGCGCCGAACTGGTGGAGCTCAACATCGCCGAGGCCGGTTCCACGCGCATGCTCGCCGACTTCCTCCAAGTCGGCACTCCCATAGATCATTTCGCCGATATGGCCCACCGGGTTCTTCCGCAGTTCGCCTTCGAGGCACCGGTGGCTCCGATCCTGGGCCAGGGCATCGGCCAGGGCGTGGTGGTCCGGGAGCCCTACGGGGTGGCCGCACTGATCACGGCGTTCAACTTCCCGTTCCTGTTGAACCTGGCCAAGGTTGGGCCCGCGCTGGCCGCCGGCTGCACGGCCGTGCTCAAATCGTCGCCGTACACCCCGCTTGAGGCTCTGGTCCTCGGTGAGATCGCCCAGACCGCCGGACTGCCGCCGGGCACGTTGAACATCGTCACCGGCGACGTCGCGGCAGGTGAGCGCCTGACCCAGCACGCGGGTGTCGACATCGTGAGCTTCACGGGTTCGGATGCGGTGGGGCGCAAGGTCTATGCACAGGGTGCGGAGTCGATCAAGAAGGTCGTGCTCGAACTCGGCGGCAAGTCGGCCAATGTCATCCTCGACGACGCCGACCTCGACAAGGTGCTGGAATCCGTTCTGGGCGGCTTCATCACACACGCCGGACAGGGGTGCGCACTGCAGACCAGGATTCTTGTGCACGAGTCCCTGCATGACGACCTGGTGGCCAGGATCGTCGGCACCCTCGGGTTCATCAGCGTGGGCGACCCCTCAGATCCCGCGACCGTGATGGGACCCCTGATCCGTGAGGTGCAGCGGCAGCGCGTGGAGGCCCTGATCGCCTCGGGCGTCGAAGAGGGCGCGCAGATCGCCTTCGGCGGCAAGCGCCCGGCTCATCTGGAGCGCGGATTCTTCCTCGAGCCAACGCTGTTCGTCGGTGTCGACAACGGTATGCGGATCGCACAGGAGGAGTTCTTCGGCCCCGTGGGTGTGGTCATCCCGTTCAAGGACGATGCCGATGCGGTCCGGATCGCCAACGACAGCCGCTACGGGTTGTCCGGCGGCGTGTGGTCCGGCGATCCGCTGCGCGCAAGTGCGGTCGCGCACCAGTTGCGCACGGGAATGGTCGTCATCAACGGCGGCGGCGGCGGACTCAACCCGAACTCGCCGTTCGGCGGTTACAAACACAGCGGCATCGGTCGTGAGTTCGGGCAGTTCGGCCTGGAGGAGTACCTGCAGCACAAAGCGCTTCAATGGCCGGTGGGATGACCGGTTGACGAGGAGGATGAGGCCATGCGCATTCCACTGCGATTCGCAGCAGCGGCGACTGCGGGCCTCATCAGCGCTGTCGCCGGGGCGACCTCCGGGCAGGCCCAGCCGTTGCCTGCCCGGCCGCCCGGCTCACCGCAGTACATCGACCACGTCGCCTGGGAGTACCACGGCGAACGCGCGACGCTGCGCATCTTCCCCACCATGTGGGGATGGTCGGCGGCCGGCATTTTCACCAACGGCGCTCAGAGTTACGACGCGTGGGCCGAACTCCTCGAGCATGCGCCGGAGGCCAACACGCTGAGCATGCAGCATCAGTTCTTCTGCCACTGGCAGTTGGCGACCTTCACCAATCCCGGCAAGGTCGGCACCTGGAATCTGGAGCCCTGGCGAGAGGTCGTCAGCGACACGATGCTGATCAACTCGGGGTGCAATCCTGGCGGACCGGACGACGTGCTCAACTGGTGATGCCGGCGAACGCCGGAGCGATCAGGTCGGACACACCCGCCCACGGGATGGTGATCGTCCGCCGTTCCCGGCCGAACTGGCCCTCGAGGAAGTGCAGTTCGATTCCGGCCGCGGTGGGAATCCAGAACCGATAGTTGCGTTCGATCGGCGCCATCGAGGGAGAGTACTCGGCCCATCCGCCTAGGGGCGGCGTCGGATAGGTTGCGGGCAGAATCTGTTTCGTGAGCTCTGCGAGCCTGACCAGACCCGCCTGCCGGTCAACAAACAGGTTGTCCCAGACGATCTGAATTCCGCTGCGGGAGTCGAACACCCGGGTGGCGACGGCGTCGACCGGCATGTTGGGCAGGTTGACCGCGTCGTACTGCCCGAGGAACAGCGCCGAGATGGTCATCGGGCGGAACAGGAGCCTGCCCTGCGTGTGGAACGTCCACGGTGAGGTCTTGCTGGCGCTGGCGGCGTAGAGCCACACCTGCCCGTTGGCCTCGTCGTCGAGGATGCGGTTGATCGTATCGGCGATCGCGGGGTCACCCCCGGCCACCTTCTCGTAGTTCACGGTCCAGTCGCCCAGGCCGTTGGGGCTGACGCCCGCCCGCACGTCCGGGACCACGGTGTAGGTGACGCCGTTGGAGACGGTGTCGGCGTGCGCACCCGGCGCCGTCCCGAGTGCGACCGTGATGGCGAGGCCGGCCGCAGCGAAGGTGCGCCCGATTCGACTGCGACTGTGCACTTTCCGTCCTCCAATCACGGTATCTCGACGTTGCTGGTCAGCCAGCGGCCGTCGACCTTCTCCATCGTCATGATGATTCTGCTGCGGTCGACCCGCGGTTCCGGATTGGCCGAGTTGGTCACCGACTGATCCACGAAGAGCATGACCTCGACCCTGTCGGGGGTCGCGGACTTCACGCCGGCGGCCACCACGGTGCCCTTTGCCGCGGCCTTGTTGTCGATCAGCACGGACTTCAGCTGCGCACTCGACTGGCTGTACATGTTCTTGAATTCTCCTGTGGCGCCGTCCAGTACGGCCGCGAAGTTGGAGTCCAGCTTGGCCCCGTCGAGGCTCGTGAGAGTGACGGCGTACTGCTGTGCGGCCGCCGTCGCCTGTTCGGCGGCGGTGCTGATCTCGCGTTCGGACCTCAATTCCCACACCAGCACCACGGCCGCGGTCACGGCGGCGAGCAGCACCGCGACGCCCGTACCGAGGGCCAGCACTGTGCGTGTCGGTCGCCACGACCTGCTGGCTGCGGCGGACTCGTCAGATCCTTCGGCACCGGAGCCTCCGGCCGGGTCCTGACCGGCGTCCTGGTCTGCCGCTTCGTCGGCGTCCCTGGGGGCCTCATCGACGTCGTCGTGGACGTCCTGCAGCACGTCATCGGTGATGCTCATCTGGCTCCTTCTCGGCACGCCCGCATCAGGGACCGTGCGGCGCTGGGGGCAGCGGGAGGTTCGGTCCGCCGTAGGGGGTCGGGATCGTCAGCGGCCCCATCGGCGTCGGATCGGCGCGCTTGAGCGGATCAGAGCCCGGCGGCGGCCCCGCGGTGTCGTCACCGGGCGGACGGGGGGCATTCCGGGCACCGCGCACCAGGTACTTGGGGTCCGGATTGGGACAGTAGGTGTACAGATAGGGCTCGGGGAAGTCCGTGACCGTCGGCGGGGACTTCGGCAGGTTGTAGTCGCAGGAGTACCGCTGGTAGAGGCTGACCGCGCCCCACACGCCACCGTCCCGGAACGAGCTGCCGAGTTCCGCCAACGCCGATCCCTGCCGATACTTCGGGAAGAAGAACTCCTCCAGCGCAGGAACCCGCAGGTACATCACCTGGGACGCCGTGGTCAGATTGCCCAGCAGCTGCACCATGGTCGGCGAGTTGTCGGCGATCAGGTCGTCGATCCGCTGCATCGTCCCGGGTCCCTGATCCAGCAGGGTGCGGTATCCACCATCCATGCGCTGCACGCCACCGAGGATGCCCGCCAGATTGGTCGATGTGGTCTCCAGCCCGGGACTGACATCGCGCACCGTTCCCAGCACCACCTTGCTGGTCCGCAGGAGGCTGACGGTCTGCGGCAGAACCGAATCCAGCGTCGACACCAGGAACGATCCACCGTCGAGGATCGCCCCGAGCTTCTCCGGCCCCTGCGGGCCGACTTTGAGTTCGTCGAGCACCGCGCGGAGTTTGTCGGGCTCGATCTGCTGCAGCGTGCCGTCGAGGTTGCCCAGCAGAGTTGCCAGCGACACCGGCGTCGACGTTCTGTTGCTGTCGACCTCGTCCCCGTCGGCCAGGTATGGGCCGTCGTTGCGGTCGGCCCGGAAGTCGAGGTACTGCTCTCCGGCCGGGGACAGCGCCGACACCCGGACCATGCTGTCGCTGGGAATCTCGGTGTCCGGGGCCAGCGCCGCGACCGCCATCACGCCCCGCTCGGTCAGATCGATGGAGCGCACCCGACCCACCGGAACGCCGCGGAGGGTCACGTCCTGCCCCGGAAGGAGGCCGCCGGTCTCCTCCAGATGAACGCGCACAAGCTTTTCCGTGCGGGTCGGGTCCACCCGCAGCGTCCCGAACACCAGGTAAGTCACGCCGATGACGAACATGACGGCCAGCGCGCACGCGGACAACCCGAGGCGTCTGTCTTTCGCGTAGCGGAGGCCGGCCAGCATCCGGGCGATCACGGTGTCCCCTCCGGCGCCGGAGTGTGGGGCGCCAACAGGTTCGTCCTGGGCGGCGCCGGCGCCAGGGACCCGGGTGCGGGTCCGATCAGGTCCGGCGGCGGCACATTGCCCGGCGGCGGTGTCGGCGCTCCCCAGAATTTGTTCCTCACCCGGATCAGCTCATAGGTGATGCTGCCCACCATATTTCGGAAGTCTTCGCGGGTGGGGGCGCGGCTGCCCGGGTCCGCGGGGTGGTACGGGTCGGCGAACGCACCGACCGCCAGGTCGGCCAGGTCGATGTCCACGTTGGACGACGTGCTGTTGGTCAGCTTGATGATCGGCCCGAACAGGAGGTTGAAGTTCGCCAATGACGCACCCGGCGCCTGGGATGCGTCATTGAGCGCCGCGGACAACCGGTTGATATCGGCCATCATGCTGCGGGACTCCTCGCCGCGCACCGACGGCAGTTT
The DNA here is from genome assembly GCF_010729895.1 of Mycolicibacterium confluentis. Taxonomy (NCBI): domain Bacteria; kingdom Bacillati; phylum Actinomycetota; class Actinomycetes; order Mycobacteriales; family Mycobacteriaceae; genus Mycobacterium; species Mycolicibacterium confluentis. Next base: position 5,087,310 of record NZ_AP022612.1, read on the forward strand.
GGCCAACTGCAGTGTGATCCGATTGACCTGGGTGATCAGGTCCACGATGTGGTTGGTGTTGTCCGACAATGTGCTCAGCGCCGGACTTGCGGCGGCCAGGGCGTCGTTGATGGCGGTCTGGCGTTCCGACAGCGTGGCCGCGACGTCGCCGGTCTGCGCCAGGGCGGCCTTGATGGACTGGGATCGGTCGGACATGCTCTGGATCAGTCGGGTGGATTCGTCGAGGAACACCTGCAGGTCGTCGCCTTTGCCGCCGACCGCGGCGCCCATGCCGTTGATGACCTTGGTGAGGTTGCGGATCGCGCCGCCGTTGACCAGCAGGGCCGCGGTGCTGAGCACCTCCTCCACCGACGCGGCGGACGCTGTGTCGTCCACCGGTATCGAGTCCCCGGGTTGCAGCGTGGGGGAGGCGCTGGTGACCTGTGCTGGTGGACTGAGCGCGACGAACACGTCGCCCAACGGTGTGGCAGAACGCAGTTCGGCTCTGGTGCCCACCGGGATGCGCACGTCCGAGGCGATCTTCATGGTGACCACGGCCTGGTAGTTGCGGGCCGCCATGGACTCCACTTCGCCGACGTCGGCGCCCGACAGCCTGACCTTGGCCTTGGCCGGCAGGTTGAGGGCGTCGGTGAATGTCGCGGTGACGGGGTAGGTCTGGCGTCCCGCCGACGGGGCCGGCAGCGGCATCTGGTCGAGTCCCACCGAACACGACGTGACGCAGGCGGCCACGCATGCGGATGCGGTGCCTGCGGCCAGAGTTCTCACGATTCTGTTCATGGTCCCAGCCCCGCCAATCCCTCGAGCATGCTGGTCATCCCGAAGTCGGGCCCGAAATCTGTGATGGTGCCGGTCGCGCAGCCGAGTTGCCTCATGCCCAGCAGGTTGCACAACTCCTTGGTGGCCTGGCCGTTGAGTTCGATCTTGTCCAGGGTGGGATGCGCTCTGATGGCGTCCTTCTCGTGGTCGATCATGTTGTAGACGTTGTCCAGCACCATGGGCGCCAGGTCCAGGGTCTCGGCCAGTTCCCGTCGATAATCGGCCATGGCCCGAGTCACCAACTCGGTGTTGGTCGCCGTGGAGTTGAGGTGCTCGCGGTTGCTCTCCAGCAGATCGGCAGTGCCCGAGAGGATCTGGTTGATCTGCGCTCCGGTGGAACCACTGCCCAACTGCTCGGCGCCCAGCACCTGGCTCAGCTGTCGGACGGCGGTGCCGACCTCACGGATCGTCTGGTCGTTCTCGGCGGCGGCCGTGGTCAGGCTGTCCAGACTGGTCACGATGGTGGTGATGGCGTCGCCGGTGGGGGCACCGCGCTCCTCGCTGAGTTGCAACGCCTTCGACAGCTCCCCCAGGGCGGAGCGGATCTTGGGCCCGTTGCCGGTGGTCATCGCGGCACTGACGTTCAGCAGGTCCGTGACGGGCCCGGAACCCTTTCCGTCCCCCTGCAGTTCGACCGCGAGTTTGTCGATCATGGCCAGCACCCGATCGAATTCCACTGGTGTACGGGTCCGGGCCAGACTGAGCCGATCGTTGTCGTTGAGGGTGGGGCCGCCCTTGTAGACGGGCGTGAACTCCACGTGTCGGTCGGTCAGGATGGAGGTCGAGACTGTGACGGCCGTGGCGTCGGCGGGGATCTTCACACCGGGGTCGATGCGCATCGTGACGTCGACGTACTGGCCTTTGGCGTCGATCTTCTCGACCTTGCCCACCGGCATGCCCAGAATCGCCACCGCGTTGCCCTCGTACAGGCCGCTGGCGTTGTCGAACTGCGCGGTGATCGTCATGGCGCGGTCCCTGGACAGGGGCCCGCTGGAGCATCCACACGCCGCCGCCACCAATGCGATCACGGCCGTGAGCTTCCACAGAGAACGTGGACTCATTGGCAGTCCTCGAAGTAGTTCGGCAGGTTGAACTGGATGGCTCGGCTGCTGAGGGCGCACATGAACGAATCGATCAGCGTGCCCCCGGAGGAGGTGAAGTCGAACTCGTTCCCGCTGCCGGTGGCGTTGGCGAAGTTGCGCACCGGCACGGGCAGGATCTGCAGCGTGTTTCGGAGCAGTTCCTCGTTGCGCCCCACCGCCCCCAGCATGCCGTCGAGGTTGCCCAGGAGTTCATCGATCTGCGGTCGGTTGTCGATCAGCACGGGCCGCAGCTGGTTCACCAGTTTGGTGGTGGCATCGATCAACCGCACCACCATCTCCCGGCGATTGGCCAGGTCCGACAGCACCACGTGCGACTGGTTGACCAGCAGCCCCAGGCTCTGCTGCTGATTGCTCAGCAGCTCGGTGACCCGCTGGGTGCTGCGCAACAGCGCACTGATCTCGTCGCGCCGAGCCGACAACACCGACGACAGGTGCGCAACATTGTCCAAGGCCTGCGGCAGGATCTCCGGTGTGCCCCGAAGCTGCTGGGACAGAGTCGTCATCGACTGCGCGATCTTCTCGGCGTCCACGGCCTCGAAGGTGGTGGTGGCGTCCTGCAGCGCAGCCTGCAGGTCGTAGGGCACTTCGGTGTTGGACAGCGGAATCCTGTTGTCCTCCAACTCCCCAGAGCCCGCCGGTTGCAGGTCGACGTAGCGTGCCCCGAGCAGTGTGGTCAGCTTGATCTCGGCACGTGTCGACCTCCCGGCAGGAACGGTGTCGTCGACCTCGAAGGTCACGGCCACATGGTCATCTTCGAGTCGAAGACCCTTCACCGATCCGACGTGCACACCCGCCACGGTCACCTGGTCGCCAGCGCTGATGCCGGCGGCCTGTGCGAATTCGGCGGTGTAGGTGGTCTTTCCGAGGCCCAGGCGGCCAAGGCCGAGTGCGGCACCCAGCACGACCGCGATGATCGCGACCGTGATGACACCCAGGCGCAGCTTGCTGTGCTCCTCGATGGGCCGGTGGAACAGGTTCTTGATCTTCTCCCTCATGAGCTCACCTGCACTTCGTACTGTTCTGGATCACGCCGCCGCGGGTTCCGTTGCGGACGATCGCGTCGATCAAGGCGTCGATGCGGGGGAACTGGCTGACTGTGATGTGACAGGCGTAGATGTCGAGGTGCGATCCGCCCTGGCTCATCCGGGCCAATCCCTTGAGCATCAGCGGCGTGTTGAACGCCATGTACGCAAAGCCCTGCTTGTCCTCCATGAAGTGTTTGGCGAAGCCGGGGTCGCGTTCCAGCCACTGCCGAAGGTCCGGCTGCACGTCCTCCATGATGTCCGCCAGGCGCCCACCCACGATGGACACCTGCTGCATGGAGTCGACGAATTCGGCACGGCGCTGGGCAAATCCGCTGAACATCGTCTTTGCCGAGCTGATCGAGGCGTCCAGGTCGCCGCTGCGTTGGGCCACCTGGTCCAGCACGGAGTTCAGGTGGGTCAGCACTCCCTCGAGAATCGCGTCGGTGCCGGAGTACGATTCGGCCAGCCGGGTGGTCTCGGCGATCAGCGTGGTGACCGCACCGCTGTCGCCCTCCATGGAGCGCACAATCGCGGTGGTCAGGTTGTCCACCTGGTCGGGGTTGAGGAGCGCGAACAGCGGTTCGAAACCGTTGAGCAGTCGGGAGATGTCGAACGACGGCTCGGTGCGTGACTCCGGGATCAGTGCCCCCGCGGGCAGTGTCTGCGGATCGCCGAAGTCGGCGAGTGCGAGCCCGAGGTACCGCTGCCCGATGATGTTCTGATAATCGATGGACGCCTTGGTGTTTCCGTACAACACCTGATCTGAGGCCACCTGGAAGTCGACCCGGGCCAACCTGCCGTCCAATCGGACGGCGTCGACCCGGCCCACCTTCACGCCGGCCATCCGCACCTCATCGCCGGCCTTGAGACCTGACACATCGGTGAACAGCGCGCTGTAAGAGTTCGCGGGTGCACCGACGTTGCGCTGCAGGGTGACGAACACCGACCACAGCAGCGCGAAACACACTGCCAGGAAGACACATAACCCGATGAGGGGTTTCCGGTAGCTCATGGGTCCACCCCCGGTTCCGGGGCGCCGGCTTCGGCGGGCAGAGGCGGTCCGGGCGGCGGCGTGGCGGGATCGGGGATCACGGTCACGGTGTTGCCGCGCGCGACCGGGCCGAGCAGCAGTTCCGAGGCGGCGTTGGTGTCGGGTCCCAGGATCTCCGCCAACTGCGCGCGCTCCTCGGGACTGCCCACCGGGCCGACGTTGCCGCCCGGCGGCGGAGGAAGGTTGGCGGGGTCGAGGTTGCGCGGCAGTACCGGCGGATCGGCCGTCAGCGGGGCATTCTTACAGCTTGGCCCCTCCAGAGTGCCGTACCGCGGGCAGTCCTGCCGCGTGTACATCTTGTTGGGTGTGAACACCAGCATGAACTTGCCCACGGCCTTCTGCTTGTCCGATTTCCAGACGTGGGCGAAGAACCGGTTGGTGACGTCATTGAGCCTGGTGACCATCGGCGCGAATTCCCCTCCGCCGTCGGCGAGCACGCCCACCACGGGCGACAACTGAGTCGTGATCACGATGATGCGATCGGTGTTGTTCTCGAACGCCTCCCCAACCTGGCCGAACGTGGTGATGCCGGCGGACAGGAAAGACGCCAACTCCTGACGCTTCTCGGCCACAGTCCGCATGGGGACCACCGCGTTGTGCACGGCGTCGAGCAGTTCCGGTGACGACGCCTGAAGGCCCTGCAGGGACTCCGAGAGCACCTGCAGCGTGGCCTCGCTGCCGTCGGGCACCATCACCTGATTGATCTCGTCGACAATGCGGTTGGCGCCGCCACCGGCGTGGGTCAGTTCGTCACCCTTGCCTGCGGTGGCCTCGGCGACCGCCGCAAGCACGCCCACACTGTCCCGGGATCCCGGCCTGCCCGCAGCAGCCATCACGTCGCGCAGCTTGGTCAGCGCGGTCTGGAACTGCACGGTGGCCAGGCTGTCGTCCTGCGTGATCTGGTCGTCTGCCCGCAGACTCGGTGCCGGGCCGTTGTCGATCAGTTGGATGGACGACACCGCGAAGACGTTGCCCGGCACCACGCGTGCCGTGACGTTGGCGGGGATGCCTCCCGAGAAGTGCGGATCGAGGCTCAGCGTGACTCGGTTCGGTTGACCGTCGACCGCGGGTGTCACCCCTTCCACCGAACCCACCAGTGCACCGCGGAACTTCACGTCCGAGCCCGACGGAAGGCCGTCGCCGACGTCGGTGAGCAGCGCGAAGACCTCCAGCCGATTCGAGAAGGCCCCCTCCGACTTGGCGATCGCGATGGCTGACACCAGCATCGCGACCAGAAGCAGGCCCAGCCCGCGCAACAGCAGTCGCCGATCAGAGATCGGCCGCTGCGCCGACTCGAGACCCTGCATCATCGTCATCCGCCCAACCTCGCGCCGGACCCGATGCCCCACAGTCCCACGGTGAGAAGCAGATTCGCGATGATCATCACCGAGATGCTGGCCCGCATCGCGCGGCCCGCCGCGATGCCCACGCCCTGCGGACCGCCGGAGGCGAAGTAGCCGTAGTAACACTGAATGGTCGAGGTGATGGTCACGAAGACAACCGCCTTGGCCACCGAATAGGCGATGTCGGTGCCGGTCAGCACAAGCCTGAAGTAATGGTCATACGAGCCCGCTGACACACCGCCGGACAACGTCACGATGATCTGCACCGATGCGTAGTTGACCACCAGGCAGAGAACGTACAGCGGGATGATCGCGACCACCGAGGCCAGCAGGCGTGTGGTCACCAGGTACGGAATCGGCCGGATGGCAAGGGATTCCATGGCGTCGATCTCCTCGGAGATCCGCATCGAGCCCAGTTGCGCGGTGAATCGGCAGCCCGCCTGCGCGGCGAACGCCAGGGCCGCCATGATGGGCGCCAGTTCACGGGTGGAGACAGTCGAGGAGAGCAGGCCCGCCGCGGGTTCCATCCCGAGCAGGTGCAGCGCCTGCAGGCCTTCGATGCCGATGATGGCGCCCGCCGTCGCCCCCAGCACGATGATCACACCCGCGGTGCCGCCGCCCACCACAATGGAGCCGTTGCCCCACGTGACGTCGGACAGGATCGCCAGGAAGGCCTTGCGATACCGCGTCAGCGTCACCGGAATTCCGGCCACGGCGTGGACGAAGAACGTGAGCATGTGGCCCAGGCGGACGCCGAGACCGCCCACCGACGCCGTGGCGCTGAGCAGTGGGCGAACGCCTCGGGGGTAGTAGGGAGCCGCCATCAGAGCGAGGCCTTCGGAAACAGCAGGACGTACATCTGGGTGAACACCACGTTGGTGATCATCAGAAGCAGGATCGAGGCGACGACGGTGGCGTTGACGGAGTTGGCCACGCCCGCGGGACCGCCTTTAGTGGTCAGCCCCTTGTCGCACGCCACGATGGCGACGATGGCCCCGAACACGATCGACTTGATGATGGTCAGCACCAGGTCGCCCACGGTCGCGAAGGACGCGAACGTCGTCACGAAACTGCCCGGCGCACCGTCCTGCACGAACGTGTTGAACAGGTAGCCGGCCAGGAATCCGATGTAGCAGACCAGTCCGGTCAGCGCGACACTGACCACGATGGCCGCGGCCAATCGCGGCACCACCAGGCGCCGGATCGCCGAGATGCCCAGCACTTCAAGGGCATCCACCTCTTCACGAATGGTCCGTGACCCGAGGTCGGCGCAGATCGCGGAACCCACCGCCGACGCCATCAGCAGCGCCGCGACCAGTGGTGCGCCCTGTTTGATGACCGCGAGGCCACTGGCGGCACCGGCCAGCGACGTCGCGCCGACCTGTCCCGCCAGCAGCGCGAACTGGATCTGCAGGGTCACGCCGATCGGGATGGCCACACACATCGTGGGCAGCAGAGCAGTCGACGCCATGAACGCCGCCTGATGCACGAATTCGGGGAACGGGAACCGCCACCGGGCGATGTCCTGGACCAGATACTGCAGCGCCCGCAGTCCCAAGATGAACTGGCTGCCCACCGTCTCCAACGAGGCGACGGGATGCCGCGAGACGTAGCCCTTCGTCCAGTCGGTGATGTCTCCGACCGGCGATGGGCTCTGCCGCGTTGTCACACTGTCCCCCCGCCCCCCTCAGCCCCACCGCGGCTGATCGGGCTCCGACGTGATCGCTGCCCCGAACCTGCGCTTGAAGGCGTCCCCCGCCTGTTGGTCTCGTCGGTATCGCTCGCCGCTGCGGCGCAGCAGCTCGATGCGCTCCTCGAGACGACGCACCCGGTCGGGGTCAGGGGGCGACGTGCTGCGCGCCTGCTCCAATTCCGCTGTGGTCGAAGCAACCTCCTCGGAGAGCCGGGCCGCCACCTCCCCGAACGTCAACAGGTCGTAGTCGTCGGTCTCAGGCCGATCCACCACTGCCCCGTCGTCGCCCTGGACGTCCGGCTCATCCGTCATCGGTCAGCGTCCGCCGTCGAAGTGCAGCAGTTCGCGTGCGTTGAGTTCGACGATGCGGTGCACGTCGGCGTCGGGGACGTTCAGCAGGTTCTCCGAGATCCGCTTACGACTGTTGGGCCAGTTGGAGTCCGAGTGCGGGTAGTCGACCTCGACGAGGATGTTCTCGATGCCGATCAGGTCTCGCGAGTTCACCCCGTGCTCATCGTCGATGAAGCAGCCCCAGAAATGCTTACTGAACAGGTCCGACGGCCGGTCGGTCCGGCTGATGTTCTGGTACCAGCGGTGCCGCTCCCAGGTGTAGTCCAAGCGTTCCAGCAGATAGGGGATCCAGCCGATGCCGCCTTCGGACAGCATGAACTTGATGTTCGGATGCCGTTGCAGCATGCCCGAGAACACCAGGTCCGCGGTGCTCCACATCAGGTTGGTCGAGAATGTGGCGATGGCGACCGCAAACGGCGCCATATCCGCGGGATTCGGGTTCTGGAACGAGAAGCCCGGAACATAGCCACCCGCCCCGAAGTGCAGGCACACCGGCATGTCCGCGGCCTCGAGTGCGTCCCACAACACCTCCCAGTGGGTGGGGTGGTGGAACGACGGCAGGCCCAGCGGGACCGGGCTGTCGGGGAAGGACACCGCCTTGGTCCCCTTCGCGGCCAACCGCTCCACCTCCGTCGCGGCGCCCTGCGGATCCCAAGTCGGAAGGATTCCCAACGGAATCAGTCGATCCGGCGCGCTGGCGCACCACTCGTCGACCTGGAAGTCGTTCCAGGCCCGGACACAGGCGAGGGCCAGGTCCTTGTCCTTGGCGCGCTGGAACACTCCGCCGCCGAATCCCGGGAACGACGGGAACGACAGCGCGGCGTGCACACCGTCGATGTCCATGTCCTTGACCCGTTCGGCGGGGTCGTAGCAGCCCGGGATCATCTGGTCGTAGCGCACGGGCTCCATGCCGTACTCCGACGGCGGCTTACCCGCGACCGCATTCAGGCCGATCTGCGGATACAGCTGGCCTTCGTAGCGCCAGACATGGTGCCCCTCAGGCGTTTCGATGATCTGCGGACCCTCGTCGAGGTGGCCCTGCTCCAGCCGGTCCTGCCACACGCGCGGGTGCTCGATGACGTGGTCGTCCACCGAGATGATCTTCATCCAATCCTGCAGCGGCATGATGTCTCCTCCAAATCGAAACCTTCGGTGGCGCTGATCGGCGCCGTGCACACCAGTGCGGACGGGCTCAACGCGGCAATCCCAGTGCGCGTTCGGCGATGAGGTTGCGCAGCACCTCGTTGGTCCCGCCGGCGATCGTGAATGCCCGCGCGTACAGGAACGCGTCCTGCCACCAGCCCTGATCGCGCACCTGCGAGTCGCCTTCGATCCGGACGCCGTCATGCCCCTGCAGATCCAGCCCGTACTCGTGCAGGGCCAGGTTGATCTCGCTGAACAGGATCTTCGACACCGGTGCGTCACCGAGGTCTCCGGTGCCGTGCAGCGCCCGACTGTCGCCGAGGGCCGAAACCAGGGAATTGACATGCACATCCGCGACGAACCCGCCGATGGTCTGACGTACGTCGTCGCGCTCGATGGCCGGCCGCCCGTCGACTGTCACCTCATTCGCGAGGCGCGCCAGTCGATCCAACGCGCCGAACAGCGATGCACCGCTGCCCGCGCTGGACCGCTCTAGGGCCAGGCTCGCGGTGGTCACCGCCCAACCCTGGTTCACCTCGCCGATGACCCGGCTCGCGGGGATGCGAACCTCGTCGAAGAACACCTCGTTGAAGTCTGCGGTCCCGGTGATCTCCCGCAGTGGCCGGACCGAGACGCCCGGGGTGGTCATGTCCAGCGCGAACGCCGTGATGCCCGCGTGCTTCGGGGCGTCGTTGTCAGTGCGCGCCAGGAGGTAGCCCCAGTCGGCGTACTGGCCGTTGGTGGTCCACACCTTCTGCCCGTTGACGACGAAGTCGTCACCGGACCGGCGAGCCTTCGTCCGCAGGCTGGCCAGGTCACTTCCGGCGTCGGGTTCGCTGAACAGCTGGCACCAGATGTGCTCGCCCGACCGGATGCGCGGCAGGAAGTGGTCCTTCTGCTCCTTGGTCCCCGAGGCGATGATCGCCGCGGCGGCCAGCAGGCCACCACCCACGGGTCCGGCGCCGCCCGCTCGGATCAGTTCGTCGGTGACCGCGGACTCGAACAGGGGATGGGGATTCTCCAGCCCGCCGTACTCGACGGGCCAGTGCACTCCCAGCAACTGTTCGGAGAACAGCAGGCCAGTCCACTTTCGCAGGGCGGGGATCTCATGTGCTTCAGGTGCACGAACGCCGGTGCGGGGGTGCCGAGGCGGGGCATGTTTGGCCGCCAGATCGCGAACCCGACGTCGCACTTCGTCAAGTTCGGTGTCCTGCCCGAGTTGCACGAATCTCTCTCCCAGCGCTGTGACCCGACCCAAATTTAGCTTAATCAGTATCCTGTATCTTTGGGACGGGTTTTGCAATCCCCCGTCGATCCGCCGACTTCAGCTAAGGAGCAGCCCGTGAACTTCGAGCTCACCGAGGAGCAGAGGGGTCTGGTCGACTCCACCCGGTCGCTGCTGGCCGCCAAGTGCTCGCTTGATCGCACGCGCGAGCTGATCGACTCCGACGCCGGATTCGACGTCGAACTGTGGCGCCACGGCGTCGGCCTCGGCTGGCCGGCCCTGGCGATCGCGGAGGACGACGGCGGCCTGGGACAGCAGACGATCGACCTCGCCCTTGTTGCCGTGGAACTGGGGCGCAGCCTCGCCGCCACGCCGTTCATCCCCAGCGTCGTCGTCGCCGACGCGATCGGGCGTTCGGAGACTGCCCAGAAATCCAAACTGCTGCAGTCGATCTCAGAGGGCACCGCCACTGCGTCGTGGGCCTTCGCCGAGTACGGCCAGCCATGGTCGCGCGCCGGAATCAGCACCACCGCCGAGCCACGCGGAGAGGGTTGGGTGCTCGACGGAGCGAAGGTGTCGGTGCAGGACGCGGACACCGCCCAGACCCTGCTCGTCGACGCCCTGCTCGAGGGACGGGTGGCGCGCTTCGTCGTCCCCGCCGACAGTCCGGGGGTGCGGATCGGACGTCAGGCCACCCTCGATGTCACCCGAAGCTACTGCGACGTGACGCTTGCGAAGGTCGCCGTCGGCGCCGAAGCCCTCTGTGCCTCAGGCGATCTCGCGGACGCATCCCTGAATCGCACGCTCGCGCTCAACACCGTCTTAGTGGCCGCCGAACTCGTGGGCATCGGACAGCGACTGCTGGATATGACCGTGGGCTACGTCAAGGAGCGGGTCCAGTTCGGGAAGCCGGTCGGCAGCTTCCAGGCGGTCAAGCACAAGTGCGCCGACATGCGCATCTGGGCGCAGGCCAGCACCGCCGCGACCTACTACGCCGCGCTGGCCCTCGACAGTGAGAAGCACGACGTCGACCATGCGGTGAGCGTGGCGAAGGCCTACGTGTCGGACGCGATCAACCGCGTGGCCGGGCACGCGCTGCAACTGCACGGCGGCATCGGCTTCACGTGGGAGCACGACCTGCACCTGTATCTGCGCCGGGCCCGGGCCGACGCGGCGCTGTCCGGGGACGCCCGGCATCACCGGGAGCGACTGTGCGCGGCGTTGGCAGCCGAGGCCGTCGGCTGAGTCTCTCTTCCCGCAGGGCCCGCACCCTCTTTGCCTCCAGCGCAACCAGGTACGCAGTGGGCGTCTGAACCCGTAGCCAGTGCGCGCTCGGCAGGGCGAGTGTCTGGTGTCAGGCTGAGCGTCGCTCGGCGGCCAGCACCGAGTGGACGTTCGCGGTGCGACGCTCCGGCAGGGACCGCACCTCGCCTCTGGCCTCGTCGGCCACCACACCGCGATAGGTCTGAAGGTACCGACGCTCGGCCTCGCGCATGACGTCGCCGCGGATCGGGTCGAGCCCGAGCCTCACCTCGGCATCCGCTTCCTGGTTGGCCACCTGCCAGCGCCGGACATAGAAGCACGCAACTCCCGCTGCGTAGCACGCGACCATCGCGATGCCGATCACCGGAGCCAGACCCCACCCCAAGGCCAGAGCTCCAACGAACAGGCCCAGGTTGAGGAAGCCCAGCAGGATCAGAACGTACCCCCACATGGGAAAACGGACCTTGTTGATGATTCTGCGAAGCATGAGCACCCTCCATTACGATTCGCTACGCGTAGCGTAGCGCTACAGTCAGTGTAGCGTGTTTTCATGACCAGCGCCGATTCCGATCCCGTGGGCGTGCGCATCCTGGAAGCCGCCCTCCAACTGCTGCGCTCGCGCGGACCTCGCGCGGTGACGATGCAGTCGGTGACCGAGACCACCGGAATCGCGAAGACCACGCTGTACCGCAGGCACCCGAACCGTCGGGCGCTGTTGGCGGCCGCCTTGGAGCGGCTCGCGCCGCAGTCGTCGATCGATGCCGATGCCACCCGCGAGCAGCGGCTGCGTTGGGCGGTCTCGCAGTCGGTGGAGGTGATCGTGACCGGCATCGGGCCCGGCGGGTTCGCGGCCCTCTTGACCAACGAGGATCCCGAATTCAGCGAGGTGTTCCGCGCAATCCTGGTGACCCATCGCGAAGCAGCGGTCGCCGCGCTGAATCTCGAAGAGTTCGACGGCGACACCGTCGTGGACATAATCGTCGGCGGCTATGTGGCGGAGTTCGCCCGTTGCGGCACGGTGGATGACTCCTGGACCGACAGGGTCGTGACCATGCTCGCCGGCGCCGGCGACACTGGACCGTGACCCGAACCCGCTGCGGCCTTGCCCAATGCCGCCACGGTGCGGTGGCCAGGGATCTCTATGAGCTGCGCTGCGCGGCGACCATCTTGCGCACCAGGGCCTTCTGAATCTTGGAGCTCGGCGTCCTGGGGAAGTCATCGACCTGGTGAATCTCTTCCGGCCACTTCTGTTTGGCCAGGCCACTGTTCGCGAAGTGTGCGCGCAGCTCGTCCATCGAGGGCAGGGGCGCGTGGGGTTTCATCCGCAGCACCGCGGCGGTGCGCTCACCGAAGCGGTCGTCGGGGGCAGCCACCGCCACCGCCTCAGCGACACCGGCCATCGTCGACAGCACCTCCTCCACCTCCATGGCGCTGATGTTCTCCCCACCGCGGATGATGATGTCGGATTTACGGTCGACGATCGACAGGTATCCGTCGTTGTCCAGAACCCCGATGTCCCCGGTGTGATACCAGCCTTCGTCGTCAAAGGCGTTGCGGGTCAGTTCTTCGTCGAGGTAGCCCAGACACAGGTCCGGTCCGCGGCTGAGGATCTCCCCGTCGGCGGTCAACCGAATCTCCACCCCCGGGAGTGCCTGTCCGTCGGTGTACATCCGTTTGTCGGCCGGCGCGGTGTAGTGCGTGCTGCTGATGGAGGGGTGCTCGGTGCTGCCGTACGAACGCCATACCGTGACCCCCTGCTCGTGGAGTCGCCGTGCGACCGCGGCCGGCACCGACGATCCGCCCATGCCGGCGTACCGCATGTTGTCCAGGTCTGCGGGGGTGAAGTCGGGGTGGTCGAGAAGACTGATGACGAAGTATGGTGCGCCACCGCCGAATGTCAGTCCGTCACTGCGCATCAGCGCCAAAGTCTGCGCGGGATTCCAGGCGTCGGTGAGGTAGACCGGCGTGCCGTTCAGCACGGGGATCAGGAAAGCGTTCAACATGCCGATGAAATGACCGACGGGCGCCGCGGTGAGCTGCCGTTCCAGCCCCGGCGGATACGCGGCACTGAGCTGCCGAGTCTCGTACGCCAACGTCTGGTGGCTGTGGACCACCCCCTTGGCGTCACGGGTGGTTCCCGAGGTGAAGGCGATCACCGCCGGTGTTGCCGGCGCAACCTCGAGGTTGTCGGTGAGTGGCTCGTCGTCCAGCAGCTCATCGAAGTCGCGTCCCACCACCCCGACGATCGGGATGTCGGAGTACAGCTCCGGCTGATATCGCGTCCGGCCGAACTCCTCGAACGTGATGAACACCTTGGGTTTGGCGGTCGCCGCGATGTGCTGGATCTCCTTGGCACCGTAGAAATGCACGACGGGCACCACCACCGCGCCCAGGAATGCCGACGCCCAGAACGTGGCTGCGGCCTCCATCCAGTTCGGCAGCTGGAATGCGACGACATCGCCTGGACCGACCCCCCTGCGGCGCAGGCCCGCGGCGAGCCTGCGGGCGATCCGCTCGACGTCGTCGAAGGTTCCCGACCACGGGCGGGTCGCGGAGTGCACCCGGAACTCCGCCTGGGGTGTACGGCGCAGACCCTGTGTCAGCAGGTCCGCGATCGTCTCCTCGGTCCACCATCCGTTCGCGGTGTACGACTGCACCAATTCGGCTGGAATGGCGCGGTTTACCAACGTCGGGCCGGTTCCGACCGAGCGATTCACCTGAGTCCTTGACACTCAGGCAGTGTGGCACGCATCATACGAATCAATCAAGCGATTGATTGGAAGCAGCACTACGAAAAGGGCTGGGGTGCCGAGCAGTTTCTCGGCCAGGACGCTGTCCGGCCCCAGTTCGGCACCACCAACCGCTAACCGGCACAGAGGATTGAGAATGGATATCCAGGAGATCAGCGACCGGCTCGAGATCGAAGCGCTGCTCGCGAAGTACGCCAGGGCGGTCGACACCCGCGACTGGGACTTGTGGCGGTCGTTGTTCACCGATGATGCGGTGGTGGATTATTCGTCGGCCGGCGCCATAGCCGGAACCCGCGACGAGGTCGCCGACTGGCTGGCGCAGGCGCTGAGCGCGATGCAGATGATGCAGCACTTCATCTCCAACATCGAGGTGGAGATCGCCGGTGACACCGCGCAGGTGCGCGCCATGTTCTACAACCCGATGCAGCTGCCGGGGATGGACGAGCTGAGCTACTGCGGTGGCTACTACCACCACACCATGGTCCGGACACCGGCGGGCTGGCGTAGTCGAGCGTTGCGTGAAGAGAACGCCTGGTTCGCGAATCCGCTGCTTCCGGCCCAGGGCTAGACCGCTCAATGAGCAAGAAATTGGTCATCGGGGGCAGCGGCTTCATCGGCTCGAACGTCATCCGCAAGCTGGTCGAACGTGGCGAAGATGTCCGGGTGATGCTGCGAGAGACCAGCTCCACCAAAGGAATCGATGATCTCGATGTCGAGCGCTGCTACGGCGACGTCTTCGACGACGAGGCGCTGCGCAGCGCGATGGCTGGATGCGATGTCGTGTTCTACTGCGTGGTGGACGCTCGCGCGTGGCTGCGCGACCCTTCCCCGTTGATCCGGACGAATGTCGAAGGTCTGCGCCATGTCCTCGACGCCGCGGTCGATGCCGATCTGAGGCGCTTCGTCTTCATGTCCACCATCGCCACGCTGGCGGTCAGCGAGGACGGCACGCCCGTCACCGAGGACGACCCGTGCAATTGGTACGACGACGGCGGTGCCTACACCCAGTGCCGAGTCGACGCCGAGAACCTGGTGTTGTCTTACGCGAACGACATGGGACTGCCCGCCGTCGCACTGTGCATATCCAACACCTACGGGCCGCGGGACTGGCAACCGACACCGCACGGCGGCTTGATCGCCGCCATCTCCGCGGGGAAGGCCCCGTTCTACTTCCGCGGCATCGGCCAGGAGGTCGTGGGCATCGAGGATGCCGCGGAAGCGATGATCCTGGCCTCGGACAAGGGCCGGGTCGGGGAACGGTACATCATCTCGGATCGGTTCGTGACCACCCGCGAACTGCACACGCTGGCCGCCAAGGCCGGTGGGGTGCGGGCACCGTGGATCGGGATCCCCCGGCGGTTGCTGCTGGCCCTGGCGTCGGCCACCCAGTGGGTAGGCGACACGACCGGACGCGAGATCAAATTCGTCCGACGCGCGTTCGACATGGTCGACAAGATGTCGCCGCTGGATCACAGCAAGGCCGAACGTGAACTCGGCTGGCGACCGACCCCGATCGAGGACTCGATCCGCA
This sequence comes from Mycolicibacterium confluentis, assembly GCF_010729895.1. NCBI lineage: Bacteria > Bacillati > Actinomycetota > Actinomycetes > Mycobacteriales > Mycobacteriaceae > Mycobacterium > Mycolicibacterium confluentis. The sequence goes on from NZ_AP022612.1 coordinate 5,102,604, forward strand.
AGGCTGTCGCGTTCTACCGCGAGCACGGCATGTAGTGCTGCCTACTTGAACAGCGTTCCGCTGACCAGGCGTTTCAGCGCCTTGACCGTGGAGTGGTACTCATCGGGATCCGCAGTTGCCGCGTAGTCGGTCATCCCTTGCAGGACGAGGTAGATCGAGTTCGCCACGCTGTCGATGTCGGTCGACCGTGGTAGCGCGCCTTCTCGACGGGCCTGTCTGATGATGTCGAGAGTCACCTCCCGCAGCGACGAGAACAGGGTGTCGCGGCTCTCGGCCAGGTGCCTCGCGGTGCCGACCCGGATAGCACGGTCGAATGCGGCGATCAGCGGATACTCCCGCATCAACTGATCACACTCATCGAAGACCGCGACCAATCGTTCCCGGAAATCCTCGCTGCGCTGCGCGGACGCGGCCACGCGAGGAATCGTCATCTCCGCCCACTCGTCCAGCGTCGCTTTGATCAGCTCGGTCTTGTTCGGAAAGTAGTGGTAGAGGCTTCCGCTGGTCATATCCGCTTTTCGGGCGATCTCCCGTATCGTCGCCCGTTCATACCCCACTTCGGCAACGCAGCGCATAGTGGCGTCGATGATCCGCCGCCGGGTCTCCTCGCCGTTGGCGCCGACTGGCCGGCCCAGCAGCGATGGGTTGGTGGACACGGATCCCCCTAAGTCGGCGAACGTATTACCTCGAGTTTCTCATGCCGCCCACTGGCCGCGGTGCCTCCGCGGCGGCCGCGGCCGCATGCTCGCCGGCCCGCCTGCCGGAGAACACGCAGTCGGCGAGCGCCAGACCGCTGACGTAGCTGTTGGAGCAGACGCCCACCGCGGTCCGTCCCGCGGCGTACAGGCCGGGTATGGGATGGCCCTCATGATCGATCACCAGGCCGGTGTCACCGTCCACCTTCAACCCGCCGAGAGTCAGTCCCGGCACCGGGTAGGTCAGTGAGGGACGAACGGAGATGTCGATGCCGTAGAACGGGGGGCGGACGATCGGTGCGCACAATTCGGGTGCCTTGTGGGCGGAATCATCACCCCCCGATGCGATGGCCGCGTTGTAGGCATCGACGGTGGCGACCAGCCCCGAGCTGGAGATTCCCAGTTTGCGGGCCAGCTCGGACAGGGTCGCCGCCTTGCGGTGACCGAAGCTGAACACGGCCGCGATCTGCATACGCAGGATCGACTCGGCCTGCTCCCTCCCCTGAGCACGCGCCCGCTTCCACGTGTCGGCGTCGACGATTGCATAACCCTTGCCGCCGAACTGACGGACCATGATGTCGCAATGCGTGGCGCCGTAGAGATCCTCGTTGGCGATCCGGTCGCCATTGACCCCGACCGTGACCCCCTCGATCAGGGCCGACGGGGGGGTCAGGAGCCGCCAGGCACTGACCCGATCCAGCTGATCCGTGGCGCCGCCGGCACTCACACCGAGGCGGATGCCCGCACCGTCGTCGGCACGGGTACCCAGCGGCCGGATCTGGGTGAATGCCGGCGCATGACGGCGCAGCATGTCGTGGTTGAACGCGAATCCGCCCGCCGCCAACACCACGTTCGGCGCGGTGAACGTGCGCTCCTGGGCGCGCCGCTGCCACATCCGGTCGGCAAGGCCCGTGACGGGATGACCGATCGGCGGCATCCAGTTCGTCAGCTTCGCGCCCACCGCCGTTGTCCGACCATGCAGGAACTGTGCTGATCGACTGCCACCGATCCAGGTGCGGCAGCGGATTCCGCTCACCCGGCCGTCGACGATCACCAGATCATCCACGACGGTGCGGGGCAGAAACGTGACGCCAAGTTTCAGGGCGGCATCGCGCATCCGGCGCCACAGGTCCCGGCCGGACTTCGTCCCCGTCGCGATCTGGCGGTGCCCCCGGGGCGCGGGCCTGGCGTGCAACCGGTACGGATAAGCCTTCTCGTTTCCGGAGAAGTACAGATAGTGCTTAGTCGGGTAGGAGGTCTTGTAAGTACACAACGACCCCTCGAACTGCGCTCCGTGCTTCTCCAACCAGGCCAGCTGTTCGACGCTGCCATCGCAGAACCGGCGCAGGGTGGCGTCGCCGACGACACCCTGCACTTCCTGCCGCAGGTAGTTGAACATGTTCTCGGGGTCGTCGTCGTAGCCGGCCGCCTTCTGGTACGGCGTCCCGCCGCCGGCGTAGACCACGCCACCAGACACCGCTGACGATCCGCCGCCCAGGGCACGGTCCACCGCGAGCACCCGAGCCCCGTTCTCGGCCGCCGCGATGGCCGCGCACACTCCGGCAAGGCCGAAGCCCACCACAATCAGGTCGAAATCATCAGTGACCCTCGACATTCGCCGCCTCCTGGTCGTTGTTGGTGGACTTCTTGACACCGGGCTTGCGCACCGTGATGGGTCCAGAGGCCTTGACCTGGCAGGCCAGTCTGATCCGGCGCGGGTTGGCGCGCCGGACCCTGCGGTCGAGGTCCGCGAGCAATGCGACCTCGGCGTCGGTGCGTTCGGAGAGCAGGTGCAGGCCGTCGAGTATCTCGCATCGACAGGCAGTGCAGGTGCCGCGGGCGAAACACAGTGTCGGCCAGTCATATCCGCAACGCCAGGCAGCCTGCATCAGCGTCTCGCCGGGTTGCACGTCAATGTCGACGCCCGCGGGCTCCACCCGCATCGTCACCGAAGGCAGCTCAGTACGTCGCAATGTAGCGGTCGATCTCGCTGTGCAACGAGAAGATCATCGGCTCATATTTTGGCGACAGGGTCGAGTGCGTGATGGCGCCCGAGCGGTAGCCCGCCTGCTGGCGGTAGATGTTGCCCATGTCCTGCTGCAACACGAACGGCCAGTCCTCCGGTTCCAGCGGACCTTCTCGACGAGGAGCCGCGTTGTCCATATCGCAGCGCCGCGGGATCTGCATCGCCAGGGCCTCGAAGATCGCCGAGTCCGGGTCGTGGCCGTTCGGACGGAACCGGTAGAACAGTAGATTTCCGGTCAGCCCGAGAAAGACGAAGTTGGGGAACACGAATCCGTATGTCGAGATGTTGGGATCCAACGGAGGCAGCGGAATGTCGGCCTCTTCGGCGTACTTGTAGAGCTCCTCGAAGAACTTGAGCAGCACCTGGTCGTCGGGCAGGTCACGGATCCGGTCGGCGATGTACTCGTCGCGCGCGGTGGCGAATCCGTCGGTGCCCTCGAAGAGCACCTGATTCTGGTCAATGAAGAACCGGCCCGGTTCCATCCCGGCGACCAGCGTCGGAGGCAGGACGTAATCTTCCGGATGTTCCGGATCGAACGGTGTGGTGGTGTCGACATGACCCATGCCGTGGTGGAAGTAGGGGACCCCGTCAGCGTTGTAGTCGTCGTCGGCGGCCCCCATCGCGAGTTCTGGGTGGGCCTGCATGACGTGGTAGGCCTCGAGGAACGCCTCCGTGGCCACCTTCCAGTTGCCAGGCACTATCGAGTGCTTCCACCAGCGCACACGCATCCGGTCCATCGCCATCGGTCCCAGGTGCTTGTCGTAGGTACCGAAGAACTCCTCGAGGGTCGGCGCCTCATCGTCGAAGTTGATCCAGACGAAGCCGTATTTGACGGCCGAGCGCACCTCGGTCAGCAGCATCTTGTCCGGGTCGATCGAGCCCGGCACGAAACCCTTACGGCAGTAGATGTACGACTGGCTGCCGTCGGTGTTGAACCGCCACCCGTGGAAGGGGCAGACGATCTGATTGCCGCCGAATGTCCCGGCATCGGCAGGTTCGACCAGTTGAGTGGCCCGGTGCGGACAGACATTGTTGAGCACCTTGATGCTGCGGTCGGGCTGACGCACCGCAATGACCGTCTTGTCGACAATCGTGTACTCGATGAAATCCCCGGGTTCGGGGATGTCCTCCTCGCGGCATGCCCACTGCCAGGTGTGCAGCCACATCTTCTCGTACTCCAGATCGGCGAACTGCCGGTCGTAGTAGCGCTCAACGGGTAGATGCACACCGTCGGCGACCCGGAACGGCACCGCGGTGGTGTCGACGTCGTGCCTGGGCACGTACGGGGCCGCCGCTTCGGCGGTCGTCACTGCCCCGGGTGGAGTGAGTTGCGCTGTCATGCCACGCCTTTCAGTTGATGGTGGCGACGACGGTGCCGACCGGGTAGTCCTCGTCGACCTCGCCGATGATGGAGATCTGACCGTCAGCCGGGCTTTCGACCTCGGTCTCGGTCTTGTCAGTGGCCAGCACGTAGATGGCCTGGCCGGCCGCAACGGTGTCGCCGTCCGCGCAGAGCCATTCAGTGATCTGGCCCTGTTCGACGGCGACACCGAGCTTTGGGATTCGCACTTCATGCGCCATGGGTGTGTTCGCCTTTCCGTTAACCCAGCACTGCCCGAATGGCCGGTTCGATCCGGCTGACGGGCAGGAAGTTCTGTTCGAGTGACGATGCGTAGGGAACCGGGGTGTTGGCCCCGCCGACCCGGCCGACCGGTGCCGCCAACTCACCGAAGAGTTCGGAGTGGATCTGCGCGCTCAGTTCGGCGCCGAACCCGCCACGGGTGACCGCCTCGTGCACCACGACCGCCCGCCGCGTCTTCGCCACGGAGCTGAAGATGGTGTCAGTGTCAAGCGGCTGCAGCGAACGCAGATCGATCACCTCGGCCGAGATACCCTCGCCGGCCAGCTTTTCCGCCTCGGCGAGGCAGTCCAGCACCTGGCGGCCATAGGTGATCAGGGTCAGGTCAGTGCCCTCCCGCGCGATGCGGGCCTTACCCAGCGGTACCCGGTAGTCACCTTCGGGCACCTCGTCACGGACCGCGAAGTACAGGCTGCTCATCTCGACGATCACCACGGGGTCGTCGTCGAAGATTGCCGACAGCAGCAGGCCCTTGGCATCGGCGGCGGTGGACGGTATCGCCACCTTGAGTCCCGGGGTATGGATCAGCGTGGCTTCCAGCATCTCGGAATGCTGCGCACCGAATCCCGCTCCGGCACCTGTGGTGGTGCGGACCGTGAGCGGGATCGGCGTGGCGCCGCCGGACATGTAGCGAAGTTTGGCCGCATGGTTGAAGAGTTGGTCTGCAGCAACGGAGATGAAGTTCATCAGCATGATCTCGGCCACCGGGCGCATGCCGGCCATCGCAGCACCGATCGCCGCGCCCATGATCGCCTGTTCGCTGATGGGTGTGCAGCGCACCCGTTCTGAGCCGTACTTGGCTTCCAGGCCCTTGTGCACACCGAAGCCGCCACCCTTGGGGTCCTGGATGTCCTCGCCGAGTTCGAAGACCTCCGGGTCAAGTCCCAGCGCGACATCGAGGCCGTCCCGGATGGCGTCGAGCATCATCAGGGGGCGGGACGCGGTTGCGGTGCTCATCGAACGGTCTCCTCGGCGTAGACGTCGGTGGTGAGTTCGGACGGATCGGGCAGCGGCTGCTCGTATGCCCATTCGGCGGCATCGTTGACCTCTTCCTGGGCGGCCCGGTCTATCTCGTCCAGTTCTTCTGCAGCGACGCCGAATTCATCGATCAGGCGCTGACGGAACAGCGGGATCGGGTCGGCTGCATTCGCGTCGGCAAGTTCTTCGGCGGGAATGTATTCGCTCTGGTCGCCGAAGTAGTGGCCGCAGAATCGGTAGGTGACGGCCTCCAACAGGGTGGGTCCGCCGCCGCCTCTGGCGCGTTCGATGGCCTGACCCGCGGCGTCGTAGAGCTCGACGGGGTCGTTGCCGTTTACGGTGGCCCCCGCCATGGAGTACGCCACCGCACGATCGGCGATGTTGGCGACCGTGGTGCCACCGGCCAGCGGGGTGTACTCGGCCCACTTGTTGTTCTGGCAGACGAAGATCACCGGCAGCTTCCACAGCGATGCCAGGTTGAGGCTTTCGTGAAACGCTCCGATGTTGCTGGCGCCGTCGCCGAAGTTGACCACGGCCACCTGGTCGGTCCCCCGCATCTGGGCGGCCAGGGCCAGGCCGTTGGCGATCGGCAGGCCTGATCCGACCACACCGGTGGTGACCATCAGCCCGTGCTTGGGCGAGGTGACATGCATGGGGCCACCCTTGCCACGGCAGGTTCCGGCGGACCGGCCCAGATACTCGGCCCAAAGGTCGCGCAGCGGCACGCCTTTGGCGATCTGGTCATGCAGACCCCGATAGGTGGTCACGACGTAATCGGCGGGTCGCAGGTGAGCGGCGACCGATGCGGCCGCGAACTCCTGCCCGCGTGGCGAGTAGTACATTCCGGCGAACTTGCCGCTCATCATCTGCGCTCGATAGGTCTCGTCGAACGATTTGATGCGCGCCGCCGTGCGGTACAACCCGACCAGGGTCGCCTGGTCCAGTCCTGTTTCGATGGTCGTCATCGGAGATCTGCTCCCCTCGGAAGGGTGGTTGAAGTGTGCGAATTAATCAATTGATTGATTGGATCTACGTTATGAGGTGGGTCACGTTCCGTCAAGCACTGATCCGCGGGATCCAGCCTCAGTTCAGTGGCCGGATCGGGTCGCTGCCGTCCCAACCGTCCGCAGCGTCCCGGACGAACTTGGCAAGGCCCTGGGTGACGTCGTTGTATTCCATGAGTTCCACAACGGTGGCCACGCCGGCGGGTGGTTCGACGTACGCGTACCGCACTCCCCCCTCCTCTGCGCTGGACCAGACCACGGGCCAGCCGGCATCCCGCACTGCGCGTAATGTCGCGTCGAAATCCTCTGGCCAATAGGCCAACTGATGAAACCCCGGCCCATTGCCATCGAGGAACTCCGTGTAGATGCTCGGCGTGTCTCCGTGCTGCTCGATCAGTTCGAGCTGCAGCTCACCGCTGTTGGCCAGTGCGATCGAGATGGTCACTTCACACCGTTCGCCACGATGATCAGCCTGCTGCACGATGCGGCGCAGCACGAACCATGGACCCACCCCGAGTTCCACCCAGCTGGCCAGTGCGGCATCGAGGTCGCCGACCACGTAACCGATCTGTCGGACCGGCCCGGGCAGTGGCGAGGAAGACATCTGAACTCCAATCATTCAGGCGGATCAGGCGAGCTGGGTGCCGCCGTCAACGGACAGCACCTGCCCGGTGACGAATGCAGCCGCGTCAGAGGCGAGATAGACCACCGCAGCGCCGACCTCGGCCGGTAAGGCGAACTGGCGTTCCAAGACGGTGCGCCGGGCAATCGAGGTCAGTTCCTCCGCCCGGTCGACCATCAGCCGTGCGAACACTCCGTCGGGGTGCCACCGACTGCCCGTGGAGATGGCGTCCGCCCCGTCGGGAAAGGTCGAGTACGGGGCCACCGCGTTTACCGTCACCCCGTGCGTACCAACTTCTTTGGCCAGCACCCTGGTGAAGGCATGGACGGCACCCTTCATCGCGGAATACACCGCGAGCAGCGGATCACCGACGATCCCCGATGTCGAGCCGATGTTGACGATCCGGCCCCAGCCACGAGCGATCATCCCGGGCAGGAACGCGTGGGTGCAGTTGAGGACGCTCACGAAGGTGAGGTCGATATCGTCCCGCCATGCCGCCGGGTCGGATTCCGCGAAGGCATCCATCCCGACATTGCCGCCCACACCGTTGACCAGAACATCGACGGCGCCGAATCGTTCACCCACTGCCACTGCCATCGCCGCAGCGTCGGCACGGTCGGTCACGTCGCAGGCCTGCCAGTGCACATCTCGCGCGCCTCGCTCAAGCAGGTGGGCACACACCTTCGCACCCTGGTTCGGATCCCGCCCGACGACAACGATGTTCGCACCCTCGGCCGCGAACTCCGTCGCGATACCACGTCCGATGTTGGCATTGGCGCCGGTAACGACCACGGTGCGCCCGGCGAGTCCGGTTTCCAAATTCCTCACCGCACCTTCGGTTTGACTGCTGAACTGATGCCCGAGACTTCACTGAATCAATCAGTTGCTTGATTCCCGTGAACGCGAAGTTCGCGGACACCTAGCGCACGCGTCGACACGCCTGCGGCAGCCGCCGTGGAATCAATCATTCGATCGATTCCTTCAAGATATGTCTGACGTCACATCAGGTCAAGAACGTGACCGACACCGCAGAATTTCCTTGACGACGACGGGTCAAGATCCTAGCCTCAATAAATCAATCAGTTGATTAGTTCCCTGGCCGGGCTGCTGCCCATGACGAGAGAGACGCGATGCCCGACATCATCACCGTCGACGACCTGCGCGACCCCCAGCTGACCGACCTGCAGCGCCAGGTGCTCGACGCCACCCGGCACCAAGAGGTGGACTTCGACATCGACAAGGTGCTCGACGAGGCAGTGGCGACCTCCGGCATCACCGACTTCGACGGCGAGGGCCTCGACGGCGAATTTCGCGAGCGCTTGGGCGTCCACTTCGCCGCCATCGACGCCGACGACCTCAACCCGCTGTCCCGGATGACATTGCGCGAGCGCTCGGTTCGCCTGCTGCGCAACCGCGTGCTGTTCACCGACCTGATGCGGCGCTACCCCGAGATCGAGGACATCGAGATCGAGAAGCCGTTCATCGTCATCGGGATGCCGCGTTCTGGCACGACTCACTTCGTCAACCTGATCGCGGCCGACAGCCGGCGCCGGGCGCTCCCCTACTGGGAGAGCCGCGAACCGTTCCCCATCCGCGGTGAGGCCGCCGGCCCCAACGGTATCGACCCCCGGTACCAGCGCACCGCTGACGAGTACGGCTTCGTCAAGGAGTTCATGCCGTTCGCGCTCGCCGTGCACGACCGCTACCCGGAGGCCATCGAGGAGGAGATCGAGCTCGATCTCGACTTCTCCAACTACATCGTGGAGTGGTACGCCCAGGTGCCGCAGTGGCGGGACTATTACCTGGGACTCGACCAGGTGAAGCACTACGGCTACCTGAAGAACGTGCTGAAGGCGTTGACGTTCTTGCGCGGGCCGCAGACCTGGGTGCTCAAGGCTCCCCAGCACTGTGAACAGATCCCCGCACTGCTGGAGGTCTTCCCCGACGCCACCTTCGCCTTCACCCATCGCGATCCCGTCGCCGTCATCCAGTCCACCGTCACGCTGATGGCGTACGGCGACCGAATCCGACGCGAGAAGGTCGACACCGACTGGGTGGTCAACTACTGGGTGGACCGGGTGGAACGGCTCCTGGGCGCGTGTGTGCGCGACCGGGACCTGGTACCCGCTGAACGGAGTATCGACATCTCGTTCCACCACCTCAACGGCAACGAGATCCCGTTCCTCGAACAGCTCTATCAGCGTGGCGGCGTGGACCTGACCCCCGAGACCCGAAACGCGTTCAACAGCTACCTGTCAGGCAATCCGCGCGGTAAGCACGGCCGCATCGCCTACGACTTGGAGCGGCACTTCGACCGTAGCCCCGACGAGATCCGCAGTCGTTTCGACTTCTACTTCGACAAGTTCGATGTACGGCCGGAGAATTCCGGCGCGGACGCCCGGTGACCACGTTGTCCGGCAGGAGCATTGACGACTTCGAGCCGATCCATCGCAGTAGGCCCGGCGCCGACGAACTCGCCGGGGCGTCGGCCCGGGAGGCACAGCAGGTCGCGCCGGGGGTCTGGATGTCACCCGGACTCACCAACTCCTACCTGTTGACCACCGACGACGGCCGGATCGTGGTCAACACCGGGATGGGCTTCGAATCCCCGGTGCACAAGGCCAACTTCGACGCCGTCGACGACGGCACGGTGCGCTACATCATCTACACCCAGGGGCATGCCGACCACGTTGGCGGTACGGACGTGTTCCGTGAACCCGGCACTCACATCGTCGCGCAGGCGAACTGGGAGATGTGGCGTGACGACACCGACCGCCTGCTGGCGCACCGTGCGCGAAACACGATGTTCGCCTTCGTCGACAAGATCAGTGCCACCGTCGCCGGCATCCAGGAGCGATTCGGGCAGGTGCTGCCCGCGCAGGCCGCCCCGGACCCCGACATCATCGTCGAGGACACCTTGTCCCTGGAGCTGGGTGGGCGTCGCATCGAGCTGATCGCCACCCCCGGCGGCGAGACCACCGACTCTCTCGTCGTGTGGCTGCCCGATGAGCGGATCTGCCTCTGCGGCAACCTTTTCGGTCCGGTGTTTGGGCACATCCCCAACCTCGTCACCATGCGTGGCGATCGCTATCGCGATGCGCTGGTCGCGGTCGCATCCTACGAGCGTGTCCGCCAGCTGCAGCCCGAGGTGCTCATCACCGGCCACTTCGAACCAATCCAAGGGGCCGCCCGGATCAACGCCGAGTTGATCCGGCTGCGCGATGCGGTCCAATTCCTGCACGACGAGACCGTGACCGCCATGAACGCCGGTGACGACGTCCGCGATGCGATGGCAGCGATCACGCTGCCGCCCGAGCTGGAGGTGGGACAGGGCTACGGCAAGGTCAGCTGGAACGTCAGGGCGATCTGGGAGAACTACAACGGCTGGTTCCATCGCCGGTCCACTACCGAGTTGTATCCCGTCGGGCCCGAGTCCATCAGCTCCGATCTAGTCGAGCTTGCCGGCTCCGACGCACTCGTCGAGCGCGCGGGTCGACTGCTGGCGGCCGGTGAGCCGCTGCGCGCGATTCACCTCGGCGAAATCGTATTCAACGCCGACCCCGACAACCAGCGGGCACGGTCGGTGCTCAGGGCAGCCCACGAAGTGCTGCTGGGGCAAAGCACGAACTTCTGGGAGTCGGCCTGGCTTCGCAAACAGATTGGAGAATTGGCATGACCGCACGCGCAACCTACGACTTCACGGGGACGACAGCCCTGGTCACCGGCGGCACCAGTGGCATAGGCCATTCCATCGCGACCAAGCTGCGCGATGCGGGTGCCACCGTGACCACCACGGGGCGCAAGCCCCAGGCCGCAGACTACGGAGTCGACCTCGACGGCATCACCTACCACCAACTCGAGCTCACTGACCGGGCCGGAATCCAAGAACTGGCAGCCGGATTCAGCACCCTCGACATCCTTGTGAACAACGCTGGCGCGATCTTCGCAGGCGGCCTAGACGAGTCGACGCCCGACGGCTTCCGGGCCACCGTGGACCTCAACCTGTTCGGGCCGTTCGAACTCACCACGGCCCTCTACGCCGCGCTGGCCAAGTCTGCGGCACCCGGCGGCGCCAGCGTCGTCGGACTCTCCTCGCTGTCCACCGTGCGGGCCGTCCCGATGGTGCCCGCCTACGGTGCCGCGAAGTCTGGAGTTCTCGCAATGACGCGGAACTTCGCGATGAAGTGGGGCCCCGACAAGATCCGGGTCAACGCCGTCACCGCCGGCTTCATCGACACCCCGATGACCTCGCCGGAACTGGTCCCGGACTACATCGCCGAACAGTGCGCGCGGACCCCCCTGGGGCGCCTCGGCACACCCGACGAGGTCGCCGAGGCTGTCATCTTCCTGTGCACCGAGAACAGTGCCTTCATCACCGGATCCGTCGTCACCATCGACGGCGGTTACTGCGTCAGCTGACCCAGCCCCGAGACAAGGAGATGCCATGACCGCAGAATCCGTCCTGCCCCGCCCGGACACCCACGACTTGGGCACCGACCCGATCCCCACGGGCCCGTATTACGAGCCCGAGTACTTCGAGGCCGAACGTGAGGCCATCTTCAAACGGACGTGGCTCGAGATCGGGCACGTCTGCGAACTGCCGACGCCCAACAGCTACATCGTGCGCGACCTCGAGGTCGCCAACACCACGGTATTGATCACCCGCGGCAAGGACGGTGTCATCCGCGCGTTCCACAACGTGTGCACGCACCGCGCCACCCAGCTGGTACTCGACCGCGGTGGGCAGCGTTCGTCCTTCAGTTGCCAGTACCACGGCTGGAACTTCACCCCCGACGGTCGGTTGCGGTCGGCACCGGACTTCGGGAACTTCTACGTCGACAAGACCCAGTGCGGGTTGCCCAAGATCTCGGTCGATGTGTGCGCCGGGTTGATCTTCATCAACCTGGACCCGGAGCCGAAGCAGAGTCTGCGCGAGTTCCTCGGGCCGATGGCCGCCAAGCTGGAGCTGTTGCCCGTCGCTCAGGCCACGACGTTCACCGAGTATGTCTACGAGATCGACGCGAACTGGAAACTGACGTTCGACAACTTCCAGGAGAACTATCACCTGCGGTTCATCCATCCCCGCAGCGGCGGCAACGGCCCAACCGGGCCAGACAACCCGTTCGGTTACCCCACCGACATCGGGTTCTCGGGGCCGCATCGATTCCAAACCGTCTGGACCAACCCGGAATTCACGCCCGCCGAGGTTCAGGGAATAGCTCTGATGAAGCAACTCGAGGGTGCGCTGGCCAGGCAGCTCGAGTTCAACATGGACTACCTCGTGCTGTTCCCGAACTTCTTCATCTTCGGGATGGCCATCCAACACTTCTCGCACGTCGTCTACCCGGTCTCGCCGACGAAATCCCGTGGCGTGGTGCGGCTGTACTGGGTCGGCGACGACGTGAACGCCAGCGAGCGCTTCGCCCGCGAGTACGCGGCCTGCACGACGCTGGACATTCACTCCGAGGACCGTGAGGTCATCGAGGCCGGCCAGCGCGGCATCAGCAGCGGTGCACTGAGCCACATCCACTTCCAGGCGCAGGAGGTCCTGTTGCGACATCTCTACCTCGAAGTCGATGCGGCGGTGTCGTCCTACCGGGCCGAGCAGGTGCGCCGATGAGCACCGACCTGTTGCCGCCCGGCTTCGAGACCCTGGAACGGTTTGTCGACCAGTGGGTGGCCGACTCGGCCAATGAGCGCCTCCAGCGGCGGCTGAACAGTTCCGAAGCCGAGCGGGTGGAGTTCTTCAACGCCGCGAAGGATCGTCTGCAGGACGGCCTGACCTACCTGGACAAGAAGCCGTTCGCCGAGTACGACGACGACGAGAACCGGCTCATGCAACTGTTTCTCAGTTTCGCCCACATCGCGCTGGCAGTCGAGGTGCAGGGTGACGCCGAGCCGAAGCACGCTGAAGGTGCACGGTACATGACCATCACCCGGGCGCCATCGCAATTGTGTTGAGTCGCCAATGCCACACCAGAAGTCGATCAAGGAACCCTCGGTCAAGCTGGATGAGAAGTGGCGATCTTGACTGGCTGTGCGGGCGACCTCAGTCAGGCAGGATCGCGGCGTAGCGGCTCGTGCGCCTTCGTCTACGTGGGGATGAGGGCGCGGGCCGTGTCCACACACGGACGGAGTCGATCGAGCGGTCCCAGGCCGGCTTCGGCCTGCGATCGCAGGGGGACCTCCAGCCCGATGGGTATGTTTCTGGGCAATGCGTCAAGAAGGTCTGCCAAGGGCAGAGTTCCGGTGCCTGGGATCATGCGCTCGAAGGTTGCGGCGACAATGTAATCCTCCATGCTCTCGATGACCGGGCTGTCGCTCAGCTGTCCATACCCGATGGTCGCGGGATCCAGTGCTCGGATGGCGTCGGCGCCGGCGCCGGATCGCGCGATGTGCATGGTGTCGATCAGCAGTTGAAAGTCGGGCCGGGCCACGTGCTTGACTGCGTTGACTGCCGTATCGAGGTTGCCCACAACGGATCCCGGCATCATCTCCAGAGTTGTCTGCATACCGCGTTCGGCGGCCATCTCGGCGAGGGTGGCGAACTGGTCGAAGGTGCGGTCAAGGTCCGGATCCAGTCCGAGAGTGTTGATCCGCGGCGCACCCAGTTCGTGCATGAGGTCGAGATCGACCGCGAACGCGTCCCAGTCGAGGTCCGGGATGATGAGGAAACCCTCTTCCAACGAGATCTCAACGCCACAGTCCGCCATCGCGGTGCGCATATCCCGCCTCAGTGCGGCATCGTCGCGCAGCGAAAACGGCGGATAGCCCAGCGAATCCAGTGGCATCGCGGTCAGACCCGTCGAGATGTAGGAGCAGCCGAGTGCCGCGGCGACCTGCACGAACTCCACGGGCGGCAGCCCGAAGACGCTCAGGTCCTCGATGGCGAGTCGATCGGCGCTCACAGCCCCGCCTTGGTGGCCGCTCCTGCGTCGACGAACAACTGCTGTCCGGTGACATACCGCGCTTCATCAGAGGCCAGATACACCACCGCGTGTGAGATGTCCGAAGGGTCGACATAGGGAACCGGAATGGCGTGTATGTACGTGAATCCCACCTCTGCATCCGCACGCGTCGGATTCTCGAGATCCGGACGAAATGCCCGGTAGATGGCGTCGATGTGCAACATGTCGGTGTCGACGTTCGTGGGATGTATCGCGTTGACGCGAATCCGCTGGTCGCCCAGCACCAAGGCAAGCGACTTCGTGTATTCGCGCAGCATGCTCTTCGCCAGGCCGTAACCCACTGCGCCCGGACCCTGCAGTCCCAGTCCGTCGGTCCTGTTCACCTGCGATGCAAGTGCCGCAATTGATCCGGTCACCACGATCGACGACCCCTGCGGCAGATACGGAAGCCCGGCGCTGACCGTGTTGACGACACCAATGAAGTCCACGTCGAACGCGTCGATGAAGCCCTGCACGGGGACCGTGGGGCCGAATGCCGAAATTCCGGCGTTGGCCACGATCACGTCGAGGTGGCCGAGTTCGACCACGGCGCCCTCAAGCGTGTCCCGCAGCTGGGAACGATCGCGCACGTCGGCTTGAGCGGCGACGATGCGCCGTCCCATGCCCTCGACCAGACCTCGGGTCTCCGCCAGGTCAGCCTCGGTCCCAAGAGCGTTGGGATTGGAAGCGATGTCGCTGCAGATGTCGAGGGCGATGATGTCAGCCCCCTCCGCGGCCATGTGCAGCGCGTGACTGCGGCCCTGCCCCCGCGCTGCGCCGGTAACCAACGCCACTTTGCCTTCGAGTCGAGCCATATCGGATCACCTTCGCGATTCTGGGACTGAGCCGCCCCTTGACACCTTGGGTAACAGCAGGTTTCACATTTTCAGACTGCCATACGATCGTACAGTCTGAACCGGATGACGCACCCGGATTCGGCCACCCAGATGACGCTCGAAAACCACCGGCAGCCCGGAGACCGGGAGGCCATCCCGGACTCCAGCCCGCTGGCTGTACAGTTGTATAGTCGATGCCGGTGGGTTGGAAGGCTCACCAATCACCGCGAGGTGCGAACCTGAACCTCGACCCCTTGCCCAGGAGACGATGTTGAGCGAGCTCTATTACGACCCATGGCATGTCGATATCGACCTCGACCCCTACCCGACCTACCGCCGACTGCGGGACGAGCAACCGCTGTACTACAACGAGCGCCACGATTTCTGGGGCCTGAGTCGATATGCCGACGTCGATGCTGCACTGCGTGATCCGCAACGCCTCAGCTCGGCCAAGGGGGACATCCTCGAAGTGGTCAAGACCGACCCCGTGATGCCGCCTGGTGTCTTCATCAACGAAGACCCCCCACTGCACACCATGCACCGGGCGTTGGTCGCACGGGCATTCATGCCCAAGAAGATGCGGGCGCTGGAGGATAAGGTCCGCGCGTTCTGTGTGGCCTGCCTCGACCCGCTGGTCGGCGGAGCGTCCTTCGACTTCGTCCAAGATCTCGGCGCGGAGTTGCCGATGCGCACCATCGGCATGCTCGTCGGAATCCCCGATGCAGACCAGCCGTCGGTGCGGGCCCAGGCGCACGCCGTGCTGCGCAACAAACCCGGCGAACCGCTGCCGGTGAAAAAGGACCACTACTTCGACGGTGACATGTTCACCGAGTACGTCGCGTGGCGGAAGAAGAACCCCTCCGACGACCTGATCACCGAGCTGCTTAATGTCGAGTTCGAAGACCAGACAGGTGCCACCCGCACCCTTCGCACCGATGAGCTGCTGATCTTTCTGGCCGTCATCGCCGGCGCCGGTGTCGAAACAACGGGCAGGCTCTTCGGCTGGATGGGCAAGGTGCTGGCCGAGCATCCCGATCAGCGTCAGGAACTCGTCGATGATCCGTCGCGCATCCCGGTCGCAATCGAAGAGCTGCTGCGCTACGAGCCCCCCGGCCCGCACGTCGCCCGCTTCGTCGCCGAGGCCGACGTCGAGTTCCACGGTCAGACCGTGCCCGCCGGCAGTGCCCTCCTGCTGATGCTGGCGTCGGCCAATCGTGACGAGCGGCACTTCGAATCGCCCGATTCATTCGACATCCATCGGAAACCCGGGGGCCACTTGACCTTCGGCCGCGGTGCGCACTTCTGCCTGGGTGCGCCGCTCGCGCGTCTCGAAGGGCGGATTGCGCTGGAGGAAGTGCTCAAACGCTTCCCGAAATGGGAGATCGACATGGCCGGGGCACGGCGGTCACGCACATCGACGGTGCGCGGCTGGGACACTATGCCGGCAATCCTCGGCTGAAAAGGGTGACCCCGACGGTCGATGCCGGGTTCGTGGTCATGTGAAACGCCGGGGAGCCCGATCCCGCGGGCCCCAGAAACCGTCGCCACGGGTATGTTCGATCTGGTGGAACATCCAGACGGCGAAAGAGTCGACGCCAGCAATCTGACCGGGGTTTCCGAGACCGCGTTGCTGACGCTCTACGGCCGCGCCTATCAGGCCGGGCACCCGAAGGCGATCCTCAGCGACCCGATGGCGATCAAGCTTGCCGACTCGATCGAGTTCGACTTCGAAAAGTTCGGGCGCAAGGGCCAGGAGATGGCGTTGCGATCGCTGGCGTTCGACAAGGCGGCGTCGCAGTATCTGAGGGCCCATCCCAAGGCCACGGTCGTCGCACTCGCCGAGGGTCTGCAGACCAGCTTCTGGCGACTGTCCAGTGCACTGCCGGACAGCCAGTTTCAATGGCTGACAATCGATTTCGAACCGATCATCAAACTCCGTGAGCGGCTTCTGCCGTCCTCACCCAGAATTCACACCCTGGCCCAGTCCGCGCTGGACTACTCCTGGATGGACCAGGTCGACACCAGCGAGGGCGTCTTCATCACCGCGGAGGGCCTGCTGATGTATCTGCAGCCCGAGGAGTCGATGGGGCTGATCACCGAATGCGCGCGCCGGTTCCCCGGTGGTCAGATGATCTTCGACCTGCCACCCGTCATGGTGAAGAAGTTCGCGCCGAAAGGCGTGCGATCCACGCGCCGTTACCGCGTGCCGCCCATGCCGTTCAGCCTCAAGCCTTCCGAGCTTGCGGACCTTGCGAACACCGTTCCGGGCATCCGCGCGGTGCACGACCTGCCGATGCCGGCCGGCCGGGGCTTCCTGTTCGAGAAGGTGTTCCCCGCGTTCTGGCAGCTGAAGCTGACCAAGCAGTACCGCGGGGCCTACACGCTGCTCGAATTCGGCTGAGCGCTGCCGAGACGCAGGCCGATCAGAACGGCGTGCTGTTGGACTGCCACTTGGCCTCCTCAGGCCGCGGGCCGTAGCGACGCGCATAGTCGTCATGCAGTCGAGCCTGCTTCTGCCGGTTCACCGCGTCGATCAGACGCGGGTCGAGGCCGTGCTGGGCCAGACGGTGCCTACGCCACACCTTGTTCAACGCCAGCGCCATCAGGAGCGCCCAGATGTAGATCGGCACGGTCATCTCGATGTGCACGTAGAGGGATGCGGGAAGCAACCAGAACGGGGCGAGCACGAACAGCGGGGGGATCGCCATGCGGATCACGTGCCGTCGAACCGCACCGTCACCGGTGATGTCCTTGGCGACCCACTCGCGCATGCTGTCGGGAAGGCGCTTCCCATACGAATAGGCGATGTACTGCCAGAGGTTGGGTTTGGCCGCGGCCATGATCGCTCCTACGGGTCGTTGGTGGTTCAGGTCTGCAGTGCGCCGGCCGACAATGCGGCGACGTTGATTCGGGTCAGCACTTCACGCAAGTGCGCAAGCTCGGACAGGTCGACACCCAGTCGCTCGACAACCGCGGGCGGGATCTCGAGTGCGCGAGTGCGCAGGGCCATGCCCGCATCGGTGAGCCTGACATCGACGGCGCGTTCGTCGGTGACGCTGCGGGTCCGGGTGATGAGGCCCAGCCCCTCGAGCCGTTTGAGCATGGGCGACAGTGTTGCGGAGTCAAGCTGCAGCGCGTCGGCGATCTGCTTGACGGCCATCGGCGGCTTGTCCGCTCCCGCACCCTTCTGGTGATCCCAGAGTGCGAGCATCACCAGGTACTGCGGATGGGTCAGCCCGAGTGGTTCGAGCAGCGGCCGGTAGACCGCGAGCACCGCCCGGTTGGTGACCGCAAGCGCGAAGCAGACCTGCTGCTCAAGCGCGAGGGGGTCGAGGTCCTGGACGGTGGTCACCACTCCATTGTGCGCTAATAGTTAGTGCACTAGCAATGTCTGACTGGTCACATGCGGCTGATCTGCGACGCCGTTCCCTGGACCGACCGCGCCACGAGGAAATCTAGTCGATGACCGCAACTGCCTCGACCTCGACGAGCAGATCGGGTTCGGCCAGCGCGGCCACTCCGATCCCCGTCAGCGGAGGCGCCGTCGTGATGCCCAGTCGCGCAGACGCCCGCGCCACCCCTTCGACCCACTGAGACATCTTCTCCGGTGCCCACTCCACGAAGTAGGCAGTCAGTTTCGTGACGTCGTCGAACGAGGCGCCCGCCGCGGCCAGCGCCGTCGCCAGATTCTCGTAGCACTGCTCGACCTGCGCGGCCAGATCACCTTCACCGACCCGCTCACCCTCGGCCGTCCGGGCGACCTGTCCTGCGACGAACACCAACTTCGTTCCGGTGGCCACCGCCACCTGGCGGTAGATGTCGTGTTGGGGCAGCCCGTCGGGGTTCAGCAGTGTGATCGGCATACCTTCTCCTTCGTGTGGACGTCTCCGGCGAAGCGCAGGCGCATTCCGGTCGAGACCAGTAAACGCGAAGCGGTCCCACTCCCCGCGGAGTGAGCCCGGCGCACGCGGCAGTCCGCGGCCCTCACTGACTTCACTCAGTTTCACTCTTTCCTTAGCGCAGGTGCCGGGATAGCGTGCTCAGCGAGCAGAGATGTCTGCGTCCAGGCGTAGTCACTCGACATGTCGAGCCGTTCACGGCATCGAGGGTCAACGTTCCCGGCGCATGTGAACTGATTCAAGTCACTCAAGGGAGGGTGAGAGTGCAGATCGTCGAGCAGGTGCAGGACCGGCCCAAGGCGGGAAACATCAAAGCGCAGTGGGTCAGCCTGTGGACCGGACCCGCAGTGGGGGCTGTTCTGGTGATCGCGATGCTGGCCTTCCCAGGGTTCTGGCCGCCGATGTCGCCGACGATGTCGGCCGACGAGGTCGCGTCGTTCTATGCCGAACACACGGCCTGGATGCGCTTTTCCCAGGTGACCTTCAACCTGTGTGGGGTCATGGTGCTGCCGTTCTTCATGGTGATCGCGGTCCAGATGAAACGCATGAAGCAGACCCACGTCTTCGCCTACTGCTACCTGACAGCCGTCGTCAGCGGCGTCACCATCTTCGCGCTGTCGAACATCCTGTTTCTGGTGGCGGCATTCCGGCCAGACCGCAGTCCCGAGTTGGTGATGCTGCTCAACGATCTGGCGTGGATCGTGTTGATCGCACCGATCGGGATGGTGGTCAGCCAGTTCGTGGTGCTGGCGTTGGCCGTCTACTTCGATGACGGCCCGGATCCGGTGTTCCCCCGGTGGGTGGGCCACTATTCGTTGGCCACCGCCGTGGCGATGGTTCCCGCAGCAGGTGCCGCTGTCTTCCACACCGGACCGCTGGCCTGGGATGGACTCCTGTCGTTCTGGGTGCGCAACGGCGCGTTCGCGGCGTTCGTGGTGGTGATGTTCTTCGTGCTGCGCCGAGCGGTGCTTCGCCAGGCCGTCGACGAGGGCGTGGTGGCCCCATGAGCACCCTGACCCCGGACCGGCCGAGCACAGAGGTCACCCGCCCGGGCGGGGGCAAGCCCGACGTCCGCTTCATGACGTGGTTCTTCCCGATCTGGTACGGCGTCTTCGGCGTGATCATCTGCCTGCTGGCCAGGGTCACTCCCCCTCCGCGACCGGATGTGACCGCGGCCGACAAGGTCGCGTTCTTCACGCAGCACGGGCTGACCATTCAGATCGGCTTCTCGCTGCTGCTGATCCTGCTCGGCGGCGCGGCGTGGACCAACGGCCTTGTGGCGTACCAGATCAAGCGGATGTCGGTGGGCTCGGTGTTCGCCTACGGCTACATCGGCGGCATGGGAGTCGGGGCGCTGCCCGGATTCCTCCTCGTGGCGGTGTGCTTCCTGACCGCCGCGTTCCGCCCAGACCGGGACCCCGAACTCATCAGCCTGCTCTATGACCTGGGCATGCTGTCGTACAACGGTTCGTTGGGCTGCTTCACGGCGGCGTATCTGGTCTTCGCGATCGCGATCCTCTACGACAAGAACGGGATCTTCCCGAAATGGTTTGCGTACGTGACTGTCTGGCAGATCATCACCGAGGTCATCGCCACCCAGATGTTCGTCTTCAAGGCCGGACCGTTTGCGTGGAACGGTTCCATCGCTTTCTGGTGGTCGGTGGTGGTGTTCTCGGTCTGGTTGGGAGCGTTGATCATCCTGCTCAGACAGGCCGCCGAGCGGCAGAGCGCCGACGAACCGGCGGTGGGATGACTCCATGAAGGAAGAGCTCTCAGTGGGGTCCTCTGACGTCCTGCCCGCCACACCGGACACCGATCCGACGCATGCGCGCAGTCACCTGCCCGGCGACGGAGACATGTGGGTGATGGTCCTCGGTGACCTGATCATCTTCGCCGGGTACTTCGTCGTCTTCATGATCTACCGCGCGATGAATCCCGGCGAATTCCTGCAGGCGCAGCAGCATCTCGCGATCAACCTCGGCGTGCTCAACACCGTGATCCTGCTGACCAGTTCATGGTTCGTCGCCCGGGCCGTACTCGCGACCCGCGGCGGCCAACACGCGCAGGCGGTGCGGTTGATCTACGCCGGAGGGTTCCTCGGCCTGCTGTTCATGATCGTCAAGGGCTACGAGTGGTACGCCAAGATCGCTGCCGGCCACACCAACGCCGAGACGTTCTACTCGTTCTACTACGTGATCACCGGCGTGCATCTGGTGCATGTGTTGATCGGGCTCATCGTGCTGGGTGCCCTGGTGCGTGAACTCCACAACCCCTCGCGCCGTCGAGCATCCATGGTGGAGTCCGGCGCAATCTACTGGCACATGGTCGATCTGCTCTGGGTGCTGATCTTCGCCCTGCTGTATGTGATGAGGTGACATGACCGACACGACAACTCCTGTCCGTCCGGACTCCGCGCGGACCATGACCTGGGTGTGGCTGGCTCTCACAGTGATCACGGTGGGTTCGTGGTGGCTGGCCCCCGCCAACGCAGAGGGCACGGTGCAGGCCAGCACACCGATCACAGCTCTGGTCCTGGCTCTCGCGTTCATCAAGGGCCGCCTGATCATCCGTCACTTCATGGAGGTGCGCACCGCACCCAAGTGGCTCAAACTGGCGACCGATGCCTGGTTGGCGACGTTGGTGGTCGCGGTCTTCGTGATCTACCTCGTCTGAGGGCTGCCCTGACACCGTGATCTGATTTTGTAAAGTGGCCGGATGGCCATGCCGACCGCCAAGGTCCACCCGGTGAACACACCGCTGGGGCGCTTCGGCGTCGAGACCCTGGTGGACAGTCCCGACCCCTTCATGGCATTGATGCCCATGGCCGGCCTGACGAACCCGCTGACCGGTCGACCCACGCTGGGACCCCTGGCGGTTCTCGTCGACTATGTCGCCGGGATGGTGAACCACCACCGACGGGCGCCGAACGAATGGACGGTGTCGAGCGAACTCGCGATGGAACTCACGGCGGATGCTCACGCGATCATCACCGCCGCGCCGGATGTGCCGGTGCTCGGCACGGCACATCCATTCGGCGCCAAGGGCGCCAGCTCGTTGGGGGTCTGCGAACTCACGCACGGCGGCACCGTCATCGGTTCCGGATCGGTCCGGTCGGTGCACATCGCCCGCCCAGAGGTGTTCGACGATCCCCACGCCGAACGAGCCGTCGACGATCGCCCCAGGCCGACCGACATCAGCGAGATCATGACCGTACGCGGCGTCGCTGGTGAACGGGCGGTGCTCCATCAGGCGCCGAACTCCGCGCTCAACAACGACATGGGCGTGGTGCATGGCGGGGTGGCGTCCACGGGGCTGGAACTGGTGGCGTCAGCGGCGTTGAACACCAACCGCGAACAACCCCTCACGACAGCCTCGCTTCGGGTGAACTTCATCCGGCAGCTGAAATGCGGCGACGACTCCCGCTACGTGGGCACGCTGGTACGTGCGGGCCGCCGCAGTGGCGTGGCGGATGCCGAGGCGATCAGCGCCGACGGTTCTGTGGCGTTGACGGCACGCCTCACCGCGTACTGCTGAGCACAGATTCGCGTGCCGCACGATCGGACGGTTCGCGCGGCGACACCCGCACCACGCCCCCCTTGCTCGGCTCGTAGGCCACACCGCGGAACGTGGGGGCTCATCCGGGCTCGATGTCGTCATCATCTGGTAGGTCGAGAGGATCGTGCGCACACCGACATCGCGAGCACCCGTACGTGGGTCGACTGCACTCGCCACAGCGGGTGTCCACGTTCGACGAGGTTGAACTGGTGGCCCTGATGACCCACGACCCCGCACGTGCTGAGGTCTTCATCCGCCGCACCGCTGGAGGGCACGGCGTCCACATCGCGATCGCATTGGAGGTCTGCGTTGGCGCGGACCTGACCGAGCCGATTGAAGCTGGCCGGTAGCGAGGTTGGCCGTCAGCATCGATGACTGCGTCCGTGCAATCGACGAACGTATCCGTCATGACCAGACGCCATCTCAAGACACTGTGCACCAGCGCCCTGGCGAGCGCTGTCGTCGCCGCCGGCACCCTGCTGACCGCAGGCACCGCATCGGCCGCCCCACCGCTGCGGCCGACGATCGTGCTGGTGCACGGCGCCTGGGCCGATACCTCCAGTTGGGACGGTGAAGTCTCCGCGCTGCAGCATCAGGGTTACGACGTGCGCGCGATCGCCAACCCGTTGGAGAACCTCACCACCGACTCGCAGTACGTCGCATCATTCCTGAAGACGGTGACCGGGCCCGTCGTGCTGGTCGGGCACTCCTACGGCGGATCGGTGATCACCAACGCCGCTGCAACAGAACCGAACGTCAAGGCGCTGGTCTACGTCGACGCCGCGGCTCCCGACGTGGGTGAGACCAACGGTTCACTGAGCGGCGCGGATTCGGTGCTCAAGCAGAGGCCCGAGACCGAACTGTTCGACAAGCTCCCCTATCCCGGTGCCCCTGCGGGTGCGATGGATCTGTACCTGAAGAAGGACATCTTCCTGCAGCACTTCGCCAATGACCTACCCACCGACGTCGCAACCCGACTGTGGGCCACCCAGCGCACCGCGTCCACGGCCGCCTTCGACACGCCGTCGAAATACGCTGCGTGGAAGACGATCCCGTCGTGGTACTTCATCAGCAGCGGGGATCAGATCATCACACCGGCCTCCGAGGAGGCCATGGCGAACAGGGCCCACTCCCACGTCACAATGTTCGACGGCGGTTCACATCTGACGCTCATCTCGCACCCCGATGCGGTCACCGCGGTGATCGAGCAGGCCGCAGAGTCGGTGTCGTGATTCAGCGTGGCACATCGGGCGGGGTGATGGACCGGGGCGAAAGACCCAGCGTACGAATGTGTTCGGCGATCGTGCCGAGGTTGGTGACCCACACGTCATCGTGATCGAGGACGTAGCGCATGAGGTCGTCGAGTTCGGCGGCACGCGAAGGCCGGCCGGTCAGGAACGGATGGTTGGTCAGCACCCAGCACCCACCGACCCGGCGCAGACCGTCGAACTCCACCTGCCACAGTTCGCGGGCCTTGCGGGGAG
The DNA here is from genome assembly GCF_010729895.1 of Mycolicibacterium confluentis. Lineage (NCBI taxonomy): Bacteria > Bacillati > Actinomycetota > Actinomycetes > Mycobacteriales > Mycobacteriaceae > Mycobacterium > Mycolicibacterium confluentis. Next base: position 5,126,289 of record NZ_AP022612.1, read on the forward strand.
TCTCGATCAGCCCGCTGCCGGAGATGTCAGGCAGGTAGCAGTACTGCTCCCAGTCGTCGAGCGCCCACTGGATGGGGATCTCGACCAGAGACTCGGCGGCACCCGGAGTGACGGCCAGTTCATAGGGGTGGTCGGCGTCCATCAGGCTGGAGTCGTAGAGGAAACCCCGTTCGGCCAGCAGTGCCGGGGTGCGCCACGACAGGTCCCACATCGGCGCGCGGTATCCGCTGGGCCGCACCCCGGCCACCTCAGCCAGGGCCTCCAGCCCCTTGTCGATCGCGGTGATCTCCTCCTCGAGCGTCAGCGCTGTCGGCTGCTCGTGCAGGTACCCGTGGTGCGCGATCTCATGGCCCGCCGCGACGATGCTGCGGATCGCCTCCGGATAGCGGTCCGCGGTGTGGCCCGGGACGAAGAACGTCGAGGGAATCTGATGACGCTCAAGCAGGTCCAGGATCCGCGGGATGCCCACCAGGGGGCCGTACGCCTGGTGGCTCATGACGCTCATCCGTGCGCCGACGGATTCTAGGGTTCCCTGCGGTCCCCAAAGTACCGCCGACTCGGCATCCACATCGAAGGTGAACGCCGCGGCGGCGGTTTTACCGTCCGGCCAACGGATCTGGTTCATCAGCCGACCATAATGCTGATGAGCTCGTAGGCGACGTTGGCCGCGGCGACGGCCGTGACTTCGGCGTGGTCGTAGGCCGGTGCCACTTCGACGACATCGGCGCCGACGATGTTCAACGTGCGCATGGCGCGCAGCACCGCAATCAATTCCCGGCTCGTCATGCCGCCGATCTCGGGCGTGCCCGTTCCGGGCGCGAACGCGGGGTCCAGGACGTCGATGTCGATGGAGACGTAGACGGGGTGATCGCCGACTCGCTCCAGCACTCGGTCGATCACCCCGTCGATGCCGATGCGGTCGATGTCGCGGCAGTGCACCACTGTGAAACCGAGGCCCGCGTCCTGCAGGAGGTCCGCCCGGTCATAGAGCGAACCCCTGATGCCGACGTGCGCGGACCTGCCCTTGACCAGCAGTCCCTGCTCCGAGGCGCGACGAAACGGTGTGCCGTGGGTGCAGGGCGCGCCGAAGTAGGTGTCCCACGTGTCCAGGTGCGCATCGAAGTGCACCAGTGCGACTGGGCCGTGCACCTCGTTGACGGCCTGCAGCGCAGGCAGCGCGATGGTGTGGTCGCCGCCGAGCATCACGATTCGCTGCTCGGGCCGGGTGATCAGACCCCGTACCCCATCACGGATCTCGTCGACCGCGGTACCGATGTCGAAGGGGTTGGCCGCGATGTCGCCGGCGTCGACCACCTGGGCGGAGGCGAAGGGGGTCACGTCGAGGGCCGGGTGGTACGGCTTGAGCAGACGCGACGCCTGGCGGATCGCGGCGGGGCCGAAACGCGCGCCGGGACGATAGGTCACCCCGGAGTCGAAGGGCACCCCCACGACGGCGATGTCGTAGTCGGTCACCTCATGGCGCTGCGGCAGTCGCGCGAAAGTTCCCAGCCCCGCATAGCGCGGCACTGACTGCGCGTCGACCTGTCCCCAGACCCCGGGCGCCGTCTCCACATACGGTTGGCTGTGCACTGTCATTCCTTCCGTCAGGCTCTCGACCGTGTCGAGCCGCCGTTGCACGAGATCACTTGGCCGACCACAGACTCCAGGTCGAAGTCGGACAGCAGTTCGACCGCGGCCGCGGCTTCGTCGGGAGACCCGATGCGGCCCAAGGGGATCGAAGCTGCATACCGCTGTTGCATCACGGCGAGGTCGACACCCGCGGCATCAGCATCGATCAGAAGTTGCGGGGTGTCGGTGACTCCGGGAGCCACCGCATTGACGATGATGTGCTCCGGTGCCAGTTCCCGGCCCAGCGTCTTCACCAGCGAGATCAGCCCCGATTTGGCCGCGGCGTAGGCCGTGGCCTCGGGCCAGCCCGTGACACCCCATTCACTGGAGATCACCACGATGCGACCGGCGCCCAGCGCCCGCATGTACGGCAGCACCGCCTGCACCAGAAAGAACGTGCCGCCGAGGTTGGTGTCGACGACCTTCCACCAGTCGTCGTCCGCGTGATCCAGAAGGGGTGCCATGGTCATGTAGGCGTGGTTGGCCACCAGGATGTCGAAGCGGCCCGCGGACTGCGCGACATGGGCTGCGATTCGCGCACATTCGTCGGCGTCGGACACATCTCCGGCAACGGCCAGTCCGCCGATCTCCGCTGCCAGCGCCGCCAGTTGTGGGCTGTCGCGGATGTCGTTGACGGCCACCGTGGCACCGGCGGCCGCGAGGCGACGAGCATGCGCGGCACCCATCCCCTGGGCGGCGCCGCTGACCAGAGCGACTCGGCCCTGCAGGTTCGTGCTCATATCACTGCTCCGGAGTTCACGTTGACCACGTCGCCGACGCTGGACGTCGCATCGCAGACCAGATATTCGACGCACCGAGCCACCTCGTGCGGAGCGGTCAACCGCCGCAGCGGCAACGTGTCGAGGTATTCCGCTGCGCGCCAAGGTGAATCGTCGGCCAGCAGTGGAGTGTCCGTGGGCCCCGGCGCCACCGCGTTGATCCGCACACCGTGAGGAGCCACCTCGGCAGCCAGGCTGCGGACGACCCCGAGGATCGCACCCTTGGCCGCCGCGTAGTGCGCGTCACCGTCGCCCCCGCCGACGGCCAGTTCACTGGCCACCGCGACCAGGGCGCCGCGGTGCTCAATCAGGTCCGGCAGCGTCGCCCGAGCGACATTCACCAGACCACCGAGGTGCACCCGCAGCATCCGCTGCCACGCCTGCACGCTGATGTCCGTCACCGGGGCCATCTCGTAGTGGCCCGCCGACGTCACCACCGCGTGCACGGGCCCGAGCTTCCCCCGAATCTCGGCCACCGCGGATGCCACAGCCGCGCCGTCCGAAACATCCACGGCCACAGTGTGTTCAGCCTGTGGTACCGCGCCGACGAGGTCCAGGCAGCCCACGGCGAAACCACGTCCGGTCAAAGCGGTGACGACGGCGGCTCCGATGCCGCTCGCTCCACCGGTGACCAGCGCGACGGGTTTCTCACTCACGGTTGATCGGCCAATTCGTCACGGGCCTCGGCGTCGTCGACCACCGCGGTGCCCGTGATCCGTGAGCGCACCGAGGCGAAGAGCACTGCGCCGATCGCACCCAGCGCCACGACGCCGATCCACACCGACCAGTCCAACCAGCGCTGCTCAAAAGCCACCCGCGGCCAGGCGATGTTGAGGAACTGCAGCGCAGCCCACACCACGGCGACGACCGCCACCGGCAGCGTCACACGGCCCAGGGAGAAGTTGCCGGGGCGCCATCCGCGACGCAGCAGCACCGCCAGGAATCCGACGAGCGGGAACAGGAAAGCGAGGTAGAAGCCGCCCGCGGTGAAGTTGACCATCAGCGAGTAGATGTCGCCTGCGACGATGCTCAGCAGGAACAGGCCGGCGCCGACCACCGTGGTGACCAGGATGGCGACCGTCGGGATACGGGCCGCACCGCGCAGACGGACCAACGTGTCCGCCGCGGGCAGCGCGCCGTCGCGGGCGTAGGCCCAGATGACGCGGGAGGCCGAGGTCTGCAGGGCCAGGAAGCTGGCCAGGAAGCCGATGACGAACAGCACCTGCACGGGTTTGGCGATGCCCGCACCCAGCGTGGCGGTCAGGGTGTCGTACACCGGGTCGCTCACCGCGCCCTCGGCAACGGCGTCGAGGTCGGGGATCGCCAGGATGATCGCCAGGCTGGAGTAGGCCACGACCAGCGCGATGAAGCCCAGCGAGAACAGCACGGCCTTCGGCAGTTGCCTGCGAGGTTCGTGGACCTCTTCGGCGATCGATCCGGCGCTCTCAAAGCCCACGAAGGACCAACCGATGAACGCCACCGCGAGCATGAACGGGCCGGTCAGATAGGCCAGGAAGTCGACGTCGGGCCCACCGCCCTCGAACAGCACCGACAGCGAGTTCTGCCGATGGAAGAGCAGCAGCCAGGTGCCCAGCACCACCGAACCGATGACCTCGGCGATGATGCTGCCGATCATGAACATCTTCAATGCTCCCCGACCGACGAGGTTGACCGCGGTGCCGGCCAGGAGGATCACCAGCGCGATCAGCGCCAGCGTCCCACCCGAGGGCTCTTCCAACCCGACGATGTTGGCGATGAAGCCCGCCGAACCGAGCGCCACGGTCGCCATCGCGATCACCAGCGTCCACATGTAGACCCAGCCCGCGAACCACCCGTACGTCGTCCCGAGCAGGCGACGGGACCACTGGTAGATCGAGCCCTCCAAGGGCCAGCGCGACACCAGGGTCGCGAACACCAGCGCCACCAGGAACTGCCCGCCGAACACCAGCAGGAAGCCCCACCAGAAGCTGGGGCCCGCGGCGGACAGCGCGAGGCCGAAGATGCCGTAGAGCGCCACGATCGGCGAGATGAAGGCGAAGGCGAACGCGAAGGCCGACCATAACGAGAATTCCCGGCGCAGCACCTGAGGCTGCTCGTCGGACCCGACCGATGTCGACATGTGTTGCTCCCACTGTTCGGTGCGTTGTTGGCAGGAACTATCACGCGAGGTCAGCGCATATGCCAGCCGGAATGCTGAACACGCATCCATCGCACCGGCGCAGATCCTCGCATTGGAGGATTGCACAACGTTACCGTCCCCTTATGTGACGTTGGCGTTACGCTCGGACAATGGTTTCGCCGTTGCAGAGGGGGACGGATTCGGCCGCGCCCACACTGCGCGACCTGCTCGACGCCCCTGGGGTGGGGCTGGTGGCGCCCGCGGGCCCGGCGCAGGATCTGGACCGGACGATCAGCTGGGCGCACACCACCGAACTGCGGGATCCATCGCGCTATCTGCGTGGCGGCGAGTTGGTGTGCACCGTCGGGATCAGCCTGCAGTCGCCCGAGGACTGTCTGACGTTCGCCGATTCATTGGCCAAGTCCAACGCTGCGGGCATCTGCTTCGGTGTCGGAGACGGCCATGATGTGGTTCCCTCGGCACTGCTCGCGCAGTGTCGGGTGCACGGCCTTCCCGTGCTCGTCGCGTCACCGGATGTGCCGTTCAGTCGGGTCAGCCGGTTTGTCGCGGAGTACGGCCTCGACGTCGAGATCGCGGTGGCACGCGCGACCAATGCTCTTGTGCCCGAACTTCTCTCTTCGCTGCGGCGGCATGAATCCACTCGCGAGCTGCTGGACACCGCAGGCCGGATGCTGGAGTGCTCCTTCGTCCTGACCCCGGCCGGCGCCCACGACGGCGGGGAGGCGATGGCCTCGGTCGAGGTGCCCGGGGTGGGCACGCTGGGGTGGATCGGACTCGGGGAGCGTCCAGAACCAGGCCTTCTCGACCTGATCGCGCGATTCGTTCGCGCGACCCAGGGGCAGCAGGACGTCGAGGCCGCCCTGACCCGAGAACGGGTCGGCCAGCTGCTGTCCCTGGTGGAGCGGCGCATGTTGCTGCCCGATGCGCTCGGGCAACTGTTGGCGTGGCCGGGGTTCACCGCGGAGACGCTCATCTGCTCGGCGTGGCCGGCCGGTGCGGGCGCCCTGCTGTCCATGGCGTTCCCCGAGGCGCTCGTCGGAGACGCCCCGGACCTGTGTCTGATGCTGAGCACCGACCTCTTGGAGGTGGTCGACGACCTGTCCCTGCCGTCGGGACACTCAGCGCCGGTGCCTCTGATCGAGGTCGGTTCGGCGATCGGCCAGGCTCGCATCGCGTTGGATCTGGCGCAGCGCCGTGGCCACCGCGTCGGCCCGGGACAGTTGAGCAGTCTGGACAGCCTCCTCGAGCAACTGCCGCTGGCCCAGTTGGCCCCGTTCCGTCAGCAGTTGATCGATCCGCTGGCGCAGATGGACCGAAGGCGCGGCACTCAGCACGTGCGCACTCTGCGGACCTTCCTGGCCGCGGACGGGTCGCTGAGCGAGACCGCCCGCCAGTTGTACCTGCACATCAACACTGTGCGACACCGGCTGGGCCGGATACACGAACTCACCGGCAGGGATCCGTTCAAGCACGCGGACCAGGCGGCGTTCGCCATCGGACTGCACACCGCGCGCCGCGAAGACCGGACCTGACTCGGGTCAGATCCGGTTGACGGCGAATGCCGCGCCCTGCCCGACCATGCCGTTCATCGGGTACAGCGCGTGGGCCAGCGACGGCCCGCCGACCGGGACCGTTTCACAGACCGAGTCGCCGGGGGCACATAGGCTCAGCGTCTTATCGGCGAACAGGGGACCGATCTCCAGCGCGGGGACGTCGTAGTGCTGCAGGAACGCCCCCGACGGCTGGCCGAACAGGACCACCGCCGCCACGTGAGCGGCCAGGTCAGCGGTCAACGGCGCCGGGACGAGCGCGGCCGGAACACCCGCCGGGACCGCCGCCGAGGTGACGAATCCGGTGAGCGCCGCGCCCTGCGAGTAACCGCCCAGGATCAGTTTGGTGTCCGGGCAGGTCGTGGCCATGAACTGGACGCGGTCGCGCTCGTCGCGAATCCCGTCAACCACGGTGCGGGCGATCTCCATGCGGTCGTTGAAGTTGCCGCTGGCGGCGTAGTTCACGGGGTAGACCGCCACATTCTTTCCGCCGGCCTGGGCGCGGACGGAGTCGACGAATGCCTGCCCCACTCCGCCGACGCCCGGGGGTTCGGCCGTGCCGCGGGCGAACACCACCTCGGCGTCCGGGCAGGGTTCGGCGGAGGCGGCCGGACCGCCCGCGCCCACCAGCAGGCCACCTGCCGCGATCACCACCGCGCCCATTGCCTGCAGAATCCTCCGACTGCGCATGGCCATCTCCTCCCCGTCCGGCTCACGTGCTTTCCAGGTACCCCCGGGCGCGGCGGGCCGAAACGATGAAAAGTCAGTCGAGGCCGCGGGCGACCAGTGCCTCGGCGAAACCGTCGGCGCTCCGCAGCGCGGAGACCACCACGGGCGCGACGGCCGTCCTCGGCGAGAACCGCAGACCCCGCGCCCGGCGCGCCTCGTCGACCTGACGCACGGTCTCGACCATCAATGGGATCGACCGCAGCGCCAGGGCCAACGCCAACGCCACGCGGTCGACCGGCAGGCCGACCCTGCCCAGTGGCCGCATACCCGCGGTCAGGGCGGCCAGCATGTCGGTGGTGCGCGTGCTCATCGTGACAACCATCGCCAAAAGCACTGACAGCAGCAGGATTCCGCACACCACCAGCGCGCGGCGCCAGTCGGTGAGCAGGACCTGGAAGGCGAAGATGAAGACCACGACCCACAGCACCGGCCGCAGTTGCGCGAACACGGCGCGAGCACTGAAACGGGCGAGCACCACGATCACGGCCACGCCCGCAGCCGCGACAACGAGTCGTGCCGGCGAGTCGACCAAGACGGACATCCCCACGATCAGCGCGCCGAGTGCCAGCAGTTTGAGACCGGCCGGCAGGCGGTGCAGGACCGACGTGCCCGGTTGATACAGCCCCAGCGTCGTCATGTCATCGACTCCCGGTAGGCGGACAGGGCCACCGCGGGCACATCGTCGGCGCGGACCCGCCCGTCGTCCAGGACGATCACGCGGTCGAAATCGTCGACCAACTCCAGGTCGTGTGTGACCACGATGAGCTGCACGTCGAGCGTCGCGAAGGCGTCACGCATCATTCGGGCGTTGCGCAGGTCGAGCAGCGTCGTCGGTTCGTCGGCGACCACGATGCGCGGTTCGGTGACCAGGACGGCGGCCAGTGCGAGCAACTGCTTCTGACCACCCGACAGCAGATGCGCCGGATGGTCAGCGTGACCTGCCAGCCCGAACCGTTCGAGCACCTGCCGGACGCGGTCGGCGCGCTCCTGCCGGCTCAGAGACTGCCGCGACAGCGACAGTTCGATGTCCTCGGCGACGGTCGGCATGAGGATCTGCCGGTCGGGGTCGGTGAAGACGAAGCCGACCTCGCGGCGAACCTTCCGCGCGGATCTCCGGGTGTCAAGCTCGCCGACCCGCACCGTGCCGCTGTCGGGGACGACGAGGGCGTTGATCATCCGGGCCAGCGTCGACTTGCCGCCCCCGTTGGGGCCGACCACACCGATGCGCCGTTCGGCCAGGGTGAGTGAAAGATCCCGCAGCACAGCGCGTTCGCCGTAGGCGTGGGACACCCGGTCGAAGACGATGCCACGGCCGGGGTCAGGCATCGGGGACACCGGCGCGGCGCTTCCGCCACGGCGCGATCAGACCCGGGCGGGCGCGGTGTACCTGGGCGGCGACCGCCGCGGTGACGACCGCCTTGGCCACGTCGCCGGGCAGGTAGATGCCGTTGGTCGACAACGCGGCCCACCATGACAGGTCGGTGCGCAGCATCAGGCCCGCCGTTCCGAACGCGTAGATCACCGCCATGCCGCCGACGACGTTGATCACGATTCCCCACAACACCCGGTATCGCGGCATCATCACGGCGGTGAGGGCGCCGATCACGATGACGGCGGGCAGCCATCCCACGAAGAATCCCGCCGTCGGCGACGCCAGCGCGACCAGTCCGGACCGCGCGCCGGCGAGGATCGGCAGACCGGCGATCGCCAGGATCGCGAACAACCCCACCGCGAGTGCGCCCTTGCGGGGGCCGAGAATCGATCCGGCGAGCATCACGCCGAGGGTCTGCAGGGTGATCGGCACGCCGCTGGGGCCGATCGTGAACGTGCCCGGCAGGCCGAGGGCGGCGATCAGGGCGGCGAAGACGGCGGCCTGGGTCATATCCCCGGGGGTCACGGTCAGCCTCGACCGTCCGGTCTGCTCAGCCGACGCCACGTCGACCATTATCGCCCCCGCGATTTGTGGAGTTTCACCGGCGGTGCGCGCCGGTGACGCCCCACAAGTCGCATCTCGACACGATCACGGGTCGGTACCCATCGCGCATCACAGATCACAGTGATCGCTTCAGTCACTAGCGTCACATCAGCCTACTGCCGACGTCATCGCCGCGTCCTGTTCCGAGAGGTGGTGACATGTCGCCGCGCCTGCGCACCACCCCGATGTCGACAGCATCGGCCTTCGCCATCTGCATCTGCGTCGCCGCCGGCGTTGCCCCTCCCGCGCACGCCGAACCCTGCGAGGGCGCCTCCGCCGCGGCGCAGCCACTGCCGAACCAGGCGGTCCAGATCCCCAGCCCGTCGCGGCTCGCACCGTTCAACCGCCCTATCGGCCACAAACCCGTCGGCGCCAACGACCAGGCCCCCCTGCCCCGTCTCGGCCAACTGCCGCTGGCGATCCTCAAGGCGCTGATCCCGCAGTCGGCCCAGGTCGAGAAGCAGGCCGCGGTCGCGCCCGTGCCCAACCCGGGCGCCAACCAGCAGGCCCAACCGGTTCCGGCCCAGGCGCCGGTTCAGGCGGCCCCCGCGCCCGCGGCAGCGCCCGTGCCCGCCGCACCCCCGGGCACGTCGATAGTCGGCTGGGTCACCGGCCCGGACAGCCCCAACGAGACCATCAAACGGTTCGCCATCACCGGCACTGACCTCGGAATCATGTGGGACAACGGTGATCCCGCCAACCGTCAGGTCCTGATGGCCTTCGGAGACACCAACGGCTACTGCGGCATCCCGGGCAAGCAGTGGCGGTACAACGTCCTGTTCCGCAGCCAGGACGGCGCGCTCGCCAAGACCGTCGCCGTGCCGGACGGTGTCGTGGCCAACCCGTACTCCGGTTCGCCCGTCTGGCGTCCCGGGATCTCCAAGCAGATCGTCAACACCATCGGCCGAGCCCCACAGGAGACCGGCATCATTCCCACCGCGGGTGTCGCGGTCGGCAGAAACCAGTTCATGAACTTCATGTCGATCCGGAATTGGGACAGCCCCGGTTCGTGGTCGACGAACTTCTCGGCCATCGCGGTGTCCTCGGACAACGGGGAGAACTGGGGCGTCTACCCGGGCACAATCCGCCCGCCGGGCGGCGGCAACGAGAACTTCCAGATGGGCGCGTTCCTCAAGCCCGGTCCCGGCGACCCCTACCTGTACTCCTTCGGAACCCCGAACGGACGTGGCGGTTCGGCGTACATCGCCCGCGTACCACCGAATTTCGTGCCCGACCTCACCAAGTACGAGTACTGGAACGCAGGCAGCAACTCATGGGTGCCGAGCAATCCCGCGGCCGCGACACCGGTGATCCCAGGACCGGTCGGCGAGATGTCCGCCCAGTACAACACGCACCTCAAGCAGTACCTGGCGCTGTACGGGAACGGGCACAACGACGTCGTCATGCGGACCGCGCCCGCGCCGCAGGGGCCCTGGAGTCCCGAGATGCTGCTGGTGCCGTCATCGCAGATCCCGGGCGGCATCTACGCGCCGTACCTGCATCCGTGGTCGACGGGCAGGGAGTTGTACTACAACCTGTCCCTGTGGTCGGCGTACAACGTCATGCTGATGCGCACCGTGTTGCCGTGACCTGCGGAGTCTCACCTGCGGTGAGCGCCGGTGACACTCCGCAGGTCACAGGGCTCAGCCCTGCTTGGTGATGTCGAAGTCGTCCGGCAGGAGGTTGTCGGTGATGCCCGCGACATCCACGCTCTTGGGCAGCTCCCCGGCCTCGAAGAACGCGTCCGCGAGCGCCTGCTCGGCAGCGACGTCTTCAGAGGTGACCGGCCCGACGGCGAACGGGTAGGCCTCGACCGTCGCGCGCGCGTCCTCGATGGGAACCCCGGTCTCCTTGGCGATGGCCTTGGCGTACTCCTCGGGGTTCTTCTGCGCCCAGTCGAACAGCTTCGAGATCCGGGTCAGGACATCCGCCAATGCAGCCCGCCGCTTCGGATCGTTGAGCGACTTGTCGGTGGCCACGTAGTAGTTGTTGACCTGATCGATCGGCGGGAGACCCTTCGCGATGATGCGTGCCCCATCACGAACTGCGATGGCCGACTGCGGATTCCAGATGGACCAGGCGTCCACCTTGCCGTTCTTGAACGCCGCCGCGCCCGCCGCAGGATCCAGGAAGACGAACTCGACGTCCTGAGGCGTCAGGCCGACGCTCTTGACCGCCAAGAGCGCCAGACCGTGAGCCGAGCTTCCCTGCGGGATGGCGAGCTTCTTGCCCTTGAGGTCCGAGAGGGTCTGGATGGCCGAGTCCTTCGGCACGATGATGTTCTCGGCCGCCCTGGTGGGGTCGGCGCCGTGTTGCGTGGCAACGATTTTGAAGCCGTACTGCGTGGCTGCCCCGCTGATCGGGGGCACCGTACCGACATAGCCCAGATCGATCTCGCCGGTCGCGGCAGCCTGCACCAGCGGAGGCCCGAAGTCGAAGCGGGCGAACTTCACCTTGTACGGCGCGTTGTCGAAGACACCGGTGACCTTCGCCAGCTCCTCGCTGCCGTCGCCACCGTTGTCGCCGAGGGTGAAGGTGTACTCGCTCCACTCCGGGTGGTCTTCCGTGGATGCGCCGGCGAAGGTGCTCAGCGGGCCTGCGGAGGACGTGTCCGCTGAGTCGCACGCCGGAAGTACCGTGGCCGCGGTGAGCATGCCGACAACGCCAAGTGCTCTGAAATGCCTGTTGAACATGGGGTCTCCTGGAGTTCTTTGAGAGGGGCTCGGGCCCGAGTCAGGACACGACTGCACTCGGGCGCAACCGTGATCACCAGTGCTGGGCCCGTTGAGCGCGCGAGAAGGCTACTCAGACAGAACGGTTGGCGGACAACAACTATCGCCGCGGGTACTCATGGCCACCATCATGCGGCACAGACGTTCAGCGCGGGAGGGATGAAATCGACGCGATTCCTATCCGCGCGAGCTGTGGAGCGTCAGCGGCGCTCAGCGCCGGTTCCACAGGTCACTGGGAGCGGGCCCAGGCACTTCCCTGTTCTCGGTCGAGCACCGTGATGCCCTTGTTCTTCAACCCGAAGATGTACACCAGCAGGCTCACCCCGATGATCACCGTGACGTAGACGATGAACAGCATGGTGTGGTCGGGCTTGGACGCCTGGTACAGCATCGGTGCGGTGCCGCCGAACACCGAGTTGGCCAGCGCGTAGCCCAATCCCACTCCGAGCGCGCGGATCTCGGCGGGGAACAGCTCGGCCTTCACGATCGCGTTTACCGAGGTGTAGCCAGTGAGGATGACGTAGCCGACCGCCAGCAGCGCCAACGCCGTGAGCGCCGACGTCGCCTTGGGCAGGTAGGTGAGCAGGACGTAGGTGTAGAGCACACCGCCGATGCCGAAGAACACCAGCAGCACCTTCCGACCCACCCGGTCACTGAGCAGACCACCGAGCGGTTGCAGGAGCATCAGGAAGATCAGGCCCGCCAGGTTGACCCACGTCGCGGTCATCGCTCCGTCGGACCCGAAGGTCGACTTCACGATCGCGGGGGCATTGACGCTGTAGGTGTAGAACGCGACGGTCCCGCCCGCGGTGATGAGGAAGACCAGCAGCAGCGGCCGCCAATGGATGCCGAACAGGGTCTTCAGCGACCCGGCGTTGCGGTCGGCACCCGACCGGATGGCCTCGAGGTGTGATTCGCTCAGCGACTCATCCATCGAGCGGCGAATCCACAGCACCACCAGCGCCGCGATGCCACCGATGAAGAACCCTATCCGCCAACCCCATTCGTGCAGCGCGTCGTTATCGAGGAAGTGCAATGCGATCAGCAGAGTGAACTGTGCGAGAACATGGCCGCCGACGAGCGTGACGTATTGGAACGACGAGAGGAACCCACGCCGGTTGGCGGTGGCCGCCTCCGACATGTACGTCGCTGACGTGCCGTACTCTCCGCCGGTGGCGAAACCCTGTACGAGACGGGCAATCACGAGAATCACCGCGGCCCACCACCCGATGGTGTCGCGCGTGGGCATGATCGCCACGATGAACGAGCACATCGACATGACGGTGATCGACACCATCAGCGCGGACTTTCGGCCACGCCGGTCGGCGAAGCGCCCGAAGAACCAGGAGCCGACGGGGCGCATGATGAACGTCACGGCGAAGATCGCGTAGATGTAGAACGTGGAGTTGGTGTCGGCCTTATCGAAGAACTGTGCCTCGAAGTAGCTGGCGAACACCGTGTAGACGTAGACGTCGTACCACTCGACGAGGTTGCCCGCCGACCCCTTCATGGTGTTGAGCACCGCACGGCGGGTGCTCGTCGGGGCGTGCGTGGGGGCCGGAGCCGTGTCGGTCATTTAGCGAAGGTAACGGATCCAGAGCGCTCAGTCGTCGCCAGCCGCGACCAAGGACTCCAACTGCACCTTGGGGTTGTCCCGCTGGAACCCCTCAAGGCGCCACTTCGTGGAGAACACCGCGAGGATGACGCCGTCGGTTCGGGTGAACACTTCGCAGGACGGCTGTCGCTGCAGGAACTCCACGTCCGCCGGATCGACGACGGCGCGGGCCACCTGATACGGAAGCGGCTCCAACTGGATCGGTGCGCTGAGTTCTGCGGCCATCCGATGACTGGCCACTTCGAACTGCATCGGCCCGACGGCCGCGAACACCGGTGCCTGCTCACCGCGGCGATCCGAGCGCAGAACCTGGACGACGCCCTCCTGCTCAAGCTGCGCGATGCCCTTGCGGAACTGCTTGTGCTTGCTGGGGTCGGTGCCGCGCGCCACGGCGAAATGCTCGGGCGAGAAGCTCGGAATGGGCGGGTACTGCACGGGAATGTCGCGGTAGAGCGTGTCGCCCGGGCGCAGCGCGGCCGCGTTGGCCAGGCCGATGACATCCCCGGGCCAGGCCGTGTCCAGGGTCGAGCGCTGCTGGCCGAACACCGACTGTGCGTACTTCGTGACGAATGGCTTTCCGGTGGCGGCGTGGGTCAGGACCTCGCCACGTTCGAACGTGCCCGAGCACACCCGGGCGTAGGCGATGCGGTCGCGGTGGTTGGAGTCCATGCCGGCCTGGACTTTGAACACGAACGCGCTGAACGGGGCGGACGCCTCGCGCCGGTTGCCGTCGACGTCGAGTTGTCCGTTCGGCGACGGCGCAAGCTGGGCCAGCACGTCCAGCAACTGGTTGACGCCGAAGTTCAGCGCCGCGGAGGTGAACAGGACCGGCGTGGAGGTGCAGTTGAAGAAGGTCTCCGCATCGAAGTCGGCGCCGTCGGCGCTGAGCAGTTCGGACTCCTCGACGGCGGTGTCCCAGTCGATGCCCGCGGCCTCGTGCGCCCGCGAGGGGTCGATGTGCTCCTCGGGTGCGGCGGTCGCGCCGCCCGCGGTGCGGGTGAACCGGATGAAATTTCCGGCGCGCCGGTCAAGGACGCCCTTGAAGTCGCCGGCGATGCCGACGGGCCAGGTCAGCGGCGTGGGCCGCAGCCCGATGCGCGCCTGGATCTCGTCCATCAGTTCCAGCGCGTGGCGGCCGGGGCGGTCCCATTTGTTGACCACGGTGATGATCGGAATCCGGCGCAGACGGCACACTTCGAACAGCTTGAGGGTCTGCGGCTCGAGGCCCTTGGCGGCGTCGATGAGCATCACCGCGGAGTCGACCGCGGTCAGCACGCGGTAGGTGTCCTCGGAGAAGTCGGCGTGGCCTGGGGTGTCGAGCAGGTTGACGATGCAGGTCTCACCGGTGTTGGTCTGGTACGGGAACTGCATCGCTGTCGAGGTGATGGAGATACCGCGCGCCTTCTCCATCTCCATCCAGTCCGACACCGTCGAACGTCGTCCGGCCTTGCCGTGGATGGCACCTGCCTCGGTGATGGCCTTCGCGTGCAGGACCAGGGCCTCGGTCAGCGTGGACTTGCCGGCGTCGGGGTGGCTGATCACGGCGAACGTACGGCGACGTCGCGCTTCTGCGGAAATTCGGTCTGCATGGGGCCCGGCGGCCACTGCGGACACGCCTGGAGCGGTATCGGTCATAGCATCATCGACTGTATTGGCCCAAGCCGCCCATGCGGTAATCGCGGCTGCTCAGGGCCCCGGGAATGTGGCTAAGAGAACTCGATGATCTGCCGCACGGCCGTACCGTCGGCGAGCGCGTCCATGCCGGCGTTGACCTGTTCGAGCGTGATCGTCGACGACACCAGGGACTCCACGGGAAGCCGTCCGTCGCGCCACAGCTCCACGAAACGGGGGATGTCTCGGACGGGGACCGACGATCCCAGATAGCTTCCGATCAGCGAGCGCCCCTCGGCAACCAGGCTCAGCGGTGACAGGCTGATCTGGGCATCGGGTCGCGGGAGGCCGACGGTGATGGTGCGCCCACCGGGTGCCGTCAGGGCGATCGCGGTGTCCAGCGCGGCGGGATGGCCCGCGGCCTCGATGACGACGTCGGCCTCCAGTCGACGATCGGTGGCCTCTTCGGGGGTGTAGGCGTCGGGAACTCCCAGTGCGCGGGCGCGCTCGAGTTTGTCCATCACGGGGTCGACGCCGACCACGTGGACGCCGTCGTGGGCGAGGGCCGTCATCAGCGCGGCCATCCCGACCCCGCCGAGGCCCACGACCGCGACTGTCTGCCCGGGAAGTGGCTGACCCGCGTTGAGCACCGCTCCGCCGCCGGTCAGGACGGCGCACCCCAGCAGCGACGCGACGACCGGCGGAACGTCCGCGTCGACGGGCACCACCGAGCGGCGGTCGACGACGGCGTGGCTGGCGAAGCCCGAGACTCCCAGGTGATGGAAGACAGGCGCACCGTCGCGGCTCAGTCGGATGTCGCCGTCCATCAGGGTGCCCGCTCCGTTGGCGGCGCTTCCGGGCAGGCACGGCGCGCGGCCTCCAGTCGCGCACCCAGCGCACTGTCCGCAGCGCGGCAGGAAGGTCAACACCACCCGCTGGCCCACCGTGAGGTCACAATCACGCCCGACCCGTTCGATGATCCCGGCCGCCTCGTGCCCGAGCAACATCGGCACCGGTCGGACGCGGTTGCCGTCGATCACGGAAAGATCCGAGTGGCACAGCCCGGCTGCCTCGATCCGCACCAACACCTCGTCGGGACCGGGCGGCGCGAGGTCGAGTTCGGCGATTGTCAGCGGTTCGGTGATGCCGTACGGACGTGGCAGGCCGATCTGTTCGAGTACGGCCCCACGGATCTTCATGAGGCCAGCTTGCCTCGACTGCCACACTCGACGCCATGACGAATGACGAACGGTCGCTGCGAAGCGGTGATTTCCCGGTGCACTGGCCGGTGCTGACCCGTTGGACCGACAACGACATGTTCGGTCACCTCAACAACGCGGTGTACTACGAGATGTTCGACACCGCGATCAACGCGTGGATCAACACCGTCACGGGGACCGATCCGGTGACCGCGCCGTGGCTGGGCGTCGTGGCTGAGTCCGGATGCCGGTACTACGCCGAGCTGAAGTTCCCCGATCCGCTGGCCGTGGGGTTGGGCGTCGCACGGTTGGGCCGCAGCAGCGTCACCTACCGGCTCGCGGCGTTCCAGACCCCGCACGATCAGATCGGCGTAGGCGATCATCCGGTCGCGGCCGTCGGCCACTGGGTGCATGTGTACGTCGACCGCACGACCCGTAGGCCGGTGCCGATCCCCGACGAGATCCGGTCGCTGCTCGAAAGTGCGCAGACCCCTGGATGATTCGCCGACGCCGGTCACGCCTTGCGCATGCTGACCGCGAGGTCTTCCATCTCCTCCTCGGTGGGGGCGCGCAGCGGCAGCGGTGCTGCCCCGTCCGGGCGCGGTTCCAACGCGTCGAGGACCAATTCCAGGTAGCGCCGCCACAGTTGGGGCTGACCGGGAGTGTGCATGGTGCTGACCACCATCATGAGCGCACCGATGTCCAGGGGTTCGATGTCGGCGCGGACGGCGCGCTCACGTTTCGCGCGATCCAGCAGGCTCTTCACTGCCGGTTCGATCCGGCGGCGCACCCGGACCAGACGCTCGTCGCGGAATGCGGTGCCGGCGACCAACTCCTGCAGTCCGCGATTGTCGACCTGCATCTCGAGGGCCTTCTCGAGAAACCACCGCAGGCCACTCCACCCGTCAGGCTTCTCCAGGGCCTCGTCAGAAAGGGCGACCAGCGTCTCCACCCGAGACTCGAACAACGCGATGACGAGTTCGGCCCGCTCCGGAAACCGGCGGTACACCGTCCCGACGCCGACACCGGCGCGCCGCGCGATCACGTCGTAGCCGACCTCCAACCCCTCCTCGGCGAACGCCTCGCTCGCGGCGTCCAGGACGCGCTGCCGGTTGCGGGCGGCGTCCCGCCGGAGCGCCTTTCCCTCCTGGTCAGCGGGGGATTCGGAGCGGGGCACGCCGTAAGGATACGAAACCGCGCATGTGTGTCCGTCGCTGCGCGCTGTGTCCAACGCCACGTTTTCCCCCACTCACTGAAATGGAATCCGCTTTCCGGATAGCCTACCCTGAAACGGAATTACTTTTCCGTTTGGGAGATCCCGTGACCACATTGCAGAGAACGCCACCCACCGAGACCCGCTCCCCCGAGTCCGGGCGGCATCGGAGGCCCGCGGCCAGTTCGAGCCGTATCTACGGGGGTGGCTCGCGCTGGCTGATCCTGGGCGTCATCGCGCTGGCCCAGCTGGTCGTGGTGCTGGACGCCACGATCGTGAACATCGCGCTTCCGTCGGCCCAGCAGGATCTCGGCTTCTCCGACGACGCCAGGCAGTGGCTCATCACCGCGTACGCGCTGGCCTTCGGCTCACTGCTGCTGCTGGGCGGCCGACTCGGCGACCTCGTCGGCCGCAAACCGATGTTCCTCATCGGCTTGATCGGGTTCGCGTCCGCCTCCGCCCTCGGCGGCGCGGCAGGCAGCTTCGAGGTGCTCGTCACTGCCCGCGCGCTGCAGGGTGTCTTCGGAGCGATGCTGGCACCGGCAGCACTGTCCCTTCTGACCGTCACCTTCACGGAAAAGGACGAGCGGGCGAAGGCCTTCGGCGTCTTCGGGGCCATCTCCGGAGGTGGCGGCGCGATCGGCCTGATCCTCGGCGGCGCGTTGACCGAGTACCTGTCCTGGCGGTGGTGCCTGTACGTGAATGCTCCGCTGGCGCTGGCCGCCGTCGTGGGCACGATTGTCCTGATCCCGTCGTTGGCCAAGTCCGCCACGCGGGCACGCATCGACCTGCCCGGTTCGCTGGTCATCGTCGGCGGCCTGGTCGCGCTGGTGTACGGCCTCGGCAACGCCGAATCCGAGGGCTGGACCAGTATGACCACGCTGACGTGCATCACGCTGGGCATCGCACTGATCGGCATCTTCCTGCTCATCGAGCGCGACGTCGCCAATCCTCTTCTGCCACTGCGGATCCTCGCCGACCGGACGAGGGGCGGCGCCTACGCCGCGCTGGCGGTCTGCGGGGCGGGAATGTTCGCGGTGCTGCTGTTCCTCACCTTCTACATGTCGACGATCAAGCAGTTCAGCCCGCTGCAGACCGGTTTCGCCTTCCTGCCGATGATCGCCGCCCTGGCCGTGACGGCCACCGCGCTTGCCAAGGTGACCGCGCTGGTCGGGCCGAAGCTCTCGGTGTTCACGGGCATGCTGTTCGCGGCCGGCGGCCTGATGTTGTTCACGCTGCTGGACTTCGACAGCTCCTACCTGACGCACGTGGTGCCGGGCCTGGTGATCACCGGCATCGGGTTGGGCCTCGTGATGGCCCCGGCGATGGCGGCCGCCACCTCCGGAGTGCAGGCCGACGATGCCGGGGTCGCCTCAGCGGCCGTCAGCACCTTCCAACAGATTGGCGGGTCGATCGGCACCGCGGTCCTCAGCGCTCTGGCCGCGGCAGCGGCGTCGGACTACCTGCAGGGCAGGGCGCCGAATCCCGCCAACCAGGCGATGGCCGCGATGGAGAGCTACACCACGACGTTCTTTTGGGGCGCAGCGATATTCGCCGCTGGCGCAGTGGTCTGCGGGCTCCTGTTCCCGCCCGGACCCGTGCAGGCGGATCCTGAGGCCGAACCGGTCATGGCGCACTGACGCGACCCCCAGCACCGTGCCGCGGCTGGCCGACCCGCCGCGGTGCGGTGCTCAGGCGTCGAGGCGGGCGAACCGGCGGCCTCGGTACTGCTCAACGCACGCCGAGCGGCGCACCTTGCCGCTGGTGGTGATCGGAATCGAACCAGGCGGAACGAGAACGAGATCCGCGATGGCCAGACCGTGCGAGTTGGAGATCGCCGACGTGACTTCCCGCTTCACTACGGCGAGCTTCTCAGCGGCCTCCTGCGACTCCCCCCGATCCCTGACTTCCGCGATCACCACCAGCTTCTCGGTCTGACTGTCCGGGACGGCGATCGCCACGCACCGCCCATGCGTGACCTCTTGGATGGTTGCCTCCAGGTCGTCGGGCGAATGGTTACGCCCGTACACGATCAGCAGGTCCTTGATACGTGCGACGACGAACAGCTCACCGCCGAAGACGAAACCCGAATCACCTGTGCGCAACCAGGTTCCGTCGGGAGTGTCCGGAGACGACCCGACGATCTCGGAACCGAATGTGGCTGCAGTCTCGTCCGGCTTCTGCCAGTAGCCCTGTGCGACGTTGTCACCGTGCACCCAGATCTCGCCGACCACCCCCTCAGGGCACTCGTGGCGGGTCTCAGGATCGACAATGCGGACGGTCGGCGACTGCGGCATCCCGTAGCTGACCAGCGGTGTGCCACTGCGGCCTTCGGCGCGCTCCGCCGTTCCGGCACTGAGCTTGTCGGCGTCGAACCGCACGATGACCGGCGGTTCGACAGCGGCGCGGGTCGCCACATAGACAGCAGCCTCTGCAAGGCCGTAGGACGGCCGGATCGCAGTGTCGGGCAGGTTGAACTGCGCGAAGTGCTGCGTGAAGCGCTGCAGTGCAGCCGGATTCACCCGTTCGCTGCCGGTCGCGATGGTCTGCACGTCGGACAGATCCAGCCCCGCCATGTCCTCCGCCGACGTTTTACGCACTGCCAGTTCGAACGCGAAATTCGGTGCTGCCGTGTATGTTCGGCTGTTGCTCGCGGCCAGCTGCATCCACCGTGCGGGACGCTGCAGGAAAGCCATCGGACTCGTGAGCACTGCGGGAACTCCGAGCAGAACGGGCGCACAGATTCCCAGGTATAGACCCATGTCGTGGTAGAAGGGCAGCCAGGACACAATCGTGGTGCCCGGCGGCGGAATTCGGCCGTGTACGGAGAAGAAGTCGAATGCCCACTGCTGGTAGTTCGTCATGATGTTCTTGTGCGACATGACAACCCCGGCGGGCGTACGCGTCGATCCCGACGTGTACTGCAGGTACGCGATCTCCGGGACGTCGTCCTCCGACGGACCGGGCCCGGGTTGGGCCTCCAGGTCCACCTTGTCGATCTCGACGACTGAGGGCGCGGGTCCGTCGGCGCCGGCTTTCACATAGTCGCCGATCAGACCGACGACGGACGACGTTGTGAGGACGACCGACGGGGCTGCGTCGGCCATCACCGAACTGACGCGCTCGTCACTGACACCGCCTTGGGGGACCGCGAGCGGCACTGCGACAATTCCCGCGTGCAGCGATGCGAGGAACGCGACGATGTACTCAAACCCCTGCGGCGCCAGGATCACCGCCCGGTCGCCCACCGACACGAGTCTCCCGAGTTCGTTGGCCAGGTTGCGCACGCGCCGATACAGCTGCGCCCAGGTGAGCGTCTCGACGGCGCCGTTCCAGTCCTTGTCGTAGTCGACGAACGTGTACGCGGTGTCATTGGGCTGCATACTCGCCCGCTCGCGCAGCACTGTCGGAACCGACGTCTCAGTCACGCATTTCAAAGTACCGCCGCGAACGTCATCGCAAAGCGAAATGACGTTTGCTAGCTAAACAAACGACTTTGAGGCGGACCTGACGTCACTGGACCGTGCGGGCCAACCGGTCGGCGATCAGACTGGCGAACCTGGCCGGATCCTCCGGCACATCACCCTCCGCGAGAAGGGCCGTGCCGTAAATCAATTCTGCGGTCTCGTCCAGCGCTGAGTCGTCATCTGCCCGCTGGGCGTAGGCCTGCTGTAGGCCCGTGATGAGCGGGTGCTTCGGATTGAGTTCGAGGATGCGTTTCCCGACCGGGACCACCTGCCCCGACGCCCGGTACATGCGCGCGAGCGCAGGCGTGATGCCGAAGTTGTCGGTGATCAGGCAGGCCGGCGACTCGGTCAGTCGCGTGGACAGTCGCACATCTTTGACGTGCTCGGTCAGAGTCTCCTTCAGCCAGGTCAGGAGGTCGGCGAAGTCCTTCTGCTGCTCCTCGCGCTCAGCCTCGTGCTCGGCCTTCTCCGCCTCGGTGTCGAGGTCCACTTCGCCCTTGGCGACCGATTGCAGCGGTTTCCCGTCGAACTCGGTCACCGACCCGGTCCAGACCTCGTCGACCGGGTCGGTCAGCAGCAGGACCTCGTAGCCCTTTGCCTTGAACGCCTCCAGATGCGGCGACTTGAGAAGCTGCTCGCGCGACTGCCCGGTGGCGTAGAAGATCTGCGTCTGGCCCTCCGGCATGCGTTGGACGTAGTCGGCCAGAGTGGTGAGCTCGTCCTCGCCGCGGGTGGAGGCGAACGACGCGATGCGCAGCAGGGTGTCCTGGTTGTCGACGTCCGACATCAGCCCCTCTTTGAGGGCCGCGCCGAACTGAGTCCACAGCGTGCGGTAGTCCTGAGGCCGCTCCGACTGCAGGGTCTTGATCGTCGACAGCACCTTCTTGGTCAGGCGGCGGCGGATCGCGGTGAGCTGCCGGTTCTGCTGCAGAATTTCCCGGGAGACGTTGAGCGACACGTCCTCTGCGTCGACCACACCCTTGACGAAGCGCAGATACCTGGGGATGAGTTGGTCGCAGTCATCAGTGACGAAGACCCGCTTGACGTAGAGGTGCACCCCGGTACCGGCGTCCCTGGTGAACAGATCGAACGGCGCATGCGACGGGATGAACAGCAGCGCCTGGTACTCGAAGGTCCCCTCGGCCTTCATGGAGATGACTTCGAGCGGATCGTCCCACGCGTGCGCGATGTGCTTGTAGAACTCCTTGTACTCGTCCTCGGAGACCTCATCTTTGGACTTCGCCCACAGGGCCTTCATGGAGTTCAGGGTCTGCGTCTCGACACTGACGGTCTCCTCGCCACCCTCATCGGCGGGAGGCGTGCGGCGCTCCACCTGCATCCGGATCGGCCAGGCGATGAAGTCTGAGTACTTCTTCACCAGTTCCCGGAGCTTCCACTCCGAGGTGTAGTCGTGCAGTTCGTCTTCGGCATCCTCGGGCTTCAGGTGCAACGTCACCGAGGTGCCCTGAGGGGCGTCGTCGACGGACTCCACGGTGTACGTGCCGTCGCCGGTGGACACCCACCGAGTCGCTTCGCTCTCGCCGGCCTTGCGGGTGAGGAGTTCAACCCTGTCGGCCACCATGAACGTCGAGTAGAACCCCACACCGAACTGACCGATGAGCTCGTCGGATTCCGAGGCCTGCTTGGCGTCGCGCAAACGTTGCCGCAACTCGGCGGTTCCCGATTTGGCCAGGGTGCCGATCAGGTCCACGACGTCCTCGCGGGTCATCCCGATGCCGTTGTCCCGAACGGCCAAAGTGCGGCCGTCCCTGTTCACCTCCAACTCAATGTGCAGGTCGGAGGTGTCGACATCCAGTTCCTTGTTCCTCAGCGACTCCAGCCGAAGCTTGTCGAGGGCATCGGACGCGTTCGAGATCAGCTCGCGAAGAAACGAGTCCTTGTCGGAGTACACCGAGTGGACCATGAGGTCCAGAAGTTGACGCGCCTCGGCTTGGAATTCGCGCTGTTCGACATGTGCAGTCATGTGATTCCGTTCGACGATCTCAACCGATTACAGACAGCGCGGAAATGATACCGATCCCGGATCTGTGGGTGCGCAGTCTTCCGAAGCGCACCGCATCAGATTCGCCGGTGCTCCCACACCGCACTTGCTGAGGACGGGGCTTGCGCAGGTAATGCCTTGGCCTATCCCCAAAGGGTGGCCGACCATGTTTGCCCGCACGATCTCGCGAGCACACTGCGGCCACTGACCACCGGTCGTCAGGAGCGGTCCTTTCAGCGCGCCGCATCTTGGGCTGGCATGGACATGTCGCCGCATACCGGGCCGCCGATCCCGTCACTCGTGTGCCGCTCTCCCGCCGTCGCCCTGCGAACGTCGAATCCTCAACCAGGGCACCTGATCTTGAAACCGATCCACTCAGCACTCACACCGAAAATCGCACCCTCCGTCCCTGTAGAACAGCAGGTCCTGCGGAGTTTCCTTCGACACCGACGGTGCATGGCGCGCGCGCCGCACGGCCCCGTCGACGACCGTGGCATCCGTAATCGTGAGCAAACCGTAAGAAGACCTATCCACCCCTACCTTGATTAGCCGGATCCCGGGACAACGGCCCCGGACGCAATTACCGTGGCGGAGGGGTCAGCCTGCTGACGCACACCGAGATCCGCGGACGGAAAGTCGTTCGACACCTCCGCGGATTTCAGTCGTCGTCGCGGGCGGGAGGGGATTGAACTTAGCTGGCGTTTGCGCGTCGCTGTGTTTAAAGGGGAGGACATGGTTTCTATCGAAGGCGTGCGGGATTCGCTGTCCGCACCGGATTCATCTGTTCCACCGAGCAGAACCGGCGCAATGCCCGCGGCAGCGGTTGCCGTCATCGGAATGGGCTGTCGCCTTCCCGGCGGGATCGACTCACCCGAACGACTGTGGGAGGCCCTCGTTCGAGGTGACGACCTCGTCACCGAGATTCCACCAGACCGGTGGGACGCCGATGACTTCTACGACCCCGAACCGGGTGTACCCGGTAGGTCCGTCTCGAAGTGGGGCGCGTTCCTCGATGACGTCGCCGGCTTCGACTCCGAGTTCTTCGGGATGGGTGACCGTGAAGCCACCGTGAGTGATCCGCAACACCGGCTGCTGCTCGAGACCTCATGGGAGGCGATGGAACACGCCGGCATGAATCGCGAGATGCTGGTCGACTCCAAAACCGGTGTCTTCCTGGGACTGACGCACAACGACTACCAACTGTTGGCCGCGGATGCGGGTGCGGTGGAGAAGCCCTATGGCTTCATCGCCAACAGCTTCAGCCTGGCGTCCGGACGCATCGCCTATGCGCTGGGGTTGCACGGTCCCGCGCTCACCGTCGACACCGCGTGCTCTTCGGGTCTGGCGGCCATCCACCTGGCATGCCGCAGTCTGTCCGAGCACGAAAGCGACATGGCCCTGGCCGGCGGAGTCGCGCTGGCACTGGACCCCCGGAAATGGGCAGCAGGCTCTGCGGAGGGAATGCTGTCTCCGACCGGGCGCTGCCACGCTTTCGACGCCGACGCGGACGGGTTTGTGGCCGGTGAGGGCTGCGCCGTGGTGATGCTCAAACGGTTACCGGATGCGTTGCGCGACAACGACCGGATTCTGGCGGTCATCCGCGGAACAGCGTCGAACCAGGACGGTCGGACCGTCAACATCGCGACGCCGTCCCAGACGGCACAGGTCGCGGCGTACCGCGATGCCTTGGCTTCGGCAGAGGTGGATCCGAGCAGTGTCGGCATGGTGGAGGCGCACGGCACCGGCACGCCCACCGGTGATCCGATCGAATATGCCGGCCTGGCAGAGGTTTATGGCGTTGACGGCCCCTGCGCACTGGCATCGTCGAAGACCAACTTCGGGCACTTGCAGTCGGCCTCGGGCGCGCTCGGACTCATGAAGGCCGTGCTCGCCCTGCAGCGCGGAGTCGTCCCGCAGAATCTTCACTTCAACCGTCTTCCCGACCAGATGGCACAGATCGACACCAAGCTGTTCGTCCCGCAGGAGACCATCCCCTGGCCGACGAACGGCGGCGCGGCACGACGCGCGGCGGTGTCGGCGTACGGCGTGTCGGGAACCAATGTCCACGCGATCCTGGAGCAGGCCCCTGAGACCTCGACTCCGTCGAACACGGCAACCGGAGACGCGGACCCCTCAGCGCCGCTGCTGTTTTCGCTGTCCTCGACTTCGGCCGACGAGCTGCGCCGCACGGCGCGGCGATTGGCGGATTGGCTGGACACGAAAGACGATGTGTCACTGCCGGATCTGGCCTACACTCTGGCCCGGCGGCGAGCACACCGCCCCGTGCGCACCTCGGTCATCGCGAGCACCAGCGCAGAATTGAGCGCGGCCCTGCGCGATGTGGCTGACGGTGACACGCCGTATGAGCCCACCGTTGGGCACGACGACCGCGGGCCGGTCTGGGTGTTCTCCGGCCAGGGCTCGCAGTGGGCTGCGATGGGCACTCAACTGTTGGCAACGGAACCGGTGTTCGCGGCGACCGTCGCTGCGGCCGAGTCGGTGATCGCGGAGGAGTCGGGCTTCTCGGTCACCGATGCCATCACATCATCGAGCACCGTGACGGGCCAGGACAGGGTGCAGCCGACCCTCTTCACGATGCAGGTCGCCCTGGCCGCCACCCTGCGGTCCTACGGTGTGGTGCCCGCCGCGGTGATCGGGCACTCGCTCGGTGAGGCCGCCGCGGCCGTCGCGTCCGGAGCGCTGTCGCTGGAGGACGGCGCGCGGGTGGTCTGCCGTCGCTCCCGTCTGATGAAGAAGGTCGCCGGCGCCGGCGCCACCGCATCGGTGGAACTCCCTGCGCAGCAGGTGCTCTCCGAGCTGATGGCGCGCGGCATCAGGGACGTCGTCGTGGCCGTGGTGGCCTCCCCCCAGTCCACCGTGGTCGCCGGTGCGGCGCAGACGGTTCACGATCTCGTCGCCGAATGGGAAAAGCGCGACGTGATGGCGCGCGTGGTCCCCACCGATGTCGCGTTCCACTCCCCACAGGTCGATCCGATCCTCGGCGAACTCACTGACGCACTCAAGGACATCACCCCGCTGACTCCTGACATCCCCTTCTATTCGGCGACGCTGTTCGAGCCTCGCGAACAGCCGTCTTTCGACGCGCGGTATTGGGCCGACAACTGCCGCCGCATGGTGCGGTTCGCGACCGCCGTCCAGGCTGCCCTCGAGGATGGGCACCGCGTCTTCGCCGAGCTGTCACCACACCCCCTGCTGGTGCGCGCGCTGCAGCAGACGGGTCAGCACGTCGACGTACCGCTCGCGGCACTGGCCGGTATGCGTCGCGAACAACAACTGCCGCACGGACTTCGGGATTTTGTGGCAGACACGCACGCCGCAGGCGCCTCGGTGGACTTCGCAGTGCTCTACCCGAGCGGCCGACTTGTCGACGCGCCGCTGCCCACCTGGACGCATCGCCACCACTGGCTGAGCGGCGGTGGTCAGGACTCGACGGCACACGGGGCGTGCACGGTCTCGGTTCATCCTCTGCTCGGCGAACACGTCCGTCTGCAGGAGGAACCGGAACGGCACGTGTGGCAGGGCGAAGTCGGCACTAGGGCGCAGCCATGGCTGGGAGACCATCAGGTGCGCAGTGTGGCGGTGCTTCCCGGCGCCGCGTACTGCGAGATGGCGCTGGCCGCCGCGCGGGCCACCCTTGGCGAGGCCGTCGAGGTTCGGGACATCAATTTCGAGCGTGCCCTGCTGTTGGACGAACAGACCACCGTCGGTGCCTCGGCCTCGCTGTCGGCGCGGGGCGTCGCCGAATTCACTGTGGAAACCACACAGGAGGGCGAGCAGACGCGCCAGGCGGTGGCCACTCTTCGCGCGGCGGAGGACGAAACGCCGCCCGCCTATGACATGTCGGCCCTGGTCGCCTCGCACCAGAACCGAGAAGACGGCGACGACGTGCGCAGCCGCATGGATCAGCGCGGGCTTCAGTACGGTCCGGCCTTCGCCGGCCTCGGGGCGGTGTACACCGGTGACGACACTGTGGACTCGGTGCTCGCCGAGGTCGCACTTCCGCGTCAGATCCGCTCGCAACAGGACGCCTACCAAGTGCATCCGGCCCTTCTGGACGCCTGTTTCCAATCTGTCGAATCACATCCCAAGGTCCGGGCGTTGGGCGACGGTGCGCTCGGTCTGCCGCTGGGCATCGCTCGGCTGCGCGCCTACGGACCAACTCGCAACGTGCAGTACAGCCACACCCGGGTGACCAAGGCCGACTCCTCCGGCGTCGAGGCCGACATCGACCTTCTCGATGAGCACGGAACGGTCCTGCTGACGGTGCAGGGACTGCGTCTGGGCACCGGGATCTCCGAGGAGGCCCAGCAGGACCGCGTCCTGGCCGAACGGCTCCTGACGATCGAATGGCGGCGCCGGGACCTGCCCGACGTCGAATACGCCGACGGCGGGAGTTGGCTGCTGATCAGCACCACCCCGACCGGCGATGCGGTGGCCTCGGGACTGACCAACGCACTCAAGTCCCATGGCGCGCACTGCACGACGATGTGCTGGCCGCAACAGAGCGAGGCCGCCCCCCTCGCGCAGGAACTGCAGGACCACCTGCGGTCCGGGGGCCTGAGCACAGTGGTGATCCTCACCGGACCGCAGAACGGCCACAGCGCAGACCAGTCCCCGCTGATCGGGCGCGAGTCTGTGCAGCACCTGGTGCGCATCGCCCGCGAACTGCCCGAGAGCCCTGGTGAACCTCCCCGCCTCTATGTCGTGACCCGGTCCGCGCAGACGGTGTTGCCGGATGACCGGCTGAATCTGGAACAGGCGGGGCTGCGGGGTTTGATGCGGGTGATCGCGATCGAGCATCCCCATCTGCGCGCCACCCAGATCGATCTGGATGACGCCACCGGTGGTGAGCAGCTTGCGCAGCAACTGCTCGTGAGCTCCGACGAAGATGAAACCGCATGGCGTGACGGCCAGTTCTATGTCGCGCGACTGACCCCGACCCCGTTGGGCGCCGAGGAACGTCGAACCGCCACCATCAACAACGATGATGCGGGGATGCGGCTGCACGTCCGCACTCCCGGTGACCTCGAGTCGATGGAATACCTGGCGCGCCAACGCGTTACGCCCGCCGAGGGACAGATCGAGGTCGCAGTCCACGCGTCCAGCATCAACTTTGCCGACGTCCTGGTTGCCTTCGGTCGCTACCCAGCGTTCGACGGGCGACTCCCGCAGCTGGGGATCGATTTCGCCGGGGTGGTCACCGCCGTCGGGCCCGGGGTGACTGAGCACAGAGTCGGCGACCGTGTCGGCGGCCTGACCGCCGACGGCAGTTGGGGGACGTTCATCACCTGCGAGGCCGACTTGGCGGCCACCGTGCCGGACGGGTTGGACTACGCGGAGGCCGCGGCGCTCACCATCGCCACCGCGACCGCCTGGCATGGACTCAACGACATGGCCCGGATCCAGGCCGGGGATAAGGTGCTGATCCACTCCGGAACCGGCGGGGTCGGCCAGGCGGCGATCGCGATCGCCCGCGCCGCCGGCGCAGAGATCTTCGCGACGGCAGGTAACAACAAGCGCCGACAGGTGCTGCGGGACATGGGTATTGAACATGTCTACGATTCCCGCACGCTCGACTTCGCCGATCAGATCCGCCTCGACACCGAGGGGTACGGCGTGGACATCGTGCTCAACTCGGTGCCCGGGGCCGCGCAACGTGCTGGACTCGAACTGCTCGCATTCGGTGGACGGTTCGTGGAGATCGGCAAGCGAGACATCTACGGCGACACCCGACTCGGCCTCTTCCCGTTCCGCCGCAACCTGTCGTTCTACGCGGTGGACCTGGCATTGATGTCGGTGAGCCATCCCCGTCGCATCCGCGAACTGCTGAAGACCGTCTACCAGCGCACCGCGGACGGCCTGCTGCCCATGCCGGAATGCACGCACTATCCGCTCAGCGACGCCGCGAGCGCGATCCGAGTGATGAGCGGCGCGAGGCACACCGGCAAACTCGTCCTCGACATCCCGCGCACCGGTGCAAGCGATGTGGTGGTGCCGCCCGATCAGGTTCCCGTTTTCCGTGCCGACGGCTCCTACCTCGTCACGGGCGGTCTCGGCGGACTTGGACTCTTCCTGGCCGAGAAGATGGCCGCGGCCGGATGCGGCCGGATCGTGTTGTCGTCCCGTTCACTGCCCACCCCGCAGGCAGGCGAGACGATCGATCGCATCCGGGCGACCGGCGCGGACGTCGTAGTGGAGCCTGGCGACATCGTCGAACCCGGCACTGCACAGCGCCTGGTGGAGGCCGCCACCGCCACGGGGCTGCCACTGCGGGGTGTGCTGCACGCCGCGGCCGTGATCGAGGACGCAACGCTGCCCAACATCACCGACGAGCTTGTCAGCCGCGATTGGGGTGCGAAAGTGCAGGGAGCCTGGAACCTGCACGCTGCGACGACAGATCAGCCGCTGGACTGGTTCTGCTCGTTCTCCTCGGCGGCTGCTCTGGTGGGGTCACCTGGTCAGGGTGCGTACGCCGCGGCCAACAGCTGGCTCGACGCGTTCACCCGGTGGCGTCGAGCGCAGGGGCTTCCGGCGACCGCGATCGCCTGGGGTGCCTGGGGTGAGATCGGAGCGGGTACCGCCCTGGCCGACAGCGCCGGCATGGCGATCAGCCCGGAGGAGGGCGCCTACGCATTCGACGCTCTGCTGCGTTTCGACCGGGCCTACACCGGCTATGCGCCCATCATGAACGCCCCTTGGTTGGACGCATTCGCGGCGCACAGCCCCTTCGCTGAGGCGTTCCGTTCCACGGCCCAGAGCGGCGCGGGCACAGCCAAACTGCGCGCCGAGCTGGAGGAGCTGCCGCGGGAGGAGTGGCCGATCCGGTTGCGCCGCCTGATCTCTGACCACGTGAGCCTGATCCTGCGACGCAGCGTCGATCCCGACCGTCCACTCGCCGAGTACGGCATGGACTCATTGGGTGCCCTGGAACTGCGCACCCGCATCGAGGGCGAGACGGGAATCCGCATCAGCCCGAAGGACATGACGACGACGATCCGTGACCTCGCGGGTCAGCTGTGTGACGAGCTGGCGCCGGCGGAAGCCGCCTGATGTGGGGCGCGCTCCTGATCGGAGCCCTCATGACGGCCTTCCAGCCCGTACGCCTTGCCATCGTCGCGTTGGTGATCTCTCGGCCCCGTCCGCTGTCGAACCTTTTCGCCTACTGGCTGGGCGGTCTGGCGCTGGGCATCCCGGCCATGCTGATACCGCTGTTCGTGCTGCATTCCACGCCGGCGATCGAGTCCTTCACCACGAACATGACCACCAGCGGTTCGCTGCGTCATGTGCAGGTGAGTCTCGGGGTGCTGGCGTTGGCGATCGCGGTGGTCCTGATGGCTCGCGCGTCGTCGCGCCGCAGGGAACCCGCGCCGGCCGCGGCCGGGGGATCCTCGGCGGTGCTGGTGCAGGATCCGAGTCCGCCGCCGTTGGCGGGCCTCACCGGTCCGGCCGCCGACGAGGAGCGCGGATCCCGTCGTCGCGGTCTGTGGGCCCGTGCCCGTGCCGCCTGGGAGAGCGGGTCGCTGTGGGTCGCGGCCGTGATCGGCATGGCGACCGGCGGGCCGTCCCTGGACGGCATCGTGTTGGGCACCGCGCTGATCGTCACCTCGGGGGCCTCGGTCGGGACGCAGGTCCTCGCGGCGCTCGCGTTCACCTTCGGCGCGCTCATGGTGGTCGAGGCCATTCTGCTGTGCTCGGTGTTCGCGCCGGTGAAGACCAAGTCGGTGCTAGAGATTGTGCACGACTGGGTGCAGCGGCACCGGCGCGGGATCGTGGTCGTGTCGACGCTGCTGATCGGGGTGGTGCTGTTGACGCAGGGTCTGACGGGCTAGTCGGCTGACCGGCGCCGCTGGGGGCTATCGCGCCGGGCGTACTCCTCCAGGATGTCGGCGGCGCGCCGGCAGCTGACGGCGGCATCTGACATCTGACTGCCCAGCGCGCGGGCGCGTTGCGTGCAGTCGGATTCCAGAACCCGGGTGAGGTCCTTGACCAGGGTCTTGGGTGTGGTCTTGGCGAAGCGCCGCGCGTATCCGGCGCCGAGGCGCTTGAGCTGACCACCGTAGAAGGACTGCTCGGGCAGTAACCACAGCGCGAGGGTGGGCACCCCGGCGCGCAGCCCGATCGGGATGGTTCCGGCGCCGCCGTGATGCACCACTGCCCGGCATTGCGGGAAGACCGCTGCGTAACTCACCGAGGTCACGAGTTTGACGTCGTCGGGGACGCGGAGGCCGGCCATATCGCTCCATCCCGCCACCACCAGTGCCCGCGCACCCAACTCCGCACACGCGGAGGTGATCATGTCCATCATCTCGGCGGGCGACTTGACCGGGATGCTGCCGAACCCGAACAGGATCGGCGCCGAACCGGCGGCGATCCAGCTGAGCACCTCATCGTCCACCTCGGTGGCCATCTCCATGGTGAGCGCCCCGACGAACGGGCGTTGACTCTCCCACTGCGCCCACTCGGTGGCCAGACCCGGGAAACAGATCGGGTCATAGGCCTGGATCTCCAGCGTGCCGCGCGCGATCAACCGGCCCGGCGCAGGTGTTCTCGCCGGCGCCAGGCCGAGTTCGGCGCGCTGGGCGTTCTCGATACCCTTGGTCAGCCGCCAATACAGCCAATCGTTGAGTTCGACCATCCAGCGCACCAGCGGCGCCGGCAATCCGGGAACCAACCGGCCGTTGGGCCGTTGCGGATAGAAGTGCAGGGCGACCAATGAGATGGCGTTGCGCTCTGCGACATTGGCGACGACCTCCGGAAAGCTCGGACCGGTGATCACCACGTCCGCGCTGTCGGTCACCACGAGCAGGGTGCGATTCATCTCGGTCCAGCACTCCCGGACCGGACGAAAGAGGTTTCGGTACAGCCTGATCAGGCCCGTGACGTTCCAGAACCTGTGGGTCAGTGCGTGGAAGAAGTCGCGTGCCGCCTCGACCGGAGCCCGCACGTCCAGACCGTACTCCACCGCCGGCAGTCCCCCAGATTCGACGAACCCCACCTGGTCCGGCGGCACGGCCAGCCGCACCTGATGGCCGCGGCGCACCAACTCCCGGCCGATGACGACGCAGGGCTCGACGTCACCGCGCGTTCCATACGAGGCGAATACGAACTTCACCGGCCGCTCCCGTGCCATTCGCTGCGATCCCCCCAGGCGTTCGCCTGTCGGTGTCGATCAACCCGCCTGTCGCTGTGGGGGCGGGCCCGCCACAAACTCGTCGAGGTGTGCCGCGGGTTTCAGGTTGAGCAGGTGCTCACGGTCGGCGGCCAGATCCTCGTAGCTGAGCGCATCGATCTGCTCTGCGGTGAACGACAGCATCGACTCGGGAACGCCTCGACGCACCAGACCGACACCGAAATCGCAGTCGAGCACCGCCACCTGCAGGTCCGGACGGAAGCTGCACAGGTGGACCACAGCCTTCCAGACGTCACCGCTCCAGTTGACGTTCCACCAGTGGTTCCGCCGGCGAAAGTCGGTGTAGGAGTCCGCCGGTGTGGCGATCGACGCGCGCGCCGGGTTGCAGTCATGGACGACGATCACCCCGTCGTCACGCAGGTGCCGCAGCGTGTTCTCCACGTCGCGCAGGGCCTGTTCGCTGGTGTGGAGTCCGTCGATCAGGGCGACATCGATGCCGGTTCGCTCGAGGAGTGCGCCCTGCTCGGCGAAGAAAGCGTCGCTGGTCGTCTCGAAGTAGTGCGTGACGCGCGCCTTGGCGTCTGCGAGTCGGCGCGTGCGCGGTGACATCGTGAAAGCTGGGTCCACGGCGATCTTCTCGTCCGCCGCGACACGCATGAACGCCACCCCTTGGGCGACGCCGATCTCGAGGTAGACCGCGTTCGGCCTGCTGGCGAGCGCCCGTTGGACAGCCTTGATCCGGTTCATACCTGATTCCTCCCCGCATCAGATTCCGATCCCCGTCCCCCGGAACCAAGGATAGGGCGAATCCACTGCGGGTGTGACATCGAGACATTCGACCGATGGCCTCGACGGGGGGCGAAACATCCTGCGCGCGAACCTTTCCCCGATCAAGGACCGCCTGCGACCCGCACGGTCGACGCGATCGGGCCCGTGGCGCAAACGGCGGCGGCCGGCGATCAGTCCTTCTGGAAGCAGTACACGCGATACGCGAGGTTGCCCTTGGTGAGCGTCTTCTGCCCCCACTCGGCCTGCATGCGTGCCAGTCCACGCAGGTACGCCGGCATGGTGCGGGACAGCACCGCCTCGGTCCCCGCCCGGCCCGCCTTCATACCGCGGGCGATCTGCGGTTCGATGTCTGCGCAGGAGAGCATCCGCAGCGGCGCATTCGCCAGGTCGTCCTCCCATTCGACGACGCTTCGGGTGACGCGGCAGTCGGTGTACAGGAAGTGCCCGCCAGGCCGCAGGACGCGAGCGACCTCGGTCAGGAAGGTGCTGAAGTGTGGATAGCAGTGCGAAGACTCGACATTGAGTACGGCATCAAATGATTCATCCGGGAAGGGCAGGTCCTCCGCATCGCCCTGCACAAAATCCAAACCCTCCACAAGGTGCCGCCGACGGCAGAAGTCGATGCCGGCCGGATTCAGATCCAGGCCGGCGTACGACGCCGGGCGCAGATAGCGCTTGACGTATGACGCACCGCCGCCGTGGCCACACCCGACCTCAAGCACACCCTTGCCCTCCAGATCAACCTGCGCTGCCGTGCGGTGATAGAGATTGATGCACTCGCGATTCGGTTCATCGTCGGCCTCCAAGGGCAGGCCCAGGGGCGGGTCCTCTTCGTAGCCGTAGTTCAGGAACACCACATCCTCGGGAGCGAACCGGCCTGTAACGAACGGATAGAGGTACTTGTTCGTCAGCTTGATTGCCTTCTCGCCGATTTCGTTCCTCAACGTTTTGTCGAAGGGGTTAATTCGCTCTTTGATGGCCATGGCCGCAGTATTCCAAAGTCATCGACCACACGGAGCGGTGTTCACGCCGAACTCCCAGATTCGACACGATGCCAGTGTTTCCGCGGGTGCGCAGCGCTCGTCCGACACCGGATCTGCATAACTCGAGTTACCGCACATGCGTGCTGCTGCAGCAACATTGAGCGAGGTCCGCTCACCGTGCGTCTCGCGAAACGAACCGCTGCTGCCCGGGCAGAACGGTTGTCACACCGATCTGCGAAGCGTCCGGTCAGCTAAACCGACCGCACCCGACGGCGATGGTCCCGGGAGTCGAAATCGGTTGGTTTCGAGCTTTTTTCACATTCATCCGCCCGGTGCGCCGCGCACTCCGACACAACGGTCCACAGGCGTCGGCAACGCCTTCACACCACTGCTCGATGCGCGATCTTGGGGGACATCTTCTAGGCTGACAGCGGGCTCATACCTGGCTGATGCCGAACTCTGTCGATGTGCGGCGTTGCGCAACCGCCTCGTCCGCGCCATTCCAGGCAAAGCCAATGCGTTGCCCGGTCCGCCCCTGGCATAATCGAAAGGTGCAGACAGAAGAGCAGCGTTCCATCTCGTCCGTGGTGAAATCGCTTGCACAGAAGTGGTATCCCTACGTCACCCGAACAGCGGGAGATGATCTGCTGTTCATCAATGCGGGCTACGAGGAAACTCCACCCATGTCGCTGCCGCTGGAACCCGAGGATGAGCCCGATCGGTATTTCATCCAGCTCTACCACCAGACGGCGACGCAGGTCGACCTGACCGGCAAGCGCCTCCTGGAGATCAGCTGCGGTCACGGAGGTGGCGCGTCCTATATCGTCCGGACGCTGGGGACCGCGTCGGTGACGGGTCTGGATCTCAACCCGGTCGGCATCGAGTTCTGCAGGCGCAAGCACCAACTGCCGGGACTGGACTTCATCCATGGCGACGCGGTGGATCTTCCCTTCGCGGACAACACCTTTGACGCCGTGCTCAACATTCAGGCCTCGTTTGCCTATCCGTCGCTGGCACGGTTCATGTCGGAGGTGCACCGGGTGCTTCGCCCCGGCGGACATCTGCTCTACACCGACCGGCGCAAGAGTCGGCAGGTGCCCGAGTGGGAGACCGCGCTGATCGCGGGTCCGTTGCGTCGGGTGTCCGACCGGATCATCAGCGAGGAGGTGGCCACCGGTCTGGAGCGGAACATGCCGCGGATGACGGAACTGACCCGCTATCCGGCCTTCATCGCCAGAAGGCAGTACGCCAACACGGCACGACAGCTGCGCCGCGGCGACATCTGCTACCGGATGTCGACCTACGTCCGCGACTGATCATCACGCTCCGCGCCCGAACGCCTGACAGCTGTGTCCGGCGCTGCGCTCGACGAGGTCGGCGGCATGCGCGGCACTGTCGGGTGCGCGTGTCATCCGGTGGGCGAAGGCACCCGCTCGCTGTGCGCATTCCGGTTCGAGCACGCGACTGAGATCGTCGAACAGGGTTCTGCGCGTCACCGTGGAAAGCCGTCGCGTCGCACCGAGTTTGAGCATCTCCAGCTGAGCCCCCCAGATCCGCTGGCCCAGCAGCGTCCACAGCACCACCGCCGGCACGCCTGCCCGCAGACCCGCCGTGGTGGCGCCGGTGCCGCCGTGCACCACCGCTCGGCACGCTGGGAACACCGTCGCGTGGTTGACCGCACTGACCACTTTGACATCGTCGGCCCCTCGGACATCATCGAAGCTGGTGCCACCCGCGCAGATCAGTGCGCGCTGACCCAGCTGTGCGCACACGTTCGTGATCATGCTGTAGGTGTCGACGGGTGATCCCAGCGGTACGCTGCCGAACCCGAAGTAGATCGGCGGGTCGCCGTCGGCGATCCAGGCCAGCACCTCGTCGTCGGCCTCCGCCGGCAACTCCAGGGTCAGGCCGCCGACGAATGGCCGCCGGTCACCGTGCTGACTCCACTCGTCCGACAGGCCGGGGAAGACGGGTTCGTCGTACGCCTGGATCTCCAGCCAACCACGGTCGGCAATCCGTTGCGAAACCGGGCGATTCGCCATCGGCATGCCGAGTGCGCGTCGTTGCGCGTTGTC
Organism: Mycolicibacterium confluentis; assembly: GCF_010729895.1. NCBI lineage: Bacteria > Bacillati > Actinomycetota > Actinomycetes > Mycobacteriales > Mycobacteriaceae > Mycobacterium > Mycolicibacterium confluentis. The sequence goes on from NZ_AP022612.1 coordinate 5,161,928, forward strand.
CAGGTTCATGGTCTGCAGAAACCACGCCCAGTTGTAGGAGGTCATGGCGCCCAGCACCAGGGCGGGCGGCCGACGCCGCCCCAGGGCGAGCTGGCCGTTCGGCCGCACAGGCGTGTAATGCATTGCCACCAGCGGGATGTCGTAGTGCTCGGCGACATTGGCGGTGATCTGTTCGAAGAACAGTCCGGTGAAGATGACGTCCGCGCCCCGGCACAGCCTGCGCAGGGTGGGACCGGCCTCGGACCAGACCCTGGTGAGGTGTCGTGACGCCTCCCGCCCGGACACCACCGCTTCGGTGACGTTCCGGACCCCGCCCCGCGACGTGTGCATTCTGCGCTGTGCCTCCAGCGGTTTTCGTGAGTCGATCCCATACGGCACAGCCTCGAGTCCCACCGATTCGACCAGCGGTATCAGGTCGGGTGGAACCGCCAACTGCACGTCATGCCCGCGTGCCTGCAGTTCGCGCGCGACGGCGGCGCACGGTTCGATGTCTCCGCGACTCCCGTAGCTCGCCAGCACAGCCCTCATGTGAATCCCCCACCTCAGTCGCCTTCGCTCCCTCCGTTGGAAACGCTGGTCAGAGAACATCCCCCCGCAGCGATGATGCCAGTCGGTCGGCATAGGACCCCAGCGCATCGGGGTTCAGCATGTCGTGATGCGTGCAGTCCACCGTGTGCGCCGTGATGTCACCGCCGACGAACTGGCGCCAGATCTCGCTGTGTGGCCGGTCGAAATCACCCGTGCTGCGCCCAGCCGAGAAGATCACGACGTCTCCGCCGAAGTGTCCCGGAGTGTGTGATCGCATCAGCGTCTGATTATGGTTCACATTTCTGATCATGGCCTCCACCAGTTGTTTCGGGGGAAGCGCGACGTCGATCGCATGGCGATCGCTGATCAACTGCTGTGCAACGTCATAGCTGATGGGTCCGGCTTCGGCCGGTACCTCCACGTGGCCGGCCCGCAGCACGTGTTCGATGATGTGACTTTCGGTCATCACGTCCTGGCTCTGGATGCTGTTGGCGCCGTAGGAGGCGTCGAGCAGTACGAGCCGCTCGACCGTGCACCCACGCCGCTGCAGTTCGACGGCGACCTCATGGGCGACCACGCCGCCGAAGGACCAGCCCAGCAGTCGGTACGCGTCGCCGGGACTGACCGCCTGGATTCGGTCGGCGTAGGCCACAGCCATCTCGTGCACCGACCCGGCGGCGGCAACCCCGTCCGCCTGCACCTGGTTGAATCCGATCATCGGACAGTCGAGGCGGGCCGCCAATGCGCGGTACGGCCAGCTGAGGCCGAACCCGTCGTGGATGCAGCACACCGGGGTCCCGGTGCCGGTGCTGAGGATCTCCACCGGAAGCACCTCCTCGGTGCTCGCGGTGCTGCCCAGCTGGCGGCTCAGTCCGGCTACCGACGGTGTGTCGAACAGCGTCCGCACCGCGAGGTTGGCGCCCAACGTGGTGTTGACCGCCGAGATCAGCCGCATCGCCGAGAGCGAGTCACCGCCGAGGTCGAAGAACGAGTCGTCGACGCCCACCTTCTGCAACCCGAGCACGCGGGCATACATCGAGGCCAGGAGCTGTTCGGTCGGGGTGCTCGGCGCCCGGTAGCGGTCGACATCCAGGTAGTCCGGGGCGGGCAGGGCCCTTACGTCGAGTTTGCCGTTGATGGTCAACGGCAGTTCGTCGACGACGACCACCGCGGCCGGGACCATGTAGGGGGGCAGCTTGGCGCCCAGCAGGGATCGCGCGTCGACGGGGTCCACCTCTCCGGTGACGTAGCCGACCAGTCGTCTGTCACCCGGGTGGTCCTCGCGCGTCACCACGACGGCGTGCCGGACCCCGTCCAGGGCCGCCAGCGCCGCCTGCACCTCACCGAGTTCGATGCGGTAGCCCCGGATCTTGACCTGGTCATCGGCTCGGCCGAGGTACTGCAGCTGACCGTCCGGACCCCAGCGCACCAGGTCACCGGTGCGGTACATCCGGGCGCCGTTGGTGCCGAACGGGCAGGCCACGAACCGCGCCGCGGTCAGCCCGGGGCGACGAAGGTAGCCCTGGGCGACTCCGGTGCCGGCGACATAGAGTTCGCCGATCACGCCCACCGGCACCCGCCGCAACCACTTGTCCAGCACGAACAGCGCCGCGCCGGGCACCGGCAGGCCGATCGGGATGACCGAGACACCCGCGGTGAGCGGGGCGCTGATGGTGGCGTACACCGTGGTCTCGGTGGGCCCGTAGCCGTTGATCATCAGCCGTCCCGGTGCCCAGCGTTCCACCACCTCGGCCGGGCACGCCTCGCCTGCCACGACGGTCGCCACCGACTGCAACCCGGCCGGGGTCAACGCGGCCAGCGCCGACGGGGTCTGGTTCAGCACGGCGACGTGTTCGGTGAGCAGCAGCGTGTGCAGGTCCTGGGGGGAACGGGCCACCTCGTCGGGCGCGACCACCAGGCGCCCGCCGTGCAGCAGGGCGCCCCAGATCTCCCAGGACGAGAAGTCGAAGGCCAGTGAGTGGCACTGCGACCACACCTGCCCCGGCGTCAAGGACAGCCCGATGTCCAGCGACTCGAACAGTCTGACCACGTTGTGGTGCGTCACTGCAACGCCTTTGGGCGTGCCGGTGGTTCCGGAGGTGTAGATGATATGCGCGGTGTCGTCGGCCGCGGGCATCGGCAGGGCCGCGTCGGACTGTGCCTCGATGTCGGCGTCGTCGAGGCGCACCACCGCAACCCCGGAACCGATCAGATGCGCGGCGTAGTCGCCGGTGGTGATGGCGGCGGTGGGTGCGGCGTCGCCGAGCATGAAGCCGATGCGGGCGTCGGGATGGGCCGGGTCCATCGGCAGGTAGGCCGCACCGGTCTTGAGCACTGCCATGATCGCGATGACCGCCTCCACCGATCGCGGAACCAGCAGTGCCACACAATGTCCGGGCCCAGCCCCATGACCGACCAGCAGATGAGCCAACCTGTTCGACGCCGCATCCAACTCCGCATACGTCACCGTCTGCCCGTCACAGGTGACCGCCCCGGCCTGCGGCGTACGAGCCACCTGCGCGGCGAACAACGCCGGAATCGACGCCGGCACCGGCACCGGCGCGCTCAACACCGCCCGATTACCCCACTGATCCAGGCGGGCATGCTCACCGGCATCGACGACATCGATACCCGACACCGGCTGATCAGGATCGACGGTCATCGCCGCCAACACCGCGGCCAACCGATCCACCAACGCCTCGATCGTGGCCGCATCGAAGACATCCGTGCGGAACTCCACCGCCCCACCGATACCCGCAGGCTCCCCCGCAGCAGTCCAGCGCTCCGCCAACGAGAACGTCACATCCACCCGCGCGGTGTGCGTCTCCGCCGTCAACGCCATGGCACTGACATCACCGAGCACCGTCTCGACATCCTGCCCAGCGAAGTTCTGCCACGCCAACATCACCTGCACCAGCGGATGATGAGACAGACTCCGAGTCGGATTGAGCCGATCCACCAACACCTCAAACGGCACATCCTGATGCTCAAAGGCCGCCAGACTGCGCGCCCGCACCTGCGCCACCACCTCGCCGACGGTCGGATCCCCCTCAAGGTCGACCCGCAGCACCAACGTGTTGACGAAGAAACCCACCAGCGCATCCAACGCCGGATCACCACGCCCAGCGATCGGAAACCCCACCGCCACATCACTGCTGGCGCTGATCTTGGCCAACAACACCGCCAACGCGGCCTGCACCACCATGAACGGCGTCGCATTGCGCGCCCGAGCCAACCCGGCGATCTGCTGCTGCACCTCGACCGGCCAACTCACCTCCACACTGGCCCGCGATAATCGGCCACCGGCGGATACGGCCGATCCGTCGGCAACGCCATCTGCTCAGGCATCCCCGCCAACGCATCAAGCCAATACGCCAACTCCTGCGCGATCCGACTGTCCGGATCCTCAAGCTCACCCAACTGCGCCCGCTGCCACACCGTGTAATCGGCGTACTGCACCGGCAACGGCAACCACTCCGGCTCCCCACCCGCCGACGCGCCTCATAGGCCACCCGAAGATCAGCCAACAACGGCGGCACCGACACCCCATCAGCAGCGATGTGGTGCACCACCGCCACCAACACGAACTCCTCATCGGCAACCCGGAAAAGCCGTGCCCGCAACGGAACCTGAGAACTCAGATCAAAACTGGCACCCACCACCGCCGCCACGGCATCAGCCAGCACCTGCTCCGACCAACCACCGGCATCAACGACTCCCCACCCGAAGTCAACCGCACCACCATCGAGCACCACCTGCCGCGGAACCCCATCCACCGCCGGCAACACCGTCCGCAGAATCTCATGCCGCCCAACCACATCGGCCAACGCCGAACCCAACGCCCCCACATCCAGCGGCCCACTCAACCGCAACACCACCGGCATGTTGTACACCGCCGACGGCCCCTGCAACTGCTCCAGAAACCACAACCGATTCTGCGCAAACGACAACGGCACCACCGCAGGCCGCTCACCGGCCACCAACGGCGCAAACCCCCCACCAGAGGCACCGACCCGACCCGCCAACCCCGCCACCGTCGGCGCCTCGAACAACGCCCGCACCGACAGATCAGCATCCAACGCCGCATTGGCCGCAGCCACCACCCGCATCGCCGACAGCGAATCACCACCGAGATCGAAGAACGAATCCCCCACCCCAACCCGATCCAACCCCAACACCTCGGCATAAATGCCGGTCAACAACTCCTCCACCGCCGTCGCAGGCGCCCGATACCGCTCAAAATCCCGATACTCCGGCGCCGGCAACGCCCGCACATCCAACTTCCCATTCACCGTCAACGGCAACTCATCAACCACCACCACCGCCGCCGGCACCATGTAGGCCGGCAGCATGCTGGTCAGCTGTTCTCGCACCACGGCGGGATCGGCGGCGCCGACCAGGTAACCGACCAGGCGCCTGTCGCCGGAACGGTCCTCCCGGGCGATCACAGCGGCCTGCTCCACCCCGGCCACCGCCGCCAACGCCGCCTGCACCTCACCCAACTCGATCCGGTAACCCCGAATCTTCACCTGCTCATCGACACGCCCCAGATACTGCAGTTCCCCCTCGGCGGTCCAACGCACCACGTCGCCGGTGCGATACATCCGCGACCCCACCCCACCGAACGGACACGCCACAAACCGGGTCCCGGTCAGGCCCGGCCGGCCCACGTACCCGGTGGCCAGTGCGGCCCCCGCCACATACAGTTCACCGGCCACACCGACCGGCATCGGGCGCAACCGTCGGTCCAGGACGAAGAATCCCAGGTGGGTCAGCGGCAGGCCGATCGGGCTGGCGCTGCTGTCGGTGTCCCCGTCGTAGATCTCTCGGAACGACGCGTGCACCGTGGTCTCGGTGATGCCGTACATGTTGATCAGCCGCGGAGAGTGCGGGTGGTTGTCCGACCACGGCCGCAGTCGCTGCGGTTCGAGGGCCTCGCCGCCGAACACCACCGCCTGCAGCCGCAACTGCTCGCGAAGTTCGGGAGACAGCGCGGCGTCGGCGGTCTGCAGTGCGTAGAACGCCGACGGCGTGCGACTGAGCATGGTGACCTGTTCGGCGATCAGCAGCGCGTGCAGGTCCTGCGGGGAGCGGGCCGCGGTCTCCGAGACCACCACCACTCGGCCGCCGCGCAGCACCGCGCCGAAGATCTCCCAGACGGAGAAGTCGAAGGCCAGTGAGTGGCACTGCGACCACACCTGCCCCGCCAGATCCAGGTCGGGGTCCAGCGATTCCAGCAGCAGCGCCACATTGCGGTGCGGTATGGCCACGCCCTTGGGTGTTCCGGTGGTGCCCGAGGTGTAGATGATGTAGGCCGTGTCGTCGGGGTCCGGAAGCGGCAGCGCGGTGCTGGGCTGGGTGAGCACCGAGACGTCGTTCACCCCGATCACGCTCAGATCGGAGCCGGTCAGACCGGAGCCGACCAGCCGGGCCGCCAACTCGCCGGTGGTGATGGCGGCGGTGGGTGCGGCGTCGCCGAGCATGAAGCCGATGCGGGCGTCGGGATGGGCCGGGTCCATCGGCAGGTAGGCCGCACCGGTCTTGAGCACTGCCATGATCGCGATGACCGCCTCCACCGATCGCGGAACCAGCAGTGCCACACAATGTCCGGGCCCAGCCCCATGACCGACCAGCAGATGAGCCAACCTGTTCGACGCCGCATCCAACTCCGCATACGTCACCGTCTGCCCGTCACAGGTGACCGCCCCGGCCTGCGGCGTACGAGCCACCTGCGCGGCGAACAACGCCGGAATCGACGCCGGCACCGGCACCGGCGCGCTCAACACCGCCCGATTACCCCACTGATCCAGGCGGGCATGCTCACCGGCATCGACGACATCGATACCCGACACCGGCTGATCAGGATCGACGGTCATCGCCGCCAACACCGCGGCCAACCGATCCACCAACGCCTCGATCGTGGCCGCATCGAAGACATCCGTGCGGAACTCCACCGCCCCACCGATACCCGCAGGCTCCCCCGCAGCAGTCCAGCGCTCCGCCAACGAGAACGTCACATCCACCCGCGCGGTGTGCGTCTCCGCCGTCAACGCCATGGCACTGACATCACCGAGCACCGTCTCGACATCCTGCCCAGCGAAGTTCTGCCACGCCAACATCACCTGCACCAGCGGATGATGAGACAGACTCCGAGTCGGATTGAGCCGATCCACCAACACCTCAAACGGCACATCCTGATGCTCAAAGGCCGCCAGACTGCGCGCCCGCACCTGCGCCACCACCTCGCCGACGGTCGGATCCCCCTCAAGGTCGACCCGCAGCACCAACGTGTTGACGAAGAAACCCACCAGCGCATCCAACGCCGGATCACCACGCCCAGCGATCGGAAACCCCACCGCCACATCACTGCTGGCGCTGATCTTGGCCAACAACACCGCCAACGCGGCCTGCACCACCATGAACGGCGTCGCATTGCGCGCCCGAGCCAACCCGGCGATCTGCTGCTGCACCTCGACCGGCCAACTCACCTCCACACTGGCCCCGCGATAATCGGCCACCGGCGGATACGGCCGATCCGTCGGCAACGCCATCTGCTCAGGCATCCCCGCCAACGCATCAAGCCAATACGCCAACTCCTGCGCGATCCGACTGTCCGGATCCTCAAGCTCACCCAACTGCGCCCGCTGCCACACCGTGTAATCGGCGTACTGCACCGGCAACGGCAACCACTCCGGCTCCCCACCCCGCCGACGCGCCTCATAGGCCACCCGAAGATCAGCCAACAACGGCGGCACCGACACCCCATCAGCAGCGATGTGGTGCACCACCGCCACCAACACGAACTCCTCATCGGCAACCCGGAAAAGCCGTGCCCGCAACGGAACCTGAGAACTCAGATCAAAACTGGCACCCACCACCGCCGCCACGGCATCAGCCAGCACCTGCTCCGACCAACCACCGGCATCAACGACTCCCCACCCGAAGTCAACCGCACCACCATCGAGCACCACCTGCCGCGGAACCCCATCCACCGCCGGCAACACCGTCCGCAGAATCTCATGCCGCCCAACCACATCGGCCAACGCCGAACCCAACGCCCCCACATCCAGCGGCCCACTCAACCGCAACACCACCGGCATGTTGTACACCGCCGACGGCCCCTGCAACTGCTCCAGAAACCACAACCGATTCTGCGCAAACGACAACGGCACCACCGCAGGCCGCTCACCGGCCACCAACGGCGCAAACCCCCCACCAGAGGCACCGACCCGACCCGCCAACCCCGCCACCGTCGGCGCCTCGAACAACGCCCGCACCGACAGATCAGCATCCAACGCCGCATTGGCCGCAGCCACCACCCGCATCGCCGACAGCGAATCACCACCGAGATCGAAGAACGAATCCCCCACCCCAACCCGATCCAACCCCAACACCTCGGCATAAATGCCGGTCAACAACTCCTCCACCGCCGTCGCAGGCGCCCGATACCGCTCAAAATCCCGATACTCCGGCGCCGGCAACGCCCGCACATCCAACTTCCCATTCACCGTCAACGGCAACTCATCAACCACCACCACCGCCGCCGGCACCATGAACTGCGGGAGCCGCTCAGCCACGTCGGCGCGGGCCTGGGCCGCGTCCACCGCGCCGGTGACGTATCCGACCAGACGCTTGTCGCCGGGGCGGTCCTCCCGGGCGATCACAGCGGCCTGCTCCACCCCGGCCACCGCCGCCAACGCCGCCTGCACCTCACCCAACTCGATCCGGTAACCCCGAATCTTCACCTGCTCATCGACACGCCCCAGATACTGCAGCTGGCCGTCGTCACCCCAGCGCACGACGTCGCCGGTGCGATACATCCGCGACCCCACCCCACCGAACGGACACGCCACAAACCGGGTCCCGGTCAGGCCCGGCCGGCCGAGGTAGCCGACTCCCACGCCACGCCCGGCCACATAGAGTTCACCGACCACACCGGGGGACACCGGGCGCAGGAACCGATCCAGCACGAACAGCGCGGCGCCCGGCACCGGTGAACCGATCGGAGGTGCGCCGGCACCGGGCGTCAGCGGTGCGCTGATCGCGACGCACATCGTGGTCTCGGTGGGTCCGTAGGCGTTGATCATCACCCGGTCCGGCGCCCAGCGGTCCACCACATCGGCCGGGCACGCCTCGCCGACCACCACCAACGCCGTGGCGTCCAGGCCCTCCGGGGACAACATGCCCACGGCCGACGGCGTATGGGTCAGCACCGTGACGCCCTCGGCGACCAGCATCGCGTGGAAGTCGTCCGGCGAGCTCGTGACGGTGTCCGGGATGACCACGACCCGCCCGCCGCGCAGCAGCGCACCGAAGATCTCCCAGGCCGACACGTCGAACGACAGCGAATGGCACAGCGGCCACACACCCGGATCCGGCAGGCCCCCATCCAGATTCGCCAGCAGCTGCGTCACGTTGCCGTGCGTGATCGCCACGCCCTTGGGCTTTCCGGTGGTGCCCGAGGTGTAGATCAGGTACGCGATGTCGTCACTGCGGGCTCCGGGCAACGCGCCCTCAACCTGCGCCCCCGTCTCGGTCTCCCCGAGCTCGACGATGGACAGGTTCTGGTCCCGTACCCGCGATCGCAGCTCGGGTGTGGTCACCGCGGCCACCGGTCCGGCGTCCTGCATCACGAACCCGATGCGCACATCGGGGTGCGCCGGGTCGATCGGAAGATGCGCGGCACCGGTCTTGAGCACCGCCATGATCGCGATCACCGCTTCGACGGTCCGCTCCAGCACCACCGCGACGCATTCGCCCGGTCCGGCACCACCGGCAACCAGTCTGTGCGCCAACCGGTCCGACGCCTGGTCGAGTTGCCAGTAGGTCAACGACCCACCCGGGAAGGACACCGCCGTCGCCTCCGGTGACCGCGTGACGTGTTCGGCGAACAGGTCCAGGATCGACGGCGGCGCGCCGGTGTCTTCGAGCGCGGCCCGGTTCCCCCACTCGTCGAGTTGGTCGTGCTCCTCGTCGTCGAAGAGGTCGATGGCGAGCAGGCGCTGGGCGTCGGCGGTCATGAGTCACTCCCCTGGTCAGCCGTCATTGCCGCAAAGACCCGCTGCAGCCGCCGCATCAAGGTCGCAATGCGGGCCGGGGTGAACACGTCGGTGTCGTACTCGACCCGCATGTCGAGTTGATCGCCCGGGTGAACCTGCACGGTCAGCGGGTAGTGGTTGTACTCGCGACTCGAGGTCATCGTGACGGTCAGGCCGTCTGCACTCAACCGGCTCCCCGCTTCGATGGGGTAGTTCTGGTAGACGATCAGGGAGTCGAACAGTTCGTCATGCCCAGTGGCGCGGTGGATCTCGCGCAGCGACAGGTGCTGGTGCTCCAGCGTGTCGCTGTGTCGCCGGGTCAGCTGCCGCAGCAGATCGGCCACCGTGGTGTCTGGTGTGATGGTGGCGCGAACCGGCACGGTGTTGATCACCAGGCCGATGATGGTCTCGGCTCCGGCCACCTCCGCCGGGCGTCCCGACACGGTCACCCCGAACGCCACATCGTGCTGGCCGGTCAGCGAGGTCAACAGCAGCGCCCACGCGGCCTGCAGCACCGTGTTGACGGTGGTGTGGTGGGTGCGGGCGAGCTGTTCGAGTGCGCGGGTGAGGTCCTCGGGGACGGCGAACCGGTCCACCGCGCGCTGTCCGAGGTCGGTGCGCCCGGGTGGGCTGACCAGTGTCGCGGTGTCGAAGCCGCTGAACGCCCGGCGCCAGGCCGAGCGCGCGGCCTCGACGTCCCGGTCGGCCAGCCACGTCACGAATTCCCGGTAGGAGGCCGGGGTCGGCAACCGCTCGCCGAGGTACCCCGCGAAGATCTCGTGCATCAGGAGCGGCAGCGACCACCCGTCGATCAGGATGTGGTGGAACGTGACGACGCACAGGTGCTGCTGTTCGGCGGTGCGGACCAGCGCCACCCGGAATGCGGGATCGTCGGTGAACTCACCCACCGCGGCGCGCTCCTCGGCACACACCTGCTCGATCGGAGGCGAATTCGAAGCATCGTCCCCGACCAGATCCAGCTGGCTCCACACCGGTTCCGGATCGGCGGGGATGACCTGCACGGGTTCTGCGTACTTCCGGCAGAACCGGGCGGCGAGGTGCGGGTGCCGGTGCACCACGCCGTGCACGGCGGCGCGCAGACGATCGACGTCCAGCGGTCCGCTCACGGCGATCTCCACCTGCACCGCGTACAGCTCACCGAGGTGCCCCGTACCCCGCGTGGTGGTGGAGTGGAAGAGCAGTCCCTGCTGCAGCGGGGTGAGCGGCAGGATGTCCGCGACCCGGTGTGCGGCCTGGAGTTCGTCGATCTGCTGCTGGGCCAGGCGGGCCGGGACGATGTCGGACGGCGTCAGACCGCCGCCGCCGTTGCGCACGTGGGCACAGATCCCGGTCAGCGCCTCGAACCACAGCGTGCTCAGCTCGCTGATCTGTCGATCGTCGAAGATTGAACGCGCCCAGGTCCAGTCGGCGCGCAGCACCGGACCGGCGTCGGTGTCGGTGGTCACTGCGTTGAGTTCGATGCTGCGCGCCAACGGCATCGGAAGCTGGGCCGTGACGACCGTCGCGTCCATCCGGTCCTGGCTGATCCGCCACAGCTGCTCGGATCGCTCGGCCGCGGTCGCACCCAACCGGCCCAGGTAGTTGAACCCGACGGTCGGCTCCCGCTCGGGCAGACCCGCGTCAGGGTTCAGGTGCCGCAGCAGGCCGTAGGTGAGCCCGTCCGGATGCCCGCGCAACTGCTCCTTGGCGTTCTTGACCGTCGCACCGACCCCGGCCTCCCCGGCGACGAGTTGCGGCCAGGCCAACCGTGGCACGGTCATCGACACCGGATACTTCGTGGTGAACCAGCCGACGGTTCGGGACAGGTCGACGTCGTCGGCCACCTCCTCGGCGCGCCCGTGCCCCTCGACGTCGACCCCGATGGCGGACTCCAGGCCGAGGAACTTCGCCAACGCCAACCCGTAGGCGATGAGCAGGATGTCCTGCACGCCGGCATGGAACGCCGCGGGCACCTCGCCGAGCAGCAGTCGGGTCGAGTCGGTGTCCAGGCTGGCCGACAGCCGGCCGGCGCTGGCCGCGGTGTCCACGCCTGGCTGCGGAGCCGGTGTTGCCGCGGGGGTGTCGGACACCCGGCGCCACGCATCGGCCTTCTCGACCACCTCATCGGTGGTCGCATGGTCGGCCAACAATGCCGCCCACCTGGCGAACGATGTTCCCGCTGAGGGCAACTCGATGTGCTGCCCGCTGGTGTGCTGGACCCAGGCGATGTTCAGGTCCTCCAGCAGGATTCGCCAGGACACGCCGTCGACGCAGAGGTGATGGATCAGCAGCACCAGTTCCCGCGTGGGGTGCACCCACAACGCGCTGACCATGGCGCCCGCGGCGGGGGTCAGCCGTGATCTCGCCTCGATCAGCGCCTCGTCGGTGAGCGCGTCGACCGAGTGCAGGCAGTCGCGGGCGCGCACCGTCCCGGGTTCGGGAACCGTCAGCACCGGTCCGTCAGGGCCGGCAGCGTCGACCCGAACCCGCAGCATCGCATGCCGATCCAGCAGTGCCTGCAGCACCACCGCGGCGTCCTCCTCGGTCACCCCGTCGGGGGCCTGCACGACGACGGTCTGGTTGAACTCCTTGGTCGGATTTGACTGCGGGGCCTGATCGACCTGCGTGGTCTCGTCGAGACTGTGCAGCCACCGGATGATCGGGGTGGCCGGCACCGCGCCCACCCCGTCGTCGGCGGGGCCCTGCGCGTCGGCGACGTCGACGACTCTGGCCAGTCGCGCGACGGTCTGCTCGACGAAGACGTCGCGCGGCCGGCAGCGCAGCCCCGCTGCCCGCGCCGCGGTCACCACCTGCATCGACAGGATGCTGTCGCCGCCCAGTTCGAAGAACGAGTCGTCGACGCCGATCCGGTCGAGGCCGAGCACCTGGCAGAAGATGCCGCTGAGCACCTCCTCGACCGCGGTGGTCGGAGCCTGGTAGCCGGCCGACTCGCGGTACTCGGGTGCCGGCAGCGCGCGCTTGTCGAGTTTGCCGTTGACCGTCAACGGCAGCGCGTCGAGCACCACCACCGCGCTGGGCACCATGTAGGCCGGCAGCCGCTCGGCCAGTTTCGGCCGCACGACGGCCGGATCGACCGCACCGGTTGACGCCTCGGTGACATAGGCGACCAGGCGCCGGTCACCGGGCCGATCCTCGCGTGCGATCACCACGGCGTGCTCGACGCCGTCGACCGTACCCAGGACGGCCTCGATCTCGCCGAGTTCGATCCGGTAGCCGCGGATCTTGACCTGCTCGTCGGCGCGGCCGAGGTACTCCAACTGACCGTCGGCACCCCAGCGGACCAGGTCGCCCGTGCGGTACATCCGGTCACCCATCCCGCCGAAGGGGCACGCCACGAACCGGGATGCGGTCAGGCCGGGGCGGCGCACGTAGCCGTTGCTCACCCCGCGACCGGCCACATACAGTTCGCCGACGACACCGGCGGGCACCGGGCGCAGCCAGCCGTCCAGCACGAACAGCGCCGCCCCGGGCACCGGCACGCCGATCGGGACCACACCACACCCCGGCGTCAGCGGCGCGCTGATGGTGGCGTAGACCGTGGTCTCGGTCGGCCCGTAGCCGTTGACCATGACGCGTCCGGGCGCCCACCGGTCCACCACCTCGGCCGGGCAGGCCTCCGCCGCGATCATCAACGACGTGGTGTCCAAGCCCTCGTGGGACAGCACCCGCACCGCCGTCGGGGTCTGGCTCAACACGGTGACGCCCTCGGCGATCAGCAGGGCATGGAAGTCCTCCGGTGCCGCGGTGACCGACTCCGGGACCACCACGAGACGTCCGCCGTGCAGCAGCGCGCCCCAGATCTCCCACACTGTGTAGTCGAACGCGTAGGACGCGCACTGTGTCCAGACCTGCTCGGGCGTCAGGTCGATGCCGACGTCCATCGAGTCGAACAACCTGGTGACGTTGCCGTGGGTCACGGCGACGCCCTTGGGTGTGCCGGTGGTGCCGGAGGTGTAGATGATGTGCGCCAGGTCGTCCGGCGCCGGAGCCGGCAGCGGCGTGCTCGGCCGGTGCTGCACCGCGGGATCGTCGGCGACGACGGTGTCGAGAGCGCTGCCGCCGAACCGTTCGGCCAGGTCGGCCGTGGTCACCGCGGCGACGGGGGTCGCGTCGGCAACCATGAAGTCGATCCGGGCGGACGGCACCGCGGGGTCGATCGGCAGGTAGGCGGCACCGCTCTTGAGCACCGCCAGGATCGCCACCACGGCCTCGACGGACCGGGGGAACATCACGGCCACGCTGTGTCCCGGACCGGCGCCGCGGGACACCAGGTGGTGCGCCAGCCGGTTCGACGCCTCATCGAGTTCGCGGTAGGTGAGCGAGGCGGACTGCCCGGTCAACGCCACCGCGTCCGGTGTGCGCGCCACCTGGCCGGCGAAGCGGGCCGGGATCGAGACCGGTGTTGCCCTCTGCCCCAGCACATCCCGGTTGCCCCACCGGTCCAGCTGAGCATGCTCGTCGGGGGCGAGCAGGTCCGCCCGCAGCAGTGGGCGCTGCGGATCGCCGACCATCGCGGCCAACGCCCGCCGGTAGCGTGCGACCACCGCGTCGATGTCGGCCGTGCTGAACACCTCGGTGTCGTATTCGACGCGCAGGGCGAACTCGGATCCGGGTATCGCCTGCACACTCAACGGGTAATGATTCTGTTCCAGCGCAGTGAATTCCGTGATCTGCAGCCCGTCGGCACCCGAGAGCGCCGAGGTGTCGAGGGGGTAGTTCTCGAACACGAACAGGGTGTCGAAGAGCTGGTCGTGACCGGCGACCCGGTGGATGTCGGTCAGCGCCAGATGCTGGTGCTCGAGGGTGTCGTTGCTGAACCGCTGAAGCTGGTCCACCAGGTCGGCCGCGGTGGTGTTCGGGGTCATCCTGGCGCGCACTGGAACGGTGTTGATGAGCAGGCCCACGATCGAATCCGCACCCGCGAGGTCGGCGGGTCGGCCCGACACCGCGGTGCCGAACGCGACGTCGGCGTGCCCGGCCTGGGTGGCCAGCACCTGCGCCCAGGCGGCCTGCAGCACGGTGTTGACCGTGGTGTGCTGCGAACGCGCGAGTTCACCCACCGCGTCGGTGAGTTCGGTGGTCAGCGAATAGCGGCCGATGCCCCGTGGTCCCGGCTCCAACCGCCCGGCCGGGCCGACCAGGGTGGGGTTGTCGAAGCCGGCCAGCGCCTCGCGCCAGGCGGTCTCGGCGGCCGCGACGTCGCGGTCCAGCAGCCACGTCACGAAGCGCCGGTACGGCGTGGGGACGGGCAACCGGTGGCCGTAATAGCTGGCGAAGATCTCCTGCAGCAGAATCGGTGTCGACCACCCGTCAAGCACGATGTGATGGTTGGTCAGCACGAACCGGAACTGGTCGGGACCGGTGCGCAGCAGCGCGGCACGCAGCGGTGCCGGTCCGTGCAGATTGCACACCTGGGCACGTTCGGCCGCGCACAGCCGTTCGATCTGCTCGTCCTGCGGTTGATCACCGCGCAGTTCGGCATACCGCCAGGGCACCACCGGATCAGTCACGATCACCTGCACGGGTTCGCCGAACTCGGTGCGGAACCGGGCCGCCAGCTGCGGATGCCGGCGCACCACCGCGCGCACGGCGTCCCGAAGCCGGTCGGCGACGAGTGGTCCGGACAGCCGGATCTCCAACTGCACCGCGTAGACGTCGGAGCGCTCGGGCGCCGCGGTGGCGTGGAACAACAGGCCACGCTGCAGTGGGGTGACCGGCAGCACGTCGGCGACGCGGGGTCCCAGCGAATCGATCTGCTGCTGGGTGAGCCGGGCCGGTGCGATGTCCGACGGGGTCAGTCCGCCTCCGCCGCGCCGGATGAGCACACAGATTCCGGTCAGCGCCTCGAACCACAGCTGGTTGACCCGCTGCACCTGCTCCTCGTCGAGTACCGAACGCGCCCACGTCCAGCTGGCATGCAGCTGCGGTCCGGAGTCGCCGTACTCGAGGATGCCGGCATTGAGTTCCACACTGTGCGGCAACGGCATTCGGACTGCGGTGGCCGCAGCCGCGAGGACCTCACCCTCGGGATCGAGCCGCCACAGTTCGTCGGACATGTCCGCACCGGCACCGAGGCGGCCAAGATAGTTGAACACGATCGCGGACTCGGAACCGGCGAGGTCCACGCCGGGATTCAGGTACCGCAGCAGACCGTAGCTGAGCCCGTCGGGTTGTGCCCGCAGCTGCTCCTTGCCGGCCTTGACGACGGTGTCCAGCACCGCGTCGCCGGCCTGCACGTGCGACCAGGGCAGTGCGTCCGGATGCAGCGCAACAGGGAATTTCGCGGTGAACCAGCCGATAGTGCGAGACAGATCGGCATCAGCGCCCAACTCCTCGTCGCGGCCGTGCCCCTCCACATCGAAGCGGACGGGTTGGCCTCGGCGGCCCAGGAATTCGGTCCATGCCAACCCGAACGCTGCCACCAGGATGTCCTGCACGCCGGCGTGGAAAGCCGTCGGCACCTCGCCGAGCAGCAGCTGTGTGGTCTCGGGATCCAGGTCCGCCGACAGTCGCCCGGCGGTCGCGTAGGTGTCCCGACTCGGGTCCGGTGCGGCCAGCATCGGTGGGACCGAGCAGATCGCCCGCCAGGCCTCGGCGTGCGCCACAACGGCCGGGTCCAGGGCGCGCCCGGCCAGCACGCTGGACCAGCGGGCGAACGAGGTCCCCGTCGCGGGCACCGTGACCGGTTGTCCACTGCGATGCTGGGCACTGGCGATGTTCCAGTCCTCCAACAGGATTCGCCAGGACACTCCGTCGACCGCGAGATGATGGATGAGCAGCGCGAGCCGGCCGGTGCCGATCTCCCACAGCGCCGCGAGCATCGCCCCGGCCCCGGGGTTGAGCCGGGCCCGTGCCTCGATCAGCGTCGCGGCCGACAACTCTTCGACCGGCTGGACCAGGGTCGCCGCGTCGACGGTTCCGGGTTTCGGGACGCTCAGGACGTGGCCGGCGGCGTCGGGATCCCGCGGGTCCACTCGGTCCACCCGGGCCCGCAGCATGCCGTGCCGATCCAGCAGCGCCTGCAGGATGGTCACCACGTCGTCGTGCGTCACACCATCGGGTGCGCGCAGCACCACGGTCTGGTTGAAGTCGTCGGTCTGATCGGCACCGCCGACGCTCCACAGCCACCGCATGATCGGGGTGGCGATGACCAGTCCCACGCCGTCGTCGCGCGCCGCGGCCTCCTCAATCGCTCCCATCACCCGGGCCAGCCGGGCGGGCGTCTGTTCAACGAAGACGTCGCGCGGGCGGCAGGTCAGTCCGGCGGCCCGGGCACGGGCCACAAGCTGCATCGACAGGATGCTGTCGCCGCCGAGTTCGAAGAAGGAGTCGTCCACCCCGACCTCATCGAGCCCCAGCACCTGCGCGTAGATGTCGCACAGCACCATCTCGACCGGGTTCTCCGGGGCGCGGCGGGAGCCCGCACCGTCCGCGTAGTGCGGTGCCGGCAGCGCCTTGGTGTCGAGTTTGCCGTTGACCGTCAACGGCAGCGCCTCTAGCACCACCACCGCGGCCGGCACCATGTAGGACGGCAGGTGATCACTCAGCGCGGCCCGGGCGGCGGCGGGGTCGGCGGTTCCGGTGATGTAGCCCACCAGTCGGCGGTCCCCCGGACGGTCCTCACGCGCGATGACAGCCGCCTGCTCGACGCCGTCGAGCCCGGCCAACGCGCTCTGGATCTCACCGAGTTCGATGCGGTAGCCGCGAATCTTGACCTGGTCGTCGGCGCGGCCCAGGTATTGCAGCTGACCGTCTGCATCCCACCGGACCAGGTCACCGGTCCGATACATCCGTATCCCGGCGGCCCCGAACGGGCAGGCGACGAAGCGTGCCGCGGTCAACCCGGACCGGCCGAGGTAGCCGACCGCGAGTCCGCCGCCGGTCACATACAGTTCGCCGACCACGCCGACCGGCACGGGGGCGAGGTCGGGTCCGAGGACGAAAAAGCCCAGGTGCGCCAACGGCACTCCGATCGGGCTGCCGCTGCGTGCGGCGTCGGCCGCGACGATCGCCCGGAACGAGGCGTGCACCGTCGTCTCGGTGATGCCGTACATGTTGATGATCCGGGGCAGTCCGGTGTGCCGGTCGAGCCACGAACCGACCCGCTGCGGGTCCAGGGCCTCACCACCGAACACCACGGTCTGCAGTTTCAGCTGGTGGCCCAGTTCGGGCGACAACGCCTCGGCGGTCTGCAGCGCGTAGAACGCCGACGGCGTCTGACTCAGGATGGTGACCTGCTCGGTCACCAGCAGCGCCAGAAGATCCTCCGGCGAACGCGACACCGCCTCGGGCACGATCACCAGTCGGCCGCCGCCGAGCAGCGCGCCCCAGATCTCCCACACCGAATAGTCGAAGGCCAGGGAATGCGCGAGAGTCCAGACCTGACCGGACAACTCGAGGTCACCGCCGATCGAGTCGAGCAGTTCGATCACGTTGCGGTGCGGTATCGCCACACCCTTGGGCACGCCCGTGGTGCCGGACGTGTAGATCAGATAGGCGATGTCGTCCGGCGCCGGATCCACGAGCGCGGTGGGTGAATCGGCGGTCGACTGCTCGTCGGTGCGTGTGTCTACGTCTGTGTCGATGGCGATGACGGGGCCGGAGTGGCCGTCCAGACGGCTGCGCAGCGCCGCGGTGGTGACGACCGCGACGGGGGCGGCGTCGGCGAGGACGAAGCCGATCCTGGCGTCCGGGTGCGCCGGATCGATTGGGACATAGGCAGCACCGGTCTTGAGCACGCCCAGGATCGCCACGATCGCCTCGACGGACCGGCTGAACAGCAGCGCCACCCGCTGCCCCGGCGCGGCGCCGTGGGCGGCCAACTGCCGCGCCAGCCGGTCCGACGCCTCGTCCAACTCCCGGTAGGTCAGCGATCGACTCTGCTGACTCAAGGCCACCGCGTCCGGGCGGCGCAGGACCTGAGCGGCGAACGTCGAGGGGATGGACTCCGTCACCTCCGCGCGGTCGGCCGCCACCGCCCGGTCGCCCCACATCGCCGACCGAGCGTCGTCGAGCAGGTCCACCGAGGAGATGCGCCGGGCCGGATCCTCGGTGATGGCCAGCAGAATCCGCTGGAGTTGGGCGAGCAGCCGCTCGATACTGCTGGGCTCGAACACGTCGGTGCGGAACTCGACGGTCCCGCCGATGCCCGCCGGTTCGCCGTGCTCATCCCAGCGTTCACCGAGCGCGAACGCCAGATCCATCCGTGCGGTCCGGGTGGGAACCGGTATCCGCCGCACCCCGACATCGCCGAACGCCAGCGCGGCCGCCGGGTCCAGGACACCTTCGGCGGCGAAGTTCTGCCACGCCAGCAGCACCTGCACCAGCGGAGGATGCGTCATCGACCGGGTCGGGTTGAGCTGGTTCACCAGCACCTCGAAGGGCACGTCCTGGTGGTCGAAGGCGGCCAGGCTGCGCCGTCGCACCTGCTCCAGCAGTCGGGTGACGGTGGGATCCCCGGCGGTGTCGACCCGCAGGACCAGGGTGTTGACGAAGAACCCGACCAACTGCTCGAGGGCCGGATCGCGCCGCCCGGCGATGGAGAAGCCCACCGCCAGATCGGTGCTGCCGCTGATCTTCGACAGCAGCACCGCGAGCGCGGCCTCGACGACCATGAACGTGGTGATGCCGTGCTCCTGCGCCGTGGCACGGACTCGCCGTTGCAGCTCGGGCGGCCATTCCACGGTCAGCGTGGCGCCCCGGAGGTCGGCCGCCGGCGGATACGGCCGGTCGGTGGGCAGTTCCAGCCAGTCCGGCAGACCGGCGAGGGTGTCGCGCCAGTAGGCCACCTGTCTGCCGAGCCGACTGCCGGTGTCGGCGAGGTCGCCCAACTGCGCACGCTGCCACAGCGTGTAGTCGATGTACTGGACCGGCAGCGGCGCCCAGTCCGGGGCGCACCCCTGGTGGCGGGCCTGATACGCGGCGGCCAGATCCGCGACCAGCGGCCCGATCGACCACCCGTCGGCGGCGATGTGGTGCATCACGCCGACGAGCACATGCTGGTCGGCGTCCCGGCGCAGCAGCGTCACGCTCAGCGGAACCTCATGGGCCAGGTCGAAGGAGTGTCCGGCGGCTTCACCAATGGCCTGCTCGACCTGCTCCGGTGTCCACCCGGACGCCTCGACGACCTGCCATCCGAACTCGGCCTCCTCGGCGGGCAGGACGATCTGCTGCGGCACGCCGTCGGCGGCCCGGTAGAGCGTGCGCAGGCTCTCGTGGCGCGTGACGACGTCGGCCAGCGCGGCCCGCATCGCCTCGACCTCGAGCGGTCCGGACAGGTCCAGCGCCAGCGCCATGTTGTACACCGCCGACGGCCCCTGCAGCTGGTCCAGGATCCAGAGCCGATTCTGCGCGAACGACAGCGGGACCGACTCGGGTCGTTCGGCCGGCAGCAACGGATCCATGACGTCGCCGACCTCGCCCACCCGCGCCGCCAACGTGGCCACCGAGGGGTTCTCGAACAGCGTCCGCACCCCGATTCTGGTGCCCAGCGCGGCGTTGACCGCGGCCACCAGGCGCATCGCCGACAGCGAGTCGCCACCCCGATCGAAGAACGAGTCGGCGATGCCGAACCGTTCGACCCCCAGCACGGCCGCGAAGACCCCGGTCAGGATCTCCTCGACGGCGTCGCGCGGAGCCTGATAGCCGGCGGTGTCCTGGTACTCCGGCGCCGGCAGGGCCCGCCTGTCGAGTTTGCCGTTGACCGTCACCGGCACAACGTCGAGCAGCACGACGGCCGACGGCACCATGTAGGCGGGCAGGCTCTCGGCCAACGCCGAGCGCAGCTTCGCGGGTTCCGCGGTGCCGGTGACGTACCCGACGAGGCGACGGTCACCGGGCTGATCCTCGCGGACGACCACGGCGGCCTGCTCGACGCCGTCCAGTCCGGCCAGGGCGGCCTGAATCTCCCCGAGTTCGACGCGGTAGCCGCGGATCTTGATCTGCTCGTCGGCGCGGCCGAGGTACTGCAGTTGCCCGTCGGCGCCCCAGCGGGTGAGATCGCCGGTCCGATACATCCGGGTGCCCGGCGGCCCGTAGGGGCAGGCCAGGAACCGCGCACCGGTCAGGCCCGGCCGCCCGGCGTAGCCGACGCCGACACCCTGCCCGGCGACGTACAGTTCGCCGGTCACCCCCGGAGGGACGGGGCGCAGCCAGCTGTCGAGGACGAACAGCGCCGAGCCGTCCAGCGGCCTGCCCACCGACGCCGTGGCCGCGCCCGCCGGCAGCGGTCCGGTGGTCGACACCAGCATGGTGGTCTCGGTGGGCCCGTAGTCGTTGATGATCGTCCGCTGGGGGGCCCAGCGATCCACCAGGTCAGCGGGGCAGGCCTCGCCGGCCACCCTCAGCGTGACACCCTCGAGGCCGTCGGGGTTCAGCATCCCGGCCGCCGACGGCGTCATGCTCAGCACCGTGACGTTCTGCTCGATCAGCAGGGCGCGCAGATCCTCCGGTGACCGCGCGACCGATTCGGGCACCACGACCAGGGCGGCGCCGCGCAGCAGCGCCGCGTAGACCTCCCAGCCCGACATGTCGAAGCTGTAGGAATGCCAGTGTGACCACACTTCGGCCGGTCCTGCCGCAGGGTCGGCCGCGGGCAGGGAGGCGATCAGCTGGGTCACGTTGCGGTGGGTGATCGCCACCCCTTTGGGGACGCCGGTGGTGCCGGAGGTGTAGATGACGTACGCCACGTCCTCGGCGGCGGGCCCGGGTCCGGCGGCACCGGATCGACGGGCGCGGGCACCGGCTTCGACGTCGATCACCGTGACGTCACGGCCCATCACCCGGCTCGCCAGCCCGGTGGTGGTCAGCACGGCGATCGGCGTCGCGTCGTCGAGCATGAAATCGATCCGGGCATCGGGATGCGCCGGATCGATCGGGACATATGCCGCGCCGGTTTTCAGCACCGCAAGGATCGACACGACGGCGTCGACGGAGCGGTGCAACAGCAGTCCCACGCGTTGGCCGGGCCCGGCTCCACACTCAAACAGCCGGTGTGCCAAGCGATCCGCGGACTCGTCCAGTTCCCGGTAGGTCAATGACCGGCGCGCAGATCGGATCGCCTCCGCCTCGGGCGATCTGGCCACCTGTGCGGCGAACATCTCGGGGATGCTCAGCCCCGGGGCGGCGGGCCGAAGCAGCGTCGCGGCGTTGGCGAACTGATCCAGCTGCGCGTGGGTCGCCGGTTCGAGCAGGTCGATGGTCGACAGCGCCCGCTCCGGATCGGCGGTCATCGCCGACAGCACCGCGACCAGACGGTGCGCGAGTTCGGCGGCGTCCCACTCGGTGAACGGTTGCCCCGCGCCCGCGGTGCTGAGGCACAGGTCGCCGTCGGCGCTGGAGAAGATCAGCCCGAAACTGCCCACCGGTCCCGCGTTCGTGTACGAGGCCGTCGCTGTCAGTCCGCCGAACGACAGCGTGGTGGTGGACGGCAGGAAGTTGACCCCCACCCGCGCCGCCGAGCGCCCGGCCGTGTGGGTGCTGGCCTGTCGTTCCAGCGCGTGCACCGGGTAACGCTGGTGTTGGACGGCTTCCCGGATCCGGGTGTCGACGTGCCGGCAGAACTGTGTCACCGACGTCGCCGGGGCGAGTCTCAGCGTCAGCGGCACCACGCCGGCGAACATGCCGGGCAGCGTTTTGGAGGCGGGGTGCACTCGCCGGCTCACCGGGAAGTCCAGCACCACCTCGGGGCCGTCGGCGAACCGCCCCCGCAGCAGCAGGCTGCAGGCCGCGGTCAGCACCGAGGACCGCGGGATGCCGAGACGGTGGGAGAAGTCCTCCACCGCGGCGATGACCTCGGCGTCCAGCGGCAGCGGTGCGCTGGGCGGAGCCGGATCCGGGTTGCCGGCGACCGCCGGCGGGAGTCGATCGGTGTCCAGGTCGGGCGGCAGATTCTGGGTCCAGTAGGCCTCGTCGTCGCGGTGATCGTCCGAGCCCTCATACGCGGTCTCCAGGTCGACCAGGTCCTGCAGCGAACCGAACAGCGGCGGTGGCACGGGAGCGCCGGACACCACAGCCGTGTACACCGACGAGATGCGCTGCCCCGCCAGTCCCAGCGCGAACCCGTCGATGACGATGTGGTGGCAGCAGGCGAACAGGTGGAACTCGTCGGCACGGGTCTGCATCAGCGCGAACTTGAACAGCGGACCGGACAGTGGCAGGGGTGTGCGCTGAATCAAGGCCACGACGCGGTCCAGGTCGGCGCCGGCGTCGTCGGAGCCGGTCAGATCGTGGAACTCGAGCGCCACCGCCGGGTCCTCCAGCACGCGCTGCACGACCTGGCCGTCGATGTGCTCGAAGGACGCCCGGCCCGGTTCGATGTCACGGACCACGCGCCGGATGGCCCACTCCAGGGCATAGGTGTCCACCGCGCCGTCGATCTTCACCAGCAGCCCCAGCTGCCAGTCCGTCGCGGCGGTGTCCCCCGTCTCCTGCGACAGCCAGATGTCGAGCTGTCCCCGCGTCAGTGGCAGCGCGCGACTGTCCGACTCCATGCGAGTCCCCCCAAGGCTCCCCCGACCCTCGTGGACGAAAATGTCGTCCCGCTGCGTTCACAGCGGGACGGCGAACGAGCTAGGCGTCGGCGCCGCTGCCGGATGCCAGCCTTTCCCTCAGACTCTTCGGCCTGATGTCAGGCCAGTTCTGCTCGATGTACTCCAGACACGCAGCCCGGTCGGCTTCGCCGAACACCACCCGCCACCCGGCGGGGACGTCGGCGAACGTCGGCCAGAGGCTGTGCTGCTCCTCATCGTTGATGAGAACGAGGAAGGTGCCGCTGTCGTCGTCGAACGGATTGATGCTCAACCGGTTCTCCAGGTGATGTCGATACCAAAATGTGACTTTGTTCGAACCTTACCCAAGTTGGCGGGCTAAGCCAGAACTTTCTGCAGAAACTGGCGAACTGCTGACGCGGCCCAGGGTGCCGCGTGGCTAAGCGACCCGGCACCGGAGGACGATGGCCTCCACCCCCTGGCCGCACTGCGCACGGCCGCCATACAGCCAGTTCTTGGGTTGTGACACAGGGTCACTGACATCCCGGAGGCCGGGACACCAAACTCGGGCAACGTCAGATGTGACATGTCTGTGAACTTACTTGGCAATCCTTGGACGTCGATCGACAGCAAATTACCTGACCGAATCAGATTACTGCCGCAACGATTCGCGGCCACATCGGGAGCCGATCGGAACATTTCAGATTTCTGACTGAATACGTTGTGCCGCAATTGGTTTCGGGTACTTCATCGGCATGCACCGCGGATTCCGCAGGTCCACCGCCCACGCCCAGCGCCGCCTAATGCCCCCCTTAGGACTTACAGCGAAGTGGTACAAACACCGATCATTGTTGCCGCCGAGGAGATTTCGCCCGTTCAGAACACGATCGCACACACCGGTGCGCGGCCCGTCAGCGAACCGGCGGGCCACACCAGGCTGGTCGTCAGAAGGAGTTACAGGTGCTGAACGCCTGCTGAATGATCGGCAGGTACGGCTGGTTTGCCGGCGCACTCCTGATTGCCTCGGCCGTCGTCTGGCGCTCCGCGGGCGGCGCGGCGAGGAACTGCCGCAGGCCATCCTGCTGCTGCGGCGAGGCGTTGAACATCGAGGCGGCCATCGGATTCTGCGCTGACAGAGCCGAAATCACCTGGTCGTAATTGCATGTGGTGTTGACGATCGGGTCCAACTGCGGGTCCGCTGAGGCCACCCCACAGAACGAGACCGCCAGCCCCCCGACTACAGCGGTACACAGCAACAGCTTTTTCATGCTTCCCCTCCAGATTGCCGACAGATAGGTTCCGCTCAGCCGACTCGGTCGAGATTACCCGTTGTGGGCGGGAGTACACCTGAAACGCAAGTCTCGCCCCCGTGGCCCTTCGAGACTCAATTGTGTTATCTGCCCCACCCTCCGCGCCGTTACACCACCACCGGTCGTCGATCCTTCGACGGGAAGGCGGTTTTCGCGACCGAATCAGCCCGGCTGTCGCGGAATCTCCTCAGTCGGCGGATCGTCCTCGGTACGCGACGGTCGATCCGTTCCCAACAGCGCACGCACCAGCGGGCGCGGGCCGTACGGACGCAGCATGCTGCTCGCCGGGCGTGGACGCACACGTTGTGGCCACCAGAACCATCGGCCCAGCAGGGCCGCAATGGCCGGCGTCATGAATGACCTGACAATCATCGCGTCGAAGAGCAGGCCCAAGCCGATGGTCGTGCCGATCTGGCCGATGATCCGAAGATCGCTCACCGCCATCGAGGCCATAGTGGCTGCGAAGACGAGCGCCGCGGTGGTGACGACTTTGCCGGTACCGCCCATCGCCCGAATGATGCCCGTGTTGAGACCGGCGCCGATCTCCTCCTTCATCCGGGACACCAACAGCAGGTTGTAGTCGGAACCCACCGCCAGCAGGATGATCACCGACATGGCCAGCACCATCCAGTGCAGGTGAATGCCGAGGATGTACTGCCACAGCAGCACCGCCAGCCCAAAGGACGCCCCCAACGACAGCACAACCGTTCCGACGATAACCAGCGCTGCAATGAAGCTGCGCGTGATGATCAGCATGATGATGAACACCAGGCAGATGGCGGCGATCCCCGCGATCAACAGATCGTTGGCAGAACCGTCGTGCCAGTCCTTTGCCGTGGTTGCCGCCCCAGCCAGGAAGATCCCCGCATTCGACAGCGGTGTCCCCTTGACCGCCTCCTCGGCCGCGGTTCTGATCTTGTCGACCCTGGCGATTCCCTCGGGTGTCGCCGGGTCACCCTTGTGGGAGATGATGAATCGAGCCGCCTTTCCGTCCGGAGACAGGAAAGACGCCATCGCCCGCTTGAACTCGGTGTTCTCGAACACTTCCGGCGGCAGGTAGAAGGAGTCGTCGTTCTTCGCCTCGTCGTAGGCCTGCCCCATCGCGCTGATGTTCGTCGTCTCGTCCGACTGATCGGCCAGGCCCGACATCGTGCTGTACATCGTGAGCTGCATAGTCCGCATGGTCCGCATGATGTCGATCATCGGAGGGAAGACCTCAAGCAGCTGGGGAAGGATCACCTTGAGCTGGTCCATGTTCTCCACGAGCACGGCCAGCTTGTCGGTGATCGCCTGGGTGCCGTCCATAGTGTCGAACAACGATCTGAAAGCCCAGCAGATGGGGATGTTGTAGCAGTGCGGCTCCCAGTAGAAGTAATTCCGAATCGGCCGGAAGAAGTCGTCGAACACGGTGAGACTGTCCCGCAGCCCCTCGACGATGTCCTGAACGGAGTGCGTGGTGTCGATCAAGTCGTCCGTGATGGAGTTGAGCAGCTTGGTCAACCTGTACTGATCTTCCATCACCCTGATCATGGCGGCCATGTCGTCGGCCTGTTTCAACATGTCCTTATTGCGTTCGTTCTGCAGCTTCTGCACCTGGACCTGGGTGGCGCCCTGGATGCTGATGAGGAACGGGATGGACGTGTTGGCGATCGGCGTGCCTTCGGGCCGAGTGATCCCCTGGACTCGTGAAACCCCGGGAACTTTGAAGATGGCCTTCGCGATCTTGTTGAGGGTCAGGAAGTCCGTCGGATTTCGCATGTCATGGTCCGTCTCAACCATGAGGACGTCCGGCGACAGCCGGGACTGCGAGAAATGACGCTCGGCGGCTTCGAATCCCTGATTCGCGGGGATGCTCGAAGGGATGTAGGCGCGGTCGTTATAGCTGGTCTGATAGCCCGGCAGCGCCAGGAGGCCGATCAATGCCGCTGTGAGCGCTGTGGCCAGGATCGGTGCCGGCCAACGGACGACGGCGGTGCCTATCCCCCGCCAACGGCCAGACCTCAAGGCGCGCTTCGGGTCGAGCAGGCCGAAGCGACCCGCGATCACGATCCCCGCGGGAACCAGGGTCACCGCAGCCGCGACAGCAGTGAGCATGCCGATGGCGCAGGGAATGCCCATCGTGTTGAAGTAGGGCAGATCTGTGACGCTCAGACAAAGAATCGCCCCCGCGATGGTCAGACCGGAGGCCAGCACGACAGGAGCGGTGCTCCGATATGTGGTGTAGTAGGCCGACTCTCGATCCTCGCCCGCCTGCCGTGCCTCCTGATAGCGGCCGAAGAAGAAGATTCCATAGTCGGTTCCGGCGGCGATCGCGAGGAACACCAACATATTGACTGCAAAGGTGGACAGGACGAGGACGTCGTTGGCCCCGAGGAATGCCACCACGCCTCGTGCGGCAGCCACTTCGAAACCGACCATGAGCAGCAGCAGGACCACCGTGACGATCGATCGGTAGACGATCAGGAGCATCGTGAAGATGATCACGACCGTCACGATTGTGATCTTCAGGACCGAATCGTTGCCGCTGTGCTGCATGTCGGACGCGAGCGGCGCCGCCCCCGAAACGTAGACGTGCACATCCTGCGGCGGCGACGATCGGTCGACGATGTCACGGACGGCTTTGACTGACTCGTCGCCCAAGGGCGTGCCCTGATTGCCAGCAAGGTTCAACTGCACATAGGCGGCCTTACCGTCGGGACTCTGCACGCTTGACGACGTGAGCCGATCGCCCCACAGATCCTGGACGTGCTCGACGTGCTTGGTGTCGGCGCGCAGCTCGTCGACCAGCTCGTCATAGTAGGCCCGCGCGGCCTCGCCGAGCGGGATGTCGCCCTCCAGCACGATCATCGCCGAACTGTCCGAGTCGGACTCGCCGAAGGCCTTGCCCATCCTGAGCATGCCCACCGCCGACGGCGAATCCGCGGGCATCAGGGACACCGAATTCTGTTCGGCCACCCGCTCAAGTGCCGGGATCGCTGACCGCCAGTCACCACCGACAGCGGCGAGGGTGGTGAACAGGATGATGGCAAGCCACGCCAGGACGATCAGTGGCGCCAAAGCTCGTATCGTCCGCGCGATGCGGGGCGGACTGGAACGTTGCGTGTCCATACCCGCCGGTCAATCCCTGAGCAGCAGCGAACGCACCAGCGGACGAGGCCCTACCGGGCGAAGCATGGAACTGGCTGGACGGGGGCGAACTCGCAGAGGCCACCAGAACCAGCGACCGAGCAGGGCCGCGATGGACGGCGTCATGAACGCTCGCACCACAAGGGTGTCGAACAGAAGGCCGAGCGCGATGGTCGTCCCCACCTGGCCGATGGTGAGCAGGTCGCTCACGATCATGGACGCCATAGTGGCCGCGAAGACCAGACCCGCTGCAGTGACAACCTTTCCGCTGCCGGCCATCGCGCGGATCAGACCCGTGTTGAGGCCCGCCGAGAGCTCCTCCTTCATCCGCGAAACCAGCAACAGGTTGTAATCCGAGCCGACCGCGAGCAGGACGATGACGGACATCGCCAGAACCACCCAGTGAATCTGCAACCCGAGGAGGTGCTGCCAGACGAGTACTGAGAGTCCGAATGACGCACCCAACGACAGGGCCACCGTCCCCACGATGACCAGGCCTGCAATCAGACTTCGCGTCACGATGACCATGATCAGGAAGATGAGGCACAGCGCCGCGACAGCCGCGATCAGGAGGTCGATCCTTGAGCCGTCGACCAGATCCTTGACTCCAGCGGCGGTGCCGGCGAGGTAGATCTTCGAACTCTCCAGCGGGGTTCCCTTCAGCGACTCCTCGGCCGCGGTCCGGATGGGTTCGACCCGCGCGATGCCCTCAGGCGATGCCGGATCGCCCTTTTGGGCGATCAGCAGTCGTGCGGCTTTGCCGTCCGGGGACATGAAGATGTCCGCGACCCGCTTGAAGTCCTTGTTCTCGAAGATGTCCGGCGGCAGATAGAAGGAATCGTCGTTGTTTGCGGCGTCGAACGCCTTGCCCATCGCTGTCGCGTCCTGGTTCGACTCCTCCATCTGGGAGAAGATGCCCGACATCGTGCTGTGCATCGTCAGCATCATCGTGCGGGTGCTCTGCATGTTCGCGATCATCGGCGGGAACTGCGTGACGATCTGCGGCATGAGCAGATCGAGTTGGTCGAGGTCGGCAACCAGGTCCTGCATTTTGAGCGTGACTTTGTCGACGCCGTCAAGGGCATCGAAGATGCCGCGGATAGACCAGCACAGCGGGATGTTGTAGCAGTGCGGTTCCCAGTAGAGGTAGTTGCGAATCGGCCGGAAGAAGTCATCGAAGTCAGCGATGTGGTCGCGCAGTTCCTCCGTGACGTCCTGAAGTTCGTGCGTCGTCTCGACCATGCTGTGGGTCGTGGCCACCATCTGCTGCATCAACCCGTACATCCGCTGCATCAGGGCGATCATGGTGGACATTTCGTCAGCCTGAGTGACCAGATCCTCCATCCGCTGTTGCTGGAACGGCATGACCAGCTTCTGGCTGGCGCTGCTCATGCTCAACAGGAAGGGTATGGACGCGTGTTTGAGCTGCGTCCCCTCGGGACGGGTGATGGACTGCACGTTCGACACACCGGGGACCGCGAAAACCGCCTTGGCGAGTCTGTTCAGCACCAGCAGATCCGCTGAGTTCCGCATATCGTGATCGGACTCGATCATCAGGAGATCCGGTGACATCAACCGTGATTCGGGGAAGTGCCTCGCCGCAGCTTGATACCCCTTGCTGGACGGGATGTCGGGAGGCAGATATTTCTGATCCGTGTAGCTGGGGGTGTAACCCGGCAGCGTCAGGAGCCCGATCAGTGAGATCGCAATGGTGGCAACGAGAATCGGCGCCGGCCACCGTACGATCGCCGTGCCGATTCGCCGCCACCGACGGGTGACGACTGGCCGTTTCGGATCAAAGATGCGACGGCGAGAGGTCGCTGCAATGCACGCAGGTACCAACGTCAGTGCAACGGCGACCGCCACCATGATGCCGATCGCACCGGGGATACCCAGAGGCTGGAAGAAGGGCAACCGCGTGAAGCTCAGGCACGCGATCGCGCCGGCGATGGTCGCACCGGAGGCGAGAACCACTTTCGCGACGCTTCGATAGGTGGTGTAGAAAGCCTCTTCTCGGGATTCTCCGGCCTGGCGCGCCTCCTGATATCTCCCAGTGAAGAAGATCGCATAGTCGGTCCCCGCCGCGATCCCGACAGACACCAACAGGTTCACGACATAAGTCGTCAACCCGACGTATCCCTGCATCGCGAGAAATGCGACGACACCGCGGGCCACCTGCAGCTCGATGAAGACGGTGAACAACAGGATCAGGACGACAAGGATTGAGCGGTACAGCAGGAGCAGCATCACGAAGATGACGCTGACGGTCACGAGGGTGATGAGGATGACCGTCCGGTTTCCGCTTTCGCCCATGTCGGACACGATCGCGGCGGGACCGGTGAGGTAGGTCTGTACTCCAGGCGGCGGAGGTGTCCCTTCGAGGATGTCCTTAACCGCCGTCACCGACTGGAGCGACTGCGCCTGGCCGATTTCACCGGCAAGGTCCACTTGGACGAAAACGGCTTTGCCGTCGGCACTCTCGGCCGCACCTTCGGTGAGCGGATCGCCCCAGAAGTCGTGCACATGCTGGACGGCCTCAGGCCTCTCCCGCAGTTGGCGAATCAGATCGTTGTAGTACCGGTGCGCATCTGCCCCAAGTTGCTCCTGGCCCTCCAGGACCAGGATCGCCACTCCGCCGCCGGCAGTCTCGTTGAAGGCCTCTCCCATTCGATACGCCGCTCTGACCGAGGGCGCGTCTGCTGGACTCAGCGAGACCGATCGCTCACGTTCGACGACTTCCAGCGGTGGCACCGAAACCACCAACAGCACTGTGACGCCAACCCAACCGATGATGATCAGCGGTGCGAAGCGGCGGATGAAGGAGGCGATTCGGGGGCGTCGGGCGGGAGTCCGCTGCTCCTCGATCGTCGAGGTGCTCATGCCGCCTTCAGCAGGCAGGAGGTGAAGGCATTGACGTTGTTGGAGGTCTTCTCGGCCTTGACCTCACCGTCCACCGTGATACGACAGCCGATGCTGTTGCTGTCTCCCTGGGCCATGAGGCTGCCCATTGCCGTCGCATCACCGATGTCGAACTGCAGCGTCCACGGCAGGGGAACGTCGGTGATGTACCGAGGTTCTGTTTCCTCGTCGAAATAGCTGATGTTCGCCACGGTGCCCGGCGGCCCGAACACCTCGTAGACCAGCTGCTTGGGATCGTAGGGCTTTGTCTCCGCAACTTTGGTGTCCGCATATGAGGGCCGCTTCTCGGACCCGAAGATTCCGTGCAGGCGCGAAACGGTGTAACCGCCGGCGGCCACCACAACCAGCACCAGCAGCGGAATCCACAGCCGCTTCAAGAGCCCAAGAATCGTCGTCCTCCCCTACCTCCGCGCCAAAGCCCCTGGCAGTCGCTCGCGCGACACAGTTGCAGAGATCCCGCCCCGTCGGCCCCTCTTCAACTGATCGATGAAGGGTAACCCATGCTCGTGAGCCACATATGATCTTGTGCCAGACGCGATATGCGATCGGAGCTGACGCTTCATTTACGGACCTGCGTGCAACTTTTCTGCGCAACCTCGCAAAGAAGCTTGACTGTTTAGCAATCACACCGTTACGGCATTCGCCAGCAAATCCGCTTTTGGCGCGCTGTGACGCCTATCACCTGCAATTGAATTGCCCTCGCTATGACCGGAGCGAAATTGACGGGTGAAGATATAAGGTGCGCCGCTCGTCGCATGCCTGCCGCTCCAGCTACGCACCATCAACTGTGGAACTGGCCTCCTCGGCACCGGAACGGCATCGGGCGAGCATCCGGGGCGGGCCATTCCGAACTGCCCGCCCGCCGCCTGCCGGTTGCAGCTGGCCCCCATCCGATCTCCCCGCCAGCACGCCCGCCGGTTGGGGGGCAACGAGGCAGACACCGCCTTCGGAATCCAGGAACGTACTGGCCACAACCCGAAGGAGGCATCGACATGGCCACAGAAACCGCCCCGGCGCACACCGGACTGGACCGTTCGATCATCGACAGGTTCTCCGCGGCCGTCGCAGGCCACGCAGACGTCATCACCGACAATCACGTGCTCACCGACCGCGGCCACGACTTCTGGGGCGTCGGCGGAGTCGCTGAACTGCTGCTTCACCCGCACAGCCGGGCCGAGGTCGCCGCGATCATGCGGATCGCCGCCGAGTATCGGATCCCGGTCGTCCCGCGCGGGGGCGCCTCGAACTGCTCGGGTGGAATGATGCCGGCGAGCGGACGTGTCCTGCTGGATCTGTCGAACCTCAACCAGATCATCGACATCGACGTCGACGGACGGTGCGCACGCGTCGAACCCGGCGTGGTCAACTCCGACCTCCAGGATCGCCTCGCACCTCACGGCCTGTGCTTCTCCCCCGACCCAGTGTCGGCGCACCTGGCGACCGTGGGCGGCAACCTCATCGAAAATGCAGGCGGCCCACACGCTTTGAAGTACGGCGTGACCTACAACCACATTCTGGCCGCCGAAGTCGTCCTGCCGGACGGGGCCACGGTCACACTGCGCGTCGACGACGACGGTCCCGACCTCCTCGGCGTGATCATCGGATCCGAGGGCACGCTGGGCATAGTCACCGAGGTGACGGTCGCGCTACGCCCGATCGCCGAGGTCACCCACAGCCTGATGGGCGCCTTCGCGACCGCTCGGGAGGCGGCCGACACCATCGCCGCGATCATCGCGACCGGCGTCGTGCCCGCCGCGGTGGAATGGCTCGACCGCGACGGGATCGCCGGCCTGCAGCAGTTCTACGACACCGGATACCCCACGGACGCCGACTCCATTGTGCTCATCGACGTCGACGGCAGCGCTGTCGAAGTCTCCCATGACCAGCCGATCGTCGAGAGGGTGCTGCGCGAACGCGCCACCGAGGTCCGGATCGCCGAGACCGAGAAGGACCGCGCCGCACTCTGGTACGGCCGACTCCACGCCCCCGACTCCGTCGTGCAGAGCGGCAAGGGCTTCTTCATCGGCGACGTCACCGTTCCCCGCGACCGGATCCCGGAGATGCAGGCAGCCATCCAGGCCACGGCCGCCCGCCATTCCGACGGCCTGCTGTTCATCGCGGTCTGCGGGCACGCCGGCGACGGCGATCTGCACCCCACCACCTTCTACGACAAGAGCAACCCATCGGCGGCCAGCGCACTCGAGGCCGCGAACAACGAGATCATCGCGGCGGCACTGCGATTGGGCGGAACCATCACTGGAGAACACGGGGTGGGCACCGAGAAGATCCCCTTCATGACCCAACGCTTCACCCCGGTGGAGATCTCGGCCCAGCGCTCGATCAAATCGGCGTTCGACCCCGACGGTCTGCTGAATCCGGGCGTGATGCTGCCCGAGCAGTCCGCCGACGAACCCCCGACCACCGAATTCGGCGACACGGTGCGGGCCGCGGTCTACGGCGATTGGCGCCCGGACCCCGACGCGCCGTTGACGGTCGGCGAGAACACCGACATCACCGTCAACCTCGGCAATCTGAGCCTGGTCGTCGGCGCGGATGCGACCCTCGACCAGATCCGAAGCCACCTCGACGAGCAGGGCGTCACCTGCATCGCGGTGCCGGATTCGGGGGGCGCTCGACGCATCGGCGACCTCGTCGCCACCGCGACCGGCACCGAACGCATCGAGGTTCGTCACGCGCTGCTCGGAGCCGAGGTCACGGTCATCGACGGACAGGTGCCCGCGCGCTTCGGTGCCGAGACCATGAAGGACGTCGCCGGTTACGACACCAAGCGGCTCTACATCGGCGCCCACGGCACGTTCGGGGCACTGAGCCGGCTGATCTTCAAGATCGGCGTGAAGCGTTAGGCCCGTTGGCCACCTCGGTCAGGCGAGGTACTCATGCAGCGGCCGGGCCCGGTACCGAAGGCGAGGAAGCTTGTCGACGGTGACCAGCCCGGCCGGCGCATTGATCACATCCGGGATGCGGTTCACCAGTTGCGTGCAGGTGGTCAGCTGCGTCGGCACCGTCCCGTTGGACAGGACGACGTCAGGTTCGCCGGCGATCGCCCACTCGTTGATGTCGCCGTCGCCCTCGCTGTAGACACGGCCGGACATCTCGAAGACGAATCGCGGCCCCTCGGCGGTGCAGATCTCGTCGACGTCGGTCATCCCGATGACGTGACCGGCGGGGACCTCGGTCTGCAGGGCCTGCGAGAAGGTGGCGGACGAAGCGATGTCGGGACGGGTGGTTGTCTTGATCGAAGTCGGGGTCAGGCCGGTGTCGGCGACCAAGGCGTCCAGCACATTCCGGCCGAACGTCGGCGGACGCTGGGCGTTCTCCAGCCATTCCTGGAACTCGGCCTCGGTGGCGCCCACCTGCTGGTCGCGCGCCAACTCCGGACCGAAGTCGTCCACGTTCCAGCTCGCCCGCCCCGATACCGAGTCGATGCGATGCGCGGTCCCCATGAGAAGCCCAATCATGTTGACCCAGTAGGTGTCCTGGTAACCGGTGCCCGTCAGGGTCGCACCGGATCGCTTCGCCGCGAGGTCAAGCTCCTCGGCCAGTTCCGGGGAGGTCTCCCACGGGTACAGCATCTCCTCGGAGAGCGTCACCACGTTGACGCCTTCAGCGGCGCAGATCCGAAGCTGATCGATCGCGTCCTCGAGGTAGCTGTTGATGGCGACCACCGCCACATCCGGCGAGGTGCGGCGAAAGACTTCGGCGGCGTCGTCGCTGACCACCACGCCGAGCTCGCGACCCAGGCCCGCGACCTCCCCGAGGTCGCGGCCCACCTTGGCCTCGCTGCGGGCCACGGCGCCGACGATCTCGACGCCTTTCTCGAGCATCATCCGGGTCGCGATCGAGTTCATCGCTCCCACTCCGTAGACGACAGCTCTGATCTGGCCCATGGACTCACCCTTCGGTCGGTGCTCGTGAACTCCGTGCGGAGCTGTGATCATCACGTCGATCACCGCTGTTCGCATGTCGAAACGTCGATGTGGCGCCATCGTAGGGACACCGAACACGGCCAGAGAATCGCCGCGGCGGCGAACGGCGGGCTCTGGCCTGTACTGGCGGGACACGACAGGGAATCGCTGCGGGTGCTTGTGCGTTGGAGTCGGTCATGGGAGTCCAGGATCTGTTTCAACCGTTCACCGTCGGTTCGCTGACCGTGCCGAACCGTTTCGCCATGGCACCGATGACTCGCCAGGCGTCACCGGACGGTGTGCCCGGCCCGGACGTCGCGGAGTACTACCGTCGTCGCGCCGCAGGCGGAGTCGGCCTGATCATCACCGAAGGTGTCCGGCTGCCCGACCCCGCGGCCGGTCACCCGTACTCGATTCCCACACTGGCCGGCGACGAGGTGCTTGACGGCTGGCGGCGCGTGGTCGACGCCGTCCACCGTGAGGGCGCGACGATCGCCGCGCAGCTGTGGCATCAGGGTGCGCAGCGCGACGACTCCGACGGGGTGGTGCCGGTCAGCCCCTCGGGTGTCGACGGGTTGGGCAATCCCAAGGGGCGGGCACTGCGGACCGAGGAACTGCCCGGTGTGGCCGACCTGTTCGCCCAGAGTGCCCGCACTGCACGGGAAGTCGGGTTCGACGCGGTCGAGATCCACGGTGCACACGGCTATCTCCTGGACGAATTCCTCTGGACGCGAACGAATCTGCGCACCGATGAGTACGGCGGTTCGCTGGCGGAGCGCACCCGGTTCCCGGCCGAGGTGGTCGCCGCGGTCCGAGCAGCAGTCGGGTCGGATTACCCGATCATCTTCCGCTTTTCGCAGTGGAAGGGCACCGACTACACGGCCTCCATCGCCGACGATCCCACCACACTGCAGGAACTGCTCGCCCCCTTGGCGGCGGCCGGCGTGGACATCTTCCATCCGTCGACGCGCAGGCACTACGTTCCTGCCTTCCCAGACCACGACGAATCGAGCCTGGCGGGATGGACCAAGAAGGTCACCGGAGTACCGGTGATCGCGGTGGGCTCCGTCGGATTGGAGACGCAGTTCCGCAGCGAAAAGCGCGGGCAGGTCATCCAACCCGCCCCGATCGACCAGCTCGTCGCGCAGTTCGACTCCGACGAATTCGACATCGTCGCCATCGGACGCGCACTGCTCGCCGACCCGGCATGGGTGAACCGACTCCGTGACGGAGAGCTTGGACGGTTCGGTGGTTACGACCCCGAGACCGCGTTGGCCTCACTCGCCTGAGACCTCAAGGCGCGCGCCGGCGCCGAAAGTTGTTCTGTTGCAAATTCGGTCGAAGAGCAGGCAATAGATCAGCTGTGGGCGGCACGCGTCACCCCTTCGACAGGAGGACGACATGACACCACGACGAGCGCTCATCACCGGAGCGTCGAAGGGCATCGGGCGAGCAGTCGCAGACCGACTGGCCGCGGCGGGCGTCGTCCCGATCGGATTGGCGCGCACCACCCCAGCGGACTTTCCCGGTGAGTTCTACGAGGTCCACTTCGGCGATCGAGGCGCCACCGCGCAGGCCCTCGAACGGGTCCTGGCCAACGGCCACATCGACGCTGTGGTCAACAACTTCGGGTTCGCGCGATTCGGCCGCGTCGGCGCAATCGAACTCGACGATCTGCTCGACACCTACGACCTGAACGTGCGCACCGCAGTCCAAGTCGTGCAGGCCGCCCTCCCCGGGATGGTGGCGGCGGGGTGGGGACGCATCGTCAACGTCACGAGCCTGACCACACTCGGCACGCCCGAACGCACGCCCTATGCCGCGGCCAAGGCCGCGCTGGAGGCGTGCACCCGCATCTGGGCCAACGAACTGGCCTCGACGGGCGTCACGGTCAACGCGGTGGCACCCGGCCCCACCGAAACCGAGATGTACCGCGAACGCAGCCCCGTCGGATCCGATCGGGAAACCCGGTTCCTGGAGAACATTCCGATGGGCCGCGTCGGCAGGCCGCAGGAGATCGCCCATGCGATCTGCGCTCTGCTCGACGAGGACGCCGGCTACATCACGGGGCAGATCGTCCGGGCCGACGGCGGGGGAAGCATCGCCGGTTAATTCCGGAGCGGGCCGGGTATGAGAGCTCCATGACACCTCGCGATGAGAATGTAACGAACGGCCCGGCCCCCGAAGACGAGGTCCTGGCTCCCGCGACTCCTGGCGCAGAGGCCCTGCCTCTGCCCGACGACGCGGTCGAAAAACCGTCGGACGAATAGCCCCACCCACCCGCTGGGGCGCGACGTTCCGCAATAGTTCGAACCACCGTGAGATAAACCCGTGACGGCCCACGCCCACTCGGAGACCATGGCGGACCAGTAACGAGTCCCCTGGCAACCCCTTCTGGCTGGAGTCCCCGTATGTCCGCGAGCGCCCCGGCCGCGTCGGATCGCGTCGCCGAGCAGGCCTTCGCGGTGTCGATGACGGGGCTGGGCCGCGCCTTCAACGCCGGCGGCGAGTCCCGGACGGTTCTGCACGATCTGCACCTCGACATCGAACCGCGCGAGATTCTCGCGATCCTCGGCACCAGTGGCTGCGGCAAGTCGACCCTGCTGCGCATCGTCGGCGGCCTCGACACCCCCACCTCAGGAACGGTCCGCATCGACGGCACTCCGGTGAGGTCGTATGACCCCCGCTGCGCGGTGGGTTTCCAGGAACCGCGCCTGCTGCCGTGGCGTTCGATCGCCCAGAACGTGGCGCTTGGCCT
This sequence comes from Mycolicibacterium confluentis, assembly GCF_010729895.1. Classification (NCBI taxonomy): domain Bacteria; kingdom Bacillati; phylum Actinomycetota; class Actinomycetes; order Mycobacteriales; family Mycobacteriaceae; genus Mycobacterium; species Mycolicibacterium confluentis. The sequence continues at coordinate 5,199,041 of NZ_AP022612.1, forward strand.
GCCACGGAACACGGCCACCGCGGTGGGCCGCGACACCGTCGCCAACCTCCTCGACCTCGTCGGCCTGACCGAGTTCGCCGGGCACCGCCCCCGCGAGGTGTCGGGCGGCATGGCGCAGCGCGCCTCGTTGGCGCGTGCGCTGGCCCGCAACCCGGGCGTGCTGCTGCTCGACGAACCGTTCGGAGCGCTCGACGCACTGACCCGCCTGAAGATGCAGGACCTGCTGCTTGACGTGCACGCCGCCGCACCCGCAACGGTGCTGTTGGTGACCCATGACGTCGACGAGGCCCTGCAGTTGGCGGACCGCGTGATCCTGCTCGGCCGCGAGGACGGCAGCACAGGGGCTTCGATCCGCCAGACCGTCGTCGTCCCCGGCGACCGCCCCCGCGACCGCGGGTCCGCCGAACTGGCCGAACTCCGCGGCCAACTGCTCGACGGCCTGGGCGTCGATCGCCACGTACAGACCGGTCACACCTTCCGCACCGACCAGGAGAGCAGGGTATGAAAGCCACACTCAGGACGTCACTCGTTGCGATGTTCGCTTCGGCCGCAATGATTCTCAGCGGCTGCGTCTCGGGCGAGAACAAGGCCCCGGAGGCCGCAGGCGACGGCAGTGCCGCGCTCGAGGGTCAGGTGCTCAACATCGACTTCGCCACCTACAACCCGCTGAGCCTGATCATCAAGGATCAGGGTTGGCTCGAAGACCAGGGTGTCAAGGTCAACTGGGTGCAGTCGGCCGGATCGAACAAGGCCAACGAAGCGCTGCGCGCCGGGGCCATCGACGTGGGTTCCACCGCGGGATCCGCGGCGCTGCTGGCACGCTCCAACGGATCCCCCATTCAGGTCATCGGGATCTACTCGCAGCCGGAGTGGGCCGCGCTCGTCGCGCCTGCGGGCAGTGACATCACGAGTGTCGAGCAGCTGCGGGGCAAGAATGTGGCCGCGACCAAGGGCACCGACCCGTACTTCTTCCTGCTGCAGTCGCTGGAGGCCAACGGCCTGAGCGCAGAAGACATCACGGTGCAGAACCTGCAGCATGCCGACGGTTGGGCCGCGCTTCAGAACGGGTCGGTCGACGCGTGGGCCGGGTTGGACCCCATCATGGCGGGCGCGGAGCAGACCGGCGCGACGCTGTTCTACCGCGATCTCGACCTCAACAGCTTCGGGTTCCTCAACGCCCGCGAGGACTTCCTCGCGAAGAAGCCGGAACTGGCGCAACTCGTCATCGATGCGTATGCGTCCGCCGCCGACTGGGCCGCCGAGAATCCGGACCAGACCGCTCAGATTCTCGCCGACACCGCGGGTCTCGACGCAGCCGTCGCCAAGAAGGTCATCCTGGAGCGCTCCAACCTCGACGTCGACCAGGTGCCGGGCGCGACGCAGATCGCGGTGCTGGAGAAGATCGGGCCGATCTTCGTCGACCTCGGCGATGTGCCCAACCAGCAGCAGGTCGACGATGCCTTGGCCTCGATCGTCAACGACGAGTTCGCCAAGCAGGCCGACGCGAACCGCTTCGGATGAGGACGTGACCGAAAGCACTGCCACCGCCGACGACTCGCGCGCCATTTCGGGCGCAGCCGCCGTCGCACAGAGCCGGCGATTCCGCGTTCTGGGTGGCGCCCTGCTGCCGATCCTGATTCTCGCGGTGTGGCACTGGGTTTCGACGAGCGGCATGGTGTCCGTCTCGGTGCTGCCGTCGCCCACCATGGTGTGGTCGGCCGCCGTCGACCTCACCCAGCGCGGACTCTACGGGCACTACATCGCCATCTCGACGCAGCGCGTGCTGACGGGCTTCGCGATCGGCGCGGCGATCGGCCTGACGCTCGGTGCGATCGTCGGCCTGTCGAAGCTCGCGAACATCCTCCTCGCGCCGACCCTTGGCGGCGTGCGGGCCGTCCCGTCGCTGGCCTGGGTTCCGCTGCTGATCCTGTGGTTCGGGATCGGCGAGGAGTCCAAGGTCATCCTGATCGCGATCGGCGCGTTCTTCCCCGTCTACACGATTGTCGGCGCGGCCCTGCGACACGTCGACGACCATCTGCTGGAGGCCGGTCGCGCGTTCGGCCTGCACGGCCTGCGCCTGTTCGCAGGCGTCCAGCTTCCCGCGGTGGTGCCGTCCACGGTCTCGGCCCTGCGGTTGGCGCTGGCCCAGTCCTGGTTGTTCCTGGTGGCGGCCGAACTGATCGCGAGTTCGATGGGGCTGGGCTTCCTGCTGCTCGACTCGGGTCAGAACGGCCGCATCGACCGGATCTTCCTGGCCATCATCTCGCTGGCACTGCTGGGCAAGCTGACCGATTCGATCCTCGGCCTCTTCGAGAAGTGGGCGATCGCCAAGTGGGCATGATCCACTTCGTCTGACCGGTGCTTACTCCCGGTATCACCGGGGTATGCCGCTCCCATGAGTGAGCAGCCAGAAGAAGCCGAGAGTTCGCTGACCGTCAAGCGGGACACCACGGCGTCCCGGGACCGCGTGTGGGCCGTGATCGCCGACGGGTGGACATATTCGCAGTGGGTGGTGGGCAACAGTCGCATACGCGCCGTGGACCCGAACTGGCCGGAGGTGGGCAGCACGATCCGGCACTCGATCGGGGTGTGGCCTGCCCTTCTCAACGACATCACCGTGGTCGAGGTCTGCCGGCCCAAGGAGCAGTTGGTGCTGTTGGCGAAAGGTCGCCCGTTCGGCAAGGCGCGGATCACGCTCAACCTTTTCGACAATCCCGACGGCGGATGTCGCATCGAGATGGCCGAGGTGCCCGTCGGAGCCCCGATGGGGTGGGTGCCCCAGCGTATGGCGCTGGCCGCGGCATTCCCACGCAACCGGGAGTGCACGTGGCGCCTGGCCTCACTGGCCGAGCGACGCACCCCCGAAGAGATCGACTGACGCCGCGACGGTCAGGGGACTGGTCGACGTCACATCGGTGACGACGACTGTGCGGTGACGCAGGGACTTCGGTCGAATCGCCTGCGACACCCACAGTCGCGGTGCCTCAGTGGATCTGCGGATCCGGCGGGTTGTCCTTGGCCCTGCCGGTGACGGCGTCACGGACGTGGTCCATCGCGGCCGTGGCCATCCCCATGGTCTTGAGAACGGTCGAGTTGGGCGGGGTGTCCGGGTGAGGTCGCGTCGGCGCGACCTTCTTGGCCGCCTCCAACTTCTCACCCAGCATGGCCAACTCCTCTTGGGGTACCGCTTCCTGAAGAAGCGGCCAGACCACGTCCTGCTCGAAGGAGATGTGGTCGCGACCCAACTGGACGAACTGCTGCAGAGCCTCGTGGTAATCGGGGTCTCCGGGCTTCCCGTCCTCAAGCCGTTGCAGCAGGCGCTTGCCCTCCTGCTCCTGCTCAACGGCCGTGTCTGCCAACGAATCCCCCTCATCGAGGTGATCACGCACCATCGGCCAGAAGAACTGCTCCTCGATCGCCTCGTGCTGAGATTCGGCGATCACCAGGTTGGTCACCATCGTGTCGAGACCGCTGCTGGCCGCACCGTCTCCGGTCGGCGCTCCATCGAGCACTTCGAGCATGCCCAGCACGCTCTTATGGTCCTGACGGAGAAAGGTCAAGGCATCCATGACTGCAGCTCCTTTCAGGACGTGGCGACGTGTTGCTCGTGCGTGAAGGGTTTCTCCGCGGCCACGTCGGGCCCGCCGTCGGGGTTGGCCTCCGCACCCTTGTTCTTGCGCAGGGATGTGCCGAGCCACTCCTGCTCGGGCTTCTCGACGTAGTCCCATTCGATGCCCTCAGGCCACGGACCCTGGCCTTCGTTCCACGGGCCTCGCACCGATCCATCGCCGTTGCTCATGTTGAACGCGACGTTCTGGAATCGCGGATCGCCCGCGAGCTGGCCGGGTGGGAAATTCACCGGCATTTCGTTCAGTGCGGCCGTGAACTGCTGGTAGTGCGCGATCTCGCGGGTCATCAGGAAGGTGAGAGTGTCCTGAACCCCCGGATCGTCGGTGAACTGCTTGAGGTACTCGTAGACCACCTTGGCCCTCGACTCGGCGGCCAGGTTGTTCCGCAGATCGACCGTCGGGTCGCCGTTGGCGTCGATGAAGGCTCCGGTCCAGTTGTTGCCTGCCGAGTCCTTGACGTCGGGCCCGCCGCCGCTGAGAACCAGGAACATCGGGTTGACCGCGACCTGGTGGATTGCCTGGTCCCGACCGTCGCGGCTGGCGACCGCGGGCATCCAGTCGCAGCGTTGGTGGGCCAGCTTGAGGTCGTCGTTGAGCCCGTCGAGAAGCATCGTGATCGTGGAACCGACCATTTCCAGGTGGCTGAGTTCTTCGGTCGCGATGTCCATGAACAGGTCGTACATCTTGGGGTTCTTCTCCCGAAGAACGAATGCCTGGGTGAAGTACTGCAGGGCAGCGGTCAATTCCCCGTTGGCACCGCCGAACTGCTCCATGAGCAGCGATGCGAACCTCGGATCGGGTGCATTGACCCGTACCTCGAACTGAAGATCTTTGTTGTGTGTGAACACGACGCCTCCCGGCAGAATGGTGAAAGGGAATGCGATCCAATGGGCTGCAGACCGCGGCTCTCCACCGGTTACCCGGGGTGGGCGTTCACAAACTGATCAGCGCCGCGAGATCCGGTGGCCGGCCCGCCCCCGGGTCTTCGGCAAACGATTCGCCAAGGACCGCGTCGCCTTGGCCAGCACAACTGCGGTCAAAACCCATGGCCCGCCAACGATCAACGGATCCATCCAGGTGTGCGACTTATCCACCCGAGTGGTCCCGACCCGGGACTTCCATCCGTGATGGGTGAACTCGCTTCGGATACCGGTCTGAGTGAAAGGATTATCGGGACGCGTGGTGAGGAACGACTCGAGGTGCCCCTCGACGGCGTTGATGCGATCGGCGCCGAGCAGCAGCAGCCAGTGCGCCGCGCGTCCCTCACTGAAGCCGTAGGCATACCTGCGAATCACTCCCGACAGTCCACGCGGGGGCGTCGATGTCCCGAACACCGGCGTCAACATCGCATGTTCGATGGACCGCTCCCGCGGCCACTTCTCCGGCTGACGTTCGGGCAACTCCCAGTGCGCGCCGGTGCCCGCGGGATCGGGCCGCAGGCGGGGCACCGCCGGGCGGTCGGCGGGATCGAGATCGACCCCCCAGCCCGGAATACGGGCTCGAAGCTCCGCACTGTCCGGAACCGGGGGATGGTCTGCCGTGTACACCATGGCATGCTCCTGTCAGCTGGCCTGCGGAAGAACGATGGGCTTGATGCAGTCGTCGAGCTTGGCTGAGAAGATGTGATATCCGTCGGCGATGTGCTCAAGCGGAATTCGATGGGTGACAATGTCATTCGGCTTCAGATAGCCGTTCTGGATGTGAGAGAACAGGCGTGGCCACTGACGCTTCACAGGACACTGGTTCATGCGCAGCGTCAGGCCCTTGTTCATCGCATCGCCGAACTTGACGGCGCTGAACATCGGACCGTAGGCCCCCATCACCGACACCGTGCCACCCTTGCGGACGGAGTCGATGGCCCAGTTCAGCGCGACCGGAGAGCCGCCCTGCAACTTGAACTTCGCCGCCGTGACGTGTTGGAGGAAGTTGCCGTCGGCCTCGGCCCCGACGCAGTCGATCACCGAGTCTGCACCGAGATGTCCAGTGGCCCTTTTCATCTCAACCACGATGTCGTCGTACTCAGCGAAATTCCGCGTCTCGGCGTGTGCGAACGTGCGCGCCTTGTCCAGACGGTTCTCCAGGTGGTCGATCACGATGACACGGCCCGCACCCATCAGCCAGGCCGACTTTGCGGCGTACAGACCCACCGGACCGGCACCGAAGACCGCGACGGTGTCGCCTTCGACGATGTCGGCGAGTTGCGCGCCGAAATATCCGGTCGCCAGCGCGTCGGTACACAGCAGTGCGTCCTCGTCGTCCATCCAGTCCGGGATGATCGCGGGTCCGACGTCGGCGAACGGCACCCGGACGAACTCGGCCTGACCGCCGTCGTATCCGCCGCAGGTGTGCGAGTAACCGTAGATGCCGCCGACTGCCGTGGCGTTCGGGTTGACGTTGTGGCAGTTCGAGTACAGCCCGCGGGCGCAGAAGTAGCACGATCCGCAGTACACGTTGAACGGGACCATCACCCGGTCACCGGCGTTGAGGTTCTGCACCGAGGGTCCCACCGCCTCAACCACGCCGATGAACTCGTGGCCGAAGGTCATGCCGACCCGGGTGTCGGGCATCATCCCGTGATACAAGTGCAGGTCAGACCCGCAGATCGCCGCCATGGTCACCCGCACGATCGCGTCGTTGGGATGTTCGATCGCCGGCATGTCCTTCTCTTCGACCCGCACCTTGTACGGGCCGCGATAGACCATTGCGCGCATACGCCCTCCTCCATCGGGGTCTCTCGCCGCGCTTACCCCGTCTGACGCCGTCGAAACTCACGTCGGCGGATACGGCAGTCCGAAGTCGTCCGCCAGCAGGCTCTGCACGACGATCATCGCGGCGTTGGACCCGGTGGCGATCGCACCGGCCAAGTGGGGTTGTTCGGCGCAGACGTCCCCCGCCGCGAACACGACGGGCGTGTCCGTGCGGAACAGTTGGTCCACGTTGACCGCGTCCGGTGCCAGCGCACTGGAAGTGCAACGGACCCCGAGCTTTTCGGCCAGGCCCGACCGCTGGCGCAGCGGCGCTTCGACCAGCAGTCCGTCCCGGCGCAGGCGCGTGCCGTCGGCGAAGGCGACATGGGTGAGGTCACGGTCGGCGCCGATCAGTTCAGTGACCCGACGCTCGTCGACGGCGACACCCGCGGCCTCGAGCAGGCGGGCCTGCTCGGCATCGAGGCTGCTGGGACCGTCGGACAACACGACCACATCATCAGACCACCCGCGCAGCATCAGCGCAGCGTGCACCGCCTCCTCCCCCACCGCCATCACGGCAAGCCGCTGATCGCGCATCTCCCAGCCATGACAGAACGGGCACTGGAACACCGACTTTCCCCAGAACTGCGCAAGCCCGGGCAGGTCCGGAGGGCAGTACTGCATCCCCGTTGTGAGCAGAACCCGTCGTGCCCGGATCCGCTGCCCATCCTCGAGGTCCAGTTCCACGCCGTCGTCACTCAGCGTCCCGCCCGTCACCTCCCCCTCGCGGTACTCGACGCTGGGATAGACCGCCAACTCGCGGCGCCCCTGCGTGTAGAGGTCGGCCGGCGGTCGGCGGTCGAAACCGAGCAGCCCACCCATGACTGCCGACGCGCTGTTGCTCTGGGCGCCCGCGTCGACCACCAGCGTCTGTCGGCGCGCCCGCCCCAGCACCAGCGCCGCGCTGAGCCCCGCCGCACCGCCACCAACAACGACGCATTCCCATTCCTGACGCATCCGCAGCAGATGCCCATCGGACGAAAATCAAAACCTCGTCGGTGTTGTGACTGCTTATCCCGCGCTCGATCCGGGTATGTCCATCCGACGCCGCACCCTCGGCGACGTAGTGGTGCCCGGAGCACAGGAGACGTGAATGACGTCATCGGAGGCGACTGCCGCCGCACCGGAGGATGCTGCCCCCGACGGCAAGCTCAAACGCAAGATCACCGGCCCTCTTCTGTTCCTGTTCATCCTGGGCGACGTGCTCGGGGCCGGCATCTACGCGCTGATGGGCGTCCTGGCTGGGAAGGTCGGCGGCGCTTTGTGGGCGCCTCTGGTGGTGGCGCTCGCGCTGGCGCTCCTCACTGCCGGTTCCTACGCCGAACTGGTCACCAAATACCCCAAGGCCGGGGGTGCCGCGGTCTTCGCCGAACGCGCGTTCAAGCGTCCCATCGTGTCGTTCCTGGTGGGCTTCTCCATGCTCGCGGCGGGGGTCACGAGCGCCGCGGGGTTGGCGATCGCGTTCGCGGGCGACTACCTCACCACGTTCATCGACGTCCCCGCCATCCCCGCCGCCGTGGTCTTCCTCGCTCTCGTCGCAGCACTCAACGCACGCGGCATCAGCGAGTCGGTCAAGAGCAATGTGGTGATGACCGTCATCGAACTGACGGGTCTGCTCATCGTGATCATCGCGGGAGCGGTGATGATCGGGGGCGGGCGCGGCGACGTCGGCCGCGTCAGCCAGTTCCCCGACGGATCCACCCCGGCGCTGGCCATCCTCGCCGGGGCGATCATCGCCTACTACTCCTTCGTCGGATTCGAGACGTCGGCGAACGTCGCCGAGGAGATCCGCAACCCGAGCAGGGTCTACCCCACGGCTCTCTTCGGAGCCCTCGTCACGGCCGGGATCGTGTACCTGCTGGTCGGATTGGCCAGTGCCGCCGTTCTCGCCCCGGAGGACCTGGCCGCATCGTCGGGACCGCTGCTCGACGTGGTGTCCGCGTCGGGACTGGGGGTACCGAACTGGCTGTTCAGTGCCATCGCGCTCGTCGCCGTCGCCAACGGTGCGCTGCTGACCATGATCATGTCGAGCCGCCTCGCGTTCGGAATGGCCGAACATGGGCTTCTCCCAGGTGTTCTCGCGCGGGTGCTGCCGCAGCGGCGCACACCGTGGGTGGCGATCGTGTCCACCACCGCGGTGGCGATGCTGCTGACATTGGTCGGCGATCTGTCCACGCTCGCCGAAACCGTGGTCCTGCTCCTGCTGTTGGTGTTCCTCTCCACCAATGTGGCGGTGCTGGTGCTGCGCCGAGACACCGTCGAGCACAGCCACTTCCGGGTCTGGACGGCGATACCCGTGCTCGGCGTCGCCTCGTGCATCCTGCTGCTCACTCAGCAGACCGCCACGGTGTGGCTGTTCGCGGGCATCCTGTTGGTCGTGGGAGTCGTGCTGTACTTCATCGCACGCGCGGCCACCCGGCGTTCAGCCGCCGAGGCCGAACCCACCCCCCAGGGTCAGCTGTAGCAGGGACCACCGCCCGGTGGACTGCAGGACGCAGGCCCCAGCACGATCCAGCTGAGCTCCATCCACGGCGGGGACAGCCCGGTCATCGTGGGTTCGAGCAGAAACCCGGGGGCCCGCGTTGGCAGTAGGTGCGACCCTCTGGCGTGGCCGCGCACGTGGTTCGCTTGTGCGTGATCGAACTGCGGCGCGGCAGCACACGTTGCGCCTGGTTGGCGGGGAATCGGACCGCTATCGACCAGTCGTAGTGGACAGCCCTGTCGCCGTCCACCCAGCCGATGTGCGTGGTTCCTGCGGGCGCACCGGGGATGACACCGGCGCAGCCGAAACTTCCCAGACCCCAGATGGCGCAGTTCTGGCCGGTGGGGGCGATGAACCAGACGCCGCCTGGCAGGGCATAGGCGCCGGCATCCACGCGCTCGTAGTAGCGGATAGCGTCAATCGAGATGCGAGGGGCCGCTGAGACCCGACCGCGGCGCCGCCTGTTCACCCCGGTGGCGGGGCCGACCCGAAACCCGAGGTTGCACGGTGCCCTCGGCAACGTTCTGGAAAAGTGGTGTTGTGATCAACCGAGCGCGGGGGCGGGCGGCGCGGGGCCGATGGGGACTCCCGACCGCCTGGCTGATGGTGTTGGTGGTCTTCACGGCGCTGACGCCGGTCTCCGACCTGCACGTCTCTCCTCACTCAGGACAGCCCGCCGTCACTGGTCCGATGCAACTGCTGCTCGCCGCCTCCACCGACCTCGGCCCCGCGCGCGCGGATCAGATTCAGCTGACCGCCTCGCTCCACGGCCCGCACCCACCGGTCGCGCTGCGCACCTGGGCCCGCGAGCGCGATCTGTCCGTGCGCTGGAGACCGGATGACGATTGGGCGATTCTGGAGGGTGCTCCCTCGGCCGTGTCCCGCGCGCTCGGACTCGAGGTGCACGACTACCGCGGGCGTCGCGGCCAACAGTTCTACGCCTCACCGCAACAGCCCCAGGTCCCGGAGACACTGCGGCACGAAGTCGACGAGTTGGGCCGAATCCTGAGCTACACGCCGCACCACACGTCGGTCCCGGGATCACCGGGCATCTTTCCCCTGGATGTCCCCGACCGGGCGCTGACGCCGGCGGCCGTGCTCACCGCGTACAACGCGGACAGCCTCGCGCGCGACGGCTTCACCGGCAAAGGCACCACGATCGTCATCTTCGCCTTTGACGGCTTCGACCAGGCCGACCTCGACACTTTCTCGTCGATGTTCGACCTGCCGACCTTCACCCCCGAGATTGTCGGCGGACAGCCCGGACCTCCTGCTGCCGAGCTGACGATGGACCTCCAAGTCACGCACGCGATCGCTCCTGACGCACGCAAGGTCGTGGTCAACGCGCGCCCGACAGTCGAGGGACCGGGCGGTTACGAGCGGATCGGTCAGATGCTCGAGGACACCGATCGGCGTTATCCCGGTGCGGTGTGGAGTTTTTCGATTGGCTGGGGTTGCGACCGGTTGATCACCGCAGCCGACCTGGCTCCAGTCCAGTCGGCGCTGCGCCGCGCCCAGTCCCACGGCACGGTCGCCTTCAACGCCAGCGGCGATCTCGCGGGCCTGGAGTGCAGGGGCGGCTCCGACTGGGACTCACCGCCCGGCGAGACCGCCATTGGACTGGATTCGGTGGCCTCGCTGCCCCAGATGACCAGCGTCGGAGGCACCACGTTGTCGACCGATGCCGATGCGAAGTGGATCGCCGAACAGGCGTGGTTCGACGCACCCCTGTCGCAGGGCACCGGCGGCGGGGTGTCCGCGCTGTTCGACACACCCCCATGGCAGCAGCAGGTGGCGACCACCCTCCCGTCCGGGCGTGCGGCGGGCAGGCGGCTCACACCCGACGTCGCTGCGGTCGCCGACTCGTTCACCGGCATGACCATCGTTCTGGGACAACAGGTCTACGTCGGCGGGGGCACGTCGCAGTCGGCTCCGATCTGGGCGGCCTTCACGGCGATGATCACCGAGTATCTGATCGCCAACGGCGGCGACCTGATCGGCGAGATCAACCCCCTGCTCTACCGCATCGCCGAGGGCGCGCCATTCCCGGCGTTCCGCGACGTCACACTCGGCGGCAATGCCGTCGACACCGCGGGTCCCGGATACGACCTCGTGAGCGGACTCGGCACGCCCGATGTCGACAACCTCGCACGCAACCTGCTGATTCTGCAGAGGACGGAACTGTGACCGAAGGCACCGCGGTCGAACGCCCCACCATCGAGTGCGGCGTATGCCAAATCGATGTGCCCGCGGGCGATTTCTGCGGACTCTGCGGTGGACACCTCGCCGACGCCCCCCGCAATAGACCGGAATGGCTGCGTGTCAAGGCTTTTAGCGCATCCCCCGGCGAGCACCTCCTGACGCCGAACGTTCTCAGCACGCTGTTCCCGCATCTGCCGCCCCGGTCAAGACTTCCGTTCCTGGTGGGGCTGGCCCTACTGATCGTCACCCTGGCCGCGGCGACGCTGTTCAAACTCCCGGCGGCACTGATCACCGTGGCGGCACTGGGACTTCCCCTGCTGTTCTTGATCTATCTGCAGGAGGCCGACGTCTACCGCGATATCTCGTCGGCGACGCTGGTGATCACAGCGGCGCTGGGAATCGGCCTCGGGGTGGGATGGGTGCTCCTGACCGGCGCCGCAGTGGCACGCGCATACGGCGTGCCACTCGGGGCGGGCATCACCGGATTCCGGATCCTGCGTGACGGATTCGGCGTCCCCCTCGGGGCCCTGTTGCTCATGTTGGTTCCGGCCGCAGTGATGCGACTTCGACCTCGCGGAACCCAGGAGTCTCTGGACGGTTTCGCCCTCGGCGCGCTCGGGGCGCTGATGTTCACCGCCGCATCCACAGTCACCCGACTGTCACCGCAGTTCTCCGTCGGCATGGTGGCCCGGTCCCGGCCGACCGAAGGTCTGATGGTGGAGGCTGGCATCCGGGGTATTGCGGTGCCGCTCACCGCGGCATGTGTCGGAGGACTGATCGGCACGGCGTTGTGGTTCCGCCGTCCACCCAACAAGAGGCACCAGCACCGCCTCTTCGTGCGTCTTGTGTTGGCACTCATGGGTTTCGCCGTGATCGCGATGTACGCGTCGATCGGACTGATCGACATCGTCCGAGTTCCCCAGATCATGCAGTTGGCCGCACATCTGGCCATCGCTGCGATCGCGCTGCTGGCCCTGCGCGTGGGGATTCACCTCGCACTTCTGCATGAGCAGCACGATGAGCCGGATCAGGATGAACCGCTGATCTGTTGGCAGTGCGGCCATGCAGTGCCCGACATGCCGTTCTGCGCGGTCTGCGGCGCCGCCGCGCAGGCGTCATCGCGGACGTCGAGAAGGAATCGCCGCGAACACCGCCCCGTCCATCAGGACTCGGAGCACCATGACCACTGAGGCACCGGGGTGTCTGTACTTCCCCGGCACCTACGTGGCGCCGGAGATCCCCACGACGTCGTATCGCAGGCTGGTGGTGGTCTGGGTCACCGCCATCGCGGTCGTGGCCGCAGGCCTGGTCAGCCTGTCCGGTGCGCTTGAGGAGCCCCCGGCCCGGTTCGTATGCCCACCGGACTGCGGTGATCCGCCGATGGGCAGGCCGGTGGTGTTCAACCCGCGCTTCACCGCGGCCGACGGATCCTTCTCGGTGTCCTACCCGCCTACCGAGAAGGCGTATCGGGTGACCACCCAGAACGACGGCGTCACAGCCGATCTGCTCGACGGCGACGGTGGGACTCTGCGGTTGTTCAGCGTGCCTGCCGGGGGTCGGACCCCGAAACAGATCGCGGCCGAGTTGGTGCGCACGACGTTCCCCGGCACCAGGACGGCCTACGAGATTCCCAACGCCATGGTCGGCTACCACCCTGGTTACGGTGTGGTGGCCGACTACTGGCCGCAGGCCATGACGGCGAATTACTCGCGTATGCGGATTCTCGTCATGGTCGCGGTCAAGAACGAACTGGCACTGGTCGCCGGCGCCGTCGGCCCGTATCACCGGTTCGGACCTGATTTCGGTCCCGGATTGCCGTCAGCCGCCAACCTTCAAGTCGCGGTGGACATGGGCAGGTACGTCAACAGCTTCCGCTGGCGCGGCGACCCGCCGCGATGAACCGAGGCAGCCCCCATACGGAGGCTGCCTCGGTGTCACGAAAGCGTATGTGCGGCCTAGTCGCCCGGGCCGACGTTGCTCGGGTTGATCTCGCCGGGCTGGATCGGCTTCGGTTCCAGCGAGCCCTTTGTGGTGGGCACCAGGGTCTCCTCGGCGGGAGTGGTCGTGGTGGTGGTCGTGGTCGTCGTGGTGGTCGGCTCGTCCTTCGACTCGCCCTGGCACCCGACCACCGCGAACATCAAACCGGCGCCGACTGCGGCGGTTACCAACGTCCTGGCGGTGAACTTTGAAACGACTGACATCTGCAGCCCCTCACTTGTAATGGAGCCACGCGCAGTATCACGAGCCCCGACGTCGCCGAGATTACCTGAGATCGGGGATCCTGACATCCGAGAAACCCGAAGAACCCCTGCGTGACGGCGGTCCGTCGCGACTGCGCTAGTGACCCGCGTTGCGTGCGAGATCGATCGCGTACTGGTTCACGAAGGTCCCCGCGCCGGGTTCGCCACGGTCACATGATCCGTCGGACTCACCGACGCGCTTGACCCACAGATAGGCGTCGGCATGCGGGCCGGCCGTGGCGGTGGTCGGCGGGGTGCCCAATGCACGTCCCTTGGGATTGCACCAATTCAGCGCGCCATCGTGCTCAGGCCCGGCACCGTTGCGCGAGGTGTCGATCACGTAGTGCGAACCGTTGGTGAGCCCGGAGATCGCTTCGCCATAACCGATCTGCTCTTCGGTCGTGTAGTAGTTCGTGACGTTGAGGCTGAATCCCCGCGCCCGGTCGATACCGACTTCATTCAGCCTGGCGGCCATGTTCTCGGCGCTCAGCCACCGCGAGTGTCCGCCGTCGATGTACACCGCCGCCGCGGGATCCCGAGTCAGGGCGTCGACGGCGTAGCGGATCAGATCGAAGCGTTCCTGACGCTGATCGGCCGACAGGCAGTCGGCCATCGCCAGGGCGTCGGGTTCGAGGATGATCACCGCAGGCGCGCCGCCCAGGCCGGCCGCGACGGCGTCGATCCACTGGCGGTAGCCGTCGGCCGAACCGAACCCGCCCGCCGCGTAGCTGTAGCAGTCGCGATGAGGAAGGGCGTAGATCACCAGCACCGGCGTCGCACCGACCGCGCCCGCCGCGCCGACCAACCCGCTCACCGTGCCGGTGACTGTGGACGCGGGAAATGCCTGGTCCAGCCAGTACGCCTGCGGAGTGTTGGCGACGTAGTCGAGTTGCGGGCTCGGCGGGTTGGCCGCCTTCGCGGCACGCATCGCCTTTGAGATGGGGTCGACGTAGAAGGTCGTGCCGTCGAGCGGGTTGGCCTCGCTGGCCAGCCGAATCTCGGGCGCCAGCCCGGGTTGAGCCGGGGTCGACAGACCCACACCGGCCAGGGCCGTGACGGCGACGAGGGGAGCTATCCAGCGCGCGACTGCACCATCTGAGAACACCACCGCAAGGTAATCGGGCTTATGGCGGAACGCCAATCCACCCCCGCCGGAATATCCGGTCCGCTTGCCGCCTTGAATCCTCCATGAACAATGCACTCCGCGGGAGGACCGCTCTAGTCACTGGTGCGACCGCGGGTATCGGCTACGCCATCGCCAGGCAACTCGCCGCGGCGGGCGCCGCGGTCACGGTCCACGGACGCAACGCGGAACGCGGCGCAAAAGCCGTGCAGGACATCGAGAATGACGGTGGGCGGGCTCTGTTCGTCGCCGCGGATCTGGCCGATGTCGAGGATGTCCGCAGGCTCGCGGAGGAGGTCGGTGACGTCGACATCCTGGTGAACAACGCGGGTGTCTACCGGTTCGCCGGCACCCTGGAGACCACCGACGCCGACTTCGACGAGCAGATCAACACCAACCTGCGCGCACCCTATCTACTGGTGCAGGAACTCGTGCCCGGCATGCTCGAGCGTGGGGACGGGATCGTGATCAACGTGACCACGGTGGCTGCCAGCACGCCCGCGGCCGAAGCCGGCATCTACGGTGCGGGAAAGGCCGGCCTCGAACTGCTGACCAAGCTGTGGGCCGACGAGTTCGGCGCTCGGGGGGTGCGTGTCAACGCTGTCGCACCCGGCCCCACACAGACCGAGGGCACCGCCGCGCTCGGCGACCAGCTCATTGAAGGACTCGGCCGCACAACGGCTTTGGGTCGTACCGCGACGGCCGACGAGATCGCCAACGTGGTGACGTTCCTCGCCTCCCCCGCCGCGAGCTACGTCAACGGCGCGATCCTCGCCATCGGGGGCGGCTCACTCGCCATCCGACCCGCGGCCTGACCACTCGGGGTCACCCGAAAGGTGGCTTGTTCACACACCCAGACGAATGCGGTCACAGGTCGACTCTCGGTGAAACGAAATTCTCGGTGAATTCAACGCCGTTTCCGCGTGCCCATGCGAGGGTGTCGCCGGAGACCGACGACAGGACACCGGCGCCATGAGCCAACTCAATCCCGCCCAGACCATCATTCGCGTGCCCACCGATATCGTCTGGCGCACGCCGCAGGGCGCTCCGCCGGATTCCGTCGAAGAGGCCGTGCTGAGTGGGAGCGAGACGGCGGCCGGGCAGTACCTGGTCCTGATGAAATGGCACCCCGGATACTGGAGTGCGCCGCACTTCTACCGCACCGACCGACTCTGCATGGTGTTGTCCGGTGTCTGGTGGTGCAACAGTGGCCCGGACTTCGACCCAGCCCAGGCCGTAGCGGCTCCGGCCGGTTCGTTCGTGCATCGGGTCGCGGGAACACCCCATTACGACGGCGCCCATAGCGACGCCGCCGAACCGGCCGTCATCGCGGTCACCGGCATCGGGCCAGTCGAGCAGACCTGGGTGCACCCGTCGGAGCCCCCGCTGCGGATCTTCTGACTACAGCTCGGACACCTGGCCGCCGTCGACCAGCCAGGAGCGGTCCAACCGGACGTTCTGCAACATCCGCCGGTCGTGCGTCACCAGCAGCAGTGCCCCGTCGTAGGTGTCCAGCGCCTGCTCAAGCTGCTCGATCGCGGGAAGGTCGAGGTGGTTCGTCGGCTCGTCGAGCACCAGGACGTTGGTGCCGCAGGCCTGCAGCAGCGCCAGTCCGGCTCGGGTCCGTTCCCCCGGGGAGAGCTCGTCGACGGAGCGCTCGACATGGTCGGCGCCGAGCCCGAACTTCGCCAGAAGCGTCCGCACCTCGGCAGTCGGCCAGGTCGGCACGTGCTGCTCGAAGCGATCGACCAGCCGACCGGGACCGGAGAACTCGGCGCGCGCCTGATCGATCTCGCCGATCGCGACGTTCGCGCCCAGGCTCGCTCGTCCCTCGTTCGGCTGCAGACGTCCCAGCAGGAGCCTCAGCAGGGTCGACTTGCCCGCGCCATTGGGGCCGGTGATCCCGATGCGCTCACCGGCATCGACTTGGAGCGAGACTGGCCCAAGCACGAAATCACCTTGTCGCACAACGGCATTGGCGACGGTCGCGACCACCGAACTGGACCGCGGTGCCGACCCGATGGTGAACTGCAGCGACCATTCCTTGCGCGGTTCGACGACCTCCTCGAGGCGCGCGATCCGGCTCTCCATCTGGCGGACCTTCTGCGCCTGCTTCTCGCTGGATTCCGTGGCGGCGCGCCGGCGGATCTTGTCGTTGTCGGGTGACTTGCGCATCGCGTTGCGAACGCCCTGGCTCGACCATTCCCGTTGGGTTCGGGCGCGGGCCACCAGATCAGCCTTCTTGTCGGCGAACTCGTCGTACTGCTCACGCCGGTGCCTGCGCGCGATCTCACGCTCCTCGAGATAGCTCTCGTACCCGCCGCCGAAGACCCTGGTGGTGTTCTGCGCCAGGTCGAGTTCGAGCACCGCGGTGACGCTGCGGTCCAAGAACTCGCGATCGTGGCTCACGAGCACCACGCCGCCGCGGAGGTCTCGAACGAACTGCTCCAGGCGTTCGAGGCCGTCGAGGTCGAGGTCGTTGGTCGGCTCGTCAAGCAGCACGATGTCGAACCGCGACAGCATGAGCGCGGCCAACCCGACCCGGGCGGCCTGCCCGCCGGACAATGCGGTCATGGGCGTCGTCTCGGGCCGCACAGCCTCAGAGTCGAGTCCCAGGTCTGCCAGCACCGCCGGCAGCCTCTCGTCGAGATCGGCCGCGCCGGTGACCAGCCAGTGGTCGAGCGCGGCGGCGTACACCGTCGACGGATCCGTGCCCTCGATGCCCTGGTCCGGATCGGCCAGGGCCGCGGCCGCGGTCTCCATCGCCAGGGTCGCCTCGGCACATCCGGTACGCCGTGCGATGTATGCCGCCACGGTCTCCCCCGGCACACGCTCATGCTCCTGCGGAAGCCACCCGACGAACGCATCGATCGGTGCGACGCTGACGGTGCCGTCGAGCGGTTCGAGGTTTCCGGCGAGGATCCGCAGCAGGGTGCTCTTACCTGCGCCGTTGGCGCCCACCACCCCAATGACATCCCCCGGCGCGACGGTCAGGTCGACGCCCTCGAAGAGGGTGCGGTGGGCGAATCCGCCGGCCACATTCTTGGCGACGAGCGTTGCGGTCATGGCCGCAATGGTCGCAGATCAGCTGGGGACGGCCGCCTTCAGCGACGCCAGCGCCGCAGTGCTCAGCCTGGACAGCTCCTCGGCCTCGGCGGGTTCGAGCGCACCCGCGAAAATCTCGGACATGCGCCGGTTGGTCGCCTGCTCGACCTCGTCGTAGCGGTCCTTCTTGTCGGCTCCGTCGGCGTACGGCTCCGCCCAGCCGAACATCGAGGCGTACTGCGGCCCCTTGTTGAGCATGTGCGCCTCGATCGGGGTGATGCCGGAGATCGTCAGTGCATTGAAGTGCACCGCGGCCCGCAGTTCGCGCAGCACGAACATCACCTGAAGCGCTCGCGCGGGCGCATCGTCGGCCAACGGCATCGCACGCCAGCCGGCATACAGCGGCAGGCCCGCGATGGGCGTAGCGGCGATGAGCTTCTCACCCAACGCCGCGATCCGCTCCAGGCCTTCAGCACCGGACAGGTACTTGCGCCCGAAGTCTGCTGCCTGCGTCCAGTACTGCTCGGCCGCACCCGCAGCGCCGCGCACCGCGACGCCCTCGTCCCACAGCGCCGCCACTCCGACCGGTTCGAAGACCGCGAACACCGCACCGACAGTGTCACCGCTGGCCTCACCCAGCACTCCGCCACGACCCGCCACGTAACCCGCCAGCGGGTTGGCGTAGCCGGCGGCGACGCTGGCGCCGAAGTTCTCCGGGTGCAGCATGAAGACCGCAACGGCCTCCTCCATCGCCGCTCCGGTCTCGGTGGCAGCGTCCAGCATGACGGTGTCGCTCATCGCGATGACTCCTCAGTGAGTAGCAGTGCCTGGGTCGCAGCCGAACCCTACCCACCGCCGGATCCCTCGACGTCAGGAACGCCCACGATCGGGTGCGTCCATGTCGCCGGTCGCGGGAACACCGTCGGCCAGCCCGTACCGCAGTAAGACGACGCCGTGGGGGCTGCCCGAGGGAGGCTCGAGAAGCGTGAGATTGGTGGGTACGGCGCCGCCGCCGAACACCTTCTTTCCGGTGCCCAACACGATCGGATGCACCCAGAGATCGAGGCGGTCGAAGAGTTTCTCGCGAAGCAGGGTCTGCACGAAGTCCAGGCTGCCGACGACCTTCACGTTCTCGTGTCGCTCGCGGACATCGCGCACCGCTGCGGCCAGGTCCGGGCCCAACTGCGAGGATCCGGCCCAGGAGAGGTCGGGGTTGCCGCGGGAGGCCACGTACTTGGGGACGCGGTTGAACAGCGTCGCGATGTCGTCGTCCGCGCCGCCCTCCTGATGCGGCCAGTAGCCAGCGAAGATGTCGTATGTTCGCCGGCCCAGCAGGAGCGCGTCTGTGCCCGCGTAGGCGGCGCCCACCTGGGCCCCCGACACCTCGTCGATCAGGGGCGCCTGCCATCCGCCGAACGTGAACCCCTCGGGGTCCTCGTCGGGACCGCCGGGCGCCTGCCCGACGAGGTCAAGCGTGGCGAACAGTTCGATGTGGATGAGACCCATGCGTGACTCCCGATGACTTGGTTGTATCGGGTAGACCCGCGTGCGGCGGCAGACTCATCGGGACGTCGCCGACCCGGATCGGCTTTTTTGCCCACGGTGCGCGCGCGTTAGGGTGCTGGGGACGCCCTCAGCGAATACGCCGATAGAAGAGTTGAGCAGATTCATGACCGCAGCAGCAGACACGTCGACCCTTGAATCCCGCGTCGGCCACTACTACCAGATGGACGGCACCTACCTCGTGGGCCGCGAGAAGATCCGCGAGTTCGCGCGGGCCGTGCAGTCCTACCACCCCGCACACTGGGATGTCGACGCCGCCAAGGCGCTGGGGTACTCCGGCCTGGTTGCGCCGTTGACGTTCACCTCGGGCCCCGCGATGGCCTGCAACCAGCGCATGTTCGAGTCGGTCGTCGTCGGCTACGACATGTACTTGCAGACCGAGGAGGTCTTCGAGCAGCACCGCCCGATCGTTGAGGGTGACGAACTCAAGATCGACATCGAACTGACGTCGGTGCGCCGAATCGCCGGGCGCGACCTGATCACCGTCACGAACACCTTCACCGACACCGCGGGTGAGATCGTGCACACGCTGCACACCACCGTCGTCGGCGTCGGAGGTCACGAAGTGGATCCCGAGATCCGACCCGCCGTGCAGGGCGTGATGATGCACGGCATCAACATGCTCGGCGCCCAGGACACCGACGCGCCCTACGTCAAGACCCTCCGCCCCGAGGGTGAGCGTCGCATCGCCCAGGGCGGCACGACGCGCACGCCCGCGTCGCCGGCGTTCGACGACGTCAAGGCCGGTGACGGACTGCCGGCGCAGCAGGCCCGACTGTCCCGCGGCGACCTGGTGAACTACGCCGGTGTGTCCGGCGACGCCAACCCGCTGCACTGGGACGAGAACATCGCCAAGCTGGCCGGCCAGGAGGACGTGCTGGCCCACGGCATGCTCACGATGGGGTTGGGCAACAGCTTCGTCACCTCGTGGACGGGTGATCCCGGCGCGGTGACCCGCTACGCGGTGCGCCTGTCGCAGCCCGCGATCGTGCCGGCCACCGGCGCCGAGATCGAGTACAGCGGCAAGATCAAGTCGCTGGACCCCGAGACCCGTTCCGGTGTCCTCCTCGTCGGCGCCAAGTCGAGTGGCCGGAAGATCTTCGGCCTCGCGACGCTCAACGTCCGCTTCCGCTGACAGCGTCGGCGCCGGGCTTCATGATGAGCGGGTGAATCGCTCAGGCCAGGGGGTCGCATGAAAATTCTGGTGCCAGACACCACCTTGATCGAGCTTGAACCGATCGAAGATGTCGTCGTCGTCCAGTACGCGGTGGCAGAGCCGATACCGGAGGAGCACACCGACGCGCAGATGCTGGTCGTGTGGGGCAATCCGCCCGCCCAGCTCGCGCGCGAGGCCACGCGGCTGCACCGGCTCGAGTTCGTGCAGTCACTGTTCGCCGGGCCGGATTCCGCGCTGGCGGCGGGTTTCGCCGAGAACGTGGTCATCGCCGGCGGTCAGGGCCTGCACGATGCGACCGTCAGCGAACACGCGCTGGCGTTGATCTTGGCTGCGGCGCGCCAACTTTCGCGCACCGTCCGGGCGCAGATCGGACACCGCTGGGCGGGCGAACTCGTGGCTCTGCAGGCGTTCGAGAATCAGCGCGCATTCACGACCCTGCAGGACGCCCATGTGGTCATCTGGGGATTCGGCGGCATCGCCCGCAGCCTCGCCCCGCTGGTGCGGATGCTCGGCGCCCGGGTGACGGGCATCGCCCGTTCGGCACGCACCGAGGACGGCGTCGACGTGGTGTCCAGCGATCGGCTGGGTGAGGTGCTGCCGACTGCCGACGTGCTGGTGATGATCCTGCCGTCGACGCCGGAAACCGCTCACGCTCTTGGGGAATCGGAGTTGCATCTGCTGTCGAGTCACGCGTGGCTGGTCAACGTCGGGCGGGGCAGCACTCTCGACGAGGCCGCGCTCGTGCGTGCCCTGCGTGACGGTGAGTTGGGCGGGGCGGCCCTCGACGTCGCCGAAGTCGAGCCTCTGCCGGTCGATTCGGACCTCTGGGATCTGCCCAACGTGATCATCACGCCGCACATCGCCGGCGGTCGGCCCCGCGGTGCCAGCGCGCTGATCGCCGAGAACGCGATTGCGCACATGACAGGCGGTGCCATCCGCAATCTAGTCGCACGTTAGTCGGGCGTCGAGATCCTGCGTCAGTTCTGCGCCGAGACCGACGAAATAGGGGTCTCCTCTCGCACCTTCCCGCCCGTGTGTTGGTGTGAGCGGGTCCGGGAGGAGGCCGCCCAGGGCGCGAGTGCGCACGCGGCGAGGACCACGGCCCCGCCCGCCCACTGAAGCGGCGTCAGGCTTTCGTGCAGAACCAGGGCCGCCAGCACGACACCGACGACGGGTTCGAGTATCCCCAGCAGACCCATCGCCACGGAGCCCATGCCGCGAACCGCGTAGAGCGCGCCGCACACCCCGACGGGCAGCAGCACCAGGCCCTGCAGCAGGGTCACCTGCCACGCCGCCGCGGACAGCGAGAAGCTCCCGCCCTGAAACAGCGCGACGGCGCCGATCGACAGCGTCGAACCCGTCGTCACCAGACCGGTCGCGACGACGGTGTCGATCCGATGCACCCACCGTTCACTGCCCACCAGGTACAGCGCGTAGCTCATGGCGCACACCAGCGCCAGGCCGACGGCGGCCAGCGAAGCGGTGGCACCGCCGGTCAGCGCGACCATGATCAGTCCGCTCAGGGCCGCCAATGCCAGGAGGCACGAGCGCCACGACACGGGTACGCGGTCGCGCAGCGCCACCAGGATGATCACCAGGATCGGATACACGTGCGTGACCACGATGGCCGTCTGGGCACCGCCATGCTGCATCGAGCCGAAGAACGCGAACACCTGAAGCCCGTGCAGCGGACCGCAGACCACGACCAACCAGACCACTGCGGCCAGCGGGATCCGGCGCAGTCGCCCTGTGAGTGCGCAGAGCAGTCCGATTCCGACCATGGCGCAGAGACCGCGAAGCGTCACCAGAACACTGGGGCTCACGCCGTCGGCCAGGCCGAACATCGCCACCACCGGGACGGTTCCGAAGGCCAGCACCGATGCCATGCCGGCCGTCCAGGCGCGGCCCCGCCTCTGCGTGCTGGTCTGGGTCGGCTCATTCATCGTCGGAGATTCCAATGTCGGAGCCACGCCGGGTGAAGTCCTTCATCCGCCGGACGGCGACGGATGGTTCCGCACCGAGACGTGGGAACGTCTCCACCAGACCTCCTCGGTCGACTGCCGTTCCCAGGCCGGCGTAATGATCTTGATCCGCCGGCCTGGGCGTCGGACAGACTAGTCGGCGAGCAGTTCCTTGAGCTCAGGGGACACCTTGCGCGACTGCTCGCGCGCGAACTGCTGGACGGAGACGTTGGCGCAAGCGATGGCCGAGCAGTTGGCGGACGAAGTCACCTTGGTCGACGCCGCGGCGGCCGGAGACGTTGTGGCACACGCTGCGCGATCCGCCCTGCAGCGCGGTGCGGCCACAGTGGTGCCCCACGTCGAGTCGCTGTCGCCCGGCGACCGGGTTACGGAGCGATGTGGAGCAGACGCTCGGCGTTGAGGTGACTGATCTTGGCGCGATCAGCCTCGGTGATCGGCGCTTCGGCCAGGAAGGCGGTCGCGGTGGCGATGTCCTCGTACGGGTAGTCGGTGGCGAAAAGCACGTGCTCAGGCCCCAGCGCCGACAGCGCGCACAGCAGCGGCGGGTTGTCGCACACCCCGCTGGTGGTCACGAAGAGATTGCGGCGCAGATACTGCGAGGGGTGCCCGAGTGCCAGCTCGACGCCGTGGTGGCGGTGCCAGTCCCACCGTGAGTCCAGCCGCCACAGCGAGTAGGGCAGGCTCTCGCCCATGTGCCCGAGCAGCAGTGTGGCGCCGGGAAAGTCATCGAAGACCCCGCCGAAGATCAGCCGCAGCGCATGCGTTGCGGTGTCGGTGCCCCAGCTCCACATCGGCCCGATCAACTCGGGGTGACCGCTGATGACGTGGGGAGTATCGAAACCGTTCGCCGGGTGCAGGTACAGCGGGACGTCCAGGGCTTCGGCGCACTCCCACACCGCCCGCAACGGCGGCGCGTCCAGATAGACGCCCAAGGTGTGGGCGTTGACCAGGGCCCCACACATCCCGAGCTGCTCGACGGAACGCTCAAGTTCCTTGGCGGCAGCATCCGGGTTCTGCAGCGGCAACGCGGCGAAACCTCGATATCGGGTCGGGTTGGCGGCGATCAGCCCAGCCAAGAAGTCGTTGGCCTCGGCCGCACGGGTCACCGCGACCTGTGGATCCGGCTCGGCCTGAATGCCCGGTGCGGTCAACGACAGGACCGCGACGTCGACCCCAGCGGTGTCCATGTCCGCCAGTCGTTGTTCGGCGAGGTCGGTCAGCCGTCTGGAGGCCTCCGCCCAGATTTGGGGCTGGGCCAGTTCGCGGGTGGCATCGCTGTAGTGGGCGAGCTCGCCGGTGAGAAAGTGCTCCTCCAATGCGATGGTGCGCATTATCGCCCCCGCTTCCGCCCCTGATCCTGCCCCTGATCCTGGTGCCGACACTACTCGCCCAGCACGCACCGCCAACGAGCTCCGGGAAGGCCGCCCGGCCCGGATTCACGGCCTGATCGAGGCCCATAACTACGGGCGTTGGTGTGCTGAGTCGTAGCCGCCGTGCAACGGTTGGTTCTCCACGCCGGGATAGAACTGATCGGTGGGGCCGACGATCAGCACGATCAACCCGAACAGGGTTCCGAGCATGATGACTGCGCCCACGTACCCATCTCCTCGCTTATTTGGATAGCGGCCACTCTCTTAAGTAATAAGATAGTGATGACTATCTTGAGCGGAGTCAACAGATCAGCGGAACTCAAGACGCGGGACGTGGGTGTCCGTTCAAGATGTGGGAAACGACCGCTGACAGGACGGATCCGCCGTATGCGCAGAGTTGTGCAGTACTCCACCGGGAATGTCGGCCAGCATTCACTGCGCGCCATCATCGGCCGTCCCGATCTCGAGTTGGTCGGGGTGCACGCCGCCGATCCGGCCAAGGTCGGCCGCGATGCGGCGGAGTTGTGCGGGCTCACCGAGCCGACGGGAATCGTCGCCACCGACGACGTCGACGCGCTGATCGCCCTTGCACCGGACTGCGTGGTGTACACCGCCCTCGGCGAGACCCGACCGATGGAGGCGCTCAGCGAGATGTCGGCTCTGCTCGCCGCCGGAATCAACGTCGTGGGAACGTCGATGGTCTGGTTGGTGACGCCACGCCAGGCCGATGACTGGCTGCGGGTTCCGCTGGAGCAGGCCTGCGCCGCGGGCAACTCCTCGCTGTATGTCAACGGCATCGATCCCGGGTTCTCCGGCGACACCGCCGTACACGCCGCGCTGAGCCTGGTGACGCGGGCGGCGTCGATCACGGTGCAGGAGATCTTCGACTACGGAAACTACGACGACTACGAATACACCGGAACGGCAATGGGTTTTGGGAACACAGCCGATGCCGAACGGCCACTGACCTTCCGGCCCGGCGTGATCGCGACGATCTTCGGCGGCC